>NZ_JAYRMI010000002.1:0-127439 GCF_041904905.1 Zoogloea sp. | reverse complement strand
AAAACCTGGCTGTTCGCCACCAACGGCTTCCAGACCCTTGAAGACCGGCGCATCGGCCGGGAGGTGGCCCAGAAGCGCGAGGCCGTCGTCGAGACCAAGCGCAAGAAGGAAGAGGCCGCGCCGCCGCCGCCCCTGCGCATCGAGCCGGCCATCGTCGAGGTCGAGAAATCCGTGCGGGTCGAGAAGGAGCGCCAGACCCCGCTGTTCACCGAACTCCCCGGCGGCGCGCTGCCGCCCCTGGCGCTGCTCGACGAGCCCGCCCACGACGTGGAGCCGCCGTCGCCCGAAACCCTCGAATTCACCTCCCGCCTCATCGAGCGCAAACTGGCCGACTTCGGCGTCGAGGTGAAGGTGCTGGCGGCCTATCCGGGCCCGGTCATCACCCGCTTCGAGATCGAGCCGGCGGTGGGTGTGAAGGGCAGCCAGGTGATGAACCTGGTCAAGGATCTGGCCCGCGCCCTGTCGGTGGTGAGCATCCGCGTCGTCGAGACGGTGCCGGGCAAGACCTGCATGGCGCTGGAGCTACCCAACCCCAAGCGCCAGACCGTTCGCCTGTCCGAGATCCTCGGCTCCAAGGCCTACCACGACATGCACTCGCCCCTCACCGTGGCGCTGGGCAAGGACATCGGCGGCCAGCCGGTGGTGGCCGACATCGCCAAGACGCCCCACCTGCTGGTGGCCGGCACCACCGGCTCGGGCAAGTCGGTGGGCATCAACGCGATGATTCTGTCGCTGCTCTACAAGTCCGAACCCGCCGACGTGCGGCTCATCCTGGTCGACCCGAAGATGCTCGAACTGTCGATCTACGAGGGCATCCCGCACCTGCTGGCGCCGGTGGTCACCGACATGAAGCACGCCTCCAACGCGCTCAACTGGTGCGTGGCCGAGATGGAGAAGCGCTACAAGCTCATGTCGGCCCTGGGCGTGCGCAACCTGGCCGGCTACAACAAGGCGGTGGCCGAAGCCGCCAAGGCCGGCGCGCCCCTCAAGAACCCGTTCTCGATCACGCCGGAGAGCCCCGAGCCCCTCGACAAGCTGCCCTACATCGTGGTCATCATCGACGAGCTGGCCGACCTGATGATGGTGGTGGGCAAGAAGATCGAAGAGCTTATCGCCCGTCTGGCGCAGAAGGCCCGGGCCGCCGGCATCCACCTGATCCTCGCCACCCAGCGCCCCAGCGTGGATGTCATCACCGGCCTCATCAAGGCCAACATCCCCACCCGGATGGCCTTCCAGGTTTCCAGCAAGATCGACTCCCGCACCATCCTCGACCAGCAGGGCGCCGAGGCCCTCCTGGGCATGGGCGACATGCTCTACCTCGCGCCGGGCACCGGCCTGCCGGTGCGCGTGCACGGCGCCTTCGTGGCCGACGACGAGGTGCACAAGGTGGTCGAATACCTCAAGGCCACCGGCGAAGCCGACTACGTGGACGGCATCCTGGCCTCGCCCGAAGACGACGGCGGCGATCTGCTGGGCGGCGGCGAAGGTGGGGAAGGCAGCGAGGCCGACCCGCTCTACGATCAGGCCGTCGAGATCGTCGTCAAGACGCGCCGGCCGTCGATCTCGCTGGTCCAGCGTCACCTGCGCATCGGTTACAACCGCGCCGCGCGCCTCATCGAGCAGATGGAGCGCTCCGGCCTCGTCACGCCCATGGGCGCCAACGGGAACCGGGAGGTGGTCGCCCCCGCCCGCGAAGGAGAATGATGATCCGCACCCTGTTCAAACCCCTCGTCCGCGGGCTGGCCGTGGCCGCGCTGCTCGCTGCCGGCCCGGCCCACGCCGATGGCCTGGCCCAGCTCAAGCAGTTCATGGACGGCACCCGCAGCGCCAAGGGCAGCTTTTCCCAGCAGGTCTTCTCCAAGTCCGGCCGCAAGCCCCAGCAGGCCACCGGCACGTTTGCGTTCTCGCGCCCGGGCAAGTTCCGCTGGGTGTACGAGAAGCCCTACGCCCAGCTGCTGGTGGGCGACGGCAGCAAGCTTTGGGCCTTCGACCAGGAACTCAACCAGGTCACCACCAAGAAGCTCGGTCAGGCCCTGGGCAACACCCCGGCGGCAATTCTTGCCGGCGACAACGCCCTGGACAAGAACTTCGTGCTGAAGGATGCTGGCGCCGCCGATGGCCTGGAATGGGTCGAAGCCACCCCCAAGGCCGACGACAGCAGCTTCGAGCGCATCCGACTGGGCTTTGCCGGCGGCCAGCTCAAGGCCATGGTGCTCCACGACAACTTCGGCCAGACCACCGCCCTGCAGTTCGGTCAGCTCGAACGCAACCCGGCGCTGGATGCCGGCCTGTTCCGCTTCGTGCCGCCCAAGGGCGCCGACGTGGTCGGCGACTGAACGCCGGGCCCTCGCGTCACCCCCATGGCCGATCTGTTCGACGCCCTCGACCCGCCGCGGCTGCCCCTCGCCGAAGCCATGCGACCGCAGACCATCGCGGCGGTGATCGGCCAGCGCCATCTGCTCGGGCCGGGCAAGCCGCTGGCGCTCGCCTTCCAGTCGGGCAAGCCCCACTCGATGATCCTGTGGGGCCCGCCGGGCGTGGGCAAGACCACCCTCGCGCGCCTGATGGCAAAAGCCTTCGACGCGGAGTTCACCGCGCTGTCGGCGGTCTTCTCCGGCGTGAAGGACATCCGCGAAGCCATCGCCCAGGCCGAAGCCGCCCGGGCCCGCGGGCGCCACACCATCCTCTTCGTGGATGAGGTGCACCGCTTCAACAAGGCCCAGCAGGACGCGTTCTTGCCGTTTGTGGAGCAGGGCCTGGTCACGCTGGTGGGAGCCACCACCGAGAACCCGTCCTTCGAGGTAAATTCCGCGCTGCTGTCCCGCGCCGCGGTGTACGTGCTGCAGCCGCTTACCGCCGAGGAACTGGCCGAACTCTTCGAGCGCGCCCGGGCTCACGCCTGCCCCGATCTCGCCTTCGAGGACGACGCCCGGGATCGCCTCACCGGCTTTGCCGACGGCGACGCCCGACGCCTCCTCAACCTGCTGGAGCAGGTCCAGACGGCGGCCGAAACCGCCGGCGTCAATCCGGTCACGCCGGCCTTCATCGACGAAGCCCTGTCGCGCAACCTGCGCCGCTTCGACAAGGGCGGCGAGGCCTTCTACGACCAGATCTCCGCCCTGCACAAGTCGGTGCGCGGGTCGGACCCCGATGCGTCGCTCTACTGGCTGTGCCGGATGCTCGACGGTGGCGCCGAGCCGCTTTACCTGGGCCGTCGGCTGGTGCGGATGGCCATCGAGGACATCGGCCTGGCCGACCCGCGGGCGCTGGAGATCTGCCTCAACGCCTGCGCCACCTACGAGCGTCTGGGCTCACCGGAAGGCGAACTGGCGCTCGCCGAAGCGGCCGTTTTCCTCGCTTGCGCCGCCAAATCGAACGCGGTTTACAACGCGTATAATGCGGCCCGGAGGTTTGTCGCCAACGACGTCTCCCGCCCCGTGCCGATCCATCTGCGCAACGCGCCCACCCGGCTCATGAAGGAGCTGGGTTACGGCAAGGCCTATCGCTACGCCCACGACGAACCGGGCGGCTACGCTGCCGGCGAGAACTATCTGCCCGACGGCATGGCGCGCCCCGGCTGGTACCAACCGGTCGACCGGGGGCTGGAAGCAAAGATCGGAGAAAAGCTGGCGCGCCTGCGCGGACTCGACCGTCAGGCCGAGGCCGGCGCAGGGCAGGGCAATGTCAGTGGGTCTGGACAGGGTGGCTCGCGATGAAACGTGCGCAGGCAGCCCGGAAGCGCTTGGCCTTGTCGCGGTCGCCGCGGCATTCGGCCTCTTCCACGAGTTCCTGCATGAACTGGGTAAGCAGCAGCGTCCCCTCCCGGCTCTGGACGAGCCCGCAGGCAATCTGGGCGGCGGCGACATCGGGAATGTCGTGGTGCTCCGCAATGATGGCCACATCCTCGTCGGTGAGGTCGCAATAATCCAGGCAGTCGCGTATCGATAACATGGGTGTCTCCTCAATGGTCAGGGTGCGCGACGTCATCTGCGTACGTCTTTCTTTAAGTGTGGGTTTTGAACCATGGAAATCAAGAAAAGTTTAACTTTTGTGGGCTATTAACTTTTTGATTTTCATAACTTCTGCTAGTGGTGCAAGCGGTTTCGCCGTGGTGCGGTGCAACCACGATCCGGGCGGGCGGGGTGCCGCTGCCCGATGTACCGTCGATTGACCGGTTTCAGATTCGAATAGGGATAGTCATGCTTGATGTTCAACTGCTTCGTGCCAAACTGGATTTCGTGGCCGAGCGACTCGCCACCCGGGGCATGAGCCTCGACGTTGCCGCCTTCCAGGCGCTCGAAGACGAGCGCAAGACGCGCCAGACCCGTACCCAGGAGCTCCAGGCCCGCCGTAACACCCTCTCCAAGCAGGTCGGCCAGCTCAAGAGCAAGGGCGAGGACGCTTCCGCCGTGCTGGCCGAGGTTGCCGGCATCGGCGACGAGCTGAAGGCCAACGAGGTCGCCCTGGCCGAGCTGCTGGAGCGCTTCAACGCCTTCGTCGCCGGCCTGCCCAACCTGCCCCACGACAGTGTGCCGGCAGGCAAGTCCGAAGAAGACAACGTGGAGGTCAGCCGCTGGGGCACGATCCCCAGCTTCGACTTCGAGGTGCGCGACCACGTGGACATCGGCACCCGCCTGGGCGGGCTGGATTTCGAAACCGCGGTGAAGATCTCCGGCGCCCGCTTTTCGCTGATGAAGGGGGGCCTCGCCCGCCTGCACCGCGCGCTCGCCCAGTTCATGCTGGACACCCACACCGCCGAGCACGGCTACACCGAGCTATACACCCCGTACATGGTCAACGCCGCCAGCATGTTCGGCACCGGCCAGCTGCCCAAGTTCGAGGAAGACCTGTTCTCGGTGCCCAAGGCCGACGGTGGCAAGTTCTACCTCATCCCCACCGCCGAAGTGCCGGTCACCAACATCGTCCGCGACGAGATCCTGCCGCTCGATGCGCTGCCCCTCAAGTTCGTCGCCCACACCCCGTGCTTCCGCTCCGAAGCCGGCAGCTACGGCAAGGACACCCGCGGCATGATCCGCCAGCACCAGTTCGACAAGGTCGAGCTCGTCCGCATCGAGCAGCCCGAAAAGGCCTGGGACGCCCTTGAGGAACTCACCGGCCATGCCGAGGCCATCCTCCGGAAGCTCGAGCTGCCCTACCGCAAGATCGTGCTGTGCTCGGGCGATATGGGCTTCTCCGCCGCCAAGACCTACGACCTGGAAGTCTGGCTGCCGGCCCAGAACACCTACCGCGAGATCTCCTCCTGCTCGTGCTTCGAGGGCTTCCAGGCCCGCCGCATGCAGGCCCGCTTCAAGAACGCCCAGGGCAAGAACGAAACCCTCGCCACCCTCAACGGCTCCGGCCTCGCGGTGGGCCGTACCCTGGTCGCGGTGCTCGAGAACTACCAGCAGGCCGACGGTTCGGTACGTGTGCCCGCCGTGCTGCAGCCCTACATGGGCGGCGTCACGGTGCTACAGCCCGCCAACTGAGAAAAATCACCGCCGGCTTGATGCCGGCGGTTTTCCTTGGGCCGCCGATCCTGTATATTAGAAAAATCTAATAAAAGGAGTGGCAACCATGAGCAGCAAATCCTTCGTCCAGATCACCGGCGACCTCAGCAAGGGCATGGAAGCCCTGCGCGCAGAAATCCCCGAAACCATGAAGGGTTTCAGCGCGATGGCCAAGGACGCGATGAAGGAAGGGGCGCTGACCGCCCTGCAGAAAGAACTCATCGCCCTGGCCATCGGCGTCTCCGCCCGTTGCGACGGCTGCATCGGCTTTCACGTCAAGGCGCTCATCCGCCTGGGCGTGACCCGCGAGCAGCTGATGGAAACCCTGGGCATCTGCACCTACATGGGCGGCGGCCCGAGCCTGATGTACGCGGCCGAGGCCGTGCGCGCCTACGACGAATTTACCGCTCGCACCGCAAAACCAGCATAAAGCGCTGGCTTTTTTCGCCGGATTGTCTATAATTCGGCGCTTCGAGCGGAAAGGTGGCAGAGTGGTCGAATGCGCCGGACTCGAAATCCGGTATACGGTTTAGCCGTATCGAGGGTTCGAATCCCTCCCTTTCCGCCATTGTTTCAAAGCAAAAAGCCCTTGGTCACCAAGGGCTTTTTGCTTTTGTGGCTTGCCGGTGAGCAAATCGGCATCTCGTGGCTTGCGGTTTCGGTTGGGGGTGTGGGTTGTCGTTGGCTGCCCCGTTGCGCGGGTGCTGGCGATCTGCCTGCCTGGCCGATGGCCGCCCATCTGCCCGGTTGCGCTCGGGAACGCGTTCCATCGGCTTGCCCGGGCGGTTGGCTGCTTCTCTCTGCGTATTCTCCTGCCCTCGTCGAAGCCGTCGCCAGCGGGCGCAGGCTGCCGCGCTCTTGTCGTTGGCTGCTGCAGCCCATTGCGGGCCTTGCGGTGGCTCTCCTTCGGGATCGACCGGCAGGGCTCCTATCTATCCAGCAATGCGCCGCTCGTGTGCCGCCCAGAAAGGGGAGGCGCACGGCGATGGAAGGGGAAGATGGCGTTGTGAGGTGGGTGGCCGGGTGCCAGATGCACGGGGGGAGGGCGTGAGCCGCGCCGTTGCTGGCCGGCTACAGCTTCGCCTCGATGGCGGCGGTTGAGGCGGCGCGGAGCTTTTTCATTAGCGTCTCGGTCTGCCGGTCGTTGCTGAGGATGAGTTGCAGTAGTAGCCGGACGGGCGGAGCGATGTTCATGCCCGCTTCGTAGCGTGCGCCGGCCGACTGGGTGACGCTGACCAAGCCCCAGAAGGCTTTCTGGCTCATCAGCATGCGCTTGCGCAGTTGCCGGACTTCGCTCCCGGATTCCAGGATGGGGGCCACCGAGCGGGTGGGTTTGTAGTCGGCCGGGCGGCGTTCGCGCAGGGACGCGAGCAGCTTGCGGGCGTCTTCTTCGGTGCCGTAGGCGAGGCGAACCAGGGTGTCGACCTGCCGGGGCGCGGCGCGGCCGTTCTCGTAGCGGCTGCCGCCGGACTGGGTGACCAGTACCGCGCTCCAGAAGCGGGTCTGGTTGATCCCGAGGCTGAGTCGCAGGGAGAGGTAGTTGCGCGACGCGTAGTCGTTGGCGCCGGCGGGTTCGTTGGCGAGCAGCAACCGGTCGTCGCTGTGTTCGGTGGGGGCTTCCAGCAACTCAGTGTCGTCGTTGGAGTAGGCCGGCGCGCAGCAGCACAGGATGCGCAGCGCCGCCTGGCCAAGGTTCTGCACGCAATGCGGGGTGCCCGGGGGGATGTGGACGGTGTCGCCCGTCTGGATCGGAAAACGCGTGTCGCCGAGGGTCATCTCGCCGCGCCCGCCCACAACGTGATAGACCTCTTCGGATTCCCGGTGGCGGTGCAGGAGGGTGCGCCGCCCGGTGCCGATGCGGGTTTCGGCGAGGCTCTGGGCGCGGTTGCCATGCAGGGCCGGATGCATGAGTTCGCGGACGGTCGAGCCGTCCATGGTGAGGTAGGGGGCGGGGGCGTCCTGGGCTGGGACGAGGGTTGCCGGGGGTTGTCTGCTGTGCATCTTCGCCGTGGGTGACTGGAGGCTCTTGCGAGGTACGGGGGGCGTGGGCCGGAGAGGGCTCAGGGGTGGCTGGGGCGGGGGCTCTCGCCCGCGAAGATTTCGCCGGTATCCAGATTGCGAATCGCGATGGGCGCACTTCGAGCGTGCGGGGCGCCGGATTCATCCGGGCTGCCGCCCGCGCTCATGCCGGAGATCGCGAGACAACCGGCCGGCCGCGCCACGGGGGAGAGGGAAGGATGAAGGCGGGGGCTCATCGTTCACATTGCATGTCGGTGGATGGCCGGCAATGATAAATGAGTTTGCAGTAAATGACAAAACTCGCGATTGGGCATCTTCTCCTGCAGGGGCTTGACGAATGCCGTCTTTGGGCGCTGCTCGGTGAGTCGGGGGGCTGGTCGGAACCACCCCGCCCCCCTGCTTGAGCGAGGACGCTGGCAAGGACTGCCGGCTGCGCAGCAGGTGATACAAGCGCTGTGGGCGCTACGCGGGTCGCCACCGGAGACTGCCGCTCAAGCACCTGTCCCCCAACTGACGGCGGGAGGTGCTTCGCCTGCGGTTTGACGGGGGCTCAGTAACCGGTCCGGCTCAGAACACCCAGAAGGCTTCGGTGGCGGTGGGTGGCGGCTTGCCCTGCCAGAGCATGGCGTGGCGGCAGTGGGGGCACAGGGGCTGCAGCATCTGGTCTTCCAGTTCAGCCTCGACCGGCGGGGTCAGCGCCAGCGTCACGGCGGTCTGCAGGATGCGGTCGCGGACGGTGGGCACCGCCAGCCCTCGGGGCGGCTTGCCAGGGCGGGCCATCCACACTCGGCGCAGCGCAGCCGGGCGGTAGCTGCCGGCCCACACTCCGGCGGCAATCTCGTCGAGCACCCCGTGCACCTGGGGCGCGATCCCGTCGATGGTCTCGCCATCCACGCCGGCCATGCCCCGGTTGGCGGCTACCCGGTTCCAGGCGGTCAGCAGGTTGGCGGGGCTCAGGGCCTGGCGGAGCAGGGGGCCGGCTTCCATCGCGTTCCCCTTACACCAGCCAGTGGCTGGGCAGGGGCTTGAGCCCGTGGCACAGCCCCTCGCCCTGGGAGCGCGCCAGATCCAGCCCGCACACCGGGTAGTAGCGCACTGTGTCGTGGGCGGGGTGGATCGTTGCCGCCAGCGCCGCCTGCAACGCCTGCAGCTCCTCGGCGGCAAGGTCCATCCAGTACAAGCTCTCCTGCACCCGCTCGCCGTGCCGTTCGCAAATCCGTGCAGCCCGCCGCAGGCGTCGCGGGTCGGCAATGTCGGTGGTGACGATCCAGTGGGGCATGGCGGCAAGCGGGGGCTGGAAGACCCGATCAGCATGCGCCTTCGGCGCGGCGCGCAAAGCCGGAACAAGCGCGGAAAGCGGGCTCAATTTCGCGCTGGCCGACAGCGCTACGCCTGCAGGAGGAGGAAGAACACGGCGGGCGACATCCGCCCGCCGTGGCAAAGGGCCTGACTTTTTCTTCCCACAGTAAGTGCACGCGAGCACCGTCTTAACGGGCCTGACTTCGGCCCTGGGGCCTGACAAAAAAAAAGCATTCTCACAAGAGAGTACTTCGGGGTCTTAACGGGCCTGACTTCGGCCCTGGGGCCTGACTCGCCCTCTTCGCCGGGGTTTCTCCAGCGATGTCTTAACGGGCCTGACTTCGGCCCTGGGGCCTGACCACCGACCCCGCGCAGAAGAAGGCTTATGTCTTAACGGGCCTGACTTCGGCCCTGGGGCCTGACACGACCAGTCCGAGCAAGTCACGCTCGATCCGTCTTAACGGGCCTGACTTCGGCCCTGGGGCCTGACGCATGTTGCTGTGGTGGTCGGCGCCGCCGGCGGGTCTTAACGGGCCTGACTTCGGCCCTGGGGCCTGACCCGTCCCACGAAGAAGTAATTCAACCACAAGAGTCTTAACGGGCCTGACTTCGGCCCTGGGGCCTGACAAATGGCCAAGGGCATGTCCTTCGCCTCCGAAGTCTTAACGGGCCTGACTTCGGCCCTGGGGCCTGACTTTTCGCGCGCGCCTTCTTTGCCCGAAGTGGGTCTTAACGGGCCTGACTTCGGCCCTGGGGCCTGACACAAAAATGCCGGAAAAGAACCCTGAAACCTGGGTCTTAACGGGCCTGACTTCGGCCCTGGGGCCTGACTGAAGGAAGCCTTCCATCCCATCCGCCACTGCGTCTTAACGGGCCTGACTTCGGCCCTGGGGCCTGACACACTATCCCCGAAAACATTCTTCGCGCATTGTCTTAACGGGCCTGACTTCGGCCCTGGGGCCTGACCGCAGCCCCGGTGTGCCTTGTGGGGCGCGGGTTTCGGGGGCATTGGCGGCGCCATGCAGCATGAGCGGTACCCAGTGAGTCGGGACGACCTGGATTCTGGGTTGTTTTCCTTTTGCAATCAAGCCGCGGCGCGGTTTGTTTGAAGGGGTTTGGGGGCGCCTGGATTCAAGGGGTTCATTTTCGGCGGGGTTTGCCGGTGTTGGGGGGATGGTCTTTCTCCCTCTTGACGAGTCGCGGCAGGGTGGGCAGGCAGCGGCTGTCGGCGTGCAGGCGGGGCAGGTGCCGATTGCCCCCGACGGTATTTTTGTCGTCGTTGGCGACGAACCAGAGGTAGTGCTCTTTTTCGATTTGGGCATCCTTGACCTGGGGGTAGTGCACCGGGGCCGCAACGGCGCCGGGGTTGCCCAGCAGTTGCAGGGCGCGGCGCACGTCGGCGGGCACGCGGGCCATGGCGCGCTCGGCCTGGGCGGCGGGTTGTTCGGCGGCTTCCAGGGGGGCGGCGGGGCTGTCGCCCTGGAGGTGGTCGGGCCAGCCGGCGTCGGCGTTGGCGCGCCAGCCGCGGTGGTGGCGGGGGGCGTTGGGCTCGTCTTCGGCGTAGCGGCGGGGTCGGTCGACGAGAAGCAGCCCCTCCACCGCCAGCTTGACCGAACCCAGGCCGATGGGCTTGCCCATGCCCAGGCGGTGCTCGAAGGCGGGGTGGGGGAGCAGGGTGGCGCAGAGCTGTTCCAGCTCGGTGGGGTTGAGGTTGTCGAAGTCGATCTCGAAGTGGAAGGTTTCGCCGGCGGGGATGGGCTCAACCCTCACGCGGCGCTTGTTGCCGCTGTCTTCCTGGCCGTCGAATCGGCTTTGCCAGGGCGGTCGGCCGCTGCCGTCGCCGGGCGCGCGGCCGTAATCGTCCAGTTGGGCGACCTGGCCTTGCCGGCGCAGGGCGTGGAGGTAGTGCTTGCGGCCGGCGGGGGCGTAGTTTTGGGGCTGGCGGGCGAGGTCGGCTTTGGAAACGTAACCGTCGCCCGCCTTGGGGCGAAAGTACAGGGCGGGGGAGGGGGGCTTGGGGGTGGAGAGTTCCTTGAGGGTGACGGCGGGGGCGCGCTCAAAGCTGCGGGCGGGGCGGCCATAGCCGACGTGCACTTTCCCGGCCAGGGCGTAGGCGGCGGGGGCATCGGTGGGCTTGCGGGTGCCTTTGGCGGCTTGCGGCGGGCGATATTCGACGACGCCGAAGAGTTGTTCGACCGGGGAGAGCCGCTCGCTGCGGCCGGGCATGCCCAGGGGGAGCAGGTGGGGCGAGACCTGGGCGAGGAGGTCGGCGGTGGTGGCAAGCTCTGGCCTGCCGGCCTTGCGCAGGCCCTGGCGCCAGATGGAGGAGAAGCTGATTTCGCTCACCGCGCCGTTGTTGTCCAGGTCGAAGCAGACCAGATCGCCGGGTTGCAGGCGGGTTTCGCGGCCATCTTCGCGGGCTGGCCGGCCGGCGGGGGTGAAGGGGAGGAGCCGGTCGTCGGCGGGGGTGTCGTCCTTGCCCCAGTGCTGGCCGGCCAGGGCGAGGTCGGCGAGGGCGTGGAAGGTGTCGAGCACGCCCTGGGGGATGGGCAGGAGGTCGTCGTCGGCGGGGGTCTCCACGGGGTCGGGGATGAAGAGCTGGTGCTTGACGGTGCGGGGGAGTTCCTTTTCGCGGTTGGGGGTCCACAGGCTGCGCACCCAGCCGCGGGTGTAGTGGGGGCGCTCTTCGGTGATTGGACGCTCGGAAAGCGGGTGTTGGCCGATCAAAAATGCGCGGTTTCGGTCACCGTTGGGGAAGCGCAGGTCGCGCTGGTTTGTGTTGGGGTTGGGCAGGTCGTTGAGTTCGCGGATTTTGAGGTAGTAGGGTTGGCGAGCGTCGTAGGTTTCTCGACGGTTGCCGAAGTACACGCGCAGTGGAACTGTGCTTTTCCGATCAAACACCTTGCGCCACCTGGCTGGTACGGGGTAGGCCTTGTAAGCGTTCTGGTGGATGGTGGGCAGCGTGAGCGGGTAGAGCTTCAGTTCGCCGTTGCGCTCGCCGTTGCGCTCGACGATGCGGCCGATGGCGGAGAGGGCGTGCTCCATCGGCTTGCGGATGGAGTAGGGCGTGGGGTGGAGCACCCGCAGGTTGCTGCCGCTGATGCTCTCGAAGAGGCTGGAGAGCAGGCCGCGCAGGCTGGTGGCGGGGATGGCGGGCTGGTTCTGCAGGGTGAAGCCGGCGACGGGCTTGGGGTGTTGGTCGCTTGCCGGCGTGCCGGCGGCGGCGCCGACGAAGAGCGGGGTGACGGTGGTGAGGGCGCACACCAGGCGGCCGGAGAGGCCCCGGTAGCGGCTGTGGCCGCCGGCCTCGCGGTGCGCGTTGGGGCTGAGCCAGCGGTCGATGTCGGGCTGGCTGAAGGGGATGAAGTGGTAGGGGTTGTGGAAGGCGTCGGCCGGGGCGGCTTGCCCGCTGGGCGCCGCGGCCGCCGGGGTGGGGGCGCTGCCTGCGAGGCTGCAGGGGGCGTCGAGGGCTGCGGTGGCGTGGGTGCGGCACCAGGCGCGCAGGGCGGCGAGGGCGCGGGCGTCGGCGTTGGGGCCGAAGTGGGCTTCGAGGGCCTGGCGCCAGCGGTGGGGCAGGCCCTGGGCGCGGCAGCGGCCGTAGCCCTTGGCGCTGCCGTGGCCGAAGGGGATGTCGCCTTCGGCGAGGTCGCGCAGCACCAGGGTGAGCAGGCCGAGGGCGATCCAGGGGGTGTCGGCGGCATTGGCGCCGTCGAGGCGGGCGCTGCGCAGGCGTGAGAGGTCGAGGCTGAGCTGGCCTTCGAGGGTGGGGCATTCGGCGTAGCGGAGCTTGAACTTGGCGCCGTCCTTGCCGCCGCCGGTGAAGCGGTCGATGGCGAGCATGTCGTGATCGACGAGGGTGGCGGGGGCTGTGCCGGTGCAGTCGTCGGTGCGCAGCAGGCCGCGCCAGCCGGCGGCGCCGAAGAGCAGGGTGGCGGGGTCGGGGCAGGTGCCGGTTTTGACCGGCGGCACGGCGTGACCTTGGGCGACCTCGCAGCCAAGGGTGCGCAGGATGCGTTCGGCCTGGCTGCGCAGGCGGCCGCGCAGGCTGGCGCCGGGGAGGAGCGCCCGGTCGCCGCGCTGGCGAGGGGTGCCGTCGGGGGCGTCGGTGGGCTTGTCGCCCGTGCTCGCTGCTTGCTTGACGAGGAAGGGGGTGTGGAAGGCGAGGCTGAGGGGGAGGGCGAGCCGGTGCGGGGCGGGGGGCGGGGGCGGGGGCGGTCAGCGTGACGGCTTCGGCGAAGTCGGTCCAGCGGGCATCGGCCTGGGTTTGGGCGGCGGCGAACCAGCGTTGCGCTTCCTGGGGGCCGAAGCGGCGGGTGTCGATGTTGCCGTACAGGCCGACGCGCCCGAAGCCGAGGTTGGCGTGGGCGCCAAGGCGGAAGTCGGGGTCGGCGGGGCCGTGCCGGAGCAGGGCGACGAGCTGGGCGGCGAGGTTTTCGTCGGCGTGGCGCAGGATGATTTCGATGCCAAAGCGGGTGCCGATGGGGACGGTCTTGGTGCGGAAGAGTTTTTTGTCCACCACGCTGCCGGTGACGCGATCGATGGCGATGCGGGGTTGGGCGGTGTCGGCGTCGTCGGTTTGGGTGGCCTCGTTGGTTTTGGCCTTGTGGCTTAGCAGGGCGTCGCGGAATTCGGCAAGGCCGGCGCGGGTGCGCCGCGGGGGAATGCCGGCGGGGTGGGGGGCGGTGCCGCGGTGGAGGTCGCCAAACAGGGGCAGGCAGGGGGCGTCGAGCCCGCTGCGGCGGGCGAGGGCTTTGAGGGCGCCTTTGAGGCTGGCGCCGGGGAGGTAGGGCTTGTTGTCGGCGTCGAGGGCGATGTCGGCTTGCCAGTAGGGGTCGGCGTCGGGGGCAACGGGGGTGATGCGTCGGTCGGTGCCGGTGCCCAGGTGGAGCGGGGTGAGCACTTCAAGCTCGGCACGGATGAGCCAGTGGAGGGCCGGGAGGCTGCTTTGGGGGGCGGTGGGCGTGGTCATGGCGGGCGGGTCAGCAGGCGGTGAGGCGGTGGGCGGGGGGCGGCGGAAAGCCGTGCTGGAGGTCGATGGCGATTTCGCCGTAGCCGTTCTGGGGCAGGTAGGGGTGGTCTTGCCAGCGACCGCCGTGTTCGGCAACGACGGCAGTGGGCAGGGGCAGGCCGTGGCGCTGCCAGCGGGCGAGCAGGGGGCGGGCGGTGTCGGCATCGACAACCGTCAGCACGAAGACGCTGCCGGGCTCGGTGAGCACGAGGGGCCGGTAGGCGTGCTGGCGCTGGGCGAGGTGGCGCCGGTGCAGGTAGGTGCCGCCGGCCATGCGCTGACTGGCGAAGAAGTGGCTGAGGCGGAGGGCGCCGCCGGAGAGCTGGTGGAAGGCGTCGCGGTAGAGGGCGAGGAGATCGGGGGCCGCCTGGTCGGCGACCTGGGACGAGGCGAACAGCAGGGCCGGGGTGTTGAGCTGGAGGGTGAGCTGTTCGCCGCTGGCGACGGCGGCGGGGTTGCGCTGGGGCCAGCGGTGGGGCTGCTCGGTCGTGAGCCGGGCCTGGGCGAAGGCGTCGGTCTTGCCGAGGGGGCCGAGGCCGGGGGCGATGAGGTCGGCGAGGGCTTGCCAGACGGCGGCGGCTTCGGTGTCGGGGAGGTCGTCGGCGAGGTGGATGTCGGCGAGCCAGCGGGTGTCGTCGCGGGCAACCCGGCAGTCGTAGGCGAAGAGGTGGTCGTCCCAGGCCTGGCCGGCGAGGGTGGGGTCGAAGGGGGTGTCGTCCAGCGCTTGATGGGGGCCGTAGACGGCGGTGCGCACCCGCAGGTGGCTGGCGGTGGCGCCCCAGCCTTGGCGGGCGCGGGCGGCGTCGGCGGTGGGGCGTTTCCAGTCGTGGTGAAAGGCGGGCGCCTGGCCGTCGATGAGGTGTGGCGTGGCGAGGGCGGCGACGTCGAAGAGTTCGTCGCCGTGGGCGACGAGGGATTGGGGCAGGGCGGCGGGGCGGGCTTCGTCCTGGGCCGGGTGGGCGTGGCCGATGCGCAGGGCGTCGAAGTGGCGGGCGAGGGCGTTGTGGGGTGCGAGGGTGTCCACCGGCTTGCCGAAGCGGGCGCGCAGTTGGGTGGCGAGGGCGCCTTTGAGGGTGCCGCCGCTGAGGGTGTCGCCGGACGCGAAGACGTTGCCGCGCAGGCTGCGGGTGGCGACGCACAGGGGGTCGGCGATGTGGAGCACGAGGCGGGCCCGGTGGCCGTGGGGCACCTGGCGCGGGGAGATGGGCGGGTCTGACCGGGCGCAGGTGGCGGCGGCGCGCAGCACGACGCCGAAGCCGACGGTGCGTTGGGCGCCAAGCTGGCTGTGCCACAGCAGGCCGGCTTGCAGGGCGCGTTGCAGGCGGGTGGCTTCGTCGGCGGTGACCACGGCACGCCATTGGCCGGTGAAGACGAGCGCTTGACCGGCTTGGTGGTTTTGTTCGACCAGCAGCAGCTGGGCGTCTTCGGCGGCGCCGCTGGTTTCGCCCAGCGCGACGCGGGGCCGGGCCTGGGGGGCGTTGGCGGGCGGCGTGGCGAGGGAGAGGTCGGCAATCCAGAGGCGGGCGCGGCGGTCGGGTTCGGGCCCGGCCTGGCCGAACCAGTGGTCGGGGTTTTCGGTGGCGAGGCCGAAGGCGGTCATGGCGTGCCAGGCGTCGCGCAGGCGGCCGACGAGGAGGTTGCCCGGCAGGATGAGGTTGCCGCGATGGTCGCGCATCTGGGTGGCGGAGAGGCCGAATTGCGCGGGGGCGTTGCCGTGCACCAGCCAGGGGCTGCGCAGGTGGATTTCGAGGCGGAAGGTGTAGAGGGTGCGGTCAGGCATGCGGGGCCTCGGCGGTGAGGGTCATGGGGGCGGGGGGCAGGAGGTAGTCCCACAGGGTGAGCAGGGCGGTGAGCGGGGCGGCGTCGGCGGTGGGGGGCTCGTCGGGCTGGGCCTGCCAGGTGGCATCGAAGGCTTGCCAGAACGCGGCGAGGGTGTCGCGCCCGGTGGCGTCTAGGGCTTCGTGGGTGGAGGCGTAGGCGTTTTGGAGGAGCGTGAGTTCGTCACCGCCGCGGCCGGCGGCGAGGCTGCGCAGGCTGCGGATGAGGGCGGAGCGGGGGAGCAGGGGCTTGAGGGCTTCGATCTCGGCGAGGATGTCGAGGCGGGGTTCGTCGAGGCGCAGGGTGCGCCAGCCGTCGCCGGCAATGCCGCACTTTTGCCAGTGGGTGTCGAGTTCGTCGCCGGTGGTGTCGAAGGATTCGAGCACGAGCCAGGCGAGGGTGTTGCGGTGCTTGTCGCCGTCGTCTTTGGCGCGCTGGGCGAGATCCTTGGCGAGGTGTTGGAGGTGGCGGATGGGGGCGCCGCGGTGGGCGAAGACGAGGCCGGTGGCGTGGGTGAGGGCGTGCCCGCCGTGGGCCCAGCCGGCGTTGAGGGCGAAGAAGCGGCGGGCGAATTCGAGGCCCAGCCAGGCGGGGAGCACGAAGAGCAGTTCGTCGCCGCCCCACAGCAGGGTTTCGAGGCGCAGGGCGCCGTCGGCGGTGCGGGCCTGGGGGGTGGCGGCGAGCCAGTCGAGCAGCCCCTGCAGGAGCTGGCGCCGGCGCTGTTTGATCTCGGTATCCCAGGCGTGGAGGGCTTGCGGCGTGGCGCAGGTGTGCTGGATGGCGCCGAAGCTGTTGCCGTCGGCGTAGAACACGGCGATCTTGGCGTCGAGGTTGGGCGAGAGCCCGGCGTAGTCGGGGTGGTCGGGGGGGAAGGCGGCGAGGGTTTCGAAGTCGTCGGTGAAGCGGTAGCGGGCGGCGGTGTCCGGCGCGAGCTTCAGCTCGGTGGCGTAGAAGGACTGGCGGAGGTTGCGCCCCCCGGCGCGGCCTCTGGCCCGGGCCGCCACGCTGAGGCTGGCGGCTTGGCCGGCGTGGCGATGGGGCGAGGCGGCGGGGCGGATCTCGTCGGTGGCGCAGACCTGGGTTGCGGTGCCCCAGCGGGTGGCGAAGCCGAGGCTTTGCATCTGCTGCCAGCGGTTGCCGGCCACGCAGCGTTCGACGCCGCGGGGGAAGTCGGGGTCGTCGGCGATGGCGACGACGAAGGTGGCGTGGCGGAAGGGGGAAACCTCGCTCAGGTAGTGGGCGACCTTGTCGCGCAGTGCCTGGGCGTCGTGGCCGTGGAGGATGGCGAACAGGCCGATGGAGGCGCCGGTGCCGATGGGGGCGAGGTCGCCATTAAACCGTTCGGCGACCTTGTGCACCGCGCGCAGCAGCATGTAGCCGCCGCCGCGCCGGGTGGCGAGGTCTTCGGTGTCGTCGATGGTGTGGGCGAGGTTGACGGCTTCGAGGCGGAGGAGGGCGGTCATGATTGTTTCCGGTAGATGAGGCACGCACCAACAATGAAGATCAGCATGGAGACCCCGATCCCGGCGAACGTCAGTGGGCGGATGTTGGAGACCAGGTTGGCATTGATCCACTGGAGTACCTCCGATGGAATGGCAACGGGGGGTTTCTCGGTAAGCTCGAATGTGTTCATCCCCAGCACACTGGCGGCGAGGCCCAGAATGGCCAGCACGGTACTTGCAAACGCGAAAATCATTGCAATCCAGTTGAAGTGATGTGCGGCTGTGGCAAGTCGGCCACCTTCCTGTGCGAGTCGGCCAGCTTCTTGTGTGTCGATGTATTCCACGATGTCCTGGATCGCCTGCCGGTTTGCGTCGTAGTGGGCCTGCAGGCGCAGGTGGCGCCGGTATAGGTCGTACAGCTCGATGCCCTGCTCCTGGGGGGTGATTTCGTCGAACCAGTAGGTCTGGGTGAAGGCCATGAAGTGGCGTTTGAGGGTGTCGAACTTGCCGGGCTTGAGCGGGTCGAGGCTGCCGTCGGCCCGGTAGGGGGTGAGGTCGGCGAGCTTGCGGGCGGTGACCAGCAAGGCGGCCTTCTGGAAGTGGGCCATGATGGCCATCGGCACGTAGATGTGCCGGTAGATCACCGGGGCGCCGTCGTCTTCGTTGGCGAAGAAGCCTTGATCGCCAGCGTCGCCCAGCCAGGCGAAGGCGTAGCCGGCGTTGAGGATGCGGGAGGGGGCGTCGTCGGATTCGCCGCTGCGGTACCAGAAGCGGTCGTAGCAGTGGCGGGCTTCGAAATCGGCGAGAAAGGTCTGGCTGTAGGGCAGCCGGTCTCTGCCGGCGGGGTCGGCAAAGCACAGGCGGACCATGTGGCCGGGGTCGATGAGGTCTGCGAGGTGTTTACCGGCGGGCCGCTGGACGGACAGCAGGCTGGCCACCGCGGCGCGGTCGTCGCCGAGCTGGAGGGCCTGCAGTGCGCAGGTGTCGCCCGGCTGGGTGGCGATGCCTTGCAGGAGGGCCCGCCAGTGGGGTGCCCAGAGGTGGCGGGGGCGATCGTCGGCTGGGCCACCCATGAGGGTTTCTGCCTGTTGCCGCAGGTCGTCCAGATGCTTGGCTTCGTCGTACTCGCCAATGGGGTGGCGGTGGGGGTCGAACAGACGAAGGCTGCGGGGGTAGTGGCCGCCGCAGCGCTTGCGGTCGTTGCCGGCGATGTAGGGCGGATAGATGCGCCGCAGCTGGTCGAGGCAGTACTCGACGGTGGGCAGGGGGAGCGGGGCGTCGCTTTTGAGATGCAGCACCAGCACGGCAATGTCGGGCTGGAACAGGATGAGATCGCAGCTGGCGCGAAACGTGACGCGCTCCCCGGTGCCAAGCACTGCTTCGAGGGTGTGAAGCTGCGGATGGCGGAAGCGCTTGACGATGGTGTCGTTGAACCAGAAGGCGCGGACGAAGGGGTGGAAGTAGTTGTAGGCCTGATACCGGATGCGGGCGCCTTGGGTGTCGGAGAGGTGGGTCGAGCCGGGGGCAGCGGCGATGGGGGCGAAGTCGCGGTGGGTGACGGGCGCCCAGCCGAGCCGCTGGAGTTCGGCGGCCCGGCTGCCCGTGGCGGCGGGTTTGCGACCCTGCCATTCGAGCTGGAAGGGCAGGATGAGGTGGGTTTCGAGCGTCAGGGTGGGGGTGTTGCTCATGGGGTGCCTTCCTGGAGGAGGTACATGCCTTGACCGAGGGCGGTGCGCTCGCCGATGCCAAACCAGGTGCCCCACCGGAGCAGGGTGTGGATCGGGCCGGGGATGGGGTGGGCGGTGGGAGCGCGGTAGCGGAGGGTGCCCAGATGACCGCGAAATTCGATTGGTGCGTCTTTGGTACGCGACCCGTAGCGCCACTCGACCGGGCGCCAGTCGGGGCTGTCGGCTTCGAGGCGGCGGATTGCCTCTTCGTGGCAAACCCAGTCGGTGCCGGCCAGTTGGGCAAAAAGGGTCGGGCTGGTCTGCTCAACCCGGCGGCGCAGCGCCCGCACGAGTTTGAGCAGGCCCGGCGGGCGGCTGGCGTCGGTGAGGCGGAGCGGGGTGAGGAAGCGGATGGAGAGCATGGCTTGCGCCGGAAAGCGAGCGAGCGCAGGGGGGGCGGAGAGGGCCGGGAAGGGCTGCCCCGGCGACCATCCGGCCTGCGCGCCGGCGGGCTGGCCGACGCTGAGTTCAATGCCCCGCACCCGATCCACAAGGCCGGCATGGCGAACCTCGCGCCAGCCGGAGAGGGCGTGGGCCAGCGCTTCGGCATGGCGGACGGCATTGCCATGAAGGGCGAGCCCGAAGGGCAGGTGCGGCGCGATGTCGTCCGGCTGGGGGCGCCAGCCGAAAGGGGGCGGCAGGATTGCGTAGGGCTTGATGCGGTTGGGTATGCCCATGCCGAGGTCGGCGGCGATGGCGGGGGCGTGGCGTCGGACGAGGTGCTCCACCCCCCCATGCACGACGCCGCCCAGAAAATCGGCAAGATGTAGCGCCGACCTGGGGCCTTCCGGGGCGAGCGCGAGCCGGACGCCGATCAGGAGCATGCGATGCCGCTGCGCGTCAGGTGCTGCCATGCCTCGCGGCACCAGAGGGCGTCGTCGAGGGCGTTGTGCACGGTGCCGCCATGGGGCGGCAGGGCCGGGCCGCCCAGATGCAGGCGGAGTTGTTCGAGGTTCATGTGGGAGAGGGGCCAGCCGGCGGGCCAGTCGAGCATGTGGCCGATCAGTTGTCGCAGCACGATCCAGTCGTACTCGCCGAAGTAGGCCCAGATCTCGGAGGGGGCTGGGTCGAGGAAGGCCAGCACCTCCTGACGGATTCTGGCGCGGGGTTTGCGCTCAAGCGTAGCGAGGGGCGGCAGCACATGGGCACGCAGCCAGTCGTTGGCGCCGCTGTCGTCGTAATCGGCGCTGGCCGCGTGGTAGGTGCGCCCGTCTTCGGCGACGATGCCGATGCTGATGAGCTGGATGTCCGGCCCGCGTTCGTCGAACTCGGTGTCGAACCAGTAACGCATGGGTGCGATGGATGACATTCATTTCTCCGATTGGTCATGCCGATTGCGCAATTCTAGCGGAGCCCGCTTCGCAGCCGATGCGATGGATGCCCCGCCAATGGCGGCTTACCCGCCAACCGAGTGGGAGACTTCGGCGCTCCACTGGCCGATCCGTTCGTCCTTGAGCCGGTAGATGGCCTTGTACTTCCAGACGGTGGGGGTGTGGGGCAGGGGGCTGGGGTCGGGGACGCGGGTGGTGCGGGCGATGGTGAGGAGGACGAAGCCTCGGCCGTCGCCCCGGTCGGCGAGGATTTCCAGGTCGTCGGCGAGGCCCTTGGTCCAGCGGATGACCGGATGGCCGGCGTTGAGGGTGACGGTGAGGCGAGGTGTGGCGGCGATGACGTCGATGGTGTGCTCGGTGCCGACGATGCCAAGCTCGCGGCCGATTCCCAGGTCGTAGTTGCGGGCGGTCTTGATGCGGGCGACCAGACGGATGAGGCGCGGGACGATGCCCGGCGGGACAACCGCCGGCGGTGTCGGGATGGCGCTGTCGTCGGGGTAGGCCTGGGTGAGCCCGCGGCCGCCAAACTGTTGTTTCTTAAAGGCTGTCCACTGCCGGGCGTGGCTCTGGGCGGCGGCGGCCTGGGCCAGGATGTAGCGGTAGGCGGCCGCGTCGGCGCGGAGTTCTTCCAGGTCGGTGTCGCTCAGTTCGAGGGTGTCGATGTAGGCCGGCAGGTGGTGGGCGAGATGTTCCAGCAGCTGGGCCCGGCCGGATTCGTCCTGGGGCAGGTAGTAATTGCGGGTCATGGTTGCGTGTGCGGTGTGGCGCTGGGTTGGGTGGAGGGGCCGGCGGTAGCGCCGGAGGTGGGCCAAGGGCCGCAGGATGCGCGGCTGCCCTGCCGGCCATGCCTGCGGGGGCTGCCGGATGTGAATGGAGGAGGGCAGGACGCCGGGCACGCCGTTGGAGAGGTCGTGGCGGGGGCGTGGGGTGCGATGGCGAGCTGCACGGATGTCATGGCAGGGCGATGGGATACCGCGCCATTATGGCATGACGTCGTGGTGTGTTGAATGGGGGTGTATTTTATATGTCATGGCGTGTTTTCAGATTGGTGTGGCGCCTTTTCAATATGAATGGGCGCAGTTTTGAATTGAACTTTCGTCGTGTTGAGTTGAAATCAAATCAATGCAGTATGAATTGACGTCACTTTTGATTAAACAGATGCCATGATTGCTTGAATCGATGCCATGCATGTCTTGCATGAGCACATGTTGGCTTGATGTGACACCGGGAAAGGATGAAACGTCGTCAGGGCAACATCGCCCGACACCCATCTACCGGGCCGCGATGTCTGGCAGCACATGCAGGGTGTCGGGCGGTGTTGCCTCGATGTCGGGCAAGTCGTGCCCGATGTCTTGCCCGCATTGCCCAGGGTTGGGTACGCCGTGCCCGATGTCTGCCACACGCTGTTCGGTGTCGGGCACTCATTGCCGGGAACTGGGCAAACTGCGCGTGATGTCTCGCTTGGATTGCCTGGAGGCGGGCATGCCGTGCCCGATGTTGGACATGCGCTGTCCGGTGTCGGGCATGTACTGCCTGGCGTCGGGCAGGGGGGGCCGGGCCTTGGGGGGATGGGCGCGACGCTCCGAATGGGGTGAGGGAAGTCCGGCGGGTGCCTGGGGCGGTCGCCGCTGCCCGGCCCGACGGGGGAGAGATGCGCAGCGGGGGCGAGGGTGGCTTGCCGGGCGGTCGGGAAGGTGGGCGGTTCATCCGCCGGCCTGGGCCGGGTGCCTGGGCGGCGGGGGAAGGCAGCCGGCCCGGCCGGCGGGGTGGCCGGCGGGCGGGTGAGTTGTCGAGGCGGTGGGGGCGGGGGTGCGCCGGTCGCCGGGGCGCGATGCCCCGGGCGGGTTTGCGTTCAGCGCAGGGTGGTGGCCTTGCCGGCGGCAGCGTTGCGTTCGCGCAGGGCGAGCTGGGTGCGGGTGGCAAGGAGTTCGGCTTCGTCGCCCACGATGCGGGCGGCTTCGGTGAGGAGCACGTCCTTGCTGTCCTTGCGGGCCTTTTCGGCGGCGAGGTCGGCGGCGAGGCTGCGTTCGCCGGCCTGCAGGCCGTCGTCCCGCAGGGCGGCGAGCTTGTCCTTGCCCTTGTCGCGGGATTTGAGGCGGGCTTCCTGGCGGTCTTTCTCCTGGCGGCGCTCGGCTTCGTTGAGAGATAGCAGCTTGGTTTCGCGCAGGCGCTTGAACTCGGCCACGTCCTGCAGGAGCTGGGCGAAATCCTTGTCCTTGGCTACGCGGGCTTCGTGGCGGCGTTGCAGGTCGGCCAGCCGCGGGGCGACTTCGTCGACCGGGCGGAAGTCGGCGGCCTTGACCTGGATCCACGGGAGGGCGTTGTCGTAGCTGGATTCGCCGAAGCTGTCGGGGTCGGATACCGAGGGGAAGCGGATGTCGGGCACCACGCCGCGCAGCTGGGTGGTGCCGCCGTTGATGCGGAAGAACTGGGCGACGGTCATCTTCAGGTCGCCGAACTTGGGCGGTTCGTTGCGGGCGATCTGGTCGAGGCTGATCATGGTCTGCACGGTGCCCTTGCCGAAGCTGGGTTCGCCGACGATGGGCGCGCGGCCGTAGTCTTGCAGGGCGGCGGCGAAGATCTCGGAGGCGGAGGCGGAGCCGCGGTTGATGAGCACGGCCATCGGGCCGTCCCAGGCGGTGCCGGCGTGCTCGTCCTTCTCGACGCCGATCTGGCCGTCGGGGCGGCGCTGCTGCACCACCGGGCCTTTGTCGATGAACAGGCCGGTGAGTTCGACCGCCTCTCGGAGCGAGCCGCCGCCGTTGTTGCGCAGGTCGATCAGGAGGCCATCGACCTTCTCTTTCTTCAGCTCGTCGATCAGGCGGGCCACGTCGCGGCTGGCGCTGCGGTAGTCCTTGTCGCCCTTGCGGCGGCCCTCGAAGTCTTCGTAGAAGGCGGGCAGGGCGATGACGCCGATCTTGCGGGCGGTGGCGCCTTCGCCGGTCTTGACGATGGATTTCTTGGCGGCCTGCTCTTCGAGCTTGATCTTGTCGCGGGTGAGGGCGACCTGCTTGTGCTTGGCGTCGGGGCCGGCGTCGGCGGGCAGCACGTCGAGCACCACGCGGGTGTTCTTCTCGCCGCGGATGAGTTTGACGACCTCGTCGACCCGCGAGCCGACCACGTCGGCCACGGCCTCGTCGCCCTGGCCCACGCCCACGATGCGGTCGCCCACGGCGAGCTTGCCGGAGCGCGCCGCGGGGCCGCCGGGCACCAGCTCGCGGATGGTGATGTACTCGTCGCGCTCCTGGAGCACCGCGCCGATGCCCACCAGCGACAGGCGCATGGAGATGTCGAAATCGGCCGAGGCGCTGCGGCCCAGGTAGTTGGTGTGGGGCTCGATGGACATGGCGTAGGCGTTCATGAACACCTGGAACACGTCCTCGCTCTTGTTGCGGGTGGCGCGGTGAACGTAGTTGTCGTAGCGCTTGGCGAGGGTCTCGCGGATGGCCTTGTCGTCCTTGCCGGCGAGTTTGAGGCGCAGCCAGTCGTTCTTGACGCGCTTCTTCCAGAGGTCGCGCACTTCGGTCTCGTCGGCCGGCCAGGGGGCCTTGTCGCGGGCGTAGGGGTAGCCCTCCTTCACGGTGAAGTCGAAGCTCTGGTCGAGCAGCTCGCGGGCGTAGCCGAGGCGCTCGGTCACGCGCTGCTCGTAGCGCTGAAACATGGCGAAGGGGGCGGCCAGGTTGCCGCGCAGGATGGCGTCGTCGAGCCGGGTGCGGGCGTCGGCGAAGCCGTCGATGTCGGCCTGGGTGAAGAACAGGTGTTCCGGGTCGAGGGCCTTGAGGTAGCGGTCGAAGATCTTCTCCGACATGGCGTCGTCGAGGGGAACGGTCTTGTAGTGGTAGCGGCTGAGGATCTGGGCGCTCAGGTAGGCGGTCTGGGCCTGGTCGGCGGTGGGCGCCAGACGGGGCGGGGCCGACAGCTCCTGGGCCGCCGTCTGACCGGCGCTGAGGACCGTGAGCAGGGTCCAGACGATTCGCTTGTTCAAGGGTTTCTCCACCGCAAAGTTTGAGCCGGGTTGGACGGTACATTTTTCCGGCCTTGAGGTCGACAGCCCGCGCCGGGAAATGTTCGCCGTTTTGAAAAGAGTTTCCGGTTTTATGACTAAAGACATACGCCTCCGGTCCGTTAAGTCATATTCCGAACGGTTTGAAAACAAGGATAGCGCCCGATTCCGGTCGGGTGGGAGCGAGCATGAGCGACAAGCCGACCCGGGTTCTGATCGTCGAGGACGAGGCGATCATCGCCATGGACCTGGCCCAGCGCCTCGAGAATTATGGGTATGCGGTGACCGGCATTGCGGCCAGCAGTGACCAGGCCATCGAACTGTTCGACGCGACCGGGCCCGACCTGGTGATGATGGATATCGTCATCCGCGGGGGGCGCGACGGGGTGGCCACGGCCACGCTGCTGCGGGCGCGGCGCGATGTGCCGGTGATCTACCTCACCGCCTTCAGCGACGACGAGACGCTGCGCCGGGCGCGCGAGACCAACCCCCACGGTTACCTGCTGAAGCCCTTCCGGCCCGACGAGATCCGGGCGTCCATCGAGGTGGCGCTGGTCCGGCACGCGATGGAGGCCCGGCTGCGCCGCAGCGAGGCGTGGTTCGCGCGCACCCTGTGCGCCATCGGCGACGGTGTGCTGACCACCGACACCGAGGGGCAGGTGCGCACCGCCAACCCGGTGGCCGAGGCCCTGCTGGGGCTGGCTGCGGCCGAGGCGGTGGGGCAGCCGGTGGCGGCGGTGGTCGATCTGGCCGACGAGCGGCGCGGCGGCCCGGTGGGCGATCCGCTGGCGACCGACGAGGCCGGTGCCGGCGCCCCCCGGCCGGCCCTGCTGACCGGCCGCGGCGGCGCGGTGACACCGGTGGAGTACGCCGCGGCGCCCATCGTGGCCCACGACGGCGCGGCCATGGGCAGCGTGCTGGTGCTGCGGGACATCGCCTGGCGGCGAGGGATGGAGCGGGCGCTGGCCGACAGCGAGCGGCGCTTCCACGCGGCCTTCGCCCACGCGGCCATCGGCATGGCGCTGGTGGCCACCGATGGCTGCTTCCTGCAGGCCAACGACGTGGCGGCGACGATGCTGGGGGTGGCGGTGGATGGCATCGGTGGGCTGTCCTTCCGCCAGCTGTGCCACCAGGGCGACCGCCCGATGCTCGACGAGTACCTGAACCGGCTCCAGGCCAACAGCCTGCCCACCTTCCAGATCGAGTTGCGGCTGGTGACGCCGGACGGGCGGGTGCTGTGGACCTTGCTGTCGGTCTCCGCGGTGCGCGACGACGGCGGCGCAGCCTGCTATTACATCGTGCAGATGCAGGACGTGACGGCGCGCCGCACGGCCGAGGAGCGGCTGGTGTATGTGGCCTATTACGACGCCCTCACCGGCCTCTCGAACCGCACCCAGATCAATCGCCAGCTGGAGCAGTCCATCGCCTTCTGCCGGCGGCGGGGCGAGCAGCTGGCGGTGATGTTCATCGACCTGGACAACTTCAAGCTGGTGAACGACGCCCTGGGCCACAAGGCCGGCGACGCCCTGCTGTGCGAGGTGGCGCGGCGCCTGAAGGGCGTGGTGCGGGAGACCGACATCGTGGGGCGCTTCGGCAGCGACGAGTTCGTGGTGATCCTGCCGGGGGTGGACGACGACAAGGCGGTGGCCGGGGTGAGTGCCAAGCTGATCGCCGCGATGGAGGGGCCCTGCAGCTTCGGGCAGCAGCGCATCCAGACCTCCTGCAGCATCGGCATCAGCCGGTTCCCGGCGGATGCGGTGACCGCCGACCGGCTCATCGTGGCCGCCGACGACGCCATGTACCGGGCCAAGGAGCTGGGCAAGAACGGCTTCACCTTCTATTCGAGCGATCTGGGCCGGCAGATCAACCAGCGCATGGTGCTGGAGGCGGACCTGCGCCGGGCGCTGGCGGAATCCAGCTTCGAGCTGTTCTACCAGCCGATCCACGACGCCACGGGCGGGGTGCATTCCCTGGAGGCGCTGCTGCGCTGGCGGCACCCCGAGCAGGGGCTGCTGACGCCGGACGTGTTCATGCAGACGGCGGAGCGCTCGGGGCTGATCGTGCCCATCGGCGCCTGGGTGCTGCGCACCGTGTGCGCCCAGATCCGCGCCTGGCACGACGCCGGCGCCACCGGCGTGAAGGTGGCGGTGAATCTGTCGGCGCGCCAGTTCCGCGATCCGGCGCTGGTGGCGCTGGTGATGGGGGCCCTGGCCGAGCACGGCCTGGCGCCCGACTGCCTGACCCTGGAGCTGACCGAGTCGAGCATCATGCAGCAGCCCGAGCGGGCCAGCGCGATCCTCGACGAGCTGCGCCGCAACGGCCTGTGCATCTCGGTGGACGATTTTGGCACCGGCCACTCCAGCCTCAGCTACCTCAAGCGCTTCCCGATCCACGCCCTCAAGATCGACCGCACCTTCATGACCGATCTGCCGGAGAGCCGGGAGAGCAGCGCCATCGTGTCGGCCATCGTCACCATGTCCCGGGCGCTGGGCCTGACGGTGGTGGGCGAGGGGGTGGAGAACAGCGCCCAGGCCCGCTTCCTGAACGATCTGGGGTGCGATCTGCTGCAGGGTTTCCTGTTCGAGCGACCGGCGCCGGCGACGGCCATCGAGCGCCTGCTCGGGCTGACGCCGCGGGCCGGCACGGACGCCACGGTGCCCGCACAGTGAGTCGGTGAGGAGATCGTGTTGCGAGTGCTTGTGTTTCTGGCCGCGCTGGCGGCGTGGTGCTTCAGCCCGCAGGCCGCCGCGGTGGCGGGGCCGTCGGCCGAGCGCCAGACCGTGCTGGTCATCAATTCCTATCACTGGGGGTTTGTGTGGACCGACGCCCAGGTGAGCGGAATCCTGCAGGGCTTGCGGGACAGCGAGACGCCGCCGGACATCTTCGTCCACGACCTGGACAGCCTGCGCCAGCCCCGCGGCGACGAGGCCGACAACCTGGCCCACCTGCGCCAGCGCACGGGGTCGCGGCGGGTGCATCTGGTGATCGCCACCGACGACCCGGCCCTGGAGTTTGCCCTGCGCCACCGGGACGCGCTGTTCCCGACCGCCGCGCTGGTCTTCTCGGATGCGCGCAACTTCGACCCGGCGCGGGTGCCGGCCGACCTGCCGATCACCGGCGTGCGGGAGCGGGTGGATGTGGTGGGCACCCTCAGCGCGGCCCGCAAGCTGCTGCCGGATGCCCGCCGGGTGGTGGTGTTCGGTAACCTGGGCGGCACGGGCACCGGCTTCGCCCACGCCCACGAGGCGCTGCTCAAGATGGGCAGCTCGGTGCCGGTGGAGCAGTACTTCGATCTGGGCATGAACGAGATCCTCGCCATCGTGGCGCGACTCACCCCCAGCGACATCGTGCTGCCGCTGGCCACCGCGGTGGACGAGCGGGGGCGTCGGCTGGACTACGCCGAGGTCATCGCACGGATCGCCCGGGTTTCGCCGGTGCCGGTGTTCGACATCACCAGCCATCGGGTGCGCGAGGGCATCACCGTGGGCGGCAGCGTGGAGGACGGGGTGAGCCAGGGGCGGATGGCGGCGCAGCTTGGCCTGCGGGTGCTGGGCGGCACGCCGGCCCGCAGCATTCCGGTGGCCGAGCCCACCCTGCGGCTGCTCTTCAATCACGGGGTGATGCAACGCTACGGCCTGCCCGAGAGCCGGCTGCCCGAGGGGGCCGAGGTGGTGGGTAAGCCGGCCGGGCTGCTGGAGGAGGCCGACGCCGCCCTGTGGGCGATGGCGGCGGCGCTGGTGGCGCTGCTGGGGGTGATCGTGGCGCTGGTGGTCTATATCAAGCGCCTGAATCGGGCCGAGGCGGAGCTGGAGCGGCGGGAGGAGCACCTGCGTCTGGCCGTGGAGGGCGCCACCGACGGGCTGTGGGACTGGAACCTGAAATCCGGTGCCATCGTGGTGAGCAAGCGCTATCTGTCGATGCTCGGTTAAGCGCCCGGCGAGCTGCCCCTGAGCTACAGCACCTGGCGCGAGCATGTGCATCCGGACGACCTGCCGGAGACGGAGGGGCGCTTCCAGGCATTTCTGGCCGGGGCCGAGGGCTGCTTCCGGGGTGAGTTCCGGATGCGCGCCAAGGGCGGCGAGTGGCGCTGGATCCTCTCCCGGGGGGCGGTGGTGGCCCGGGAGGCCGACGGGCAGGCGCTACGGGTGGCCGGCTCGCACACCGACATCACCGAGGCCAAGGCCGCCGAGCAGCGGATCGCCGCGGCGCTCCACGAGAAGGAGGCGCTGCTCAAGGAGATCTACCACCGGGTGAAGAACAACCTGCAGGTGGTGGCGAGCCTGCTGACCATGCAGGGGCACAGCGTGGACGACCCGGCGGTGCGGGCGCTGTTCGACGACAGCGCGGCGCGGGTGATGGCCATGTCGGAGGTGCACGAGCAGCTCTACCGCTCCCACGATCTGGCGAGCATCGATTTCAAGCGCTACCTGGGGCAGCTGGTGGAGCGCCTGGGCTCCCAGCACGGGCGCCAGGGGGTGCGCATCGAGTCGATCCTGGACGACGTGGTGCTGGGCATCGAGACGGCGATTCCCTGCGCGCTGATCGTCAATGAGCTGGTGGCCAACGCGGTCAAGCACGCCTTCCCCCACGGCAGCGGGGGGTGCATCCAGGTGGGGCTGCAGGCCGCAGGCGAGGCGGGCGCCCAGTTGTGGGTGGAGGACGATGGGGTGGGCGTGCCGCCGGGTTTCTCGCCGTCGGCCAGCCGCAGCCTGGGCTGGCGACTGGTGGTGGGGCTGGTGAATCAGATCGGCGGGCGGATGGCCATCGAGCCTGGGCAGAGCAGCCGCATCCGCGGCGGCACCCGCATCGCGATTCACTTTCCGGTGGAGGCGCCGGAGAGCCGGCGCTACGCCGACGCGCTGCCCCTGCGCGAGGTTTCGCCCGCCTGAGCGCAGCCCTCAGCGCGGGCCCGGGCCGGCCGGGCGGAGGTTCTGGTCGATGGCCCACACGGCCGCTTCCAGGCGGGAGCGGAACTTGAGTTTCTTGAGCAGGTTCTTGATGTGCACCTTCACCGTGCCTTCGGCGATGTTGAGGTCGCGGGCGATGAGCTTGTTCGACAGCCCGCTGGCGAGGCAGCCGAGAATGTCCCGCTCGCGGTCGGTGAGGGGGGCGAGGCTGCGTTCGGCGGCCTGGGCTTCGTCGCGCAGGGAGCGGGCCAGGAGGCCGTTGAGGCTCTCGGTGATGACGATGCGCCCGGAGAGCGCCTCGACGATGCGCGCCAGCAGCTCCTCGGGCTCCATGTCCTTGAGCAGGTAGCCGTCGGCGCCGGCGCGGATCGCCGCGACCAGATCGTCGGCGGCGTCGGACACGGTGAGGATCAGGATGCGCGCGGCCAGGTCGGCCTCGCGCAGGGCGCGCAGGGTCTCGATGCCGCCCATCCCGCGCATGTTCAGGTCGAGCAGGATGAGGTCGGGCTCCAGGGCGCGGGCCAGCATCAGCCCTTCCTCGCCGCTGCTGGCCTCGCCGATCAGGTGGAGTTGGTCGGACAGGGCGATGAGCTGGGAGACGCCTTTGCGGAACAGCGGGTGGTCGTCGATGATGATGACCGAGGTGGTCGCGGGGGTGGTCATGACACGCTTCCTTGAGCGGAGGAGGGGGAGTCGGAGAGGGGCGCGTCGGGCGCGGGCGCCTCGGCCGGGAAATCCAGCGCGACCCGGGTGCCGCCGCCCTCGCGGGGGTGCACGCCAAGCTCGCCGGCCAGGCTCTGGGCCCGGTCGCGCATGATGACGATACCGTAGCGGTGGAGCGGCCGGTCGGCTTCGTCGAAGCCCACGCCGTCGTCGTCCACCATCACCCGCAGGCGGTCGGCGTCGTGGCGGGCGAGGGTCACCGTGACCCGCCCGGCGCGGGCGTGGCGTTCGATGTTGGTGAGGGCCTCGCGGATGATCTGCAGGACGTGGATTTCGCGGCTGGGGGCCAGCTCGACGCCGGCGAGGCGGTTGTCGAGGACGATCTCCAGTCCGGTGCGGCGGCGGAACTCCTGCACCGTGTCGTCGATGGCGGCGTTCAGGCCGCGGCCGTCGATGCGCAGCCGGAAGGTGGTGAGCAGCTCGCGCAGCTGGCGGTAGGCTTCGTTGAGCCCGTCGCGCAGCTCGCCGACGATCTCGGTGACCGGCTCGGGGGTGGGGCTCTTGCGCAGCAGGGTTTGCAGCCGGGTGACCTGGATCTTGAGGTAGGACAGCGACTGGGCGAGGGAGTCGTGCAGCTCCCGGGCGATCACCGAGCGCTCGTCCAGCAGCGCCAGGCGGTGGCGTTCCTCGTTGCGCTGGGTGGCCGCCAGGGCGGCGCCCACGTGGCGGCCAACGGTCTCGAGCAGATCGAGCTGCCAGGGGGCGAGGGCCTGCCCCGCCGGCAGGCTGAGGAGCAGCGCGCCGTGGCTGCGGCTGCCGTCGAACAGCGGGGCGGCGATCGTCTGGCCGCCGCCGGCCGGCTTGGGGTGGGCCACGATGGCCCGGCCGCCGCTCTCGCAGCCGTGGCAGGTGGTGCGGCACAGGGCGTCGATGGCGATGCCGTCGGCGCCGGTGCGGCACACGGTCTCCGGCTCGTCGGCGCGGCTCAGGCAGATCGCGCCGCTCGTCACCCCGACCACCTGTTCCATGTCGTCGAGCACCTGCTGCAGGGTGGCGCGGGTCACCGCCCGCTCGGAGAGCGCGCGGGTGGTGCGGTAGAGCAGGTTGAGGGACTGGTTGCTGCGGGCCAGCTCCTCGGTCTTCTCGCGCACCCGGTTCTCGAGCTGGGCGTAGCTGCGGGAGAGGTCTTCGACCATGAAGTTGAAGGCTTCCCCGAGCCGCCCGAGTTCGTCGGCTTCGCGGATCGGCACCCGCACCGCAAAATCGCTCCGGCGCACCCGGTCGGCGGAGGTGAGGAGGTCCTGCAGCGGGAGCAGCACCTTCCGTTTCAGTTGAAACACCGCCGCGGCGCCCACGATGGCCAGCAGCACCAGCGAGATGCCCTGCACCAGCCGCAGCAGTTGCAGCTTGTCCTCCAGCCCCACCTCGATGAGCACCACCAGCCGGTCGATGGCCTCGACGATGCGGGTGATCTCGGCGGTGGGCGGCGGGCCGGCGGGGCGACCGGCGGCGAGCGCGGCCTCGGCCGCCCGCGCGGCGGGCCGGAAGCGCTCGGCCCACAGGCTGCCGACCGTGTCGTAGGCGCGGCGCGTGGCGTCGTCGGGGTGCTGGGGGAGGGCCCGGAGCAGGTCGGGGCTGGCGTAGCGTTGCTCGAAGGCGGCAATGGCCAGCCCGGTGCCGGGCGCGTCGTCCTGGGCCAGGGCGGCGCCGATGGCGTAGGACTGCATCCGCAGCGAGCCGGCGATGTTGATCGCCCGGGCCTCGCCGGAGGACAGCTCGGCCACGGTGATGGAGGCGAAGATGGAGACCGCGGCGAGGCTGGCGATGGCGGCGATCCAGGCGCCCAGGCGCAGCACCACCGACGGGCGGCGGAGCCGGGGCGGGGTGGGCGCGGCGGGGGGCGGGCCTTGGGTGGAGGTGTGGGCGTTCACGGCGCGGGCCTGGGTTGTTCGGCAGGCCGCCATTTTGGCCCCGAGTCGCCCCCGGGGTCACGCCCGAGGGGCTATCCCGCCGGGAAAATGGGGATAGGCGAAAGCCCCCGCGGCGGCCCTGCCCGAGCTGGGCGGGGCGGCGGCCCGGCTTGGGCAAGGCGAGAAAAAACAAGGGTTTGTGCCGCGCGGGAGGGCGTTTTAAAAATACCTCTTTTGGGGTATTTGCCTCATTTTTGAGCACCCAAGGGCTCTGATCCAGGTCAACTTTCGGCCCGGATCGGGCTCCTAGACTGCGCGCCATGTTCCGGGGTTTAAGGCAGTTGTTCCGCGGGCCCCTTTTGTTCCGGCGAGGTGAATGATGCGCACGAGTCTTGATGATCTGTCCCTGGTGTTGGGTGAGCTGGCCCTGTTCCGCGATCTGCCCGCGGCGGCGATTGCCGAGGTGGCCCGCGCGGCCCATGTGGTGAGCCTGCCCAAGGGGGCGACGATCTACGCGTCGGGCGAGCGGCCCAAGGCGCTCCACCATGTGATGTCGGGCCACCTGAAGGTGAGCGTGTCGTCGCCGGAGGGGAGCGAGAAGGTGATCGAGATCCTGTCGCCGCGCCAGCTCTTCGGGGTGGCCGAGCTGTTCGGCGACGCCCCCTACGTGTCGTCGGTGGAGACGGTGTCGCCGGTGGTGCTGCTGTCGGTGGGGCGCGACGGCATCTTCCGGGCGATGGACGGGGAGCCGCGCCTGATGCGCCGGATGCTCGCCGCGGTGGCCCAGCGCCAGTCGTCCATCGAGCGGGACATTGCCGCCGATTGCCTGCAGTCGGGATCGGCGAAGGTGGTGGAGTACCTGCGCCGGCTGGCGGCGGCGGAGGCGGCGCCGGGGGCGCGGATCGAGCTGGAGCTGGCGATCCCCAAGAACGTGCTGGCGGCGCGCATGGGCTTCACCCCGGAGACCCTGTCGCGGATCTTCCGGGAGCTGTCGGATTCGGGCCTGATCCAGGTGCTGGGCAAACACGTCACCCTCACCGAGAAGTTCACCCGCCAGTACGCCTGCGACGGCGGCCAGGCCGCGGCCGAGCGGCGCCCGGCGGCCCGGGGTGGCGTGTGGTTCGACCGCGCCGGGGTGGGCTCCCGCGCCCACGCGGCCTTCAACTGACGGTAGCCACCGCCGCCGACGCGGTATGCTGACGCTCTTCCCAAGCGCGAGGAGCGTCCGATGGCAAACGTTCACGATTCCGATTTCGACAGTCTCGTTCCCGGGCTGCCCCTGAGCCGCCGGACCTTCGTCGGCGGTGCGCTGGCGGCGGGGTTTGCGCTGGCCGTGCGCCCGGCGCTGGGGCAGAGCGTGGTGCTCACCCCGGCCGACGGGCTGGTGGCCGGCGAGGTGGCGGTGCCCGCGCCGGACGGCGTCGCCCTGAAGGCGTACCGCGCCCAGCCGGCGGGCCGCGGGCCGTTCCCCACGGTGCTGGTGGTGCAGGAGATCTTCGGGGTTCACGAGTACATCCGCGATGTGTGCCGGCGGCTGGCCCGTCAGGGCTATCAGGCCATCGCGCCCGATCTTTTCCAGCGCCAGGGCAACCCGGCGGGCATCGAGAGCGTGGCGGAGATTCTGGCGAAGGTGGTCGGCAAGGTGCCGGACGCCCAGGTGATGGCCGACCTGGATGCCTGCGCGGCGTGGGCCGCGGGGGCCGGCGGCGACCCGGCCCGGCTGGGCATTACCGGCTTCTGCTGGGGCGGGCGCATCGTCTGGCTGTACGCCGCCCACAACCCGCGGCTCAGGGCGGGGGTGGCCTGGTACGGGCGCCTTGCCGGGGTGGCCAGCGGGATGACTCCGACTCACCCCATCGATGCGGTGGCGAAGATCGGGGCGCCGGTGCTGGGCCTGTACGGGGCCAAGGATCAGGGCATCCCGGTGTCGGACGTGGAGGACATGAAGGCCGATCTGGCCGCGGCCGGCAAGCGGGCGGAGTTCGTGATCTACCCGGAGGCCGGTCATGCCTTTCACGCGGATTACCGGCCCAGCTACCGGGCGGCCGAGGCGGCGGATGGCTGGGCCCGGCTGCTGGCCTGGTTCAAGGCCAACGGGGTCTGAGCGGGGTCAGGCGGGCTGCGCGAGGCGGGCCTGCAGCAGGCTTTCCAGGGCGGGGGCCGGCAGCGGCGGCGAGAACAGGTAGCCCTGCATCTGGGTGCATCCGGCGCGCTGCAGGAAATCCCGTTCGGCGGGGGTCTCGACGCCTTCGGCCACCACGTCCAGCCCCAGGTGGTGGGCCATCGCCAGGATGGCGCTGGTGATGCCGGCGTCGCCGGGGTTGTCGAACAGGCCGTGGATGAAGCTGCGGTCGATCTTCAGGCTGCCGATGGGCAGGCGCTTGAGGTGGGCGATGGAGGAGTAGCCGATGCCGAAGTCGTCCAGTGCGAAGTGCACGCCGGCGGCGCGCAGCCGGGTGAGCCCGGCGGCCAGGGTGGGGTCGTCGTCCATCGCCAGCCCTTCGGTCAGCTCCAGCACCAGCCGCCGGGGGTCGAGCCCGTGCTGGGCGACGAGGGCCAGCACGTCGGCGGCGAAGGTGGCGGCGCGTAGCTGCCGGCCAGACAGGTTTACCGCGATCCGCGCCGGGGCGATGCCGGCCCGCTGCCAGGCGCCGCCCTGGGCGCAGGCGGTGTCGAGCACCCAGCGGCCCAGGGCGACGATGAGCCCGCTGTCTTCGGCGGCGGCGAGGAAGGCCGGCGGTTCGAGCAGGCCGCGCGCCGGGTGCTGCCAGCGCAGCAGCGCCTCGACGCCGACGATGCGCGCGGTGGCGGTTTCCACGATGGGCTGGTAGTGCAGCACGAACTCGCCCCGCTCCAGCCCCTTGCGCAGTTCGCCTTCCAGCCGCAGGCGCTCGACCGCCTGATCGGTGAGGGCGTGGTCGTAGAGCTGCCAGTTGTTCCGGCCCAGCTCCTTGGCGTGGTACATGGCGGTGTCGGCGTGCTTGAGCAGGGTGGCGGCGTCGGTGCCGTCCTCGGGGTAGAGGGCGATGCCGATGCTGGCGCCGATGGTCACCTCGGTGTCGGCCACCTGGAAGGGGCGGGTGAGGGCGCTGTGCACCCGCTGGGCGATCTGGATGGCGGCGTGGGCGTCGTCGAGGGAGGGCAGGGCGATCACGAACTCGTCGCCGCCCAGCCGGGCCAGGTGCAGGGGCGGGTTGGCAGGCGGCGCTTCGGCGCCGGGCCGGGAGACGATGTCGCTGACCCGCAGCTTCTCCCGCAGGCGCTGGGCCACCGCCCGCAGCAGCATGTCGCCGGTGTCGTGGCCGAGGGTGTCGTTGATGCGCTTGAAGCCGTCCAGGTCGAGGAACAGCAGGGCGAGCTTGCGCTGTTCGCGGGCGGTGCGCTGGAGTTCCTGCTCAAGCCGCTCGTTGAAGTGCTGGCGGTTGGGCATGCCGGTGAGCGGGTCGTAGTAAGCGAGCCGGCGGATCTTCTCTTCGTTCTGTTTCTCGCGGGTGATGTCGCGCACCACCGCCACCACCTGATCGTCGCCGCTGCGGGCGAGGCGGGCTTCGTAGTGACGCTCCTGCCCGTGCTGGGGCAGGGGGAAGACGAGGGCCTGGAGCGTGCCTTGGTCGAGGGCGCGGCGGAGGTTTTCGGCGACCTGGGCGGCCAGGGCGTCGGGCAGCAGATCGGTCAGCCGCCGGCCGATGAACAGGCGGGGCTGGATGGCGTCGCGCTGGCCGGCGCCGGCCTTGGCGTCGAGGACGGTGCCGTCGCCGCGCAGGGTGAACAGCATGTCGGGGATGGCGCGCACGATGGCGGCCTGACGGGCTTCGAGGGCTTTCTGGACGCGCACGCTCTCGGCGGCGCGCAGCACGTAGCGGGCGCGGTGACCGAGGATCGGCCAGTTGATGGGCTTGGCCATGAAGTCGTTGGCGCCGATCTCGTAGGCCAGGTTGATGGAGGCCAGGTCGTCCATGCCGGTCACCATCACGATGGGGATGTCGCTGGCCGACCAGCGCAGGCGGATGCGGCGGCACACCTCGAAGCCGTCGATGCCGGGCATGCCCACGTCGAGGAGCACCAGATCGGGCGGCTGGCGATGCACGGCGGCGAGGGCTTCGGCGCCGTCGCCGGCTTCGTCCACGATGAAGCCGGCGTGTTCCAGGGCCGCCCGTTCGAGCAGGCGGGCGGTGTAGTCGTCGTCCACGATGAGGACGCGGGGCGGGGGCAGGGGGTCAGGGTGCGACATGGTGCGGGAGTCTTTCGAGGGTGTCCTGCAGGGCATCGCGCACCCGGGACCACTCTTCGTCGATGGCGGCCAGGAGGCGCGGGGCGGCGTCCGGGTCGGCGGTGTGGGCGGCGGTCTCCAGGGCCCTGAAGCGGGCGGCGAAGGTTTCGGCACCCACGTGGGCGGCGCTGGAGCGCAGGTAGTGGGCGGCGGCGGCGACGGCGCTCGGGTCGCCGGCCTGCAGCTGCCGGCCGAGTTCGTCGAGGCGCGTCGGGGTGTCGGCCAGATAGGTGCGGATCACCCGCTCCACCAGGGCCGGGCCGTTGGCGCCGGGGATGCGGCGGATGGCGTCGAGGGCCGCGGGGTTGAGGGGGGCGTCGTCGGCGGGCAGGGCGGCGGGGCTGGCCGGGGCGGCCGGCGCGCCGGCGCCGCGCCCGGCGGGCAGCCAGACGGCGAGCATCCCGGAGAGCTGTTCGCGGGTGAAGGGTTTGCTGAGGTAGGCGTCCATGCCGGCGGCGAGGCAGCGCTCGCGGTCGCCGGAGACGGCGTTGGCGGTGAGGGCAATGACCGGCAGGGGGCGGCGGATGTGGCCTTCGTCCTGGAGGGCGCGGATGCGGGCGGTGGCTTCGAGGCCGTCCATCTCGGGCATCTGGCAGTCCATCAGCACCAGGTCGAAGTGGCCGGCGCGGGCTTTCTCCACGGCGTCCAGGCCGTTGCCGGCGAGGGTGCAGGCGAGGCCGAAGGAGTGGAGCATGGCCTGGGCAAGCTGCTGGTTGACGGGGTTGTCCTCGGCCACCAGCACGTGGCCGGCGAGGCGGGTGGCGGCCGGGGCGGGCGCGGTGCCGGCGTCGGCCAGCCGGGGGGCCTGGAAGAGCGCGGTGGCGATGGCGTCGTAGAGGTCGGACTGGCGCACCGGCTTGGTGAGCACGGCGTCGGCTCCGGGGGTGCCGGTGGCTTTGCCAGCGCTGCCCACCGGGGCGACCGCGAGCAGGGGCAGGCGGGCATGGCGGGGCTGGCGCCGGATGGCGTCCGCCAGGGCGGCGCTGTCCATCTCGGGGCCGTGCAGGTCGAGGATGACCAGGTCGTAGCTTTCGTTGCGGCCGGTGGCCCGGTCGAGGGCGCGCAGGGCGTTGCGGCCGTCGGTGACGCCGGCGGGCTGCATGGCCCAGCCCTGGACGATCTGCCCGATGGCCTGGCGCTGGCTGGCGTTGTCCACGGCCAGCAGCACGCGGCGCCCGGCGAGCTGGCCGGCGGGGTCGACGCGGCGCACGGCGTCGGGGGGCTGGCGGTCGAAGGGCAGTTCGATCCAGAAGCAGGTGCCTTCGTCGGGGGTGCTGTCCAGCCCGATGCGGCCGCCCATCAGCTCCACCAGCCGGCGGGTGATGGCCAGCCCGAGGCCGGTGCCGCCGTAGCGCCGGGTGGTGGAGCTGTCGGCCTGGGAGAAGGCGCTGAAGATGCGGTCGTGGGCGTCGGGGGCGATGCCGATCCCGCTGTCCTTCACTTCGATGCGGTAGCGGGCCCGGGTGTCGCTGGCGTCGAGCAGCCGGGCGCGGATGACGATCTCGCCCCGGTGGGTGAACTTGACCGCGTTGCTCATCAGGTTGGTGAGGATCTGGCGCAGCCGGACGGGGTCGCCGCGCAGGGCCAGCGGGCTGTCGTGGGGCACCGCGCAGACGAGTTCGACGCCCTTGGCTTCGGCGGCGCGGGCGAACATGTAGCCCACGTCTTCGATGAGCTGGCGCAGGTGGAAGTCGATGGTCTCGAGTTCGAGCTTGCCGGCCTCGACCTTCGAGAAGTCGAGGATGTCGTTGATGATGTTGAGCAGGTGCTCGCCCGACTGGTAGACGGCGTCGGAGAAGCGGGCCTGCTGGGCGTTGAGCGGGGTGCCGCGGAGCAGCTCGGTCATGCCCAGGATGGCGTTCATGGGCGTGCGGATCTCGTGGCTCATGGTGGCCAGGAACTCGCTCTTGGCGCGGTTGGCGGCTTCGGCCAGCTCCTTGGCCTTGCGCAGCTCGAGGGTGCGCACCTCGATCTTGTGTTCAAGCTCGTCCCGGTGGCCGGCGAGGCTGCGGTCGCGCTCCTGGATCTGTTCGAGCATGGCGTTGAAGCCGCGGGCCAGTTCGCCGATCTCGTCGCCGGAGTCGACCGGGGCGCGGATGCCGTAGTCGGCGCCGGCGGTGACCCGGTCCATCACCGCGACGAGGCGGGTCATGGGGTCGGTGATGGCTTGGTTGAGGCGCGTCAGCAGGCTGTGGGCGATGGCCAGGGCGACGAGGATGACGGTGACGAAGGCGGCGATGTGCCAGCCCAGGTGGCGGTAAAGCCGCCCGAGGCTGAAGTGCAGCTGCACCGCGCCGGTGTCGGCGCCGTCCACCCGGATGGGGTGGGTCACCGACAGGGCGGTGAGGGTCAGGGTGTGGCCGGCGGGTGGGGGCAGCCCGGTGGCGAGCGGCGCGTCGGCGCTGCCCGCCGGGGTGTAGCTGGCGAGGGTGCGGCCGGCGGCGTTCCAGACGGTGGCGCCGCGTACCTGGGGGTCGTCGGCCAGGGAGCGCAGAAAGCTTTCGGTGGCCACCGGGTCGTCGAACACCACCGCCGAGGCGCTGTTGCGGCCGACGAATTCGGTCTTGGTGTGGGCCTCTTCGATGAAGGTGGAGCGCAGTTCGAGGTAGTCGTGGATGGACAGCAGCACCACCGCGATGAGGAAGGCGCTGCCGGTGGTGAGGAGGTTGATCCGGCGCAGCTTGGTGCGCAGGGAGCCGCCCCGGAGCAGGCGTTCGAGGAGCGAGGGGGGGCGGGCGGGGGCGGGCATCAGCGGCCTCCCTTGCCGTCGCGGACGAGCCGGGCGAGCCGGAGGATCTGGGAGCTGAGGCGCAGCCCGGCCCGCTGGGCGGCGTCGGGGTTGGCCTCGAAGCGCAGCCGGTCGCCGTCCATGTAGAGCCCGATGATGCCGCCGGCGCCGGCAAAGCCGTCGGCTTCGCCCACCGTGAGCACCGGCGCGCTGCCGATGGGCTGGAGCAGGGGCTGGGCGCCGCTGCGGCCGGCGATGACCAGGATGTGGCACTCGCGCCCTTCGTCCACCCGGGCGAGCAGGCGCACTTCGAGGGGCTTGCCGCGCACCGGCGGTTTGGTCTCGAGGGCGGCCACGGCCTGGATCAGGTCGCTGTCGCCGCCGGTGACGCAGACCCGCAGCCGGGGCGAGCGGTTCCAGTGTTCGTCCGGCCATTCGGAGAACTTGGCGAAGTTGTAGATGAAGGCGGCCTTGAGCGCGTTCTCTTCGGCGATCTCCGGGGCGGCCCGGGCGGCCGGGCCGGCCAGGGCGAGGGCGACCCCGATGGCCAGCCAGCGGGCGCGGCGGCGAGGCGCGGCGGTGGGGGCGGGGGTGGCCATCAGAAGCGGTACACGGCCTTCAGGCGAAAGGTGCGTCCGTCTTGCTGCAGGCGGTCGCGGGCGGGCAAGGCGGGGTCGTAGGCGGTGGCGTCGTCGTAGCGGTTGTCGAACAGGTTGTAGAGGGAGGCGGACCATTCCCAGCGGTCGCCGGCCATGGGCCGCAGCAGGGTGAGGTTGGCCAGGCCGTAGGCGGGCACGCGGCCGGCGTGGGTGCTGCGGGCGGCGAGCCACTGGGCTTCGGTGCCCAGGCGCAGGCCGTGCCAGGGCAGGGGTAGCGAGAGGTTGAGCTTGCCGATGAGCCGGGGCGAGTTGGTGAGGCTGCCGCCCTGGGCGTCGTGGGCGTGCTGGAATTCGACGCTGGTGCGCAGGCGGGCGCCGTTGGTCCACAGCCGCTCCAGCTCCAGCTCGAGCCCGCGGGCGGAGCTGCGCCCGGCGTTGATGTACTGCAGCAGGCCGCTGCGGGCTTCGGTGGTCTGGTCGATGAGGTTGCCGAGGCGGTAGACGTAGGCGGTGCCGAGCAGGCGGGTCTGGCTGTCGAGGTAGTGCTCGATGGCGGTTTCCCAGGTGGTGATCTTTTCGGCGCCGAGCTGGGGGTTGGCGACGGCGGCGCCGGGGTAGCTGTAGTGGCGCTCGTAGACATTGGGCGCCCGGAAGGCGGTGCCGTACTGGAGCTTCCAGACCGAGCGGGCCGACAGGCGGTACACCGCGCCCAGGCGCGGGCTGAACTGGCCGCCCTGGCCGGTGACCTGATCGATGCGCCCGCCGGCGGCGAGCCGCAGCTCGGGGGTCCACTGGAAGTCGTCCTGGAGGAACAGGCCGCTGCGTTCGCTCTGGCGGCTGTCGCGGGCGTTGAGGACGTAGGGCGACACGTCCTGGTTGTGCTGGTTCTGGATGCGGTTGCGCTGGTGCTCGACCCCGCCGACGAGGGTGTGGCGGGCGGAGAGGCGGCTGACCAGCTTGAGTTCGACGCCGTACCAGCTGCCGTGGGCTTCGTCCTCGTTGCGCGCCGGGGGCGTGCCGCGGGTGGCCGGGGCGAAGTAGGTGTAGTCGGACAGGTAGGCGCGGCCCGACAGCTCGGTGGCGGCGTCGAGGCTGCGGGTGTAGTCGGCGGAGAGGTAGCCCTGGGTGTCGACGAAGGCGGTGCCCCGGTCGTTGAAGGCGGCGCCGTGGATGCCGGTGGGCACGCCCTTGGTGCGCCGGCTGGCGGCGGCGGTGATGCGCAGGCCGTCCAGCCCGAGGCGGGCGAAGACGCTGCCCTGGCGGGTGTAGTCGGTGTGGGCGGTGTGGCCGTTGTGGGTGGCCGGGCTGTCGAACTCGGGGAAGTAGAGCGCAGGGCCGGTGCTGTTCATCCCCGACACCGAGGCGAGCAGGTCGGCGCCGTTGTCGAGCCGGGTGCCCACGCTGGCGCGACCGTCCACGCTGCCGAAGCTGGCGAGGCGCGCGCTGGCCTCGCCGCCGCCGAGCTGGGCGCCGCTGCGGGTGACGAGGTTGATGACGCCGAACAGGGCGTTGCCGCCGTAGATGGAGGAGCCCGGCCCGCGGATGACCTCGATGCGGTCCACCAGGTCGAGATCGACGATGCCGTCGGTGCCGATGTAGGCCTGGTCGTAGATGGCGTCATTGACGCGCTGGCCATCGACCAGCAGCAGCACGCGGGTGTTGTAGTCCTGGGGGCGGGCGAAGCCGCGGGTGCCGACGTAGTCGTAGCCCCGGTCGCTCTGGGTGTAGAAGCCGTGCAGGCTGCGCAGCACTTCGGCGAGGGTGCGCCAGCCGTACTGGCGGATGTCGTCGCGGCTGACCACGCTGACGGTGGCGGTGGTCTCGGAGGCCTTCTGCTCGAAGCGGGAGGCGCTGACCACCGGCACGTCGAGCAGCTGTTCGAGCGGCAGGTCGGTCAGGTCGTCGGCGCCTTGGGCGCACGCGGTGCCAAGCGTGAGGGCCAGGGTGAGGCTGGCCCGGCCGGCGCGGCGGACGGCGGTGTCGTTCATCGGTCGTGGGCGATGGCCCACCGCCCGGAAACGACGTGGCTCCGGGGCTCGGTGAGGCGCAGGGTTGGATGACGCAATCCTAACGGCGCCACGCCCGCGAACTTGAGCCGGCCAGCCCGGCCGGCCGTGGAGGGGCTAGCCGCGCAGGGAGATGACCGGCCAGCCGTGGGCGGTGGCGTGGGCGCGCAGGGTGTCGTCCGGGTCGACGGCTACCGGGTTGCCGACCTGGTTCATGAGCGGCAGGTCGTTGTGGGAGTCGCTGTAGAAACTGCTCCCGGCGAAGCTCTCCCAGCACAGGCCGAGGCTCTCGAGCCAGGCTTCGACGCGCTCGATCTTGCCGGCCTTGAAGGCCGGGGTGCCGCGGGGCTTGCCGGTGAAGGCGCCGCCTTCCTGGGCCGGCACGGTGGCGACCAGATGCGGGATGCCGAAGGCGCGGGCGATGGGGCCGGTGACGAAGCTGTTGGTGGCGGTGACGATGGCCACCACCGCGCCGGAATCGAGATGCTGCTTCACCAGGGCCTGGGCCTTGGGCGTCATCATCGGGCGGACGCGGGTGTCCATGAACTCCCGGTGCCAGGCGTCGAGCTGGGCGCGGCTGTGGCGGGCGAGGGGTTTGAGCTGGAAGTCGAGGAACTCGAAGATGTCCAGCGTGCCGGCCTTGTACTGGTCGTAGAACTGCTGGTTGCGGGCTTCGTAGACTTCACGGTCGAGCACGCCCTTGGAGATCAGGAACTGGGCCCACTCGAAATCCGAGTCGCCGGCGAGCAGGGTGTTGTCCAGGTCGAAGAGTACGAGTTCCATTTTGGGCTTCACAGGGTCGGGTCGCGCTGCAGGACTTCCCGCAGCAGGGGGAGGGTGACGGCGCGCTTGCGTTCGAGCGAGGCGGCGTCGAGGGCGTCGAGGGTGCGCAGCAGGCTGGTGAGATCGCGCCGGCCGTGGCGCAGCAGGTAGTGCACCAGCTCGGGTTCGAGGCGCAGCCCGCGGGTGGCGGCCTGGGCCTGGAGGATGGCGTGGCGGTCGTCGTCGGTGAGGGCCTTGACCTCGAAGATCAGGCACTGGCCGATGCGAGTGCGCAGATCCTCGCGCAGCGCCAGCTGCAGGGGGGCCGCGGCGCCGCTGGTGACGAGGGTCATCTTCTGGCCGCGGGCGGCGTTGAAGGCGCGGAACAGGGCGATCTGGGCGTCGGGGCCGAGGGCCTCCACGTCATCGACCGCCAGCAGCAGGCCGGGGGCTTCGGGCAGGGTGGCGGCCACGTCGGCGGCCTGCAGGTAGCACGCCGGCCGACCGGCCTGGGCGGCGGCGGTGACGACGCTCTTGAGCAGGTGGCTGCGGCCGCTGCCGGCGTCGCCCCACAGGAAGAGGTGCTGGGGCACGTCGGCCACCGGCACGGCTTCGTAGAGGGCGGCGAGCAGGTCGGCGTTGGCGGCGGCGACGAAATTTTCCAGCAGCGGCGGAGAGTCGGCGTGCAGGTCGAGGGTGAGTTGCTTCACGCGGCAATTGCGCGGGCGCACCCGGCAGGGCGGGCCGGCGACATTTCGGCTAAAATTGAGGTTTGTTTGCGCGGCAGGGGCAAAACCCCGGCGCAAGGCCCGTTAATGTAGCCGGTCCCGGCGGGGCGCTCAACCCGATGAGCGTTTCCGGCGACGGCCGGACGCTTCAGAAGAGATCACAGAACCCATGAGTTCCCTTACTTATCGTGACGCCGGCGTGGACATCGATGCCGGCGATGCCCTGGTCGACCGCATCAAGCCCTTCGCCAAGCGCACCATGCGCCCCGAGGTGCTGGGCGGCATCGGCGGTTTCGGCGCCCTGTTCGAGATCTCCAAGAAGTTCAAGGAGCCGGTGCTCGTCTCCGGCACCGACGGCGTGGGCACCAAGCTCAAGCTGGCCTTCCAGCTCAACAAGCACGACACCGTCGGCCAGGATCTGGTGGCGATGAGCGTCAACGACATTCTGGTGCAGGGCGCCGAGCCGCTGTTCTTCCTCGACTACTTCGCCTGCGGCAAGCTGGACGTGGACACCGCCGCCACCGTCGTCCAGGGCATCGCCCAGGGCTGCGAGCTGTCCGGCTGCGCGCTGATCGGCGGGGAGACCGCCGAGATGCCCAGCATGTACCCCGACGGCGAATACGACCTCGCCGGCTTCGCGGTGGGCGCGGTGGACAAGTGCAACCTCATCGACGGCTCCACCATCCGCCCGGGTGACGTGGTGCTGGGCCTCGCCTCCAGCGGCGCCCATTCCAACGGCTACTCCCTGATCCGCAAGGTCATCGAGATCGCCAAGCCCAACCTCGAAGGCGACTTCCACGGCCGCAAGCTGAAGGATGTCATCATGGAGCCGACCCGCATCTACGTGAAGTCGCTGCTCGCGCTGATGGAAAAGCGCGCCGGCCTGGTGAAGGGCATGGCTCACATCACCGGCGGCGGCCTGCTCGAGAACGTGCCCCGCGTGCTGGCCGACAACCTCACCGCCGTGCTGAAGAAAGACGCGTGGGAAATGCCCTACCTGTTCCAGTGGCTGCAGCACGCCGGCAACGTGGATGCCCAGGAGATGTACCGGGTGTTCAACTGCGGCGTCGGCATGGTGGTGATCGTTGCCGCCGAAGACGCCGAAATGGCCGCCGCCCAGCTGCGTTCCACCGGCGAGACGGTGTACACCCTCGGCACCATCGAAGCCCGCGCCGAAGGCCAGGCCCAGACCGTGGTGGTGTAAGCGCCAGCGGGCGTGCCCGCGCAAGGCAATGAAGAACGGGCCCGAGCGGCCCGTTTTTCATTGCTGCAGCTCCTCGCTCATCTCTCCTCACTCCTCACGGCTTCATTGTTGCTTTTGAAACTTCAAGGGTTACAATCGAAACAAACCACCCCGGAGCCCCATCATGACCGCCCCTGAAGCCGCCGCCAACGACGCCATCGACCGCAAGGCCGTGGCGGGCATGCTGATGCAGCTCTTCGACCACTGGAAACTCAGCACCGAAGAGCAGCTCGACGCCCTCGGCTTTGCCACCTCCAACCGGGCCGTGCTGGCGCGCTACCGGCGGGGCGAGGCCCTCTCCGCCAGCCGCGACACCCTGGAGCGGGCCGGCCATCTGCTGGGCATCCATAAAAACCTGCGCCTGCTCTTTCCCCACAACCGCGAGCTGGCCTACGCCTGGATGAAGACCCGCAACCTGGCCTTCGAGCACCGTTCGCCCATCGAGGTGATCCGCGAGTTCGGCTTTGCCGGCCTGCTGATGGTGCTGGCCTACCTCGACCGGGCGCGCGGCCAGTGATCGACGCCATCTTCGCCCAGGCGCGCCTCGCCGACACCCACGGCGATCTGGTGCGCAACATCGTGTCGATCCGCGTCTCGCAGGATCTGTTCGACGACCTCTCCGACAACCCGGCCGACTGGCAGACGGCGATCAGGCTCGAGCTGGCCACCAAGCCGCGGATGTTCGTCTCGCCGGTGCCGACCATCGACCGGCCCTTCGAGGAAGCCCGCTGGAACGACGCCATCCACTACCCCTTCCGGCACTGGATGAAGAGCCGCTACGCCGACGGCAGCTTTGGCGTGTGGTACGGATCCGATACAGTCGAGACCAGTGTTCACGAAACTTTGTATCATTGGCGCCAGGGCCTGCTGGCGGACGCCGGCTTCACCCAGCCCGGCGTGCGCATCGACCGCAAGTGCTACCGGGTGCGCTGCGACGCCGCGCTGGTGGATCTGCGCCCCGCGGCGCGGGCCTTCCCGGCCCTGGTCGACCCGCAGGATTACGGCCTCACCCACCAGGTGGGCGCGCGGCTGCACCGGGAAGGCCACCCCGGCCTCGTCACCGCCTCGGCCCGCTGCGACGGCGAGGTGTACGCGGTGCTGAACCCGACGGTGCTGTCCGACCCGCGCCAGATGTGCTTCCTCACCTACACGACCACCGCCACCGGCGTTGCCGTGGAGCGCGAGCCGGGCAGCGTGTGGCTGCAGCTGTGACCCCCGGCGGGGTTTCACGGAATCTTCATTTCAATAGTTGTTGAAGTATTGTAGAGTTGCGGCATGGAAACCAGAACAGCAACCGCGATCTTCGAATCCCTCTCGTCCGGCTGGCGGCTGGAAGCCTTCCGGCTGCTCGTCCGTCAGGGGCCGGAGGGCATGGTGGCGGGCGACATCGCCAGTGCGCTCGACATCTCGCCGTCGAGCCTGTCCTTCCACCTCAAGGCGCTGGCCCACGCCGGGCTGGTGTCGGTGGCGCAGGAGGGGCGCTTCCAGCGCTACCGGGCCAACATCCCGCTGATGCTCGACCTGATCGCCTATCTCACCGAAGAGTGCTGCTCCGGCCAGCCCGAAAAATGCGCCGACCTGCGGGCCGCCTCGTGCTGCCCCGAGGCCGTGCTGCCGCCCATTACCGCCACCGACGGAGCCCCCAAACCATGAACGTGCTGTTTCTGTGCACCGGCAATTCCTGCCGGTCGATCCTCGCCGAGGCCACCTTCAACCACCTGGCGCCGGCCGGCTGGCGAGCCCTCAGCGCCGGCAGCAAGCCCGCCGGCTACGTGCATCCCCGGTCGCTCGCCCTGCTGGCGCGGGAAGGCATCGCCACCGACGGCTACCACAGCAAGTCGTGGGACGCGCTGCCGGTGACACCGGACGTGGTGGTCACCGTGTGCGCCAGCGCCGCCGGCGAGACCTGCCCGGTTTACCTGGGCCCCGTGCTGCGCACCCACTGGGGCGTGGAAGACCCGGCCCACGCCACCGGCACCGACGCCGAGATCGACGCGGCCTTCGACACCGCCTACCGCATCCTGCGCGCCCGCATCGAAGCCTTCCTGGCCCTGCCGCTGGAAACCCTCCAGCACGACCGCGCCGCGCTGAAGGCGGAACTCGATCGCATCGGCCAGCTTTTGTCGTAAGCCATATTTCAATATTGTTAAGAGAGTCAAAATGAAAACCCTCCAGATTTTCGATCCGGCCCTGTGTTGCAGCACCGGCGTGTGCGGCGTGGATGTGGATCGGGCCCTCGTCCAGTTTGCCGCCGATGTGGAGTGGGCGCGCCAGCAGGGCGCCCGCGTCGAACGCTTCAACCTCGCCCAGGAACCCCTGGCCTTTGCCGGCAACCCGGTGGTCAAGGGCTTCCTGGAGCGCTCCGGCGCCGAGGCGCTGCCCCTGGTGCTGCTGGATGGCGAGGTGGCGCTGGCCGGCCGCTACCCGGCCCGGGCCGAGGTCGCCCGCTGGCTGGGCGTGGCCGACGGCGACGCCGCGCCGGACGCGCCCAAGCCCTGCTGCAGCGGCAGCAAGTGCTGTTGAGCCCGGAGGCCGCCATGCAATTCATCGAGGCGCTGCCGCGCTTTGTGTTCTTCACCGGCAAGGGCGGGGTGGGCAAGACCTCCATTGCCTGCGCCACCGCCATCGACCTTGCCGCCCGCGGCCGGCGCGTGCTGCTGGTGAGCACCGACCCGGCCTCCAACGTGGGGCAGGTGTTTGGCGTGGAGATCGGCAACCGGGTCACGCCGATCCCCGCGGTGCCCCATCTCTCCGCCCTCGAGATCGACCCGCAGGCCGCCGCCCAGGCTTACCGCGACCGCATCGTCGGGCCGGTGCGCGGGCGCCTGCCCGACAGCGTGGTGAAGGGCATCGAGGAGCAGCTCTCCGGCGCCTGCACCACCGAGATCGCCGCCTTCGACGAATTCACCGGGCTGCTGGTGGATTCCAGCCTGACCCACGACTACCAGCACATCGTCTTCGACACCGCGCCCACCGGCCACACCATCCGCCTGCTGCAGCTGCCCGGCGCGTGGAGCGGCTTTCTCGAGGCGGGGAAGGGCGACGCGTCCTGCCTGGGCCCGCTGGCCGGGCTGGAAAAGCAGCGCAGCCAGTACAAGGCGGCGGTGGAAGCGCTGGCCGACGGCGCGCGCACCCGACTGGTGCTGGTGGCCCGCGCCCAGCAGGCCACCCTGCGCGAAGTGGCGCGCACCCACGACGAGCTGGCCGCCATCGGCATCGACCGGCAGTTTCTGGTCATCAACGGCCTCTTGCCGGCGGGCGAGGCGGAGGGCGACCCGCTCGCCGCAGCGATCTTCGCCCGCGAGCAGGCGGCCCTCGCCGCGATGCCCGCCGGGCTGGCCAGCCTGCCTACCGACCGGATCGCCCTCAAGCCCTTCAACCTGGTGGGGCTGGACGCGCTGCGCCAGCTCTTCGTGCCGGCAGACGTCGGCCCGACCGACGACGTGGCGCCCGTCTCGCCGCCCGCCTTGCCGGACATCGCCGGGCTGGTGGACGGCATCGCCGACGACGGCCACGGGCTGGTGATGCTGATGGGCAAGGGCGGCGTGGGCAAGACGACCCTTGCCGCGGCGGTGGCGGTGGAGCTTGCCCGGCGCGGCCTGCCGGTGCATCTCACCACCTCCGACCCGGCCGCCCACCTGGCCGAGACGCTGGAAGGCTCGCTCGATCAACTCACCGTCAGCCGCATCGACCCGGCCGCCGAGACGGCGCGCTACCGCCAGCATGTGCTCGATACCCAGGGCGCCAAGCTCGACGCCCAGGGCCGGGCGCTGCTGGAAGAAGACCTGCGCTCGCCCTGCACCGAGGAGATCGCCGTCTTCCAGGCCTTCTCCCGGATCATCCGCGAGGCGGGGCGCAAGTTTGTGGTGATGGACACCGCGCCCACCGGCCACACCCTGCTGCTGCTCGACGCCACCGGCGCCTATCACCGGGAGATCGTGCGCCAGATGGGCAGCGGCAACGCCCACTTCACCACGCCGATGATGCAGCTCCAGGACCCGCAGCGGACCAAGGTGCTGATCGTCACCCTGGCCGAGACCACGCCGGTGCTCGAAGCCGCCAACCTGCAGGCCGACCTGCGCCGCGCCGGCATCGAGCCGTGGGCGTGGGTCATCAACAACAGCGTGGCGGCGGCCGGGCCGAGGTCGGCGCTGCTGCGTCGCCGCGCCCGCAACGAACTGGCCGAGATCGAGAACGTGGCTGCCCGCCACGCCGCCCGCTACGCCCTGGTGCCGCTGCTGCGCGACGAGCCGGTGGGCGTCGACCGTCTTTGCCAACTGGTCCGCCGGACCCAAGCCAACCAAGGAGCCTGACATGTCGGACAAGATCTATAACGTGCTTTTCTTGTGTACCGGCAATTCGGCCCGGAGCATCCTCGCCGAAGCCATCCTCAACAAGGTGGGCGAGGGGCGCTTCCGGGCCTTCAGCGCCGGCAGCCACCCCGCGGGACAGGTCAATCCGCTGGCCATCGAACTTCTGAAGCGCAACCACATGCCTACCGAGGGGCTGCGCAGCAAGAGCTGGGACGAGTTCGCCGGCCCCGATTCGACGCATCTCGATTTCGTGTTCACCGTGTGCGACAACGCCGCCGGCGAGGTGTGCCCGGTGTGGCCCGGTCAGCCGATGACCGCCCATTGGGGCCTGGAAGACCCAGCGGCTGTCGAGGGCTCGGTCGAAGCCAGGCAGCACGCCTTCTCCCAGGCATTGCTGATCCTCCACCGGCGCATCTCGCTGTTCGCCAGCCTGCCCATTGCCAAGCTGGACGGCATGGCGCTCAAGCACGAGCTTGACGAGATTGGCCGTGGTCATCGAGGTGAATCGTGAGTGAAGTAAGCCGCAAACTGTCTTTCCTCGACCGCTACCTGACGGTCTGGATCTTTGCCGCCATGGCGCTGGGGGTGGCCCTGGGCAATCTGGTGCCGGGCATCGAAGGGGCGATCAACCGCTTTCAGGTGGGCACTACCAACATCCCCATCGCCATCGGGCTGATCCTGATGATGTACCCGCCCTTTGCCAAGGTGCGCTACGAGGAACTGCCCGACGTCTTCTGCGACCGCAAGGTGCTGGGCCTGTCGCTGGTGCAGAACTGGGTGATCGGGCCGGTGCTGATGTTTGCGCTGGCGGTGATCTTCCTGCCCGACAAGCCGGAGTACATGGTCGGGCTGATCCTGATCGGGCTGGCCCGCTGCATCGCGATGGTGATCGTGTGGAACGAGATCGCCAAGGGTTCGACCGAATACGCCGCCGGGCTGGTGGCCTTCAACTCGATCTTCCAGGTGCTGTTCTACAGCGTGTACGCGTGGTTCTTCGTGACGGTGCTGCCGCCGATGTTCGGGTTGAGTGGGGCGGTGGTGGACATCTCCATCGGCCAGATCGCCGAGAGCGTGCTGATCTACCTGGGCATCCCCTGCGTGGCCGGGGTGCTCACCCGGGTGGCGATGCTGCGCTTCGTGTCGAAGGACTGGTATCACACCCGCTTCGTGCCGAAGATCGGGCCGATCACCCTGGTGGCGCTGCTGTTCACCATCGTGGTGATGTTTGCCTTGAAAGGCCGGATGATCGTCACCATCCCGATGGACGTGGTGCGCATCGCGATTCCGCTCTTGATCTACTTCGTGGTGATGTTCTTCGCGTCGTTTGCCATGAGCCGCAAGGCCGGGGCGGGCTACGGCAAGTGCACGACGCTGTCCTTCACCGCGGCCAGCAACAACTTCGAGCTGGCGATTGCGGTGGCGGTGGCGGTGTATGGCATCGACTCGGGCGCGGCCTTCGCGGCGGTGATCGGCCCGCTGGTGGAGGTGCCGGTGATGATCGGGCTGGTCAATGTGTCGCTGTGGCTGCAGCGACGCTGGTTTGGCGCCACGGCGGGCTGACGACGGCCCGGTCGCAGACATGAGAAAGCCCCGGCAGGCTCGGCCTCCCGGGGCTTCTTTCTTCCAAACTGGCCCGCCAAGCGTTCAGCGGGGCCAGACATGCTTGGCGATCACACGCCGTTTCCCTCTGCCTGGCTGCGCCGTTTGGGGGCCTTGCGTTCGGAAGACTTCTTGAGGCCGATGGCGGCAACTTCATTGGAATCGTTGCCGAACTGGGCGCGGACTTGGTTCTTGATGCTCTTGACGCGTTCGTGGCGTTCTTTCTGAAGCAGGATGGCGTCGTTGCGGGCAGCGGCGTAGGCGTTGGCAGCGTGGAGTTCGCGCTCTTCGGCGGCGGATACGCGGGTCTGAAGTTCGGCGATGGCGGCGAGCGTATCGGCAGGGTTGCTGGGCGCGTAGCCGTCGATGGCCTTGAGCGCGGTGATGCAGTCGAGATCGGTTTGCAGGATGTCGGCAGACAGGCGACGCTTGGGGTTGTTGGACATGGTTTCTCCAGCGATGGATCGGTTTAGGCGTTCTGGTTATGATAAACAATACACCTTGGCGTACATTCCGCGCAATAGCCACTATAAATAATCTTAGCGCGATGGCGTAGCCGGACAGCACTGGCCGGGCTGTCGGCGCGTGCAAAGCCGGGGGCCGCGCGAGCACGCTTCGATGGTGGGTGCGTTGCTGCGCGTCATGCGCGCGTGGCCTATGGAGGCAAGGCCGATCGCTCTGGTGGCGCAGGCACATTCGTGGGTGCGGGTGCCCATGTCTTTGCGATGCCTGCAGATCGTGTGTGCACGCCTCGCCATGCTGTTGCGGTCCGTCACAACGCGATAGGTTGGCATGTAGATCGAGTGGTGGTGGCACACAACACGATTGCGATAGTTTTAAATCGAATTGGCAGCCATGTCTTTAAGGTAAAAGGCTATGGCAATCGTTTGGAGGTGCCCGCGCACACGGTTGTCATGGCTGCCAGTCGTAGATGCAGATTAGGCATCGGGCCGGGGCATCGGGATGGGGATAGGGATAGGGAAGCAAGATGGGAGATACGGTGGTGATACGCGCAATGGGCGCCGAAGACCTTGCGGCGGTGCTTGAGATTCAATCCTGCTGCTATGACGTCGCAAAGCTGGAGTAGCGCGAGTCCTTTCTGGCCAAGCTGGAGGCCGCGCCGGCTACCTGCTTCGTCGCCGGGGTTGGCGGGGTGCCAGTGGGCTATCTTGTGGCGGTGCCGGCGGAGGAGGGGCGCCCGCCGCCCCTGAACGATCCAATCTACGCGGTGCCGCGGGCGGCCAACGCGCTGTACCTGCACGATCTGGCCGTGCGCCCCACGGCGCGCGGGGGAGGCGCGGCCGCTGCGCTGGTGGCAGCGTACTTCGGGGCGCTCGCGCAGTCGAAGGCCCGGTTTGGCTGCCTGACTGCGGTGAATCGGTCGTGCGCGTTCTGGGCGCGTCACGGTTTTCGGTCGGCGCCGGTGGCCGGCGGGGCCGGGTGTATGGCCACTTACGGGGAGGGCGCCCAGTACATGAGCGTGCGGGTCGGTGCCTGACGGCGAGCAGGGGCGTTTGCCAGGGGCTCATCCTCCGGTCGTGGGGGCGCCGCTTCGGCAGGCCGCTGCGTCCGATGCATTGGGCTGACCGGGGGCGGCGCGATCCGGAATGAAAAAGCCCCTGGAAGGCGAACCTTCCAGGGGCTTTATTGCGCCGATGCCGCGGGGGCGATCAGGCGAAGTTCGCGGAGGCGAAATCCCAGTTGGCCAGGCTGGCCAGGAAGGTTTCGACGAACTTCGGACGCAGGTTGCGGTAGTCGATGTAGTAGGCGTGTTCCCACACGTCGATGGTCAGCAGCGGCTTGCCTTCGCCGGTCTTGAGCGGGTTGCCCGCGGCGCCGGTGTTGACGATGTCGACGCTGCCGTCGGCCTTCTTGACCAGCCAGGTCCAGCCGGAACCGAAGTTGCCCACGGCGGAAGCCTGGAAGGCCTTCTTGAACTCGTCGAAGGAGCCCCACTTGGCGTCGATGGCGTCGGCCAGGGCGCCGGTGGGTGCGCCGCCGCCGTTCGGCTTCATGCAGCTCCAGAAGAAGGTGTGGTTCCAGACCTGGGCGGCGTTGTTGTAGATGCCGCCGGCCGGGGCCTTCAGGAAGGTCTCTTCGACGGACAGGTTCTCGTATTCGGTGCCGGCGATGAGGTTGTTCAGATTGACCACGTAGGCGTTGTGGTGCTTGGCGTAGTGGTAATCGAAGGTTTCTTCGGAAAGGTGCGGGGCCAGGGCGTTCTTGGCGTAGGGTAGTTCGGGCAGGGTGTGAGCCATCGATATTCTCCGGGTGTTGGTTGGGGTTTTGATTGCCCGACTATTCTAGTCGGGATTTGATTCACTGCACAATCGGACGCGGCCAGACCTCATCCGGCTACCGCCGCACCACTTGCTATTTTGCACCGGGATCGGCCGTTTTGCCGCTCACCGTGGCATCGACTTCGCCGACGTGGAACTCGACCCGGATACGCGAACCGGGTTCAAGGCTCGCCGCATCCCGCACGATCTCGCCGTCGGCCTTGCGGGTGATGCTGTAGCCGCGCGCCAGCACGCCTTTCGGATCGAGGTGGGCGAGGTGCTGGCCGAGGGCATCGAGGCGGTGCCGATGCTGGCGGATCAGGCTGTCCCCGGCGCGCGCCAGCCGGCTGGCGAGGGCGTCGAGGGTGCGCCGACGGGCGTCCACATCCGGCCGGCGGGCAGCCAGGCGCAGCCCCAGCGCGGCGGCGCGGGTCTGGCTGGCGGCAAGCTGGCGCTGGATGCGGGCCTGCAGGCGCTGTTCGAGGTTGCCCAGGCGCAGGCGGGCCTGCTCGATGCGCTGGCGCGGGTGGGTGAGCCGCGCGGCGGCCCGGTCGAGGCGCTGGGCGGCGGTCTCGAAGCGCCGCTGGATGCCGCGGGACAGGCGCATCGACAGGCGTTCCAGACGATCCCGCAGGTCTGCGAAGCCCGCGCTGGCGATCTCCGCGGCGGCGGTGGGGGTGGCGGCGCGCAGGTCGGCGGCAAAGTCGGCGATGCTCACGTCGGTCTCGTGGCCGACGCCCACCACCACCGGCAGCGGGCAGGCGCGGATCGCCCGGGCCACGGCCTCGTCGTTGAAGGCGGCGAGGTCTTCCAGGCTGCCGCCCCCGCGCACCAGCAGCAGCACATCGTTGCCGTCGTCGGCAGCCCGGGCGCCGGCCCGGCGGATCGCCGCGGCGATGCGGGCCGGCGCGCCCTCGCCCTGGACGAGGGTGGGGTACAGGCACAGGGGGAGGTGCGGCGCGCGTCGGGCGAAGGCCGCGATCACGTCCTGCCAGGCCGCGGCCTGGGGCGAGGTGACCACCGCGACGCCCCGGGGCAAGCGGGGCAGGGGGCGCTTCTGCGCCGGATCGAACAAGCCTTCGGCCTCCAGCCGCGCTTTGAGGCGCAGGAAGGCTTCGTAGAGGTTGCCCACGCCGGCCCGGCGCACCGACTCGACATTGAGCTGGTAGTCGCCACGGGGCTCAAAAAGGGTGACGAGGGCGCGCACCTCCACCCGCATCCCGTGCTCAAGCTTGAACGGGAGCATCTGCGCCCGGTTGCGCCACATGGTGCAGCGCACCTGGGCGTCGGCGTCCTTGAGGGTGAAGTACACATGGCCCGACGCGGCCCGGGTAAGGGTGGAGACTTCGCCGCCGACCCACAAAAGGGGAATGCTGCCCTCCAGTGCCTCGCGGGCAGCGCGGTTGAGCCACGAGACCGAAACGACCTCGCCGGGCTTGACTTCTGCAGAAATTCGGAGGGGATTCATGGGGGCGGATTCTACCGGAATCCACATCTCCGCCCGATCCGCCCCAAAAAAACCGGCCGCCGGGCTTGACTTGGGTAAAAAGTTGTAAGTGCTTGATTTTAAATAAAACTGACCTCCGCTTAATTTTTGACCCGAGTAGAAAAAAGCCTTACCCGCTGCGGGTTTAGGGCGCTCGCCGGGCATCAATCCACAAAGTTATCCACAGATTTTGTGGATTGTCGGAGCGTCGCACCGTGTTGCTCTCCCGGGGAGGGCAGGTTACATTCTCGGGCTTCGTACGATTCGCAGGAGTCCTCGCGTGTTCGCCATCATTCAGGCTGCCGGCTGGCCAATCTGGCCCTTGTTGTTCGCTTCCATCGTTGCCGTGGCGCTGATCATCGAGCGGCTGCTGACGCTGCGCCGCAGCAAGATCCTTCCCGACGGGCTTCTCGAAAAGGTGGTCGGCGAACTGCGCCAGACCGGCGCCACCCCCGAGATGATCAACCGGGTTGCCCTCAGCTCGCCCCTGGGCCGCGTGTTCGCCGCTGGCCTGCGCAACATGCGCAGCTCCCGCGAGGTGATGAAGGAGTCCATCGAGGAATCCGGCCGCGCCGTCACCCACGACCTCGAACGCTTCCTCACCACCCTCGGCACCATCGCCTCGATCAGCCCGCTGATGGGCCTGTTCGGCACGGTGGTCGGGATGATCGAGATCTTCGGCTCCCAGGCGCCGGGCGGCTCCAACCCCCAGCAGCTGGCCCACGGCATCTCCATCGCGCTGTACAACACCGGCTTCGGTCTGGTCATCGCGATGCCGAGCATGATCTTCTGGCGCCATTTCCGCGCCACCGTCGACGGCTTCGTGGTCGAGATGGAGCAGCAGGCGATCCGTCTCGTCGAGCTGGTTCACGGCGAACGTCGCTGAGGCCGGCCCCATGAATTTCGGTCGTGGCCGCTCCCGCGAGGAGCCGGAGATCAACCTGATCCCGATGATCGACGTGCTGCTGGTCATCATCATCTTCCTGATGCTCACCACCACCTATTCGCGCTTTGCCGGGCTGGAGATCAATCTGCCCACGGCCGATGCCCAGGCCAGCAACGAGAAGACGGTCGAGGTGAATGTGGCGGTCACCGCCACCGGCGAGGTCGTCATCAACAAGCGCGCGGTGAATGGCTCGGGCATCCCGGCCATTGCGGCGGCGATGCAGGCCGTGGTGCCGGCCGGCGCCAAGGACCCGGTGGTCATCATCAACGCCGACGCCAAGGCGGCCCACCAGCGCGTGATCGACGTGATGCAGGCCGCCCAGCAGGCCGGCCTGGTGCACATCTCCTTCGCCACCCAGGCGGCCCAGCGCTAGTCACCGCCCGCGTCCCGTCTTCTTCATGCCACGCAGCGCCCCCGGCTTCTGGCAGCACCGCGGGGCGGTGGCGTGGAGCCTGTACCCCTTGTCCCTCCTGTTCGGCTTCGTCGCCGGCGTGCGTCGCCGGCTGTTTGCGCTCGGGCTGAAGAAGGCCGAGCGGCTGCCGGTGCCGGTGGTGGTGGTGGGCAACATCGCGGTCGGCGGTAGCGGCAAGACGCCCATCGCCCTGTGGCTGGTGGCCGAACTGCGTGCCCGCGGCAGGCAGCCGGGCATCGTGAGCCGCGGTTATGGCGGGACGGTCGAGGGCGTGGCCGAGGTGCCGGTGGGCGGCGATCCCGCCCGTTTCGGCGACGAGCCGGTGCTGATGGCCGCCGCCGCCGCGTGCCCGGTGTTCGTCGGGCGCGATCGCCCGGCAGCCGGTCGGGCGCTGCTCGCGGCCCATCCGGACGTGGACGTGCTGATCGCCGACGACGGCCTGCAGCATTACCGGCTGGCCCGGGATGTGGAGGTGGTGGTGGTGGACGAGGCAACCCTGGGCAACCGCCTGCGCCTGCCCGCCGGGCCGCTGCGGGAAGGCGTGGGGCGCCTCGCCGAAGCCAGCGTGGTGCTCGCCCACGGGGGGCTGTCGCCAGCCCTCGCCGCCGCGGCGAGCCCGACGCCGCGTTTCGATTTCCATCTGGCCGGCAAGGCCTTCGAGCGGGTCGGCAACCGGGCGGAGCGCTGTCTGCCGGCCGATCTGAAAGGGCGGCGCATCCACGCCATGGCCGGCATCGGGCGGCCGGAGCGCTTCTTCACCCAGCTCGAAGCCATGGGGCTGGCTATCGAACGCCGGCCCTTTGCCGATCATCACGCCTTCACCGCCGCCGATGTGGCGGTGCCGGATGGCGATGTGCTTCTGATGACCGAGAAGGATGCGGTAAAATGCGCGCCTTTCGCCCCGGCCGACAGCTGGGTGTGGCCGGTCCGGGCGCAGCTTGCGCCGGGCGCGGCAGAACTGATTGTGGAGAAGATCGATGGATCCCCGACTGCTTGAAATCCTGGTTTGCCCCATCACCAAGGGCCCGCTCGACTTCCACAAGGACAAGCAGGAGCTGTGGAGCGTCAGCGCCCGGCTGGCCTATCCGATCCGCGACGGCATCCCGGTGATGCTCGAAGAAGAAGCCCGCCCGCTTACCGAAGAAGAACTCGCCCAGGCCCGATGAGCGTGCCGTTCAAGATCGTCATCCCGGCCCGCCATGCGTCGAGCCGGCTGCCGGGCAAGCCGCTGCTGGACATCGCCGGCAAGCCGATGATCCTGCGGGTGCTCGAGCGCGCCGCGCTGGCGGGGGCCGACGAGGTGTGGGTGGCCACCGATCACGAGGGTATCGCCCGCGTCGTCGAAGCGGCCGGCGGCAAGCTTGTCCTCACCGCGCCCGACCACCCCTCCGGCACCGACCGCCTCGCCGAAGTGGCCACTCGACTGGGCTGGGCCGATGACACCCTGGTGGTCAATGTCCAGGGCGACGAGCCGCTGATCCCGCCGCAGCTCATCGCCGATGCCGCCGCCGCGCTGGCCGCCGACCCCGCCGCAGCCATCGCCACCGCCTGCCATCCGCTGGAATCCGCCGACGAGTTCTTCAACCCGAACGTCGTCAAGGTGGTGATGGGCGCCGACGGCCGCGCGCTGTATTTCTCCCGGGCCCCGATCCCGTGGGCGCGGGACGCCTTCGCCGCCGACCGCGCCACGCTGCCCGCCGGGCTGCCGGCTTTCCGGCACATCGGGCTGTACGCCTACCGGGCGGGCTTCCTCAAGCGCTATGCCTCCCTCGCGCCGTCGCCGCTGGAGCAGTGGGAAGCCCTCGAGCAGCTGCGGGCGATGGCCCACGGCTTCCCGATCCAGGTCATGGTGCTCGATCACGCGCCACCGGCCGGCGTCGATACCGCCGAGGATCTCGAGCGGGTCCGCCGCGTGTTTGACCTTACGTAAGATTCAAGTTAAGTTCGTTGTTCAACGTCGCTGCGACAATAACCAGAGGAGGGTAAGCATGCGTCTGATCCTGTTGGGACCGCCGGGAGCCGGCAAGGGCACTCAAGCCAATTACATCAAGGAAAAGTTCGGTATTCCGCAGATTTCCACCGGCGACATGCTGCGTGCCGCCGTCAAGGCCGGCACCCCGCTCGGCATCGAAGCCAAGAAGGTGATGGACGCCGGCGGCCTCGTGTCCGACGACATCATCATCGGTCTGGTGAAGGACCGCCTGAAGGAAGCCGACTGCCAGTCCGGCTACATGTTCGACGGCTTCCCGCGCACCATTCCGCAAGCCCAGGCCATGAAGGATGCCGGCGTGCCCATCGATGTCGTGCTCGAGATCGACGTGCCCGACGAGGAAATCATCGGCCGCATGTCCGGTCGCCGCGTGCACGTGGCGTCGGGTCGCACCTACCACGTCAAGTTCAACCCGCCCAAGGTTGAAGGCAAGGACGACGAGACCGGCGAGCCGCTGATCCAGCGCGACGACGACAAGGAAGAAACCGTCAAGAAGCGTCTGGATGTTTACCACTCCCAGACCAAGCCGCTGGTGGCCTACTATTCCGACTGGGCTGCCAAGGGCGAGGCCAACGCGCCCCAGTATCGCAAGATCGCTGGCCTGGGCAAGGTCGAGGAAATCCGCGACCGTGCCTTCGATGCGCTGAAGTAAGCGCCCCGCGCGCGGTATCAGGGCCGGCTTGCGCAGCCGGCCCTTTTTCTTTTTGGGCGGCAGACGCCGGTCTGTCGCCGGGTGGATGCCATGACCGCAAACCCGCTTCACGGAAATCTCCTGTACGCCCAGTCGGGTGGTGTGACCGCCGTCATCAACGCGTCGGCGGCCGGCGCGATCCACGAGGCCCGGCTCCATCCGCAGCGCATCGGCCGGGTGCTGGCCGCCCGTAACGGCGTGCTTGGCGTGCTGCGCGAGACCCTGGTGGACACCGCCGCCATCGGCGACGCGGAGCTGGTCCGGCTGCGCGCCACGCCGGGAGGCGCCTTCGGCTCCTGCCGCTTCGATCTCGACCCCCTCGAGCGCAACCCGGCCCAGTACGACCGCCTGTTCGGCGTGCTGGCGGCCCACGCGGTGCGCTACTTTTTGTACAACGGCGGCAACGGGTCGATGGAGACCTGCCGGCAGATCCAGGCCGCGGCCGACGCCCGGGGCTATCCGCTCACCGTGGTGGGCGTGCCCAAGACGGTGGATAACGACATCGTCGGCACCGACTGCTGCCCGGGTTTCGGTTCGGCCGCCAAGTATCTGGCCACGTCCGTCCGCGAGGTGGGGCTGGATCTGGCCGCGATGACCACCGACGACGGCCGCGCCTTCGTGCTGGAGGTGATGGGGCGCAACGCCGGCTGGCTGGCGGCGGCCTGCGCGCTGGCCGCCGAGGACGCCGACGCCGCGCCGCACCTCATCCTGCTGCCCGAGGTGCCCTTCGACGAGGCGGCCTTCCTGGCCCGGGTGAAGGCGGTGGTCGAGCGGGTGGGGGCCTGCGCGGTGGTGGTGGCCGAGGGAATCCGCGGGCCGGACGGCAAGGTGCTGGCGATGCAGGGGCGCAATCAGAAGGGCTACATCCAGCTGGGCGGCGCCGGCGAGGTGGTGGCCGAGCGCATCCATGCCTGCCTGGGCTACAAGGTGCACTACGCGCTGGCGGATTACCTGCAGCGTTCGGCCCGCCATCTGGCCGCGAAGACCGACACGGCCCAGGCCGCGGCCGTGGGCAAGGCGGCGGTGCGGCGGGCGCTGGCGGGTCAGCGGGGCGCGGTCGGCATCGAGCGGCTCGCCGATTCGCCTTACCGCTGGCGCACCAACCTGTCGCCCTTCGAGGCGGTGGGCAACCTGGAGCGCCGGCTGCCGGCCGATTTCATCGCGGCGGATGGTTTTGGCGTCACCGATGCCTTTCGCCGCTGGTGCCGCCCGCTGATCGAGGGCGAGGACTGGCCGCGTTTTGTGGATGGGCTACCGGATTACCTGCGGCTGCAGCTGCCCCTGCTGGCAAGCCGCCTGCCGCCCTATGCGCCTTAGCGGGGCGTGGCTGGCGCTCGGGCTGGCCGCTGCCGGCGCGCGGGCCGGGCTGCCCCCGGCGCCGGAGATCGCCGCCGGCTTCGAGCCCTCGCCGCCAGCCATCGGGGCGCGCTTCATGGCGGTCACTGCCAACCCCCACGCCACCGAAGCCGCCGTCGCCGTGCTGCGGCAGGGTGGTTCGGCGGTGGATGCGGCGATTGCCGCCCAGATGGTGCTGGGCGTCGTCGAGCCCCAGTCGTCGGGCGTGGGCGGCGGTGGGCTGCTGCTGCACTTCGATGCCCGGCGGCGTCGGGTCGACGCCTGGGATGGGCGGGAGACCGCGCCCCTGGCGGCGTCCGCCTTTCCCTTCGTCGATGGGGCCGGGGCGCCGCTGGGGTTTCGTCTGGCAGCGCGGGATCCGCGGGCGGTGGGCGCGCCGGGCCTGGTGGCGATGCTCGCCGCCGCCCACGCCGAATCCGGCCGGCTGCCGTGGGCGCGGCTGTTCGAGCCGGCGATCCGCCTGGCTGAAGCGGGTTTTCCGGTGTCGCCGCGGCTGCACCGGCTGCTGGCCCACGAGGGGCGCTTCGACGACCCGGCGATGCAGGCGCACTTCTTCGACGCCGACGGGCAAGCCTGGCCGGTAGGCCACCGCCTGCGCAACCCCGCCCTCGCCGACAGCCTGCGCCGGATCGCCGCCGAAGGGCCGGCGGCGCTGCGCCGCGGTGCGCTGGCCGAGGCCATCGGCGACGCGGTGCGCGGCCGTCTGCCCGCCGACGTCGCCGACGCGCAGGGCCTGCTGAGCCAGCGGGATCTGCTGGCATATGCGCCGATCCGCCGGTCGGCCCTGTGCCGGCCGTTTCGCGCCCATACCGTGTGCGGCTTTCCGCCGCCCAGCGCCGGCGCCACCACGGTGCTGGCGATGCTGGGCATGTGGCGGGCGCTGCCGGGGTCGCCGGCGCCGGGCGGCGTCGCGTTTGCCCATCGCTTTGCCGAGCTGGGGCGGCTGGCTTACGCCGACCGGGCGAGCTGCGTGGGCGATCCGGCGTTCCGGCCGGTGCCGGTGGAGGCGTTGCTGGATGCGGCTTACCTTGTCCGTCGGGCGGCGCTGGTGGGGGCGCGGGCCGGCCCGTCGCCCAGGCCCGCCGGCCTCGACTGCGCGGCGCCGGGCGAGGAGGGTGAGCGGCCGTCCACCACGCACCTCTCCATCGTCGATGCCGCGGGCAACGCGGTGGCCCTCACGTCGTCCATCGAGGACGCCTTCGGCAACCGGCGGATGGCCGGCGGCTTTCCGCTCAACAACCAGCTCACCGATTTTTCGACGGACGGGGCCAACCGCCTGGCGCCGGGCAAGCGGCCACGCAGCGCGATGGCGCCAACCCTGGTGTTCGACCGGCGCGGCCGCGTGTTTGCGGTGCTCGGTTCGCCTGGCGGGAGTCAGATTCCCAACTACGTGGCCCAGGCGCTGCTGGGCCTGCTGGAGGGCGGGTTGAGCCCGGCGGAGGTGGTGAGCCAGCCTCGCCTGGGCAGCCGCAACGGCCCGGTCGAGCTGGAGCGGGCGCGCACGTCACCGGCGCTGGCGGAGGGCCTGCGGGCGCGCGGACACACGCTGCGGGAGGCCGACATGACCAGCGGCATCGCGCTGGTGGTGCGGCGGGGGAGGGGCTGGATCGGGGTGGCCGACCCGCGCCGGGAGGGGCGGGCCGGCGGCGGTTAGCGCAGGCGCTCAGGCCGGCACGGCGGGGTTGAGGCTGTAGCTTACCGTGAGGCTGGCCTGGGCCAGGATGTGGCCGGCGATGGCGTCGCGCACCTGCTGGCCGGTGAAGGTGCCCTCGACCGGCACGCGGGCGATGTCCAGGGCGAACACGGTGAACACGTAGCGGTGGCGGATGGAGTCGTTCCACGGCGGGCAGGGGCCGTCGTAGCCGAAGTAGTTGCCCTGCATCTGCGCGTCGCCGGCAAACCAGCCGGTGTAATCGTTGATGCCGTGGCGGCCGCCGCCGGGGGCGGCCGGGCCCGGCTTGCCGTTGGGGGTGACGCTGCTCGAATGGGCGCCGGCCTCGATGGCGGCGGTGTCGGCGGGCAGATCCACCAGCACCCAGTGGAAGAAGTCGACCCGCGGCAGATCGGCGGGCACGCTGCGGCCTTCCCGGTTCACGTCGTCGCCGCGGCTGGGCACGTCGGGGTCGTGGCAGATCACGGCGAAGGAGCGGGTGCCGGCAGGGGCGTCGCGCCAGGACAGGTGCGGATTGCGGTTGCTGCTGAGGGCGACATGGCCTTCGGCAGCCGGCACGCAGAACGCGAACTCGCCGGCGATCGGGTGACCGTCGGAGAGGCTTTGGCTGGTCAGTTGCATGCGGTGTCTCCAGGTTGTTCTTGCTCGGATACCCGGATTTTATTTCAGCTCGCGCCGCGGCGGCGGAAGTCTTTGACCCGGAACCCCAGGGCGAAGAGGGTGGCGAAGTACACCAGGATCCCGCCGATCACCAGCGCCAGCAGGCGCAGCGTCCGCTCGGTGCCGGGATAGGTGAGCCACACCGCATCGGCGCCCACCGCGAACCACACCGACAGCCCCAGCACCACCAGCGCCACCCCCAGCCTGGCGGCAAACTTCCCCCAGCCCGGCTGGGGTACGTAGACGCCCCGCTGGCGCAGGCCCCGGTAGAGCATGCCGGCGTTGATGCACGAGGCGAGGCCGATCGACAGCGCCAGCCCGGCGTGCTGCAGCGGGCCGATGAAGACGAGGTTCATGAGCTGGGTGACTGCCAGCGTGATGAGGCCGAACTTGACCGGCGTGCGCACATCCTGGCGGGCGTAGAAGGCGGGCGCCAGCACCTTGACGAGGATCAGCCCGGCCAGCCCGGCGCTGTAGGCCACCAGCGCGGTGCGGGTCTGGAGCACGTCCGACGCACCGAAGGCGCCGTGGTAGAACAGGGTGGTGATGAGCGGCACCGCCAGCAGGGCCAGGCCCAGCGCAGCGGGCAGGGTGAGCATCAGGGTGAGGCGCAGGCCCCAGTCGAGGAGCGCCGAGAACTCGGTGGGGTTCTTGTCGGCGTGCATCTTGGAGAGGCTGGGCAGCAGGATGGTGCCGAGCGCCACGCCCAGCATGCCGGCGGGGAACTCCATCAGGCGGTCGGCGTAGTACAGCCACGACACGCTGCCGCTGGGCAGGAAGGAAGCGAACACAGTGTTGATGAGCAGCGAGATCTGGCTGACCGACACACCCAGGATGGCCGGCGCCATCAGCTTGAGGATGCGCCGCACGCCCGGATCGGAGAAATCCAGCGAGAAGCGCGGCAGCATGCCGATCTGTGCCAGGGGCTTGAGCTGCAGCACCAGCTGCGCGAGCCCGCCGATGAACACCGCCCAGCCCAGGGCCAGCACCGGCGGATCGAAGTAGGGTGCGGCAAACAGCGCCATCCCGATGAAGGACAGGTTGAGCAGCACCGGCGTGAAGGCCGGGATCGCGAAGCGGCTCCAGGTGTTGAGCACGCCGCCGGCCAGCGCCACCAGCGACATGAAGAAGATGTACGGGAAGGTGATGCGGGTGAGCTGGACGGTGAGGTCGAACTTGGTGGCGTCGTTGGAGAAGCCCGGTGCGGTGGCGAAGATGATGAGCGGGGCGCAGAGGGCGCCGACGATGGAGACGAGCAGCACCACCAGCCCGAGGGCGCTGGCCACGTGATTCACGAGGCGGTGGGTTTCGGCCTCGCCGCGCTTGTTCTTGTATTCGGCCAGGATGGGCACGAAGGCCTGGGAGAAGGCGCCTTCGGCGAACATCCGCCGCAGCAGGTTGGGCAGGCGGAAGGCCACGAAGAAGGCGTCGGTCTCGACGCCGGCGCCGAACGCCCGGGCGACCACGAAATCGCGCACGAAGCCGAGGATGCGGGACAGCAGCGTCATGCCGCTGACGGTGGCGAGGGCGCGCAGGAGGTTCATCGAAGCCATGAAAGAGGTGGGGGCCGCGGCCGCGGGCAAAGGACGGGATGTTAGCGGCTTGTTGCGCTGTGCAGCAATGCGATTCGCGTGTCCGGCGTGGAGCTTGCCCGCCCGTTGGGTTTCTTTCTGGGCGATGGGGTAAAATGCCGGAAATTTTTCTGAGCCTGCCCCCAATGAAAACGACCTTCCTGGATTTCGAGCAGCCGATTGCCGAGCTCGAGGCGAAGATCGAAGAACTGCGCTTCGTGCAGGACGATTCGGCCGTGGACATCTCCGAAGAGATCGCCCGGCTGGAACAAAAGAACTTTGGTCTCACCAAGGACATCTACGCCAAGCTCACGCCCTGGCAGTGTGCCCTCGTCGCCCGCCACCCCCAGCGGCCCTACACGCTGGACTACGTCGAGCACATCTTCACCGACTTCGAAGAACTCCACGGCGACCGCAGCTTTGCCGACGACAAGGCCATCGTCGGCGGTCTGGCCCGCTTCAACGGCCAGCCGTGCATGGTCATCGGCCACCAGAAGGGCCGCGACACCAAGGAGAAGATCTTCCGCAACTTCGGCATGCCGCGGCCCGAGGGCTACCGCAAGGCCCTGCGCCTGATGCGTCTGGCCGAGAAGTTCGGGCTTCCGATCTTCACCTTCGTCGACACCCCGGGCGCCTATCCCGGCATCGACGCCGAGGAGCGCGGCCAGTCCGAGGCCATCGGCCACAACCTCTACGAGATGACCAATCTCAAGGTGCCCATCATCTGCACGATCATCGGTGAAGGCGGCTCCGGCGGCGCGCTGGCGATCGCCGTGGGCGACCAGCTGATGATGTTGCAGTACTCCACCTACTCGGTGATCTCGCCCGAAGGCTGCGCCTCCATCCTCTGGAAGAGCGCCGACCGGGCGCCGGATGCTGCCGAGACGATGGGCATCACCGCCGGGCGGCTCAAGTCGCTGGGGCTGATCGACAAGGTGGTGAACGAGCCCGTGGGCGGCGCCCACCGGGATCACCGGGCGATGGCCCAGAGCCTCAAGCGGGCGCTGCAGGACGCCTTGCGCCAGGTGTCCGACCTGTCCCCGTCCGAACTCCTCGAACGGCGTTTCGAGCGGCTGATGAGCTACGGCAAGTTCAAGGAAATTGCCGTCGACTGATCTGCCACACCGCGTCGCGGCGAGCTGGCAGCACCTGCCGGCACCCGCGGGGCGTGTCCGGGTCGGCCTCTCCGGCGGGCTCGATTCCACGGTGCTCCTTCATCTGCTCGCGGGCCTGCGCGGGCAGTTTCATTTCGACCTGAGCGCGACCCACGTGCGCCACGGCCTCGTGCCGGGTTCGGCGGCGTGGGGCGATGTCTGCCGTGCGCTATGCGAGCGGCTGGACGTGCCTTTTGCCGTGCACGACGTGACGGTGGATCGCGCCCATCCCGGCGGCCTCGAAGCCGCCGCCCGCGATGCCCGCCGCGCGGTGCTGCTGGAAGACGGCGCCGACTGGCTGGCGCTCGCCCACCACCGGGACGATCAGGCCGAGACGGTGCTCTTTCGCGCCATCCGCGGTGCCGGGGTGCGCGGCGTGGCGGGGATGCGGGCGATCCGGCCGGGTCGGGGGCAGCCCGGGCTGTGGCGACCGCTGCTGGATGTGCCCCGGTCGGCGCTCCTGGCTTACGCCAGCGCCCATGACTTGAGCTGGGTCGACGACCCGAGCAACGCCGACGCCCGCTTCTCGCGGAATTTCCTGCGCAACGACATCCTGCCTTCCGTGAATGCCCGCTTTCCCGGCGCAGCGGCGGGGCTCGCGCGCCTTGGCCGGCTCGCCGCCGAGGCGTCGGACCTGCTCGACGCGCTGGCCGACGCTGATCTGGCCGCCCTGGCGCTGCCGGGTTCGACCCATTACCGGCGCGCCGGCGCGCTCGGGCTCACCTCGCCCCGGCTGCGCAACCTGCTGCGCCGGGTGCTGGCGGTGGCGGGCGAGGCGATGCCCGACGAGGATCGTCTCCATGAACTCGAACGCCAGTTCCGCGCCGATGCCGCGCCCGCCGGGCTGCGCCTGCCGGTGGGGGCGTCGGCGCTGTGCATCTACCGCGATGCGTGGTGGCTGGAGGCGCGCGCGAGCGCGCCGGTGCCCGATGCCATTGGCTGGGCGGGGGAGGCGACGCTGGGCTGGGCCGGCGGCGAGGTCTGCTTCCGGCCTGCGACGGGGCAGGGGGTGTGGGCGGCGGCGCTGGCCGGCCAGCCCTGCGCGCTGCGTCGGCGGGCGGGCGGGGAGCGGCTGCGCCTGCATCCGGCCGGGCCGTCCCGGTCGTTGAAGAACCTGCTGCAGGAGGCGGGTGTGCCGGGCTGGCTGCGGGATGAGCTACCGCTGCTGTGGGTGGGGGATCGACTGGCGTGGATCGCGGGAGTGGGCGTGGCGGCGCAGTTTGCGTGCCCGCCGGGCGAGAAAGGCTGGCTGCCGGTCTGGTCGCGCTGGCGGGGCGGGCGTGAACTTCAAGGGGTTCAAGCCTGACTTGACCCCCTTCACCCCAGACTTGAACTGCTTCAGGTTTTTGGTCGGTGTTTTCGAGTCGGACTTGAAGTGGTTCAGGCCAGGGTTGAATTCATTCAAGTTCAAGCTGCGCCGGTTCAACAAAAAGCTGAACGAACCCTGGTATTAGTTGAACGGGTTCAAGTCTGATTTGAAGTTGTTCAGCAAAAACCTGAACGCGCCCAGGGATTACTTGAACACGTTCAAGTCGAAGATCAACGGGTTCAAACCCGGGCTTGAAGTGCCGCCCGCGGGGGCGGCTCAGTCCCGCGGCGAGAGCAGTTGGGCCAGCTCGACCGCCGAGCGCACGCCCATCTTTTCGAACACCCGGGAGCGGTGCACTTCGACGGTGCGCATCGAGATGTTCAGTTCGTCGGCGATCACTTTGTTGAACTTGCCGGCCAGCACCCGCTGCATCACTTCCTGCTCCCGTGGGGTGAGCTGGGCGAGGCGGGTGGCGACGGTGGCCTGGGTTTCCTGGTTGGCCTGGTGGCGGGCGTTGGTGGCCAGGGCGCGGATCACCACGTCCACCAGCGCGTTGTCGTCCACCGGCTTTTCGAGGAAGTCGAAGGCGCCTTTCTTGAGGGCACCCACCGCCATCGGCACGTCGCCGTGGCCGGTGAGGAAGATCACCGGCAGGGTGTTGCCGCGCGCCAGCAGGGCGTCGAAGCACTCCAGGCCGCTCATCTCGTGCATCCGGATGTCGAGCACGATGCAGCCCTGCCAGTCGGGCTGCCAGGCGGCCAGGAAGTCTTCGGCCGAGGCCCAGGCGCGGGCGGCCACGTTGCGGGTGCGGAAAAGCCAGCCGAGGGCGTCGCGGATGGCCTCGTCGTCGTCGACGAGGTGGGCGAGGGGGTGCGTGGCGGGATGGCTCATGGGGTATGCACCGGGAGCGAGAAGTTGAAAATCGTACCACCGCCCGGATGGGCCTCGAAGCTGAGGCGGCCGCGGTGGAGTTCGGCGATGGAACGGCAGATGTTGAGGCCCATGCCCATGCCTTCTTCCTTGGTGGTGAAGAAGGGGGCGAAGAGTTTTTCGGCGATGTCGGGCGGGATGCCCTTGCCCCGGTCGGCCACGCTGAACACCAGCAGGCCGTCGGTTTCGTGGGTGGTGAGCTGCAGGCAGCGCCGGGGGCGCGGGGTGTCGGCCATGGCGTCCATGCCGTTGCGGATCAGGTTGACCGCCACCTGCTCGATCATCACCGGGTCGGCGAGCACTTCGGGCAGGTGTTCGTCGAGGTCGACGGCGATGTCCACGCCGCGGCGGATGGCGTCGGGCTCCACCAGGCCGACGGCTTCGCGGATGATGGCGTTGAGGTCGGCCGGTTCAAGCTTGGGTTCGCTGCGCCGCACGAAGGCGTGCACCCGGCGGATGATCTGGCCGGCGCGCTGGGCCTGCTTGCCGATCTTCTGGAGGATGCCGGTCAGCTCGCCTTGGGAGAGCGCGCCGTGCTCGATCATGTTGAGGCAGCCGGTGTTGTAGCTGGAGATGGCGGCGAGCGGCTGGTTGAGTTCGTGGGCGAGGGTGGAGGCCATCTCGCCCATCGTCACCAGCCGGGCGGTGGCCTGCAGGCGTTCCTGTTGCTGGCGGGCCAGTTCCTGGGCGTTCTTCTGCTCGGTGACGTCCACCATCGAGCCCATCCAGCCGATCTGGCGGCCGTCGGCGTCGATGAGCGGGGCCTCGATGAGCAGCGCGTCGAAGCGTTCGCCGCTCCGGCGCATCAGGCGGATCTCGACGCCCTGGGGCGGGGCGTTGCCGCCCAGGATCATCTGGTGGACTTCATAGGTGCGCTCCAGGCTCTCCGGCGCCCAGTAGGGCATCGGGGGCATCAGGCCGACGAGTTCTTCGGCGCTCCAGCCGACCATCCGGCAGAAGGCCGGGTTCACGTAGGTGATGCGGCCCTGCAGGTCGCGGGCGCGCATGCCGGTGTTGAGGGAATCTTCCATCGCCTTGCGGAAGGCGTGCTCGCTGCGCAGCGCCTGCTCGGCGGCCTGGCGGCGCACCATGTGGCGCCGCAGCTGCCACAGGCTCCAGACGATGGCCGCGGCGAGCACGCCCAGCGAGCCCATCAGCAGCAGGGAGATCCAGCGCACCTCCGACTTGTAGGCGGTGATCTGCAGATCCAGCCCGTGGCCGGGCGGCTCGAAGGGGATCTCGTAGGCTAGCGAGGACAGGGGCGAGACCTTGGATTTGGCGGCGATCTCGGTGCCCAGGTTGTTCACCACCGCCACCCGGTAGCGCTCGGAGAACCACCAGGGCACCTGCCGGGCGAGCAGGTCGTTGAGGGAATAGACGCCGACCACCGTGCCCAGGTGGCGTCCGCCCTCGAAGATGGGCACATGGACTTCGAAGTGGGTCTGGTTGTCGATCACCGAGTAGGCGTCGCTGTAGGTGGGGCGGCCGAGGGAGCGGGCGAGGCGGAAGGTGGAGTCGGACGGGAAGCTGCCGGAGGCCTCGCCCACCAGATGGCTGTCGGTCCACGGCGGGGTGGCCCCCTGCAGCGCGCCGCCGGCGTTGAGCCACAGGATGCGGATCAGCCCGCTCTCGGGGTCGAGGGCGCGCTTGATGCGGGCGTCGGTGGCGGTGCCGAGGGGGCGGCCGGCGAGCAGCTCGGGCCCGAGCTGGGTGAGCTGGGCGTTGTTGCGCTCGAACTGGAAGGAGAGGTTCTGCTCCATCCACAGCACGTCGTTGATGAGGGTGGCGCGCTGCTCTTCGGCGTCCTGGCGGTGGGTGAGCCACAGCAGCGCGGCCATGGTGGCGACGAACAGCACCACGGCGGCGTAGGGCAGGCTCCAGTAAACCCGGGGGGGGGGGGGCGGCGGGGGGGGTTGGCAAGGGGTTGTCGATCATGGTGTTGGCGCAGCCGTGGTTATGACCGCTTGCGGCGGCGGCGGGCATCCGCATTTTCCACACTGCGGATTTCCACAATTGAGGGGGGGGCTCGCCAGCCCGACACTCGCGGGTATGGCATGCCATAACGGCAGCTTGTGCAAGATTAAAAAACTTTTATTGGAGACAATGATGAAACGTCGCACCGCCCTATTCAGTCTCGCCGCCCTTGGCCTTGCCACGTTCTCGGGCCTGGCCGCCGCCCAGGCGCCGATCGTCATCAAGTTCAGCCACGTGGTGGCTGCCGACACCCCCAAGGGCAAGGCGTCGGAATTCTTCAAGAAGCGCGCCGAAGAGCTGACCAAGGGCAAGGTGAAGGTTGAAGTCTTCGCCAACAGCGCACTTTACAAGGACAAGGAAGAACTCGAGGCCCTGCAGCTGGGCGCCGTGCAGATGCTGGCGCCGTCGCTGGCCAAGTTTGGCCCGCTGGGGGTAAAGGAGTTCGAGGCTTTCGACCTGCCCTACATCTTCGACGACTACACCGAACTGCACCGCATCACCCAGGGCCCGGTGGGCGCCGGCATCCTGAAGAAGCTGGAGCCGAAGGGCATCGTCGGCCTGGCCTTCTGGGATAACGGCTTCAAGTCGTTTTCGGCCAACACCCCGATCCGCACCCCGGCCGACCTGAAGGGCAAGAAACTGCGCATCCAGTCGTCGAAGGTGCTGGAAGAGGAGATCCGCGCCGTGGGCGGCCTGCCCCAGGTGATGGCCTTCTCCGAGGTGTACCAGGCGCTCCAGACCGGCGTGGTGGATGGCACCGAGAACCCCCACTCCAACATGTACACCCAGAAGATGCACGAAGTGCAGAAGCACCTGACCGTGACCGACCACGGCTACCTGGGTTACGCGGTGATCGCCAACAAGAAGTTCTGGGATGGCCTGCCGGCCGACGTGCGCGGCCAGCTTGAGCAGGCGATGAAGGAATCCACGGCCTACGCCAACAAGATCGCCCAGGAAGAGAACGACAAGTCGCTGGAGGCGATCAAGAAGAGCGGCAAGACCCAGGTCTATGTGCCCACCAAGGACGAGAAGCTGGCCTTCAAGAAGGCGCTGGTGCCCGTCCATCAGAAGATGGAAGGCCGGATCGGCAAGGAGCTGATCCAGTCCATCTACAAGGAAACCGGCTTCGATCCCGCGAAGCTGTAACTGCCGACCGCCCCGGGCTGGCGGCGCCCGGCCCGGGGTCAATCCCTTTCCCGCTGCGTTCTTCAGCGAGGTCAAATCATGAAGATTCTCGATCGCCTCGAGGAGTGGATCATCACGCTCCTCATGGGGGGAGCGACTGCGATCATCTTTTTCGCCGTCGTTCACCGTTATCTGGCCGGCCTGAGCATTCCCGGCCTGCAGGACTGGCTGCTGTCCCTCAACGTGAGCTGGACCCAGGAGCTGTGCATCATCATGTTCGTGTGGATGGCCAAGTTCGGCGCGGCCTATGGCGTGCGCACCGGCATCCACGTGGGCGTCGACGTGCTCATCAACCGCCTGTCGGACGGGAGCCGGGCCAAGTTCATCCTCTTCGGGCTGCTGGCCGGTGCGCTCTTCACCGCGGTGGTGGCAACGCTCGGTGCCCACTTCGTGTGGGAGAACGGCGCCCACTACGCCTTCCTCAGTCTGACCGGCGCCGAGTTTGGCGACGTGCCCGAAGGCCCCACCACGCCCGACCTGGAGTGGCCCACCTGGATCGTCTACAGCGCGATCCCGCTCGGCTCCAGCCTGATGTGCTTCCGCTTCCTGCAGGTGGCCTGGAGCTTCCTGCGCACCGGCGAACTGCCCCACCACGACCACGGCCATGTGGACGGGCTGGATGAGGCGCTGCCGGTGGACGTGGACGTCTACGGCATGGACGATAACCTGCACATGCACGACCTCAAGCATCGTCAGGTCGGCGACAAGAAAGGAGGCCAGCAATGAACGCCGCAATCATTTTCGGCATCCTGCTGGTGCTGATGCTGACCGGGATGCCCATCTCGATCTCCCTCGGCCTCACGGTGCTCACCTTCCTGTTCACCATGACCGAGGTGCCCCTCGAATCGGTGGCGCTCAAGCTGTTCACCGGCATCGAGAAGTTCGAGATCATGGCGATCCCGTTCTTCATCCTGGCCGGCAACTTCCTCACCCACGGGGGGGTGGCCAAGCGGATGATCAACTTCGCCACGGCGATGGTCGGGCACTGGTATGGCGGCCTGGGCCTTGCCGGCGTGCTGGCCTGTGCGCTGTTCGCGGCGGTGTCCGGTTCGTCGCCGGCCACGGTGGTGGCGATCGGCTCGATCCTGCTGCCGGCGATGGTGCGGGCGGGCTTCCCGAACCGCTTCGGCGCCGGGATCATCACCACCGCCGGGGCGCTGGGCATCCTGATCCCGCCGTCCATCGTGATGGTGATGTACTCGGTGGCCACCAACACCTCGGTCGGCGCGCTGTTCATGGCCGGCGTGGTGCCGGGCCTGGCCCTGGCGGCCACCCTGGGCGGCGTCACCTGGTATCGCGCCCGCAAGTTCGACTACCCGCGTCAGCCCAAGGCGAGCTTCGCCGAGCGGATGAAGGCCTTCCGCGAGTCGGTGTGGGGCCTGCTGCTGATCGTGGTGGTGATGGGCGGGATCTACACCGGCATCTTCACCCCCACCGAAGCCGCGGCCATGAGCGCCATGTACGCCTTCATCGTGGCGGTGTTCGTCTACAAGGACATGCCGCTCTCCGACGTGCCGAAGGTGCTGCTCAACTCGGCCAACATGTCGGCGATGCTGCTCTACATCATCACCAACGCGGTGCTGTTCTCCTTCATCATGACCAACGAGAACATCCCGCAGGCCCTGGCCGACTGGATGCTTGGCAATGGGCTGGGGGTGATCGCCTTCCTGCTGGCGGTGAACGTGCTGCTGCTCTTGGCCGGCAACTTCATGGAGCCGTCGTCCATCGTGCTGATCTTCGCCCCGATCCTGTTCCCGGTGGCGATGAAGCTGGGCATCGACCCGGTGCACTTCGGCATCATCATGGTGGTGAACATGGAAGTCGGCATGTGCCACCCGCCGGTGGGGCTCAACTTGTACGTGGCCTCGGGCATCACCAAGATGGGCATCACCGAGCTTACCGTGGCGGTGTGGCCGTGGCTGCTGTCGATGCTGGTCTTCCTGGGGGTCGTCACCTACTGGCCGGGCCTGTCCCTGTGGTTCCCGCGGATGCTTGGCATGATGTAACCCGCCTGCCGGCCATCCAGCGCGCACCGGAAACGCACCCCTCGGGGTGCGTTTCCTTTTGGTGGAGGAGGGCGCCCGGTTTGGTCGGGCCGGCCAGTTGTGATAAAAGGGCGTGTTTCCCGTGGCCTGTCCGGGCATCCCGTCATTCCTCCGAGAGGCTCTCGTTGTCCCAGCCGTCTTCACCGTCTCCGTCCGAAACGCCCCCTCGCGAGCACGACTGCTACCACTGCGGCCTGCCGATCCCCGCCGACGTGGATCTGCCGGTCGAGGTGGACGGCGTGGTCCGCCACACCTGCTGCACCGGTTGCCAGGCGGTAGCCCAGTCCATCGTCAGCAGCGGTCTGGTCGATTACTACCGGCGTCGCGACGCGATGCCCGAGCGCGCCCGTGAGGCGATGCCCGACGAGCTGAAGGATCTGGGCCTCTTCGATCACCCGGATTTCCAGCAGGGCTTCGTCAAGCCCATCGGCGAGCACGAGCGCGAGGCCGCGCTGATCCTCGAAGGCATCACCTGCGCCGCCTGCATCTGGCTCAACGAGCAGCACGTGGCCCACCAGCCCGGCGTGACGGCGGTGGACATCAACTACGCCACCCGCCGCGCCCGGGTGCGTTGGGACGAGCGCAAGATCAAGCTCTCCGACATCCTCGCGGCGGTCCAGGCCATCGGCTACCGGGCCTACCCCTACGACGCCGCCCGCTCCGAGCAGATCTCCCAGCGCGAGCGTCGCTCGGCGCTGTGGCGCCTGTTCGTCGCCGGCTTCGGGATGATGCAGGTGATGATGTACGCCTTCCCGGTCTACATCGCCGACGGCGACATGACCGCCGAAGTCGAAGCGATGATGCGCTGGGCGAGCCTCATCCTCACCGCGCCGGTGGTGCTGTACTCCGCCGAACCCTTCTTCAGTCACGCCTGGCGCGACATCAGGCTGCGCCGGCTGGGCATGGACGTGCCCGTCGCGCTGGGCGTCGGTGCCGCGTTCGTGGCCAGTTGCTGGGCCACCTTCACCGGCCAGGGCGAGGTGTACTTCGATTCGGTGACGATGTTCGTCTTCTTCCTGCTGTGCGGCCGCTACGTGGAGATGCTGGCCCGCCAGAAGGCCGTGCGTGGCGTGGAAGAACTGGGCAAGGCCCTGCCGGCCTTCGCCGAACGCCTCGCCCACTGGCCTGACCCCCAAGGCGAGCGGGTGCCCGTCTCGCAACTGCAGGCGGGCGACATGATCCGCGTGAAGCCGGGCGAGACCGTGCCGGCCGACGGCGTGGTGGCCGAAGGCGAGAGCGAGGCCAACGAGGCGCTCCTCACCGGCGAGAGCCGCCCCGTGCCCAAGCAGCCCGGCGCCCCGGTGACGGGTGGCAGCGTGAACATCGGCAGCCCCCTGTGCGTGCGCGTCACCCGTACCGGCGAGCACACCCGGCTGGCGGCGATCCGCCAGCTCATGGAGCGCGCGTCGGCCGAGAAGCCCCGCGTCGTCCAGCAGGCCGACCGGGTGGCCGCCTACTTCATCGTCGCCCTGCTGGTGCTGGCGGTGGTCACCGCCGGCTGGTGGTGGTGGCACGACCCCGACCGCGCCCTGTGGGTGTTCGTCTCGGTGCTGGTGGTGAGCTGCCCCTGCGCGCTCTCGCTGGCCACGCCGGTGGCGCTCACGGTAGCCACCGACGCCCTGGCGCGGATGGGCGTGCTGGTCACCCGCGGCCACGCCGTCGAGGCCCTGGCCCGCGCCGATCGTTTCGTCTTCGACAAGACGGGCACGCTCACCTACGGCGAGATGCGCGTCGAGCAGATCCGCCTGCTGGGCCCCGGCGACGAGATCGACGCCCTGCGTCTGGCAGCCGGGCTGGAGCAGGGCTCCGAGCACGCCATCGCCGAGGCCTTGCGCAGGCGCGGTGGCGATTTGGCGATGCCGGCCTTTGGTGCCGTCGCCGCAACGACGGGGCAGGGCGTGGCCGGCGTGCTCGATGGCGTCGCCTATCGCATCGGCCGCCCGTCCTTCGTCGCCGAACTCACGGGCGCTCCCGAGCCGGACGTCCTGCTCGCCGACGAGCGCTCCGGCCGCACGGTCATCGCACTGGGCTCCAGCGCCGGCTGGATCGCCGGCTTCGCCCTCTCCGACGGGCTCCGGGATGACTGCCCGGCCGCCCTCGCCGCGCTGCGCGAGCGGGGCATCGCCCTGTCGATCCTGAGCGGCGACACCCCCGCCACCGTCGAAGCCCTCGCCCGGGAGCTGGGCGTGAGCGACGCCCGCGGTGGCATGACGCCCGAGGGCAAGCACGCCGCCCTGCGCGGGCTGCAAACCGGAAAATCCATCGTCGCGATGGTCGGCGACGGGGTGAACGACGCTCCGGTGCTGGCCCAGGCCCAGGTCTCCATCGCCATGGGCGGCGGCACCGACCTCGCCCGCAACCAGGCCGACATTGTGCTGCTGTCCGGCCGGCTGGCGTCCCTGGCCGACGGGCTCCAGCTCTCCCGCCGCGCCCTGACGATCATCCGCCAGAACCTGTGGTGGTCCTTCGCCTACAATTTCACCGCCGTCCCGCTGGCCATGTCCGGGCTCGTCACGCCCTGGATGGCCGGGATCGGCATGTCGGCGAGTTCGCTCCTCGTCGTGCTCAACGCCCTGCGCCTGCAGCGCGGGCGCCAACGCTGAGATCGGATCATGGAAAGTCTGTACCTGCTCATCCCCTTGTCCATCGTCCTGGTGTTCCTGATCGGCTGGGTCTTCTGGTGGTCGGTGCGTAGCGGCCAGTTCGACGACCTGGAAGGCCCGGGTTATCGGGTCGTCACCGATAACGACGACCCGCCCGCAGCGCCGCCGGGCAAGGCCAAATCCGGCGCCGCCGATTGAGTCTTTTCAATTCCACGCTATCTGAAGGGTTTTTGACCCAAATCAATTCCCACCCCCGGGGGCTGCTGCATACTCCGTCACAGGTTGAAGACGCAAGTACGAGCAACAACTAGCGTTTTCCAGGCGCAAGCGCCTGTGGCTTAAGTCTCTCTGTTGGGGTTGGGGGTGCGCGATGCGCACCCTTTTTTTTGCCTTCGCGCCCCATCTTCCTCCTGTCTCCCCGGTTCGGATGCGACCCCGGTCGTGTGCCGGCCGCCGCTCGTCGTCGGCCCGATGCCGAAAAACGCCGATCCGACGCATCAACCTGCTAAAATTCCAAGCTTTCGGTTTTTCGACCATCCTTTGTCTCACGGAGTCCAGTCTCATGGCTATTGAACGCACCCTCTCCATCATCAAGCCCGATGCCGTCGCCAAGAACGTGATCGGCCAGATCTACGCCCGTTTCGAAGGCGCCGGCCTGAAGGTCATCGCCGCCAAGATGGCTCATCTCTCCGAGCGCGAAGCCGGTGAGTTCTACGCCGTGCACAAAGAGCGCCCCTTCTTCAAGGATCTGGTCTCCTTCATGACCTCCGGCCCGGTGATGATCCAGTGCCTGGAAGGCGAGAACGCCATCGCCAAGAACCGCGAGCTGATGGGCGCCACCGACCCGAAGAAGGCCGACAAGGGCACCATCCGCGCCGACTTCGCCGAGTCCATCGACGCCAACGCCGTGCATGGCTCCGACGCGCCGGAAACCGCTGCCGTGGAAGTGGCCTTCTTCTTCCCCGGCATGAACGTTTACAGCCGTTGATGATCTCTACCGGCGGGATGAAACTTCTTCCTCCCGCCGGTCTGGACGGAAATACACGTGGTCAATCTTCTCGATTTCGATGCGGCAGCACTCACCGACTGGTTCCTCCAGCAAGGTGAGAAACCCTTTCGTGCCAAGCAGGTGCTCCGCTGGGTGCATCGCTTCGGCGTGACCGATTTCGAGCAGATGACCGACGTGGCCAAGTCGCTGCGGGCCAAGCTCGCGGCGACGGCCTGCATCACGCCGCCTGTTCCGGTGCGCGACAGCATCTCGACGGACGGCACCCGCAAGTGGCTGCTCGACGTGGGCAACGCCAACGCGGTCGAGACGGTGTTCATCCCCGAGACCAATCGCGGCACCCTGTGCATCTCGTCCCAGGCGGGCTGTGCGCTGGATTGCGCCTTCTGCTCCACGGGCAAGCAGGGTTTCAACCGCAACCTCAGTGCCGCCGAGATCATCGGCCAGCTGTGGCTTGCCAACCGCCTGCTCGGCGCCAACGGCGACGGCGAACGTGTCATCAGCAACGTCGTGATGATGGGCATGGGCGAGCCCCTGGCCAACTTCGACAACGTGGTGTCGGCGCTCAACCTGATGCTCGACGACAACGCCTACGGCCTGTCCCGACGGCGCGTCACGGTGTCCACCTCCGGCGTCGTTCCGGCCATGGATCGTCTGCGCGAGGCCTGTCCCACTGCGCTGGCGGTGTCGCTGCACGCCTCCAACGACGCCCTGCGCGACCGGCTGGTGCCGATCAACCAGAAGTACCCGCTGCGCGAGCTGATGGCCGCCTGCCAGCGTTACCTCGAGCGCGCCCCGCGGGATTTCATCACCTTCGAGTACGTCATGCTCGACGGGGTGAACGATTCCGATGCCCACGCCCGCGAACTCGTCGCGCTTACCCGCGATGTGCCCTGCAAGTTCAACCTGATCCCGTTCAATCCCTTCCCGAATTCCGGCTTCGAGCGTTCGCCGGCACCGCGCATCAAGCGCTTCGCCGAGATCCTGATCGCCGCCGGCATCGTCACGACCACCCGCAAGACCCGTGGCGACGACGTCGACGCCGCCTGCGGCCAGCTCGCCGGACAGGTGAAGGACAAAACCCGCCGCACGACCCGCGTCGTGCCCATCGCCGGAGCCTGAACCCGATGAGACGCTTCCTGCCTGTCGTCGCTCTTGCGCTCGCCGTGTCTGCGCTCGTCGGTTGCGCCGGTGGCCAGCTTGGCGTGCCGGTTGCGTCGATCGAACGGCCGGCCTCCGAGAAGCCCACCGTCACCGACGCCCAGCGCAAGGCCCGGGTGCATGTCGAGCTGGGGCAGGCCTATCTGCAGGTCGGCCGCTACGGCGTCGCACTGGATGAAGCCAAGGCCGCGGCCTACTACGATTCCAGCTACGCCCCGGCCTACCAGCTGATGGGGCTGGTGCACATGTATCTCGAAGAGAACACCGTCGCCGCCGCCAATTTCGAGCGCGCGTTGCAGCTCGCGCCGGGCGATCCCGAGATCATGAACAGCTACGGCTGGTTCCTGTGCTCGACGGGCAAGGAGCAGTCCGGGATCGAAATGCTCACCGCCGCCGCCCGCAACCCCTATTACCAGTCGCCCACCCGTGCGCTGGCCAACGCCGGCATGTGCCAGCTGCGGCTCAAGAACGATGCGGCGGCAGAGGGGCTGTTCCTGCGCGCTGTCGATGCCGACAACGCCAATCAGGCGGCCATCTATCACCTGGCCGCCATCGCCTACCGGCGCGGCGCCTACGAGGCGTCCAGACGCTACCTCGCTGCGCTGCACAAGGGCGGCGACGCGTCGGCCGAGAGCCTCTGGCTGGCGGTCCGGGTCGAGCGCAAGCTGGGCGACCGGACGGCCGAAGCCTCGCTCGTCCAGCAGCTGCGCCGCCGCTTCCCGGGCTCTCCCGAATATCAGGCTTTCTTGCAAGGGCAGTACCAGTGACCGATCCTCACGCTTTGCCTCCCGCCGGGGCGGCTGCACCCGCCGATTCCTCCGTCGGCGAAACCCTGCGACGCCAGCGCGAATCGCTGGGGCTCAGCATCGTCGAAGTGGCGAACTCGCTCAAGCTCAACCCCCGCCAGATCGAGGCGCTCGAGTCCGGCCGGTTCAACCAGCTGCCGGGCGTCGCCTTCACCCGGGGCTTTCTGCGCAATTACGCTCGCCTCCTGCGGATCGACCCGGAGCCGTTGCTGGCGAGCGTCCAAGCGCCGGTCAGCTCCGAAACCGTCGAGCTGTCGCCGGCCTCCAACGCCCACGGCGACATGCCCCAGGTGGGGCGCGGCCGGTTCCGCCGTTCGGTGATCCCCGGTGCGCTGGCGGCGCTGGCCCTGTTCGGCATCGTCGTGGCCGGCTGGTACTACGACACCCAGCGCAAGAAGGTGGCCGACGAGCTGATCGCCAGCCCCCCGACGCCGGCCGTCGAGACCCCCGCCGCGCCGCCCGCACCCGCCCCCCAGGCGCCGGAGGCCGACGCGGCCAAGGCCGTGCCCGCCGCGGTCGACCCCGCGCCCCAGGCCGTGCCGTCGCCGGTGCCGCCGCGGCTGGACGAACCCGTTCCGGCCGCCGCGCCCAGCGGCAAGGATAGGCTGGTGTTCGATTTCTCCCAGGATGCCTGGGTCGAGGTGAAGGACAAGAGCGGCAAGGCCGTGTTCACCAAGCTCGGCAAGGCCGGGTCGAAGGCGGAACTCGAAGTCGCTCCCCCCGTCTCCGTCGTCATTGGCAACGCGCGCTCGGTGAAGCTGGAGCGCAACGGGCAGCAGGTGGACTTCGGTCTCACCGGCAAGACGACGATCGCCCGCCTCAAGTTCGAGTAACAGGAAGCAAGATGGATCTACTTCTCTCCGGGCGCGCCGCAGCCCGCCGGCTCACCCGGCAGGTCAAGGTTGGCCGCGTGCTGGTCGGTTCCGATGGGCCGGTCGTCGTCCAGTCGATGACCAACACCGACACCGCCGACGATTTCGCCACCGTGATGCAGGTGGCCCAGCTGGCCCGCGCGGGTTCCGAGATGGTGCGCGTCACCGTCAACACCGACGAGGCCGCCAAGGCCGTACCGAAGATCCGCGAGAAGCTGCTCGCGATGAACCTCGACGTGCCGCTGGTGGGCGATTTCCACTACAACGGCCACAAGCTGCTCGCCGACAACCCGGCCTGCGCCGAGGCCCTCGACAAGCTGCGCATCAACCCGGGCAACGTGGGGCAGGGCGCCAAGCGCGACACCCAGTTCGCCTCCATCGTCGAGATCGCCTGCAAGTACGACAAGCCGGTGCGTATCGGCGTGAACTGGGGCAGCCTCGATCAGTCGGTGATGGCGCGGATCATGGACGAGAACGCCAGGCGCGCGATTCCCCGCGATGCCGGCGCGGTGATGCGCGAGGCGCTGGTCACCTCCGCGCTCGAATCCGCCGCCAAGGCCGAGGAATATGGCCTCGCCGGCAACAAGATCATCCTGTCCGCCAAGGTCAGCAGCGTGCAGGATCTCATCGCCGTGTATCGCGATCTGGCCGCCCGCTGCGACTACCCGCTGCATTTGGGCCTCACCGAAGCCGGCATGGGTTCGAAGGGCATCGTCGGCTCAACCGCGGCGCTGGCCGTGCTGCTCCAGGAAGGGATCGGCGACACCATCCGCGTATCGCTGACGCCGGAGCCCAACGGCAGCCGCACCCAGGAAGTCATCGTTGCCCAGGAAATCCTCCAGACCATGGGCCTGCGGGCCTTCACGCCGATGGTCACCGCCTGCCCCGGCTGCGGCCGCACCACCAGCACCCTGTTCCAGGAGATGGCGTCCGACGTCCAGAACTTCGTGCGCGACAACATGCCCGTGTGGCGCGACCGGTTCGACGGCGTCGAGAACATGACCCTCGCGGTGATGGGCTGCATCGTCAATGGTCCGGGCGAGAGCAAGCACGCCAACATCGGCATCTCGCTGCCGGGCACCGGAGAATCGCCCGCGGCGCCGGTGTTCGAGGACGGCGTCAAGACCCAGACCCTGCGCGGCGACAACATCACCAACGAATTCAAGGCCATCATCGAGCGTTACGTGGCCCGCACCTATCCCCGCAAGGGCGCGGCTGTCTGACAGGCCGCAGTCAACAGAAGAACAAAAGGAATCATGAGCAAGACCCTCCAGGCCGTCCGCGGGATGAACGACATCCTGCCCGACGAGGCCGAAACCTGGGAGCACTTCGAGGACATCGTCCGCGACTGGCTGCACAGCTACGGTTACCGTCCCATCCGCATGCCCATCGTCGAGCCGACGCCGCTGTTCAAGCGCGCCATCGGCGAGGTGACCGACATCGTCGAGAAGGAGATGTACTCCTTCGAAGACGCCCTCAACGGCGAACACCTCACCCTGCGCCCGGAAGGCACCGCCTCGTGCGTGCGCGCGGCGATCCAGCACAACCTGCTGTTCGGCCAGCCGCGCCGGCTCTACTACCACGGCCCGATGTTCCGCCACGAGCGCCCCCAGAAGGGCCGCTACCGCCAGTTCCATCAGGTGGGTGTCGAGGCCCTGGGCTTCGACGGCCCGGACATCGACGCCGAGCACATCCTGATGTGCGCCCGGCTGTGGGACGACCTGGGCCTCGAGGATGTGAAGCTCGAGATCAATTCCCTTGGCAGCAGCGAGGAGCGCGCGGCGCACCGGGCGGCCCTGATCGCCTACCTCGAGCAGCACCAGGACCGCCTCGACGAGGACGGCAAGCGCCGCCTCTACACCAACCCGCTGCGCATCCTCGACACCAAGAACCCCGATCTCCAGGCCATTGTCGAAGCCGCGCCCAAGCTCGCCGAGTTCCTGGGCGAGGAATCGCTCAAGCACTTTGACGGCGTGCAGACCGTGCTGAAGGACGCCGGGCTGCCTTATCGCATCAACCACCGCCTGGTGCGTGGGCTGGATTACTACAACCGCACCGTGTTCGAGTGGGTCACCACGCGCCTCGGTGCCCAGGGCACCATCTGCGCCGGCGGCCGTTACGACGGGCTGGTTGCGCAGCTGGGTGGCAAGCCGGCGCCTGCGGCGGGGTTCGCGATGGGCGTCGAGCGCCTCCTCGCCTTGTGGCAGGAATCCGGCGGCGAAGCCCCACGGGCGGTGCCGGACGTCTATCTCGTTCACGCCGGCGAGGCCGCGCAGCGTGCCGCCTTCCGCGTCTCCGAGGCGCTTCGGGGCTGCGGTTTCGCGGTCACCCAGCACTGCGGGGGGGGCAGCTTCAAGTCCCAGATGAAACGCGCCGATGCCTCCGGTGCGCCGTTTGCCGTGGTGATTGGCGACGACGAGGCGGCGGCGGGCGAAGTGAGCCTCAAGCCCCTGCGCGACGGGGGCGAACAGATCCGCGTGCCCATGGACACGCTCCCCGAAACCCTGGCCGACCGCCTACTAGATTCGGAAGAAGACGATGGCAGCATTTGACCTCGAAGAGCAGGAACAGATTTCCCAGATCAAGGGCTGGTGGGAACAGTACGGCAAGCTGGTGACCACGCTGGCGGTGGTGGCTGCGCTGGCCTCCGTCGGCTGGCAGGGCTGGAACTGGCACAAGGGCAAGCAGGCCGCCGAGGCCTCGGTGCTCTACGATCAGCTCCAGAGCGCGGCCGCCGAGCGCAACGCGCCCAAAGTCCGCGAGATCGCCGGCTCCTTGCTCGAAAAGTACAGCGGCACGGCCTACGCCGATCTGGCGGCCCTGCTGTCGGCCAAGATCCAGGCCGAGGCCGGCGATCTGAAGAACGCCCGGGTGCCGCTGGCGTGGGCCGCCGGCAACGCGAGCGATCCTGCGCTGCGGGATCTCGCCCGCCTGCGTCTGGCCAGCGTGATGCTGGACGACAAGGCTTACGACGAGGCGCTGGCCCAGCTGCAGGCGGCTCCGGATGAAAGCCTTACCGCCCGTTTTGCCGACCTGAAAGGCGACATCCTGGTCGCCCAGGGCAAGAAGGAAGACGCGCGCGCCGCCTACAAGACGGTCGTGACGAGCCTCGAGAAGGCCACCAAGGCCGAGGCGGTGACCCTGCGCGAGATCGCCCAGGCCAAGCTCGACGCGGTCGGGGGTGCCCAATGAAAACCCGCGATCGGGCTTTGATCGTTGCCGGGACGCTGGCGCTGGCCGCCTGCAGCTCGCTCAACCCGTTCTCGGGCAGCGGCAAGCAGGCAGCCCTCGCGCCCATCGCCAGTCCGGTGGCAACGAGCGAAGCGTGGCGGGTGCGCGTCGGCGAGGCCGGCGTGTTCGTGCTCCAGCCGGCCATCGTCGGCGATGCCGTGTTCGCGGCCGGCGACGGCAACGTGGTGCGCATCGACGGCGGCCGGGTGCGCTGGAAGACGCCCGTCAAGGCGACGGTCTCCGGTGGCGTCGGTAGCGACGGGAGCCTCGTCGCGGTCGGCACGCCGAAGGGTGAGGTGATCGCCCTCGACGCCGACAGCGGTCAGATCAAATGGCGCGTCCAGGTGAATGCCGAAGTGCTCGCCGCGCCGGCGGTGAGCAGCGGCGTGATCGTTGTGCGCAGCGCCGACAGCCGTCTGTTCGGCCTCGACCCGGCGGACGGGCGGCAGCGCTGGGTGTATCAGCGCGCAACCCCGCCGCTGTCGCTGCGCAATTCGGCCGGCGTGGTGCTCGAAAGCAACGCCATCCTGGCAGGCTTCCCCGGCGGCAAGCTGGCCGCGGTCAGCCCCCAGAACGGCAGCCTGATGTGGGAAGGTACCGTGGCGATCCCCCGCGGCGCCACCGAACTTGAGCGCATGTCCGACATCACCAGCCTGCCCGTGCTTGGCAGCCGCGCCACCTGTGCGGTGGCCTATCAGGGGCGCATCGCGTGCTTCGACATGAGCAACGGCTCAACCCTGTGGACCCGCGATCTGTCCAGCTCGAAGGGGCTGGACATGGACGACAGCCAGGTGTTCGTGACCGATGAGAAGGGGGCCGTGCTGGCCCTCGACCTCGGTAGCGGCGCCAGTGTCTGGAAGCAGGATCAGCTTGCCGGGCGCGGCACCGGTCGCCCCCGGGTCATCAACGATTACGTGGTCGTCGGCGACGCCGAAGGCTACGTCCATCTGCTGCGCAAGGACGACGGCAGACTGGTCGGGCGTCAGCGACCCGCGTCCAGCCCCATCGTCGCCGACCCGCAACGAGCAGGCAGCAGCATCGTCGTCCAGACGCGCGACGGCAACGTCGCGGCGGTCGGCGTTCAATAACGGAGTCGCCTGCGCGTGAAACCAACCCTCGTCCTCGTCGGACGCCCCAATGTGGGCAAGTCCACCCTCTTCAACCGACTCACCAAGACCCGGGACGCCCTCGTGGCCGATTTCCCCGGGCTCACCCGCGATCGGCGCTACGGCCTGGGTCGCGCAGCAGAGCGGGAATTCCTCGTCGTCGATACCGCTGGTTTCGACCCGGTGGCCAAGGAAGGCATCGTCCATGAGATGGCCAAGCAGGCCGAGCAGGCCATCGCCGAAGCCGATGCGCTGCTGTTCATGGTGGATGCCCGCAACGGCCTGACGCCCCACGACGAGCAGATCGCTAGCCGTCTGCGCCGCGCCGGCCGCCCGACCTTTCTGGTCGTGAACAAGGCCGAAGGCATGAACCGGTCGATGATCTCCGCCGAGTTCCACCAACTCGGGCTGGGCGAGCCCCTGTGCATCTCGTCGGCCCATGGCGATAACGTCAATGCGCTGATGGAGCTGATCCTCGAGAGCTTCCCCCAGGACCCCGAAGACGACGAGCCTGCAGGCAAGGGCCCGCGCGTCGCCATCGTCGGGCGCCCCAATGTGGGTAAGTCCACGCTGGTCAACACGCTGATCGGCGAAGAGCGGGTGATCGCCTTCGACATGCCCGGCACCACCCGCGACGCCATCGAGGTGCCCTTCGAGCGCAACGGCCAGCACTACACCCTGATCGACACCGCCGGCCTGCGCAAGCGCGGCAAGGTCTTCGAGGCGGTCGAGAAGTTCTCGGTCATCAAGACCCTCCAGGCGGTCGAGCAGGCCAACGTGGTGGTGCTGGTGCTCGACGCCAGTCAGGAGATCTCCGATCAGGACGCCCACATCGGCGGTTTCGTCGTCGAGGCGGGCCGGGCGCTGGTGGTGGCGGTGAATAAATGGGATTCGGTGGACGATTACCGCCGCCAGCGCATCAAGGAAGACATCGACCGCAAGCTGCCCTTCCTGGGGTTCGCGCGCTTCCTGTATGTCTCAGCGCTCAAGGGGCAGGGCATCGTGCCGATGCTGAAGGCCGTCGATGGCGCCTACGCGGCGGCCATGACCAAGCTCGCCACCCCCAAGCTCACCCGCCTGTTGCTCGACGCCGTGGTCAAGCAGCAGCCTCCGCGCCACGGCGGCTTCCGGCCCAAGATGCGCTACGCTCACCAGGGCGGGATGAATCCGCCGGTGATCGTGGTGCACGGCAGCGCCCTCGATCATGTGCCGGCTTCATATACGCGCTATCTTGAACGCACCTTCCAGGAGGCGTTCAAATTGCAGGGAACGCCGCTGAGGATACAATTCAGGTCTTCCCACAACCCCTACGCCACCAGGGATTGACGAACCGATTTCCACACCACCGGGCGACCCTCGGCGCAAATGCGGCGCCGCAGCAAATCGCTCTATAATTATTCAAAACTACAACCATAGAGGTTCTACCATGAGCAACAAGGGGCAACTCCTTCAAGACCCATTCCTCAACGCCCTGCGACGCGAGCACGTGCCGGTTTCGATCTACCTCGTCAACGGCATCAAGCTGCAGGGGCAGGTCGAGTCTTTCGACCAGTACGTCGTCCTCCTGAAGAACACCGTCACCCAGATGGTTTACAAGCACGCCATCTCCACCGTGGTGCCGGCCCGCCCCGTCAACATTCAGCAGGAACAGAACGAGGCAGCAAGCTGAACCGGCCGATGATGCGGCCGGCGAGCGGCCAATCTGGCCCCGGGGGCTGGCATGTTTGAACGGCCGGCCTCGGGGACACGGGCGATCGTCGTCCAGGTCGATTTTGGCCTGGGCGGTATCGAAGAGCGCCTCTCGGAAGTGTCGCTGCTGGCGCAGAGCGCCGGGGCGACCATCGTCGGCGTCGTTCAAGGTCGGCGTCAGGCGCCCGACCCGGCGCACTACGTCGGAAAGGGCAAGGCCGAGGAAATCGGCCTGGTCGCCCAGATGAATGCGGCCGACATCGTCATCTTCAACCACGACATCACCGCCGCGCAGCAGCGCAATCTGGAGCGCAAGCTCAACTGCCGGGTGATCGACCGCTCGGCGTTGATCCTCGACATCTTCGCACTGCGCGCCAAGAGTCACGAAGGCAAGCTGCAGGTCGAGCTTGCCCAGCTGCAGCACCTTTCCACCCGACTCGTGCGGGGCTGGACCCACCTTGAGCGCCAGAAGGGCGGTATCGGTCTGCGCGGTCCGGGCGAAAAGCAGCTCGAGACCGACCGCCGTCTGCTCGGCGAGCGGGTCAAGCTGCTCAAGGATCGCCTCGCCAAGCTTGAGCGCCAGCGCTCGGTGCGCCGACGCGCCCGGGAGCGCCGGGATGTGCTCTCGGTTTCTCTGGTCGGCTACACCAATGCCGGCAAGTCCACGCTCTTCAATGCGCTGACCAAGGCCGGCGCCTACGCGGCCGATCAGCTGTTCGCCACGCTGGACACCACCTCCCGGCGGCTTTTCCTTGGCGAAGCCGGGAACATCGTGCTGTCCGACACGGTCGGATTCATCCGAGACCTGCCGCATTCGCTGGTCGCAGCCTTTCATGCCACGCTCGAGGAGACGGTTTGCGCCGACCTCCTGCTGCATGTGGTGGATTCGGCCAGCGAGGATCGGGAGGGGCAAATCGCCGCGGTCAATGCGGTGCTGGAGGAGATCGGGGCCGGCACGCTGCCGCAGATCCAGGTCTGGAACAAGATCGATGCCACGCTGGCGAGTCCGGAGGTCCAGCGGGACGCTTGTGGTAAGATCACGCGCGTTTTGCTCAGCGCCCGCACCGGCGAAGGGCTCGAGTTGCTGCGTCAGGTTCTCACCGACGTGGCGCTGGAACACAAGGCGGCCCTGGCCGCCGCATCGGAAAGTCCGGATACCTTCTGAAGCGTCCGGGCTTCAACCATTCCCGGAGCGGATAATCACTGTGATCTCAGGCATCCTCATGTCTCTCAACGATCCCAAATGGGGCAATCGCGGCGGCGGCGACAACCGCGGCGGCGACAATCAGGGGCCGCCCGACCTTGAAGAACTGTGGCGCGACTTCAATCGCCGCCTGTCCGGCATGTTCGGGCGTAGCGGCGGGCGGGGCGGCGGCGGGTCGGGCGACGACGGTGGAAATCGCCTGCCCGAGATGAACTTCCGCCAATTCGGCGGTGGCATCGGGCTGATCGCGGCCTTCGCGGGGGTGATCTGGCTGGCCAGCGGCTTTTACATCGTCGATGCGAGCCAGCGCGGGATCGTGCTGCAGTTCGGGCGGTTCATCGAGGCTACCGAGCCCGGTCTGCGCTGGCGTCTGCCGTACCCCATCCAGACTCACGAGCTTGTCAACCTCACCGGGGTCCGCACCGTCGAGATCGGCTACCGTGGCTCTGAGCGCAACAAGGTGCTCAAGGAAGCCCTGATGCTGACGGACGACGAGAACATCGTGAACATCCAGTTCGCCGTCCAGTACATCCTCAAGGATCCGCAGCAATATCTGTTCAACAACCGCAACGCCGACGACTCGGTGATCCAGGCGGCCGAGACCGCCGTGCGGGAGATCGTCGGCAAGAGCAAGATGGACTTCGTGCTCTACGAAGGGCGGGAGCAGGTGGCCGCCAATGCCCAGAAGCTCACCCAGGACATCCTTGATCGCTACGCGACGGGTATCCAGGTCAGCAAGGTGACGATGCAGAACGCCCAGCCGCCCGAGCAGGTGCAGTCGGCTTTCGACGATGCCGTGAAGGCGGGCCAGGATCGGGAGCGCCAGAAGAACGAAGGCCAGGCCTACGCCAACGACGTCATCCCGCGGGCGCGCGGTGCAGCCTCGCGGCTGCTCGAAGAGGCCGATGCCCACAAGAACCGTGTGGTGGCTCAGGCCGAAGGCGATGCGTCGCGCTTCCGCCAGATCTACGCCGAGTACGCCAAGGCGCCCGAGGTCACTCGCCAGCGGATGTACCTCGAAACCATGCAGCAGGTGCTCACCAACTCCTCCAAGGTGCTGGTGGATACCAAGGGCAGTAACAACCTGCTCAGTCTGCCGCTGGACAAGCTCATCCAGGCGACGGCAGCCCAGACACCGGCTTCGCCTGCAGGCGACCCGGTGGCGGCCGTCGCACGGCCGGCCCAGATGCCGACCGGGGTCGAAGGCGCCGCTCCGCCTCGTCCCGATGCGCTCTCGGGTGAGGCGCGTACCCGGGAAGCCACCCGCAACCGTGAGCGGGGAGATCGCTGATGCGTGACCGACTTCCATTCTTTGCAGGCATCGGCCTGTTCGTCTTCGCGATCCTGTCGATGAGCCTGTTCACCGTCGATCAGCGGCAGCACGCGCTGGTCTTCCAGCTGGGTGAGGTGAAGGGTCAGATCAGCGAGCCCGGTCTGCATTTCAAGATCCCGCTGATCCAGAACGTCCGCTACTTCGACAAGCGCATCCTCACCCTGGACACCTCCGAGCCGGAGCGCTTCATCACGTCCGAGAAGAAGAACGTGCTGGTCGACCTCTTCGTGAAGTGGCGGATCGTCGATCCCAAGCTCTACTACATCTCGGTGGGCGGCGACGAGACCCGGGCCAAGACCCGTCTCGAGCAGACCGTCAATGCCGGCCTGCGTGAGGAGTTCGGCAAGCGCACGGTGCATGAAGTGGTGTCCGGCGAGCGGGACAAGATCATGGACGAGATGCGCAGCAAGGCCGATCTGGATGCCCGGAAGATCGGCGTGCAGATCGTCGATGTGCGCCTGAAGCGGGTGGATCTGCCGGCCGAGGTTTCCGAATCCGTCTATCGCCGGATGGAGGCCGAGCGCAAGCGCGTGGCCAACGAGCTGCGTTCCCAGGGCGGCGCCGAAGCCGAGAAGATCAAGGCCGACGCCGACAAGCAGCGGGAGGTGATCCTCGCCGAAGCCTACCGTGAGGCCCAGAAGATCAAGGGCGAGGGCGACGCGAAGGCGTCGGCGATCTACGCCCAGGCCTTCGGCCAGAGCCCCGAGTTCTACGCCTTCTACCGTAGCCTCGAGGCCTACCGCAGCACCTTCAAGAGCAAGTCCGACGTGCTGGTGATCGAGCCGAATTCCGACTTCTTCAAGTATCTCAAGTCGTCTGGCGGCCGTGCGCCGGCTGCGCCCGAGGCCGCGAAGAGCAACAAGAACGGGAAGTGATGGGGCGCACCCTGATCCTCGCCTTCGCGCTGATGTTGGTGCTCGAAGGTATCATCCCGTTCGTGGCTCCGGCCGCCTGGCGCGATACCTTCGCCCGCCTGATCCGGCTGGCCGACGGGCAGATCCGCTTCGTCGGCCTTGGTTCGATGCTTCTCGGCCTCGTCATTTTGTTTGTCTTTACCTGAGGCGCTTTACCCATGTTGCGTTGGGTTCTACCCGAATACATCCAGGATGCCCTGCCCGCAGAGGCAGCAAAGCTGGAAGATCTGCGCCGTCGTCTCCTCGATGCGTTTCGCCTGAACGGCTACCAGCTGGTGGCGCCGCCGCTGCTCGAATACCTCGAGTCGCTGCTCACCGGGGCCGGCCAGGATCTGAATCTCAAGACCCTCAAGCTGGTCGATCAGCTCTCCGGCCGGACGATGGGCGTGCGGGCCGACATCACGCCGCAGGTGGCGCGCATTGACGCCCACCTTCTCAACCGGAAGGGCGTGGCGCGGCTGTGCTACTGCGGTAGCGTCGCCCACGCGGTGCCGTCCTGCCTGACCGCCACTCGCGAGCCGCTGCAACTGGGCGCAGAGATCTACGGCCATGCCGGCATCGAGGCCGACGCGGAGGTGATCCGCCTGCTCGCCGAGACCCTGCAGATCGCGGGGGTCGGCACCTCCCGCATCGATCTGGGGCACGTCGGGCTGTTCAAGGCGCTGGCCGCCAAGGCCGGTCTGCTGCCCGAGCAGGAGGAGGCGCTGTTCGATTGCCTGCAGGCGAAGGATCTGCCGGGCCTGCAGGATCTGCTCCGCGACGTGACCGGTGCGTCCCGTGCGGCGCTGTTCGCGCTGCCCACGCTTTACGGTGGTGTCGAGGTGTTGGCCAGGGCGCGCGAAATCATGCCGGCCGATCCGGAGATCCAGACGGCGCTGGCCGATCTCGAGGCGCTGGCGACCCGTCTGGCCGGCTTGCCGATCAGTTTCGATCTGGCCGACCTGCGCGGTTATCACTACCACAGCGGCGTGGTCTTCGCGGCTTACGGCGGCAACTCGCCGGTGGCGCTGGCGCTCGGTGGGCGCTACGACAGCGTTGGCCGGGCCTTCGGTCGTGGTCGGCCAGCGACGGGGTTCAGCCTCGATCTGCGCGAGCTGGCGCTGCAGGTGGCAGACCCGGCGCTGCCGGGCTCGATCCTCGCCCGGGACAGCGCTGAGCAGGGGTTTGCCGATGCGGTCGCAGGTCTGCGCGCCGCCGGCGAAAGTGTGACGATTGAATTGCCCGGCCATGAAGGCACGTGGCGTGAGGCCGGCTGTGACCGGCGTCTGGTTCTGCGGGGCGGTGCCTGGCAGGTTGAACCGCTTCAGGGAGAGTAATAAATGGCAAAGAATGTAGTGGTTGTCGGCACCCAGTGGGGCGACGAAGGCAAGGGCAAGATCGTGGACTGGCTCACCGATCAGGCTCAGGGGGTCGTGCGCTTCCAGGGTGGCCACAATGCCGGTCATACGCTGGTGGTCGGGACCACGGAATACAAGCTCAACCTGGTGCCGTCGGGCATCGTGCGCGAGGGCGTCGAGTGCTTCATCGGTAACGGCGTGGTGCTGGATGTGCACCACCTGCTGGCCGAGGTGCGCGGCCTGGAAGCGGGCGGCATCAAGGTGCGCGAGCGTCTCAAGATCAGCCCGGGCTGCCCGCTGATCCTCGGTTACCACTCGGCCGTCGATCGCGCCCGTGAAGCCAAGAAGAGCGCCGGCGCCAAGATCGGCACCACCGGCAAGGGCATCGGCCCAACCTACGAAGACAAGGTGGCCCGCCGCGCGCTGCGCGTCTACGATCTGCTCGACCCGAAGCGCTTTGCCGAAAAGCTGGCCGAGAACCTGGAATACCACAACTTCGTGCTGACTCAGTATCTGGGTGCCGACCCGGTCGATTTCCAGACCGAGTTCGATCAGGCGATGGCTGACGCGCAGGAGATCCTGCCGATGGTCACCGACGTGTCGGCCGATCTTTACGCCATCAACAAGAATGGCGGCAACCTGCTGTTCGAAGGTGCCCAGGGCACGCTGCTGGATATCGATCACGGCACCTATCCCTTCGTCACCTCCAGCAACTGTGTGGCGGGGCAGGCGGCGGCGGGTTCCGGCGTCGGTCCGGGGCGTCTGCACTACGTGCTGGGCATCACCAAGGCCTACTGCACCCGTGTGGGCGGCGGCCCGTTCCCGACCGAGCTGGATTTCGAGACCGAAGGCACGCCGGGCTATCAGATGTCCACCGTCGGCCGCGAGTTCGGCACCGTGACCGGGCGCAAGCGCCGCTGCGGCTGGCTCGATCTGGCTGCGCTCAAGCGCTCGATCATCATCAACGGCGTGTCCGGCCTGTGCATCACCAAACTGGACGTGCTCGATGGCCTGAAGGAGCTCAAGCTCTGTGTGGGCTACATGCTCGACGGCAAGCGCATCGACCTGCTGCCGATGGGCTCGGAGGAAGTCGTCCGCTGCGAACCCATCCTTGAAACCATGCCGGGCTGGAGCGGGACCACGTTCGGCGCCCAGACCTGGGATGCGCTGCCGCCGGAGGCGCGTGCCTACCTGCACCGCATCGAGGAGATCTGCGAGGTGTCGATCGATGTGATCTCGACCGGCCCTGAGCGGGATGAGACCATCCTCAAGCGCCATCCTTTCGGCGCCTGATCGCTTCAGCCATCGCCTTGCCCTGCGGCCCCTCCGGGCTGCGGGGCAGGGCGGTGGGGTTTTGCGCCAATCCGCGGGGAACGCTTGTGGCGTCCGGGATGTCTAATCGCCATCCCGGAAAAACAAAAAGCCGATCGAAGAATCGACCGGCTTTCCTGAAATCTGGTGCCCAGAAGAGGACTCGAACCTCCACGCCTCGCGGCACTAGTACCTGAAACTAGCGCGTCTACCAATTTCGCCATCTGGGCAGCGAAGCCGCTATTATAGACAAGTCCAATGCGAATGCAAATCCTCCCCACGTACTGCCTGCTGGCCCCGATGTTCGGGAAAGGGGAGGGTGCGTCTGAGACTTTGCCGCGCGAGGCTAGCGCACAAAACAAAAAGCCGATCGAAGAATCGACCGGCTTTCCTGAAATCTGGTGCCCAGAAGAGGACTCGAACCTCCACGCCTCGCGGCACTAGTACCTGAAACTAGCGCGTCTACCAATTTCGCCATCTGGGCAACGAAGGCGCCATTATAGATCAGAAAGAACACGTGTCAACTTATAAGTCCAAAAACATCAAAAAACTGAGCAAGCTGCGTCGCAGCGACCCCTTCTTCGAGCGTGAGATCCAGAAGTACGACTTCCCGCTCCCGAGCCGCGAGTTCATCGTCCAGATCCTCGCCGAGCAGGGCGTGCCGATGCCGTTTCCGGACGTCGCCGCGGCCCTCGACATCCTGCCCGAAGAGCTTGAGTTCTTCGAACGCCGCATGCGTGCCATGGAGCGCGACGGGCAGGTGATGCGTAACCGGCGCGGCGCCTACCTGCTGCCGGCCAAGGCCGACCTGCTTCGGGGAACCGTGCAGGGCCACCCGGATGGCTACGGTTTCGTCGTGACCGACGACGAGCATCCAGACATCTTCCTCGGGCCCAATGAGATGCGCGAGGTGCTCCACGGCGACCGGGTGATGGTCCGCATTGCCGGGCAGGACCGCCGTGGGCGCCCCGAGGGCAAGCTGGTGGAGGTGCTGGAGCGGGCCAACACCCGGATCGTCGGTCGCGTGCTGGTGGAGAACGGGGTGACCCTGGTGGTGCCCGAGAATCGTCGCATCTCCCAGGAGATTCTGCTGGCGCCGGGCAAGAGCAAGGCCAAACCGGTGGCTGGGCAGGTGGTGGTGGTCGAGCTGGTGGAGCAGCCGACTCGCTACGCCCAGCCGGTCGGGCGCATCGTTGAAACCCTGGGCAACTATGCCGACCCCGGGATGGAGATCGAGATTGCGCTGCGCAAGCATGAGCTGCCCTACGAGTTCTCCAGCGAGGCCAAGGCCCAGGCGCGCAAGCTGCCCGAGAAAGTCCGCAAGATGGACTGGAAGGGCAGGGAGGATCTCACCCAGCTACCGCTGGTCACCATCGATGGCGAGACGGCCCGCGATTTTGACGACGCGGTGTTCTGCGAACGCCAGGGCCGGGGGTTCCGGCTGGTGGTGGCGATTGCCGACGTGTCGCACTACGTCACCGTCGGGTCTGCGCTGGATGGCGAGGCGTACGACCGGGGCAACTCGGTGTACTTCCCGCGGCGGGTGATTCCGATGCTGCCCGAGAAGCTCTCCAACGGCCTGTGCTCGCTCAACCCGCAGGTGGAGCGCCTGTGCATGGTGTGCGACATGGCGATCTCCCAGACCGGCGCGGTCAAACAGTATCGCTTCTATCCGGCGGTGATGTTCTCCAAGGCGCGCCTCACCTATAACCAGGTGGCCGCTGCGTTGTACGACAACGATCCGGCTGCGCTCGAGGTGATCGGCGAGCTGCTGCCGCACCTGCAGAACCTCGACAAGCTCTTCCGCGTGCTGCTGAAGGCCCGTGCCAAGCGGGGCGCGATCGATTTCGAGACGCAGGAAACGAAGATGATCTTCGACGACAACGGCAAGATCGCCCAGATCGTGCCGGAGACCCGCAACGACGCCCATCGCCTGATCGAAGAGTGCATGCTGGCCGCCAACGTCTGCGCGTCGGATTTCCTCCAAGCCAACGAGCATCCGGCGCTCTACCGCGTGCACGAAGGCCCGACGCCCGAGAAGCTGGCCAAGCTGCGGGATTTCCTGGCCGAGTTCGGCATCCAGTTGGGGGGGGGCGAAGAGCCCAAGGCGGGCGATTACGCGCGCCTGCTCGAACAGATCCAGGGCCGCCCCGATCTGCAGCTGCTCCAGACCGTGATGCTGCGCTCCCTGCGTCAGGCGGTGTACAGCCCCGAGAACGTGGGCCACTTCGGTCTGGCGTACGACGCCTACACCCACTTCACCTCGCCGATCCGCCGCTATCCCGACCTGCTCGTCCACCGGGCGATCAAGGCGGTGCTCAGCGGCGAGCGCTACGTGCCGGCGCAGGACGCGGGCGACTGGGAGGCCATCGGGATGCACTGCTCGATGACCGAGCGGCGCGCCGACGAGGCCGACCGGGATGTGGAGAACTGGCTCAAGTGCTATTACATGCAGGACCGGATCGGCGAGGAATTCGACGGCAGCGTTTCGGCGGTGGTACCTTTCGGGCTTTTCGTGGCGCTGGACGATGTTTTTGTCGAAGGCCTGGTGCACATCTCCGATCTGGGCAACGATTACTTCCACTACGACGACGCCCACCACAGCCTGGTGGGCGAGCGGACCGGCGAGCGCTATCGCCTGTCGGATCGGGTGCGGGTGCAGCTGGTGCGGGTGAACATGGAAGCCAGCAAGATCGACTTCCGGATCGTCACCGGCCCGGCCCGCGCCACCGAGCGGGTCGGCAAGACCGCCAAGGATCAGGCCGCAAGGGCATCGGCGCCGGCCGCTGTCGAGACCCCTGCGCGGCGTCGCCGGGGCAAGACCGAGGCCGAACGCGCGGACGTGCCTGCCCTTGAGCCGACCGAAGTGCCGGCTGCCAAGGCCAAGCCTGCTGCCCGCAAGGCGCCAGCCCAGCCGGTCGAGCAGCCCGTTGAGCGTCCGGCCACGAAACCTGCCGTCAAACCCAAGGCTGCCAAGCCGAAGGCAAGCCCGAGCGCCAAGCCTGCCAAGGCGGCCTCAAAGACCGCCAAGCCCCGCAAATCTGCGACGGGCGCCGCCAAGAAGAAAGCAAAACGTGTCTGATAACACCGCAAGTTCCCGTCTCATCTACGGCTTCCACGCCATCCTCGCCAAGCTCCGCCATGATCCGGAAGCGATCTTCGAGATCTACACCGACGCCAAGCGGAACGACCCGCGCGCGCGGGACCTCGTCCGCCACGCGGAGCAGCTTGGCACGCGCCTGATCCCCACCGAGGGCGAACGCCTCGACAAGATGGTCGGAACGCGTCGCCATCAGGGCGTCGTGGCCCGCATCGATGGGCGCCGCAAGGAGCTGAAGCTCGCCGATGTGCTCGACGGCCTGACCGAACCGGCGTTGCTGCTGGTGCTCGACGGCATCCAGGACCCCCACAACCTGGGCGCCTGCCTGCGGGTGGCCGACGCGGCCGGTGCCCATGCGGTGATCGCCCCCAAGGACAAGGCGGTCGGGCTCAACGCCACCGCCGTGAAGGTGGCTAGCGGCGCAGCCGATACGGTGCCGTACATCACCGTGACCAACCTGGCCCGCGCCCTGCGCGAGATGCAGGACGCCGGCGTGTGGGTGCTGGGCGCGGCGGGGGAGGCCGACAAGTCGATCTACACCGTCGACCAGAAAGGCCCGATTGCCTGGGTGCTGGGCGCCGAAGGCGACGGGCTGCGCCGCCTGACCCGCGACACCTGCGACGAGCTGGTGAGCATTCCGATGTACGGCACGGTGGAGAGCCTCAACGTGTCGGTGGCGAGCGGCCTGTGCCTCTTCGAGGCACGCCGTCAGCGGCAGTGAGGATCGACTACGCGGAAGTCCGCGCCTTGCTGCGTCAGAGCCGCAGCGGGGCGCTCGGCACCCATTCGGTGGCGATGGCGGGCTTCCCCTTCGTGAGCGCGGTGCCGTTTGTTGCCGATGCGCTGGGCCGGCCGGCGTTCCTGCTCAGCGGGCTTGCCGAGCACACGCGCAACCTGCTGGCGGACCCGCGGGCGAGCCTGCTGGTCACCGACGGGGAGGGGGTCGATCTGGCCCAGGCCCGTCTCACCCTGATCGGGCGAGTATCCCCCGTGGACCTGGACGAAGCGGCCCGGCAGCGCTTCGTGCGTTATAGCCCGGAGTCGGCGCTCTATCTGGAGCTGGGCGACTTCCGGTTCTTCAGGATGGAGCCGGTCAGGGCGCGCTTCATCGGTGGCTTCGGGCGGATGGGGTGGGTCGATGCGGAGCCGCCTGCCGCGGTGCTCGACCCGGCCGCCGAGGCGCTGATCGTCGAACGTCTGGCACGCCTCGCGCCGGCCGGGGTGGCCGTGGTGGGGGTAGATCGCGAGGGGCTGGACGTGCGGATCGCCGGGGTGCTGCGTCGCCTCGCGTTGCCCGGCGACGGGGAAGCCCCGGCGCTGGAAGACGCCGCCGGAATCCTGCTGCAGGGGCTCGAGGCGCCGCCCGCGGCCGATGGCCTTGCCTGAACTCAATCGACCCGGTTGAGCTTGTCCATGTATTGCTTGGTGAACACGCGGTCGGGCAGATCCTTCGCGGTCATCTGGGAGTAGCGCAGGGTCGAGACCTCGCCTTTTTTCAGGGAGTCCTCCATCACCAGCTGGGTGGGGCGCACGCGGCCGCCGAGATCCTTGAACTTCTCGTAGCGGCACACCTTCAGCAGGCGATCGGAGAGGGAGTAGAACTCCGCCTTGTACGGCCAGTTGTTGGACTGGCGCACCCAGTAGAGCACCTTGGCGTAAGTCACCCCGCGGTCGACGGCGGTGAGTTCGAGTACGTGCATCTTCTCGCCGTCGATGGTGTCGGTGCGGAGGATCTTCGGTTCGTAGTCACCCGAGAAGTTGGCGCGGGCGAGGTCGCCGTTGGCCACCTGGCCGGTGAGCCGCTGGGACAGGGAGAGGCGGACAGGCTGCGACACGTTGGGCATGAAGACCCACAGGTCACGGCCGCGCATCAGCATCGCCTGGCCCTTGTCGGCAGCTGGTTCGAGGGTCTGGACGATGGTGTTCTCGTTGCCCTTGGAGAGGATGCGGTACTTGCGATCTTCCGGCTGCTCGCCCGACGTCACCGACGAGATGTCGATCATGACCTGGAAGCCGTCGCGCGGAAAGCGGATCTCGTCGGCCTTCGCCACGATGGCCTTGGCCAGCTCGGTCGGGTCGTCGGCGATGGCCGGGGTGCCTGCCAGGAGGGCTACGGCCGTCAGCGCCGCCCCAAGGAGCCGGGGCAGGCAGCGCGAAGGGCAAAATTTTAAGCTCATAGTGTTATCCTTTAAAAGCAAACAACATAGACCGGTGCGCCGATGCAAACAATCCGCGACGACAGCGCGGGAGAACCGTCGAAGACGGACCCGAAGACGATCATCAGGATCGAGAACGTAAGCAAGATTTATCGTCTAGGCGATCAGGATGTCAATGCGCTGAGGAACGTGACCCTGGATGTGAAGGAGGGTTACTTCATGGCGATTGCAGGTACGTCGGGAAGTGGCAAATCCACGCTCCTTAATATCATGGGGTGCATCGATACGCCAAGCGAGGGCAGGGTCTTCATCGAGGGAAAGGATGTTTCCGGTCAAAGCCCCGACGAGCTTGCGAGCATCCGTGCCAGAACCATCGGCTTCATCTTTCAGACCTTTAACCTGCTGCCGGTGCTCTCCGCCGAGGAGAATGTGGAATACCCCTTGCTTCAGATGCCTGAGGTGAGCAAGGAGGAGCGGCGTGCGCGGGTCAATGATTACCTGAAGCTGGTGGGCCTCGGGCGCTACGCCCATCATCGCCCCAACCAGCTCTCCGGCGGCCAGCGGCAGCGGGTGGCGATCGCCCGGGCGTTGGTGACGCACTCCAAGGTGGTGCTCGCCGACGAGCCCACGGCCAACCTGGACAAGAACACCGGCAAGAGCATCCTCGATCTGATGCAGCGCATCAACGAAGACTGCAAGACAACCTTTGTATTCTCGACCCACGACAAGCAGGTGATGAGCCGCGCCGTCCAGCAGGTTCGGATGGAAGACGGTCAGCCCACCAAGCTTGGGCTCAAACTCAACGGGACCTGGCGCTTCGTCCCGTACCGGGCATGAGATACCGCCGGCGGGCGCGCCGCGCTGGCGCCCCGGCCATTCACGTTACACGAGGGGAATAGTAGGAAATGGACAGCTTGAAACCAAAGCTCCGCTGCGGCGTGGCCGCGCTTGCGATGATGGCCTGCTGCGGCGGCGTCGCTGCGGCCGACGACGATCTGCCGGGGCTGGACGAGGCGGCAGCCGAGGGCGGCGTGAAGACCGGCGGCGTAGTCCAGTTCGATCTGGCGCGCACCTACGGCGGCAAGGATCACTGGTCGATGGCGCGCGCCCGCGCCGAGGTTTCCGCCACCGGCGGCGACAGTGTGAAGTGGAAGGTGTCGGGCCGGGCCGATGCCGACGCGGTGTTCGGCATCGACTCCGGCTTCTACCCGGACGCCGTCCGGCGCGATCAGCAGTATCAGTTCGACCTGCGCGAGACCTACGCCGATTTCTCGGTGGGCGAGGTGGACTTCCGCTTCGGCCGCCAGCACATCGTGTGGGGCGAGATGGTCGGGCTGTTCTTTGCCGACGTGGTGTCGGCGCGCGACCTGCGCACCTTCTACCTGCCCGATTTCGAGCAACTCCGGATTCCCCAGTGGGCCACCCGCGCCGAGTACTACTTCGGCGAGACCCACGCGGAGCTGATCTGGATTCCGGTGCCGAGCTACGACCGCATCGGCAAGCCCGGCGCCGAGTTCTACCCCATGCCCCGCGAGGCCCGGATCCTGGGTGAGGTGAAGCCCGACAACTCCCTCGGCAACACCAACTGGGGTGGGCGGCTGTCCCGGATGGTGGGGGGGTGGGATCTGTCCGGGTTCTACTACCGCAGCCTGGACGTGAGCCAGACCTTCTACTTCACGGGCCTCTCGGGTGGCCAACCCGAGTTCCAGCCCCGCCACGAGCGCATCAGCCAGCTGGGTGGCACCGTGACCAAGGATTTTGGCGATTTCGTGCTCAAGGGAGAGGCCGTGCATTCCCGCGGTCGCAAGTTCAATACCCGGAACCTGGTGGATGCGCCGAACGGCCTCGTCGATCAGGACACAATTGATTACGTCGCCGGGGTGGATATCCCCGCATTCAATGACGGTCGAGTGAACTTACAATACTTCGCCCGCCGGATGCTCGATTACGATGCCCGGACGGGCTTCGAGCGGACCGAGGGCGGCGCCAGCGTGCTGCTGGCAACGCGGCTGGCCAGAAACTGGCAGGCGGAGGCGCTCTACGTGTCGATGCTGAACCGGAACGACTACATGTTCCGCCCCAAGCTGATCTGGTCGGCCGACAAGAACCTGCGGGTCGTCTTCGGGGTTGACGCCTTCGGGGGCAGCTCGACCGGGCTCTTTGGCCGCTACGCCGACCGTGACAGGGTTTACACCGAGGCGCGGTGGTCTTTCTGACAGAAATTTCGGGCCGGAATCGGTATCATCCGCGCCGGGCGAATCTTCGGGGAATTATTCAGCCAGCTTGATGGCACAGTCATGGAATCCCCTTTTTGGGGCGTCGTGACGTTTTTCTCCGGGCTGGATTGCGCGCTGCCGTAATATCCGCTCGTTATCATTCAAAGGCTGAACTTAGGCCGTATCCAGGGGAAGTACCTTATGAAACGCTATTTGATGAACGGCCTGCTGGCTTGCGCCGTGGTCGGTCTGGCAGGGTGCGCGACCAGCTATCCGCCGGCGCCGGTCTCTGCGGAGGCCTCCGACTATGCCTACCAGATCGGGCCCGGCGACAACGTGAACATCGTCGTCTGGCGTAACCCCGAGCTGTCGATGACGGTTCCCGTGCGTCCCGATGGCAAGATCACCACGCCCCTGGTTGAGGATCTGCCCGCCGCCGGCCGCGACGCCAGCACGCTTGCCCGCGAGATCGAGCAGGCCCTTGGCAAGTACATCCGCGATCCGGTCGTGACCGTGATCGTGACCACTTTCGTGGGCCCTTACTCCCAGCAGGTGCGCGTGGTGGGTGAAGCGGCCAAGCCCCAGACCCTGCCGTACCGCCAGAAGATGTCCCTGCTGGACGTCATGATTGCGGTCAATGGCCTGACCGATTTTGCCGACGGCAACCGTGCGACCCTCCTGCGCACCGGCGAAGGCAACAAGCAGTACTCCGTGCGCCTGAAGGATCTCGTCAAGCGCGGCGACGTTTCGGCCAACATCGAGATGCGCCCGGGCGACGTGCTCATCATTCCCCAGAGCTGGTTCTGACCCCTCTCGTGACTTGCCCCCCGGGATGTCCCGGGGGGTTGCATTCGGAATCTCCCAATGGAAGACATACTCAGACAGTTGTCGGTGACTCTCCGCGGCATGTGGCTTTATCGCTGGTGGGGCTTGGCGGCCGCATGGATCTTGGGGCCCATCATCGCCGCGATTGTCTATCTGCTGCCGGATCGCTACGAATCGTCCGCCCGCGTCTATGTGGATACCCAGTCGATTCTCAAGCCGCTGATGTCCGGTCTCGCCGTCCAGCCCAACGTGGACCAGCAGATCGGCATCCTCAGCCGCACGCTCATCAGCCGTCCCAACGTCGAGAAGCTGATCCGCATGGCCGATCTCGATCTGGCGGCGAAGACCAAGGAAGACCGTGAGACCCTGGTCGCCAATGTGACCAAGTCGCTGCAGATCCGCGAGGCCGGTCGCGACAACCTGTACACCCTCGCCTACACCGACACCGACCCCGAGCGCGCCAAGCGCGTCGTGCAGTCGATGGTGTCGATCTTCGTCGAGTCGGGCCTGGGCGACAAGCGCAAGGATTCCGATACCGCCCGCCGCTTCATCGAAGAGCAGATCAAGGCCTACGAGCAGAAGCTGATCGAGGCCGAGAACCGCCTGAAGGAGTACAAGGTCCGCAACATGGGCACGATGGGTGCCGGCGGTCAGGATTACTTCCGCAAGATGAGCGAGGTGAACGAGCAGCTCAATCAGGCCAAGCTGGCCCTGCGCGAGGCGGAAAACTCCCGCGATGCGCTCAAGCGCCAGCTCTCCGGCGAAGAATCGGTGGCCCTGCCCGAGAAGATGTCCAGCGCCTCGCTGGCCTCGATGCCGGTGCCCGAGCTGGACGACCGGATCGAGTCGATGAAGAAGTCCCTCGACGGCCTGCTGCTCAAGTACACCGACAAGCACCCCGACGTGGTGGGTGCCCGCAAGGTGATCGAGGAGCTGGAATCCCAGAAGGCGGCCGAACTCCAGGCCCGTCGCAAGGCCGCCGCCGCGGCGACCGCCGGGGCCGGTTCGTCGGTGGGGTCGGCGAGCAACGTGAACCCGGTGTTCCAGCAGATGCGTCTGTCCCTGGCCGAAGCCGAGGCGAACGTGGCTTCCCTGCGCGCCCGGGTCTCCGAATACGAATCGCGGCTGCAGTCCCTCAGCGCCGCCTCGCGCACCCTGCCGCAGCTGGAAACCGAATTCACCCAGCTCAACCGCGACTACGACATCAACAAGAAGAACTACGACGCCCTCGTGTCCCGCCGCGAATCCGCCACCATGGCGGTGGAGATGGGCGCCACGTCCGGCGTGGCCGACTTCCGCCTGATCGACCCGCCGACCGTGCCGAGCAAGCCGTCCGCGCCCAACCGCCTGCTGCTGATGCCGGCCGCGGGGCTCGCTGCGCTGCTGATCGGCGGTCTGGTGTCCTTCCTGATGAGCCAGATCCGTCCGGTGTTCTCCGACATCCAGGTGCTGCGCGAGGTCACCGGCCTCGCCGTGCTGGGTACGGTCAGCATGATCGGTGACGCCGACCGTCTGAAGAATCAGCGGCGGAGCAAGGTCTTCTTCCTCGGTGGCGTTGGTGCCCTGGTTGGTTTGTTTGGCGCAATGACCGTCTGGCTGCTGCTGGCGCGGATTGGTTGAGAGGCGAACATGAGCATTATTGAAAAAGCCGTCGAGCGGCTCGAGCAACTGCAGAAGGCGACCTCCGTGCCGGTCGACAACGAGCGTCCGGCCGCGGTCGAGGCCGAGCCGGTCGCGCAGGCCGCGCCGGCCACCCCGGCGCCGGTCGCCTCGGCCTTTGCCGATCAACCGGGCCGCGTCGAGCCGGTCATCGCCGCGCCGGAGCCCGTCGCGCCCGTTCAGCCCGAGCCCGCGCCGGCGGTGCAGGCCAAGGCCAGGCCGGCCCCGGCCGGCAACCCGTCCAAGTTCATCGAGATCGACCTGGAGCGGCTGCAGTCCATCGGGATCGTCACCCCCAACGCACCCCGTTCGCTGATCGGCGACGAGTTCCGGATCATCAAGCGCCCGCTGCTGCGTAACGTGCAGGGGAAGGGCGCCGCGGCGATCAACAACGCCAACCTCATCATGATCACCAGCTCCCTGCCCGGCGAGGGCAAGAGCTTCAGCTCCATCAACCTGGCCATCAGCATGGCCATGGAGCTGGACCACACGGTGCTGCTGATCGACGCCGACGTGTCCCGGCCGTCGGTGCTCAACATCCTCGGTCTGCCCCCCAAGAAGGGCCTGATGGATGTGCTCACCACCCCGGGCACCCAGCTCAGCGACGTGCTGCTCAAGACCAACATCGAGAAGCTCAGCCTGCTGCCGGCTGGCACGCCCCACCCGCGGGCCACCGAACTGCTCGCCAGCGACGTGATGAACAACCTGCTCGAAGAGCTGGCCGAGCGCTACTCCGACCGGATCATCGTGTTCGATTCGCCCCCGCTGCTGGTCACCACCGAATCCCGCGTGCTGGCCACCCACATGGGGCAGATCGTGATGGTGGTCGAGTCGAACAAGACCACCCAGGCGGCGGTGCGGCAGGCGCTGTCGACCATCGAAAACTGCCCGGTCAAGCTGATGCTGCTCAACAAGGCCCTCCAGTCCGGCGCCGGTTCTTACGGCTATGGCTACGGTTACGGCTATGGCTACGGCTATGGCCATGCGCCGAAGGAGAACGCGTGACGACGCCCGCCTTCCGTGCGATGCCGGCGGTGCCGCTGCGCCGGCTGGCGCTGCTGTGCGCCGCCCTGGGGCTGGGCGCCTCGTCGGCCCATGCCCAGCAGCGTGAATTCGCCGTCATCCCGTCGGTGCTGCTCACCGAGACCCTCACCGACAACGCTCGCCTCACCAAGTCGTCCGAAGCCGAGCGCGACTGGATCACCCAGATCCGGCCGATGCTGCGCTTCGACGCGCGGGGCTACCGCGTCAAGGGCACCATGGACGTGGGCGTCAACTCGTCCTTCTATGGCAACGGCTCGCAGCACGACAGCAACCAGCTGATGCTCAACGGCAACGGCAAGGTCACCTGGTGGGACAATCACGGCTTCCTCGATCTGATGGCCACCGTCACCCGCCAGCCCACCTACGCCTTCCGTCCCATCGGCGGCGACACCGTGACCGGCGCGAGCAACTGGTCCGAGGTGCGCACCTTCTCCGCGAGCCCCTACCTCAAGGGGCGCTTCTCGAACACCGGCACCGTCGAGGCCCGGCTCACCGCCAACCAGTCCGACTCCAGCACCACGGTGCTCAACCGGCTCCAGAGCAACGTCTGGTCGGTGAGCGCGTCCGATCCGCGGGCCTTCGGCAACCTCGGCTGGTCGGTCGGCCTGAGCGACAGCCACACCTCGCGCACCAACAACCGGGACGTGGACCACCGCTCGCTGCGCGCGTCCGCGCTGTGGTTGGCCGACCCCCAGGTTTCGCTGCGCTTCATCGGCGGCACCGAGACCAACAACTACTCGTCGGTGGATAACAAGACCACCACGATCTACGGTCTGGGTGGAGACTGGACGCCGACGCCGCTCACCAAGCTGTCCGGCACCATCGAGGACCGCTTCTTCGGCACCGGCTACCACTTCACCGGCGAGCACCGGGGGCCGCAGATCGCGTTCCAGGGCACCTACTCCAAGGACATCACCACCACCAGCCAGAACATGACCAGTGCGGTCACGCTGCTCGATCTGGCCAAGCTGTTCTGTGCGTCCGAGCCGGCCGCCACGCGGGACGCCTGCATCCGCAAGCTCACCGCCACGAGCACCGGCACCGACGTGGGCAGCGCGCTGGTGGGGCTGCAGTCCGGTCTGGCCAACGGCTTCTATCTGGATCGCCGGCTGCAACTGGGCGTCACCTTCATCGGTGTGCGCAACAGCGTGTCGGTGATCGCTTTCCGCTCGAACCGCACCACGATCACCGAGCGCGATTTCGCGGTCACCGAAGACATCACCACCACCTCCAGCTTGCGCACCAGCGGCGGCACCGTCTCGCTCCAGCACAAGATGACGCCGATCACCACGGCGAACGCCACCTACACCGTGATGCGCAGCCACACCGACAACACCAGCCTGGGCGGCAGCGCATCCGATGCCCGCAACCGGATGGTCACCGCCGGCGTCTCCACGCGACTCTCGCCCAACACCACGGGTGCGGTGAATCTGCGTAACAGCCAGGGTGGGGGCCTCGCGTCATACTCCGAGAACGCCGTGTACGGCTCGCTCCTTTTCCAGTTCTGATCCTCCCATGTACGAAGCCTATTTCGGTTTACGGGGCAAGCCCTTCCAGCTCAACCCGGACCCATCCTTCTTCTACGGCAGCCGCGGCCACCGGCGCGCCATGGCCTACCTCGAATACGGCCTGCACCAGAACGAGGGCTTCATCGTCATCACCGGTGAGGTGGGGGCCGGCAAGACCCTGCTGGTACGCAGCCTGCTCGAAAAGCTCGACTCCAAGAAGATCGTGGCCGCCAATCTGGTGAGCACCCAGATCGACGCCGACGACATCCTGCGGCTGGTGGCGGCCTCCTTCGGCATCCCCAGCAAGCATCTCTCCAAGAGCGACCTGCTGCTGGCCATCGAGGCTTTCCTGGTCAGCACCACCGCCGCCGGCAAGCGCGCGCTGCTGATCGTCGACGAAGCCCAGAACCTCACCCAGAAGGCCGTCGAAGAGCTGCGGATGCTCTCCAACTTCCAGCTCGAAGACCACGCCCTGCTGCAAAGCTTCCTGGTCGGCCAGCCGGAGTTCCGGGCCATCATGCAGAGCCCGGAGATGGTCCAGCTGCGTCAGCGGGTCATCGCCTCTTACCACCTTGGGCCGCTCGATCTGCAGGAAACCCAGGCCTACGTCGAGCACCGCCTCGCCTGCGTGGGCTGGAAGGGCAACCCCAGCTTCGACGCCGAGGCGATGCGCGAGATCTACAACGTCAGCCAGGGCATCCCGCGCCGCATCAACGCCCTGTGCGACCGCATCATGCTGGCCGCCTTCCTGGGCGAACAGCGTCGGGTGGGGGTCGAGCTGGTCAACCAGATCGTCTCCGAGATGCGTGAAGAGCAGGTCACGCCCACCGCCGCCACGCCATCGCCCGCCATGCCGGCTGCCGGTGCGTCGCCGGCCGGCGTGGCGCTCGACCTGCAGCGCCTGCTGGCCGACCCCGAGGCAGCCCGGCTCCTCGCCGGCGCCGGCCCCGCCTTCGACATGACGCGCTTCGACGAGCGCCTCTCCCTGCTGGAGCGGACCCTCTCCACCACCCTGAACACCCTCAGCCAGCTGCTGAAGGCTGCGCCGGCGCAGGACGAGCCCCGGGCCGACGGCGGAGCGCCAGCCAAATGACGGCCGCCGTAACCCGCGACGGCAAGGCCATCGTCAACGCCCTCACCATCGACGTGGAAGATTATTTCCAGGTCTCCGCGCTGGCGCCGCATTTTCCGAAGGAGAGCTGGGACAGCACGCCCTGTCGGGTCGAGCGCAACGTCCACCGCATCCTCGAGCTGATGCACCGGCACGAGGCCAAGGGCACCTTCTTCACCCTGGGCTGGATCGCCGAGCGCTACCCCAAGCTGGTCCGGCTGATCGCCGTCGAGGGGCACGAGATCGCCAGCCACGGCTACGGTCACCAGCGCGCCAGCGAGCAGACGCCTGAAGCCTTTCTGGCCGACATCCAGCTCGCCAAGGCGGTGCTGGAAGACATCGCCGACTGCGAGGTGAAGGGTTACCGGGCGCCGAGTTTCTCGGTGGGGCTGTCCAACCCGTGGGCCCACGGCTGCATCGAGGCGGCCGGCTACACCTACAGCTCCAGCGTCTATCCGGTCAAGCACGACCACTACGGCGTGCCGGACGCGCCGCGCTTCCCGTATCCGGTGGGCAAGGCGCTGGTCGAGATTCCCATCACCACCGTACGCCGCCTTGGCCGCAACTGGCCGGTGGGTGGCGGCGGTTACTTCCGGCTGCTGCCGTATCCGGTCTCCGCCTGGGGCATCCGCAAGGTGAACCAGGAAGACCGCCGCCCGGCGATCTTCTATTTCCACCCCTGGGAGATCGACCCGGAGCAGCCCGTCGTGGCGGAAGCGAGCGCCAAGACCCGTTTCCGGCACTACGTCAATCTGGAACGGACCGAAGAACGTCTCGCCCGCCTGCTCCAGGATTTCTCCTGGGGACGCATGGACGAAGTCTTCCTCCCCGCACTTCAAACCTCAGTCTAAGGTTCCGGGAATGGTATCTGTTGTCAAAGCACGCCCGTTTGCGGCGGGGGATTCTGCGCGCTGGAACGAATTCGTCTTCGCCTGTCCCGACGCCACGTTTTTTCACCGCATCGAATGGCGCGGCATCATGGAGTCGGTGTTCCGTCACCGCACCCATTACCTCCTCGCCGAGCGTGATGGTCAGATCGTCGCCGTCCTGCCGCTGGTGGAGGTCAAGAGCCGCCTGTTCGGTCACGCGATGACCTCGCTGCCGTTTGCCGTGTATGGCGGCGTGGCCGGATCGGACGACGAGGCGGTCGCCGCCCTCGAGGCCGCCGCCGACGCGCTCGCCCGCCAGTGCGGCGTCCAGCACCTGGAATACCGCAACCTGCGCCAGCGCCATGCCGACTGGCCGCACCAGGATCTCTACTTCACGTTCCGCAAGGAGATCCTGCCGGACGAAGAAGCCAACATGCTGGCCATCCCCCGCAAGCAGCGGGCCATGGTGCGCAAGGGCATCAAGAACGGGCTGGTGGCCGAGATCGACCCCAACGCCGACCGTTTCTTCGCGCTGTATTCCGATAACGTGCTGCGCCACGGCACGCCGGCGCTGCCGAAACATTTCTTTGAAACGCTGCTGAAGGTTTTCGGGCAGGATTGCGAGGTCATGACTGTTTCATCGGCCGAAGGCAAGCCCCTCTCCACCGTCCTCACCTTCTACTTCCGGGAAGAGGTCCTGCCGTACTACGCCGGCGACGATCTGGCTGCCCGCGATCTGGCCGCGAACGATTTCAAATACTGGGAGCTGATGCGTCGCGCCTGCGCCCGGGGTTACCGGCTCTTCGACTACGGCCGCAGCAAGGCCGGCACCGGCCCCTTCAGCTTCAAGAAGAACTGGGGCTTCGAGCCCATCCCGCTTTCCTACGAATACCGCCTCTACAAACGCGACGCCGTCCCCCAGAACAACCCGATGAACCCCAAGTACCGTGCCTTCATCGCCATGTGGCGACGCCTGCCGCTGGGGGTGGCGAATGCCATCGGGCCGCACATCGTCCGCAACCTGGGGTAACTGCAGGTGGTCGACGTCCGCACTCCGCTGCTCTATCTGGTTCATCGCATTCCTTATCCGCCCAACAAGGGCGACAAGGTCCGCTCCTTCAACATCCTGCGTCAGCTCGCCACGCGCCACCGGGTCTTCCTGGGCACCTTCGTCGACCACCCGGACGACGTCCAGCACATCGACAAGCTGTCCGAGTGGTGCGAGGAGAGCCGGGTGATCCGCCTCGACCCGCGCCGCGCGAAGATCGCCAGCCTGCGGGGGCTGCTTACCGGCGAGGCGCTCAGCGTGCCCTACTACCGCAGCGCAGCGCTTGCCGACTGGGTGAAGCAGGTGGTGGCGCGGGAGGGCATCCACGAAGCGGTCGCCTTCTCCGGGCCGATGGCGCAATACCTCGACGCGCCGGGCTTGTCGCACCGAGTCATCGATTTCTGCGACCTCGACTCCGCCAAGTGGACCCAATACGCCGGCGATCACCGCTGGCCCATGTCCTGGCTGTACCGCCGCGAAGGGCGCTGCCTGCTGGCCTTCGAGCGCGCGGCGGCGGCCGGGGCCGACGCCAGCATCTTCGTCACCGAGGCCGAGGCCGACCTGTTCCGCAAGGCCGCGCCCGAGCTGGCCGGGCGGGTCAGCGCCATGCAGAACGGCGTCGACGCCGACTACTTCTCGCCGGCCAACGGCGGCGTCAGCCCTTACCCGGCGGGCGGCCCGGTGATCGTCTTCACCGGCGCCATGGATTACTGGCCCAACGTGGACGCGGTGGTGTGGTTCGCCACCGAGCTGCTGCCCAAGGTGCGCGAGCAGGTGCCCGACGCCCGCTTCTGGATCGTCGGGATGAACCCGACCCCGGCGGTGCAGGCGCTGGCGGGGGAGGGGGTGGTCGTCACCGGCACGGTGCCCGACGTGCGCCCCTATCTCGCCCACGCCGACGTGATCGTCGCCCCGCTGCGCATCGCCCGCGGCATCCAGAACAAGGTGCTCGAAGCGATGGCCATGGCGCGTCCGGTCGTGATTTCCTCGGCACCCGCCACCGGTCTGGCGGCCCGCGCTGGGCATGACTGTGAGATTGCCCACAGCAGCGAAGAATTCGTTTCGCGTACTGTCGCATTACTTGGTGATGTAACATTGCGCCGCAACATGGGCCTGGCGGCGCGGGATGCGGTGCTGCGCGCCTATAGCTGGTCGGCGCATCTGGCCGCCCTCGAAAAGCTGCTGGGTGCATCCAATCATTGTTCCGATACCGCGAGCGGCTCGCGGTGACTATTTTTGTATCATGAACGATCCCCGTCCCCTGGTGATTCACGTGGTCTACAGCTTCGACGTTGGCGGGCTGGAGAACGGGATCGTTAACCTCATCAACCGGATGCCGCCCGAGCGCTTCCGCCACATGATCGTCGCGCTCACCCGCTGCGTGCCGGGCTTCTGCGAGCGCATCCAGCGCAGCGACGTCACCTTCGTGTCCCTCGAGAAGGGCGCAGGGCACGGCATCCGCATGTACCCGCAGCTATACCGGCTGTTCCGCGAGCATCGCCCGGCCATCGTCCACACCCGCAACCTGGCCGCCCTCGAGATGGTGGTGCCGGCCTGGGCGGCCGGCGTGCCGGTGCGCATCCACGGCGAACACGGCTGGGATGCGTCCGATCTCGAAGGCGTCAGCCGCAAGTTCCAGCTGCTGCGCAAGGCGTATTCGCCCTTCGTGTCGGCCTACGTGGCGCTCTCCCGGCGGATCGAGTCCTACCTCACCGACAAGGTGGGGGTGCGGGCCGATCGCGTGCGGCGCATCTGCAACGGCGTCGATACCGACCGCTTCACCCCCGCCGGCAAGCGCGCCGAGATTCCCGGCTCGCCGTTCAACGACCCGGCGCTGGTGGTCTTCGGGGCGGTGGGGCGCCTCCAGGACGTCAAGGATCACGCCAACCTCATCCGCGCCTTTGGCCTGCTGGTGCGCGGCAACCCGGACGCCGCCCGTCGCGCCCGGCTCACCCTCGTCGGCGGCGGGCCGCTGCAGGCCCGGCTGGCCGAGCTGATCCAGGCCGAGGGCCTGACCGGCCACGTCTGGATGGCCGGCGAGCGCTCCGATGTGCCGCTGATGAACAGCGGCCTGGATGTGTTCGTGCTGCCGTCCCTGGCCGAGGGCATCTCCAACACCCTGCTCGAGGCGATGGCTTCGGGCCTGCCGGTGATCGCCACCCGGGTCGGCGGCAACCCCGAGCTGGTCGTCGAGGGCGAAACCGGCCTGCTGGTGCCGTCGGCCAATCCCGCCGCGCTCGCCGACGCCATGGCCGCGCTGCTCGCCGATCCCGCCCGGGCGGCGGCCTTCGGGCAGGCGGGGCGCGCGCGCGTGTGCGCCCAGTTCAGTCTCGATGCAATGGTCGGCAGCTACCTCTCGGTCTACGAAACGCGCCTGCGGGCAACCCAGCCCGGCGCCGGCGCTGCCATCCAATCCAGAAACGCCCTTCACTGAAAGAAGACAGATTCCATGTGCGGCATTGCTGGCCTTTTTGATACCCGCGGAAACCGCGACTTCGACCGCGACCTGATGAAGCGGATGAACGACATCCAGTTCCACCGCGGGCCGGATGAGGGCGATCTCCACTTTGAACCCGGCGTGGCCCTGGGCCATCGTCGCCTGTCGATCATCGACCTGTCCACCGGGCAGCAGCCGCTCTTCAACGAAGACGGCAGCGTGGCCGTGGTGTTCAACGGCGAGATCTACAACTTCCAGGAGCTGGTGCCGGAGCTCGAAGCCCTGGGCCACCGCTTCCACACCCGCAGCGACACCGAAGTCATCGTCCACGCCTGGGAATCCTGGGGCGAGGACTGCGTGCAGCGCTTCCGCGGCATGTTCGCCTTCGCCCTGTGGGACCGCAACAAGCAGACTTTCTTCATCGCCCGCGACCGCCTGGGCGTGAAGCCGTTCTACTACGCCATCCTCGACGACGGCACGCTGGTCTTCGGCTCCGAACTCAAGGTGCTGATGCAGCACCCGGGCCTCGACCGCCGCATCGACCCCCACGCCGTCGAAGAGTACTTCGCCCTTGGCTACGTGGCCGAGCCGCGCACCATCTTCATGGGCGCGAAGAAGCTCCAGCCCGCCGAGACCCTGTGCATCCGCCGCGGCCAGCCGATCCCCGCGCCCAAGACCTACTGGGACGTGCGCTTCACCCTCGACAACCCCCTGTCGCTGGCCGACGCCACTGCCGAACTCACCGAGCGCCTGCGCGAATCCGTGCGCCTGCGCATGATCGCCGACGTGCCGCTGGGCGCCTTCCTGTCGGGCGGGGTGGATTCCAGCGCCGTGGTGGCCACCATGGCCGGCCTGTCGGCCGACCCGGTCAACACCTGCTCGATCGCCTTCGACGACCCGGCCTTCAACGAGTCCGAGTTCGCCAAGATGGTGGCCGACCGCTACCAGACCCGGCACTTCGTCGAGACCGTCAAGTCCGACGACTTCGACCTCATCGACACCCTGGCCGCGCTCTACGACGAACCCTACGCCGACAGCTCCGCCATCCCCACCTACCGGGTCTGCCAGCTCGCCCGCAAGCACGTCACCGTGGCCCTCTCGGGCGACGGCGGCGACGAGGCCATGGGCGGCTATCGGCGCTACCGCATGCACCTGATGGAAGAGAAGATGCGCGACTCGATGCCCGCCAGCATCCGTCGCCCGGTGTTCGGCCTGCTGGGCCGGATGTACCCCAAGGCCGACTGGGCGCCGCGGATGTTCCGCGCCAAGACCACCTTCCAGTCGCTCGCCCGGGATTCCGTCCAGGCCTACTTCCACTCCGTGTCCATCCTGCGCGACGACATGCGGCGTAGCCTGTTCTCCAGCAAGTTCCGCGCCGAGCTTGCCGGCTACAACGCGCTCGAAGTCTTCCGTCGCCACGGCAACGCCGCCCAGACCGACGACCCGCTGGCCCTCATCCAGTACCTCGACACCAAGACCTATCTTGTGGGCGACATCAACACCAAGGTCGACCGCGCCAGCATGGCCCACTCCCTCGAAGTGCGCGAGCCGCTGATGGATCACAAGCTGGTCGAATGGCTGGCCACGCTGCCCTCCGGCCTCAAGATCAAGGGCCAGGAAGGCAAGTTCGTCTTCAAGAAGGCGATGGAGCCGATGCTGCCCCGCGATGTGCTGTATCGCCCCAAGATGGGTTTTGCCGTGCCGCTGGCCCGCTGGTTCCGCGGCCCGCTCAAGGCGCGCGTGCGCGAGGCGATCCTGGGCCCCACCCTCGCCGAGACCGGCATCTTCAACCGCGATTACCTCCAGCATCTGGTCGATGCCCACCAGTCCGGCGCCCGCGACTACAGCGCGCCCTTGTGGACCACCATGATGTTCGAAGCCTTCCTGCGCAACAGCCAGGCCCCGGCCCAGGCGCCCGCCGCAGTCGTCACGAGTCAGTAAATGCGCATTCTTCACGTTCTCGATCACTCGATCCCGCTGCACAGCGGCTACACCTTCCGCACCGCGGCCATCCTGCGCGAACAGCGCGCCCTGGGCTGGGAGACCTTCCACCTCACCTCGCCCAAGCAGGGCAAGACCGCCGCCGCGATGGAAGACGTGGATGGCCTGCGCTTCTACCGCTCCGAAGTGCCGCCCGCCGGCCCGGCCGGGATCAACGAATGGCGCCTGATCCGCGCCACCGAAGCGCGCCTCGAACAACTCGCCCGCGAGCTGCGGCCGGACGTCATCCACGCCCACTCGCCGGTGCTCAACGCCATCCCGGCGATCCGCGTCGGCCGCCGGCTTGGCATTCCGGTCGTCTATGAGATCCGCGCCTTCTGGGAAGACGCCGCGGTGGACCACGGCACCACCTCCGAAGGCAGCCTGCGTTACCGCGCCACCCGCGCCCTCGAAACCTGGGCCATCAAGCGCGTCGATCACGTCTTCACCATCTGCGAAGGCCTGCGCCGCGACATCGTCGCCCGGGGCATTCCGGAAACCAAGGTCACGGTCATCCCCAACGCGGTGGATGTGGAAGGCTTCCAGCTCTCCGGCGCGCCGGACGAGGCCCTCAAGGCCAGGCTGGGCCTGCAGGGCAAGACGGTGCTGGGCTTCGTCGGCTCGTTCTACGCCTACGAAGGCCTCGACCTGCTCCTCGACGCCTTCGCCGCGATGCACGCCGGTCAGCCCGACCTGCGCGTGCTGCTGGTGGGCGGTGGCCCCCAGGACGCCAACCTCAAGGCCCAGGCCCAGCGCCTCGGCATCGCCGACAAGGTGGTGTTCACCGGCCGCGTGCCTCATTCCGAAGTCAGCCGCTACTACGACCTCATCGACCTGCTGGCCTACCCGCGCCACTCGATGCGCCTGACCGAACTGGTCACGCCGCTCAAGCCGCTGGAAGCGATGGCCCAGGGCCGCATCTTCGTGGCCTCGGATGTGGGCGGCCACAAGGAACTCATCCGCGACGGGGAGACCGGCCGCCTGTTCGCCGCCGGCCAGGTACCCGCGCTGGTGGCCACCCTCAACGACATGCTGGCCCACCGCGATCGCTGGCCCGCCATGCGCACCGCCGGCCGCCATTTTGTGGAAGATGTGCGCAACTGGAAGAACAGCGTCGCCAACTACAAGGCGGTGTACGGTCGGCTGGCGCCGAGATTGGCGGCATGAAATTCGCTGATCTGAAGATTGCGCTGGTCGGCCCCTTGCCGCCGCCCGCCGGCGGCATGGCCAACCAGACCCGGCAACTGGGCGAGCTGCTGCGCGGGGAGGGCGCCGAGGTCGAGGTGGTGCAGGTGAACGCGCCGTATCGCCCGGCCTGGGCCGAAAAGCTCAAGGGCGTCCGCGCGCTGTTCCGGCTGGTGCCCTATCTGCTGCACCTGTGGCGCGCCGCCGGCAAGGCGGATCTGCTCCACGTGATGGCCAACTCGGGCTGGTCGTGGCATCTGTTTGCGGCGCCGGCGATCTGGATCGGCAGCCTGCGCGGCAAGCCGGTAGTGGTCAATTACCGGGGCGGCGAGGCCGAGCCTTTCCTCAACCGGTCCGCCGATTCCGTGCGCGCGAGCATGCGCCGCGCGGCGCTGCTGGTGCTGCCGTCCGGTTTCCTGAAAGAGGTCTTCGACCGCTTCGGGATGGAGGGGCGGATCGTCTCCAACATCATCGACCTGGCGCGCTTCCGCCCGGCCGATGCGGGCCGCGAGCCCGCCGCCCACATCGTGGTGGCCCGCAACCTGGAGCCCATCTACGGCATCGACACCGCGCTGAAGGCCTTCGCGCGGGTGGCCGCGGCCCGGCCCGACGCCCGCCTGTCGGTGGCCGGCAGCGGCCCTCAGGGGGGTGAGCTGCAGGCCCTCGCGGCGAGCCTCGGGGTGGCCGACAAGGTGGTCTTCACCGGCCGCCTCGACCGCGACCAGATGGCCGCGCTGTACCGCGACGCCGACCTCACCATCAACCCGAGCCGGGTGGATAACATGCCCAACTCGGTGCTCGAGGCGCTGGCGAGCGGCGTGCCGGTGGTGAGCACCAACGTCGGCGGCGTGCCCTTCATCGTCGAAGACGAAGTCACCGCGCTGCTGGTGCCCGCCGACGACCCGCAGGCGATGGCCGATGCCGTGCTGCGCTTTCTCAACGATGCGGCCCTGGCGGCGCGAATCCGCGCTGCGGGTCAGGACGATGTCCGGCGCTACGCCTGGTCGGCCGTCAAGAACGAATTGCTTGCCGCTTATTCCGACGCCTGCCGTGCCTCGGGCGCGGCCCGCCGGACGTAGGAGCCCACATGTCTGACCTTTACACCCGCTTCGTCGCCAACGTCCTCTTCCCCGTCCAGGAGCGCCTGAAGCATCACGACACCGTCGCGATCCGCCAGGAGATGGAAGACGTCCAGTGGTGGCCCCGGGAGCGCATCCTCGAAAAGCAGGCCCAGCGGCTGAGGGCCTTCCTCGCCGACATCGGCACCCACACGCCGTACTACCGCGAACTCTTCGCCCGTACCGGCTTCGACCCGAAGGCGGTGACCGGCCCGGCCGACCTGCAGAAGCTGCCCTTTCTCACCAAGGCGACGATCAAGCAGAAGAGCGATGGCCTGCGCGCCGACGACGCGAAGGGGCTGGCGCGCTTCAACACCGGGGGCTCCAGCGGCGAGCCGCTGATCTTCTTCATCGGCACCGAGCGGGTCACCCACGACGTGGCCGCCAAGTGGCGCGCCACCCGCTGGTGGGACGTGGACATCGGCGATCCGGAGATCGTCATCTGGGGCTCGCCCATCGAGCTGGGCACCCAGGACCGTGTGCGCCTGATCCGCGACAAGCTGATGCGCACCGAACTGCTGCCCGCCTTCGAGATGTCCGACGCCAAGGTGGAAGGTTTCATCGCGCGCATCCGCGAGATGCGTCCGAAGATGCTTTTCGGCTACCCGTCGGCGATCAGCCACATCGCCGCCCACGCCGAAAAGAAAGGCATCCGCCTGGACGACCTGGGCATCAAGGTGGTGTTCGTCACCTCCGAGCGCCTCTACGACCACCAGCGCGACCTCATCGCCCGGCTGTTCAAGGCGCCCGTCGCCAACGGCTACGGCGGCCGCGACGCGGGTTTCATCGCCCACGCCTGCCCGTCGGGCTCGATGCACATCACCGCCGAGGACATCGTCGTCGAGATCGTCGACAGCGACGGCAAGGTGCTGCCGCCGGGGCAATCGGGCGAGATCGTGGTCACCCACCTCGCAACAAGAGATTACCCATTCGTGCGCTACCGCACGGGCGATGTCGGTGTCCTGAGCGATCATGCGTGTCCGTGTGGTCGGGGTTTGCCCATTCTGAGCGAGATCCAGGGGCGCAGCACCGACTTCGTGATTGCAGCCGACGGAACCGTGATGCACGGCCTGTCGCTGATCTATGTGCTGCGGGATATTCCCGGGGTCGCATCGTTCAAGATCGTCCAGGAGACCAAGGCGCTGACGACGGTCTTCGTCATCCCCGGTGCGGCCTTCGAGCCGGCCGACGTGGGGCGCATCGAGAGCGGGCTGAAGCGTCGTCTCGGCGACGCGGTGAGCATCGATGTCCGGCTGGTGGATACGATCCCGGCCGAGGCGTCCGGCAAGTTCCGTTACGTAATCAGCCGCATTGCGGCTTGAAGGTACCGAAGTGGTTTGACGGTCTTAGCGACCGAATGGGGCAACGGCAGTGCGTGACATACTGATCCTGATGGTCTTCTCGTACGGCGCCCTCAAGGCTTTGAGGGCGCCGTACAACGGCGCGCTGCTGTGGGTGTGGATCGGTCTGATGAACCCGCACCGCCTGGGCTGGGGGATCGCCTACTCGATGCCGCTGGCGATGATCTCCGCCGTGCTCATCGTGGTTGGCGCTGCGACCAACTCCAAGCGCATCAGCTCACCCATGGCGCCGCCGGTGACGGTGCTCATCATTTACATGATCTGGATGGGCATCACGGCAGTCACCGCCATTCATCAGGCAGACAGCCTGGCCGTCTACTACGACGTGTTGAAGGTGTTCATCATGGTACTGGTGGTCGCCTCCACGCTGCAGACGCGGGAACAGATTACCGGTTTCGTTGGCGTGACGGCAATGTCGATTGCCTATTTCGGTGCCAAGGGCGGGCTGTTCACCTTGATGACCGGTGGGTCGTTCCGGGTGTGGGGGCCGCCGGCCAGCGTGGTCGAAGGCAACAACGAGCTTGCGGTGGCGCTCGTCATCACCATCCCGCTCCTGTACTTCCTGGCCCAGCAGGTGGACAAGGTGGTCGAGCTGCCCGTGCTGCGGCCCTTCGGCAGGACCTGGGTCCGGCGCGCGATCTATGTCGTCATGGCCCTGTGCGCGGTGGCCGCCATCGGCAGCCACTCTCGCGGGGCGCTGCTGTCCATCGGGGCGATGTCTTCGGTGTTCTGGTGGCGCAGCAAGTCGAAGGTGACCATCGGGCTGGTGCTGATCCTGCTGGCCCCGGCGCTGTTCTTCTTCATGCCCGACGAGTGGACCTCGCGGATGGGAACCATCAAGACCTACGACCAGGATGAGTCGGCGCTCGGCCGGATCAACGCCTGGATGATGGCGACCAACATCGCCAACAGCCGGATTCTCGGCGCGGGCTTCCTGACGGCCACGCCGCTGGTCTTCCAGATGTACGCCCCGGAGCCGAACAACGTCCTGGTGGCGCACAGCATCTACTTCCAGGTGCTGGGCCAGCATGGCTACATCGGGCTGTTCCTATACCTGCTGTTCTGGGGCCTTACCTACCGCACCGCGGGCCGGCTGATGAAACTCTCCGCCGGCCGCCCCGACCTGGAATGGGCCGGGCTGCTGGGGTCGATGGTGAAGGTCAGCCTGATCGGGTTCGCGGTTGGGGGCGCCTTCCTGAGTCTGGCCAACTGGGATATGCCTTTCTACTTCATGGGCATTGTGGTGATGACCGAGAAGCTCGTCAGGAAAAAACTGAGCGAGGAGCCGGCTGCCGCCAGGCCGACGCCGGCGCCGCAAGGCGGGCCGGCGGTGCCGGATGAGATCGACCGGCTGCGCGCCAGCATGCACTGACTGACACATCGATGACTTCTTCCGTTCGTGAATCGACTGCCATGACTGACCATCCGATCGACAGGGAACTGCGCGCCAGCGCCCCCCGGAGCAGCGGTGTGCTCGCGCTGGCGATGGTACTGGTCGCCTGGGCGGCGATCCTCTTCAGCTTCCGCGCCCAGGTCGCGATGATGCTGGAAGCCTGGGAGACGCTGCCCAGCCATGAGCACGGCCATGTGGTGCTCGTGGTGGTCGCCTACCTGCTCTGGACCAAGCTGCCGGCCTTGAAAGGCGCGTTCTGCAGCCCCTCGTTGAAGGGCTTTGCCGCGCTCGTCTTCACCGGCTTCCTCGCCATGCTCGGCGAGCTGGTGGCGGTGGCGGCGGTGGTCCAGTTCGCGATCGTGCTGATGATGATCGGCGCGGTGTGGGCGGTGACGGGCGACGCCGTGTTCCGGCGCGTGCTCGGGCCGCTGTTCTTCCTGCTCTTCGCGGTGCCTTTCGGCCAGGAGATCCTGCCGGTCCTGATGAACTGGACGGCCGATGCGACGGTGGTGGCGCTGCGCCACAGCGGCGTGCCGGTGTACCAGGAAGGTCGCAACTTCGTGATCCCCAGCGGCCAGTGGTCGGTGGTGGAAGCCTGCGGCGGTATCCGCTACCTGCTGACCTCGGTCTTCATCGGTGCGGTGTTCGCCTACCTCACCTACACCAAGTGGCACAAGCGCCTGCTGTTCATGCTCTGGGCCATCCTGATGCCGCTGGTGGCCAACTGGATCCGCGCCTACGTCATCGTGATGGTGGCCCACAAGACCGCCAACGAGTGGGGCCTGGGCCTGAGCCACATCGCGCTCGGCTGGGTGATCTTCGGCGTTTCGATCTTCCTGAGCTTCGCGGTCGGCGCCCGCTGGCGCGACAAAACGCCGGAAGTCGAGCCGTTTCGCGCAGCGGGGCGGGTGGCCACGCCGGCGGTGCTGGGGGCAACCCTCCTTGCCGCGGCGGTTCCTTATTCCTGGCACGCCGTGGCCCAGATGCTCAATGCGCCGGTCTCTGCCGATGCGCCGGTGCTGCGTCTTGAATCCCTCGCGGCGCTGCCCCAGGCTGCGCCGGCCGACGAGGCGATCCGTCCGCGCTTCCCGGGGGCTCGGGCGGTGCATCAGGTCACTTATCTTTACAACGGTCAGCCGGTCGATGTGTTCATCGCCTACTACCGCAACCAGACTCAGGGCGCCGAGCTGGTCAACGTCCAGAACCAGCTGGAGCCCACCAAGAACTGGGGCTGGTCGATCTCCACCCAGCCGCCCGGGGACAAGCCGAACCTGCCCACGCTGCGGCTGGAGGGCTTCGTGAAGAGCGGCTTGCACGCGGCCGTCTATCACTTCTACTGGGTGAATGGCATGACCACCACCAGCGATTTCACCAGCAAGATCCTCGAAGCCGCGTCGCGGCTCCGCGGCCGGGGCGACGATGCAGCAGCTGTCGCAATCACCGCCTATAGTCGCGAGAGCGTCGAGGCCGCGCGGGTGACGACCGCCGCCTTTGCCAGCGAACACCTGGCGGGGATCCTGGCCGACCTCGAGCAAACTGCAACCACCGACAGGAAATAAGGATCGATGACCCGTAACGCGCCGGTTGGCGCATGTCTCATCGTCGCCAGCATCTTCACGCCGATTCAGGGCGGGTCTGCGACCGTCTATGCAAACCTGTGCCGCTACGCCCCGAAAGGGCGGATGGTTGCCCTGGCGACCCGGCGGGACTACAGCGACGGTTCCGAGATCGCCGGATGGCAGGCCCACGACGAGCGCTGCGGGTTTCCGGTGTATCGGCTCGATCTGCTTCGACCGCAGATCGCCCCGCCGGCCCACAAGCTGATCTCCGCCTGGCGCTTCCTGACCATCGACATCCCCCTGCGGGTGCGGGTTGTCTGGAAAGTCTGGCAGCTCATGCGGCGCTACGGGGTGGAGGTGATCTGCATCGGCGAGCTCGCGTCCACCGCCTGGCTGGGTGAGTTCTTCCAGCGCTTCTTCGGCAAGCGGATGGTGCTCTACGTGCACGGCGAAGAGGTCACCACCCGGTTCGACGCCGGCTCCTTCGGCAACCGGCGGGCCTTCCACCTGCGGGCTGCCGATGCGGTGGTGGCGGTGAGCCGCTTCACCCGCCGCGTGCTGGTGGACGACATCGGACTTCCCCCGGAGCGGGTCAGCCTGATCGAGAACGGGGTCGACACCCAGCGCTTCACCCCGGGGCCGGACGACATCCGCTTCCGGCGTCGCTTCGGCCTCGTCGGCAAGCGCATCGTGGTCACTGTAGGCCGGCTCGTGGCCCGCAAGGGGTTCGACCAGACCATCCGCGCATGGCCGCAGATCTTCGCCGCCCACCCCGACAGCCACCTTCTCATCATCGGCGATGGCCCCCAGCGGGCCGAGCTGGAGGCGCTCATCAAGGCATCGGGGGTTGCCCACAGCATCACTCTGGCCGGCGCCCTGGACGACTTCGACCTGCTCGCCGCCTACCGTAGCGCCACCCTGTTCGCCATGCCCAACCGCACCATGCCCGACGGCGACACCGAGGGCTTCGGGCTGACCTTTCTTGAGGCCAACGCCTGCGGCCGGGCGGTGGTGGGCGGTCGGGCGGGCGGTGCCGTCGAGGCCGTCCGGGAGGGCGTGAGCGGCCTGCTGGTGAATGGCGAGCGGGTTGACGAGATCGCCGCGGCGATCCTGTCCATCCTGGGGGACGACGCCTTCCGTGCCCGCCTCGAAGCCGGCGCCCTGGCCCACGCCCAGGCCCACAGCTGGGAGCGCAGCGCCCGGCTTTTCCAGGATTTGTGCGAACGGCTGCAGCGCGAAGGAGGCAAGCGTGGCTGAACAGCGCACCCTGCTGGTCATTGCCGGCGAGTTTCCACCCCTCAAGACCATCGGCCGGATTCGCACCGTCAAGTTCGTCGAGCACCTGCGCCGGTTCGGCTGGCGCTGCATCGTCGTCACCCTGCAGCCCTCGGGGCGGGAGGGCATCTACGACGAGGCGCTGATGGCCGAGATCATCGACGGCGACGAGATTGTCCGCCTGCCGCTGCGCAACCTCGAAGAAGAGATCGCCGACACCGTGAAGCGGCTGCTCGGTCGCAAGCCGGCGTCGCCGGCGCCTGTCTCTGCCGGTGCCCCGGCTGTCCGGCCCGCGTCGGCTGCCGCGCGCGCGCCCGCTGCCCAGGGTGGCGGCGGGCTGATGGATCGGGCCCACGGCGCGATCCGCTGGGTCCTGCGCACCCTGGTCAACGTCCCGGACGACTTCCGCCCGTGGGCGAAGGATGCGCTCAGGGTGTGCCGCGCGCTGTGCGCCGAGCGCCGCATCGACGCCATCTACACCACGCTGCCTCCGTTCTCCAGCATGTTCGTCGGCTACGCCCTGCGCAAGGAAACCGGGCTGCCGTGGATCGCCGACTACCGCGACCTGTGGTACGGCGACGTGCTGCGGGAGTGGATGCCGGCCTGGCGCAAGAAGATGGAGTTCCGGATGGAGCGCCGGCTGCTCCGCCGCGCGGACGTTATCGTCACCGTGTCGGAGCCCAAGACCGCCTACATGCAGCGGCTGCACCCGGGCCTCAAGGCCCGCTGGGAAACCCTCACCAACGGCTACGACACCGAGCTGTACGGTAGCCGTCAGCGCACCCGGCCGTTCACCGGCGACACCGTCGAGTTCGTCTACACCGGCCGGCTGTTCAAGAACCGCAAGGGCTACGCCTTCGCCGAAGCGCTCGGGCGCATTCACCGCGCCGATCCGGCGCTCGCCAACCGGGCGCGGGTGCGCATCGTCGGCGGGGTCGAGCCGGCGATCCAGCGGCGCTACGACCAGATCATCGCCGAGTACGGCATCGGCCACCTCTACGATTTCGTCGGCGACGTGAGCTACGGCGAGGCGATGAACGCCCAGGTCAACTGCGACTACCTGCTGCTCATCGTGGATACCGGCGAGACCTCCGACGGCGTGATCCCGGGCAAGCTCTTCGAGTACGTGTCGGTTCGCCGGCCCATCTTTGCCCTGTGCGACCCGGGTGCCACCCAGCAGATCATCGAGCGGGCGGGCCTGGGCAAGGCGGTCCCGGCCGAGTCCGTCGATGCCTGCGAGGCCATGCTGCGCGACTGGCTCGCCCGGCCGGTGCCCGAGACCGTCCAGGCCGACGACGCCTACCTCGCCCAGTTCGACCGCAAGGCCATCACCGAGCGCTTCGCCCGCCTGCTGGACGAGGTGGTCGAGGGGCGGCCGGGGAGGGCGGGGCAATGAGCGTGCTCGCGTCGCTCAAGCAAAAGCTCAAGGAAACTGCCGCCCGCACGATCTGGGCCTACGGCCCGCAGGAACTCGCCGCCCGCCTGCGCGGGATCGGCGTGGTGCCCGGCTCGACGCTCGTCGTCCATTCCTCCTGGCTGCCCCTCAACGGCTTCAAGGGCAAGCCGGCAGACGTGGTGCGCACCCTCAAGGAGGCCGTGGGCCCGGAGGGCCTGCTGGTCATGATGTCGATGCCCTACCACAACATGAGTTCGGCCCAGTGGCTCGCCACCGGCAAGCCCATGAACGTGGCCCGCAGTCCGTCGATGATGGGCATCGTCTCCGAGGTTTTCCGGCGCAGCGAAGGCGTGGTGCGCAGCCTCAGCGTGACTCACCCGCTGCTCGCCTGGGGGCGCGACGCCGAGGCCTTCGTCGCCGGGCACGAGGCCGCCGAGAAGCCCTTCGGTGGCGAATCCCCCTTTGCCCGCCTGCTCGCGCGCGATGCCCTGATCCTGGGCTTCGACGCGCCGTTCTCAAGCTTCACCTATACCCATTTCGTCGAGGATCAACTCGCCTCGACGCTGCCCTTCCCCCTCTACGAGCCGGCCCTGCACAGCGGCGTGGTGATCGACCGGGCCGGCGAGCGGCGCACCTGCGCGGTGCGGGTGCTGGCCGCCCAGGCTAACAAGCTGCGTCGGGAGCCGCGGCTGGCGGCCCACCTCGACAAGGTCGGGGTACTGCACCACGGTCGCGTCGGCAACACCCGCCTCACCTGGATCCGGGCGGCCGAGCACAGCCGCGAATCTGCCCGCTTCGTGGCGGGCGGCGCCCACTTCTTCGACATGCCTGAAAAGGCGCCCGCCCGGCCCTAGCCGGCGCGGCGCCCCCTCAACCCTGGAATTCAACGATGAGCCTCAGTGAAACTCTCCGCCAGAAGGGCTTCGTGCTACGCGATACCTTCGGCATCGGCATGACGACGCCGGTCGACAACCGCATTCACCTCGACGCCGCCATCGCCTGGCTCAAGCTTGCCCATGACGTGACCGGCAACGGCGGTGTCGCCCAGACCTATCTGGTCCGTTCGCGCCGCTGGGCGCCGTCTTACCCGGAGACCACCGGCTACATCATCCCCACGCTGTATCGCTACGCCGCCCTGAGCGGCGACGACGACTGCCGCGTCCGGGCCCGCCGGATGGCGGACTGGGAGATCGACATCCAGCTGCCCGACGGCGGCGTGCTGGCCGGGGCCCTGGGCGACTCCGACCAGCCGACGGTGTTCAACACCGGGCAGGTGATCTTCGGCTGGGTGCGGGCCTTCGAGGAGGAGCGCAACGAAGCCTACCGGAACGCCGCGGTGCGCGCCTCCAACTGGCTGTGCGACATCATGGACGAGGACGGCTGCTGGCGGAAGTTCGGCTCGCCGATGACCGGCAAGTCGGTGAACACCTACAACACCCGCTCTGCCTGGAGCCTTGCCCGCGCCCACGAGATTACCGGCGAGCGCCGCTTTCTCGACGCCGCGGTGCGCAACTGCGAGTGGGCGCTCACCCAGGCCCGCGCCAACGGCTGGCTGGACACCAACTGCCTGCAGGACAACGCCCAGCCCTTCACCCACACCATCGCCTACGCCATGCGCGGGCTGCTCGAGATCGGCGACTACGCCGGCCGGGACGACTTCATCCAGGCCGCCCGCCAGATCGGCGATGCGATGGTGGCGGCCTTGCCCGCCGACGGCTTCCTGCCGGGGCGCTTCGATCACGACTGGCGTCCCACGGTGAAGTGGTCGTGCCTGACCGGCGATTGTCAGCTGGGCATCAACTGGGGCCGGCTGTTCCAGATCACCGGAGACGCGCGCTACCGGGACGCCACCACCCGTGTGCTGGGCTTCGTCAAGCGCACCCAGCGCCTCGCCGGCGACGAGCGTGAATTGATCGGCGGCATCAAGGGCTCCCACCCGATAAACGGGGGCTATCATCCGTGGCAGCTCCCCAACTGGGCAACCAAGTTCTATGCCGACGCCCTGATGATGGACTCCGCCAACCGGGCCGGCGGGCTGTACGGCCTGAAGGGTCCGGCTGTCTGAAATCGCACGGAGCAGGCGCGACAGGGAACAATTGTTTGCACAGACACGCCACGAATCGTCGTTGCATGTAGGGTAACTGTGTGATGCTGTGGGCTCGTAAGGTACACTTGCGGGCTCGACTCAACGCGCGGTCCGGCTGCTGCGGGTGTCGCTCATTCATTCTCACTTGCGCCGATGCCGCTGATGCCTGAGTCGATGTATCCGGGGCGACACGTGTCCACACTTCATGGCTAATGTAAAAAAAGCGGTCTTTCTCTCGGTTGGTGAGAAAGCCATCGTGTTCGTCATTCAGTTCGTCTCGTCGGTGGTGCTGGCGCGACTGCTCTCCCCGGAAGAAATCGGCATCTTCTCCATCGGGAGCCTCATCCTCGCCTTGTCCCACGCGGTCCGGGATCTGGGCATCACCAGCTACCTCATCCAGGAGCGCGATCTCACCCCCAAGCGGCTCCAGACGGCGGCCACCATCGCGGTGATCGTCAGCTGGACCGCGGCGGTGGTCACCTGGGTCGTGGCGGCACCGATCGCAGCGTTCTACCGGGAAGAGGGGATCGGGCAGGTCATGCATGTCCTGTCGATCAACTTTTTCCTGCTGCCCTTCGGCTCCGTGTCGATGGCGATCCTCAAGCGCAACCTCAACTTCGACAAGATCCTGCGCATCAACCTGGCGTCCAGCGCGCTGCAGGCGGCGGTGTCGATCGGCCTGTGTTCGATCGGCGTCGGCTTCATCGGCCTGGCCTGGGGCGCGGTGGCCAGCACCACGCTCACGGTCATCATGACCGTGATGCTCACCAAGTACGACGTGCCGATCCGTATCGAGTTCTCCGAGTGGCGGCACATCCTGCGCACCGGTGGCCGCTTCTGCGGTTCGTCGCTGCTGTGGGAGTTCGGTCTGTCGGCCCCCGAGATGATCGTCGGCAAGGCGATGAGCATCGAGACCGCGGGCTATCTGGCGCGCTCCCTGGGGGTGGTCGGTCTGGCCTTCCGGTCCATCATGGAGGGGCTAACCCCGGTGCTGATGCCCGCCTTCGCCCGCACCCATCGGGATGGCGAGAGCGTGGGCGATCAGTTCCTGAAGAGCATCTGCTACCTGAGCGCGCTGGCCTTCCCGCTGTTTGCCTGCATGGCCCTGGCCATGGATTCCATCGTGCTGCTGCTGTATGGTGACCAGTGGGCCCGGATCATCGAGCCGGCGCGCATCCTGTGCGTAGGCTCGGCGGCGCTCACGATCGCGGTGACCGGCGCCGCCATGGTGAGCGGAACCGGCAAGTCCAAGTACACCCTGCGCTTCCAGCTGGTAGGGCAGCCGATCAAGGTGGTGCTGATCCTGCTGGCCAGCGCCTATTCCCTCGACCACGTGACGGCGGGCATCGCCATCGGCGATCTGGTGATGACCGTCTATACCCTGCTGGTGCTCCGCCGGCTGTTCGGCATCGAGCTGACCCAGGTGGGGGCGGCGATCGGGCCGTCGGTGCTGGTGGCCCTGAGCGCGTCCGCCTCGTGTCTGGCTTTCAAGCTGGCCTTTGCCCAGGCGTCCCCGTTCTTCGGTGTGGTGGGCTGCATCCTCGCCTCGTCGGTGGGCTGGGTTGTCGGGGTGATGGTCACGCGTCACCCGGTGGGCGTCGAGGTGGGTGCCGTGGTGCGTCGCCTCTCGGGGCGGTGAGCAAATAAAAAACCCCCGGCGAGGGGGTGCCGGGGGCCAAAGTTGCCTTGCTTGCTCAAGGCACCCGCTCAGGGAGGTATAGCGGGAGACGGTTCGTCACCATCTGCGTGTTAGTCTTGTCACCCTGGAACTTAGTTCCTGCGACATTTCGTATCCAGATGTAAGTACCGCGAGACCGCCATGAAGCCAGTTCATTCCGCCTTTCCGAACACCCGCATGCGTCGCATGCGCCGCGACGATTTCTCCCGCCGCCTGATGCGCGAGCATCGGCTGTCTGCCGACGATCTGATCTACCCCGTCTTCGTGCTCGAAGGCGAGGGCATCAACCAGCCCGTGGCCTCGATGCCCGGGGTGAGCCGCGTCTCGTTGGACAGGCTGCTGCACATGGCCGAAGAGGCGGTAGCCCTGGGCGTGCCGGCCCTGGCCCTGTTCCCGGTGGTGGAGGACGGCAAGAAGTCACTGGGGGCAGAAGAGGCGTTCAATCCCGATGGCCTGGTTCCCCGCGTGGTGCAGGCCCTGAAGGCACGCTTCCCCGAACTGGGGGTCATCACCGACGTGGCCCTCGACCCCTACACCAGCCACGGCCAGGATGGGCTGATCGACGATACCGGCTACGTGCTCAACGACGAGACCCTCGAGGTGCTGGCCAAGCAGGCGCTGTGCCACGCCCAGGCCGGTGCCGACGTGGTGGCGCCGTCCGACATGATGGACGGCCGGGTTGCCCGCATCCGCGCCGAACTCGACGCAGCCCGCCAGATCTACACCCGCATCCTGGCCTACTCGGCCAAGTACGCGTCGAGCTTCTACGGCCCCTTCCGCGACGCGGTGGGGTCGGCCGGCAACCTGGGCAAGGGCAACAAGTACACCTACCAGATGGACCCGGCCAATTCGGACGAAGCCCTGCGTGAAGTGGCGCTGGACATCTCGGAAGGTGCCGACATGTTCATGGTCAAGCCCGGCATGCCCTACCTCGACATCGTCCGTCGGGTGAAAACCGAGCTGCAGGTGCCCACCTACGTCTATCAGGTGAGCGGCGAGTACGCGATGCTGAAGGCCGCTGCAGCCAACGGCTGGCTGAACGAAAAGGCCTGCGCGCTGGAGGCGCTGGTGGCGTTCAAGCGCGCCGGCGCCGACGGCATCCTCACCTATTACGCGCTGGACGCCGCCCGCTGGCTTAAAGAAGACGCCTGAGCGGCCGCGAAGGCTGCCGGATCAACCGTCCGGCAGCAGGGTGCGGGCACCCTCGAACCGTTCGGCGTAGTAGCGGTTGTCGAGGCGATCGACCCGCACCTTGCCGCGGCTGTTGGGGGCGTGCACAAACTTGCCGTCGCCCACGTAGATCCCCATGTGCGAATACGAGCGGCCCAGGGTGTTGAAGAACACCAGATCGCCCGGGCGAACGGCGCGCGTCGGAATCGGCCGGGTGCGTTCGGCGATACCCGCGGCGTTGTAGGGCAGGCGCTTGCCGCTCACCTGTTCGACCACGTAGCTCACCATGCCGCTGCAGTCGAGCCCGGCTTCGGGGTTCTTGCCGCCGAAGCGATAGCCGGTGTCGAGCAGCCCGAGGGCAAAGATCACCATCTCCTGGGCGTGGTCGTTCCGGGGCAGGGCAAACCAGCTCCTCGCCGGCGCGCTGACCTGGGGCGCCGGGGCCGTGGCGGGCGGGCGCGGCGGGCTCTGGCTGCAGCCCGCCAGGATCGTCGCCAGGGCCACGGCGGCCAGCCGGCGTTCAAGCGGTGAGACGGAAGGTGACCGGGCCATGGTTGATGAGCGAGATCGACATCTCGGCGCCGAACACGCCGGTTTCCACCACCGGGTGACGGCTGCGGGCGATGGCGACCAGCCGGTTGAACAGGATTTCGGCTTCGTCGGGCGAGGCGGCCGGGGTGAAGCTGGCCCGCGTGCCTTTGCTGGTATCGGCGGCGAGGGTGAATTGGGACACCAGCAGCAGCCCGCCGCCGGTGTCGGCGAGGGCGCGGTTCATCCGCCCGGCGTCGTCCGCGAACACCCGGTAGCCGAGCAGGCGCTCGACCATCCGGGTGGCGTTGGCGGGCTGGTCGCCGCGCTCGACCGCCACCAGGGCGAGCAGGCCGGGCCCGATCTCGCCGACGGTGCGGCCACCCACGGTGACGCGGGCTTCGAGGACGCGCTGGATCAGGGCAATCATTCGAGCAGTTCGATCTGACCGTTCACCGACACGGCCACCGGGCTGTCGCCGCCCTCGATGGGGGCAGGGGGGGCGGCTTCGGCCATCGCCATGGCGCTGCGGACCATGGGTGCCGCCGGCTGGCGGGGTTGGTAGCCGCCGGTGTTCACCGAGACGTGCTTGATCCGCCATTTTTTGTGGAGGCTGCCGGCCACCAGCCGGGCGCGGGCTTCGAAGGCGGCGAGGGCGTCGGCGATGGCCTCGTCCTCGATCTTCTTCCAGGTTTCGGGCGACGGGGCAGCCGAGAGGCCGCCGATGGCCATGCTTTGCTGGAGTTTGCCGACCAGCTCGGAGAGCTGGCTGGCGTCCTTGCTTTCGAGGGCGAGGGTCGAGCGCATCCGCCAGGCCTCGATGCTGCGGCCGGTCTTGGCGTAGATGGGGTAGGTGCTGTTGCCGGCGGTCTGCACCTTGACGGCGGGGTAGGCGCGGGCGAGCTGGAGGGCGTGGGCGACGGTGGCGTTCACCTTGCGGGCGAGTTCGGCCGGGCTGCTGTCGGTGGCTTCGGCAAAAACCTGGGCGCGGAACTGGTCGTTGGGGGCGGAGCGGCTGCTCTCGACGGCGATGTCGGCGGTGGGCAGCGGCGGTGCGTCGGCCGCGTTGGCGGCTGCGGCCACGAAGGCGAGCGGCAGCGCAAGGGCCAGCGGGCGAAGCGGGCGGAGTTTCATGACAGCCTTTCGGTGAGTGGAGCCGGGTTGCACGCCGCATTTTCGCCACAGCCCGGGGCAGATTGCAAAGGGCGGATGAAAATAACGGCTCCGGGCACCGCCCGGGTGTGGCCGAAATGCAATTGGCTGCCCGCGCCGTGGGCGCTTCAGTCGGGCAGCGGGGCGACCAGATCCTGGTAGGCGTGCCAGGTGGCGTGGCCGATTACCGGCATCAGCACCGCCAGGCCGAGGTGGAAGCTGAGGAAGCCGACGAGGGTGAGGCTCACGATCAGGAAGGCCCACACCAGCAGCGGCAGCGGGTTCTCGAGCAGGGCACGGATGCTGGCGATCATCGAGGTGACGGCGTCCTGGTTGCGGTCGAGCATCAGGGGGATGGAGACCACACTCACGGCGAACACCAGCAGGGCGAAGATGGCGCCGACGCCGAAGTAAACCAGCAGGAACTCGAGGTTCTCGAGGGATAGCACCTGACTCAGGAAGCCGCTGAGGGTGGGCAGATCCTGGGTGTAGAACATGGCGAAGACGACCAGCGAGGCGCGTGCCCAGATCAGGAAGATGACCGTGAGCACGGCGGCGAATACCGCGATGTTGCTGAGGTTGCGACGCCACACGGTGAGGGTGGGGAGCAGGGCGCAGGGTTCGCCCAGCTGACGTTGGCGCGACAGCTCGTACAGCCCCATCGCGAAGAAGGGGGCGACGAGCAGGAAGCCGGTGGTGACGGCCGAGGTGTACTGGTAGGCGCGGGAGAAGACGATGGTGACCAGCAGGCCCATGCCGGTGAAACAGAAGCCGTAGAACAGGCTGGCGATGGCGCAGGCCTTGAGGTCTGAGAAGCCGCGGGCGATCCAGCGGAAGGGCGCGCCAACGCCGATGCTGCGGATCGTGGGGAAGGGCAGGGACGCGGCCTGCTCTTCTGTCGGGGGTGTTTGCTGAGCCATTTTTGTCTCCGTTTTTGGTTGTTTGATGAATGGCCTGCGGATTTGGTTCAGGTCATGGGGCGGCCTTCGTGCGGCAGTGGGTGTCGGCGAATTGCCAAAGGGCGTCGAGGACGGCGCCGGGGGCTTCGGCCATCATGGCGTGACCTGCGCCAGGAAGGACAAGCTTGTTGACCTTTTGAGCCGCGGTGAAGGCGCTGGCCAGCGGGCCGACGGCCTTGGGCGGGGTCATGCGGTCCTGGGCGGCGCTGAGGAGGAGTACCGGGCAGTCGACCCGGGCGGCGGTGTCGAAGCCGCCGGTGTAGGCGTTGCAGGCGGACATGTCGGCGTGCAGCACGCCGGGCGCCGCGCGCTGCATCAGGCGCTCGTTGATGGCGGTGAGGTTGAGCCCGGGGACGCTGCTGGCGCCCAGCTGCGACGCCGGGGCGTAGGACCACTGGTTGATCATCCGGTGGGCCTTGTCGCGGGCGGAGAGGGTGGCGTCGAGGAGGGGCGGGGCGACCGGCATGGGGGCGACCGAGCCGACCAGGGCGAGGCCGGCGATCCGGTTGGG
>NZ_JAYRMI010000070.1:0-21022 GCF_041904905.1 Zoogloea sp. | reverse complement strand
CGGAGGGCTAACCCGACCTACGCCCTGTCCGGGTGGGGTGGCGTGGTGTGGTGGTGTCGGGTTACGCCCGCTGGGCTAACCCGACCTACGGGCGGGCGCCTTTCAGCTTGCCCACAGCAGCGCGGCCACCAGCGCGCGCCAGGGGGCGAACTGGGCGAGCCAGGCTTGAGTTTCCCTGTGGGTGGGCGGGGTGTCGTGGCCGAGGAGGGCCTGGAGCTTGCGGCGGACGGCGGCGTCGCCGTGGAGCGATCCGTCCATCCGGGCGAAGCCGCGGAGCAGGGTGTAGTCGATGGTCCAGGGGCCGATGCCGCGGTGCTGGGCGAGGGCGGCGCGGATTTCGTCGGCGGGGGTGTGGGTGTGCAGCCAGTGGTCGAGGGGCAGGTGGCCGTCGGCGGTGCGGCGGGCGACGTGGAGGAGGGTGGCGGCCTTGGCGGTGGAGTAGCCGGCGGCGCGCAGTGTGGGTTCGTCGAGGCGGGCGAGGGTGGCGGCGTCGGGGTAGCAGGCGAGGCCGCTGGAATGGCGCGTGCCGGCCACCTCGTTGGTCGTTTCGATCAGCCGGCGGCGGATGCCGACGGCGGCGGCGAGGCTGATCTGCTGGCCGGTGACGGCCCAGCTGAGGGCTTCGAAGGGCGTGGCGGCCTGGGGCACGCGCAGGCCGGGGAGGCGGGCGAGGAGGGGGCCGAGCTGGGGGTGGTGCCGGTGGGCGGCGGTGAGCTGGGCGACGGGCTGGCCTGTGCCGAGCAGGTGGCGGGCGAGGGCGGCGACTTCCGCGGGCTCGGGCGCGGGGCCGTCGACATCGAGATTGACTTCGGCCCGGCCCGGGTGCAGATCGAGGGTGAGGCGGGCCGGGTGGCCGTGCCAGACGATGCCCTTCTCGATGCGGCTGCCGGCGACCCGCTCCGCCACCTGCCGGCTGTCCCGGCCGTGGAAGGCGAGGAGGTCGGCGGGGCGGAAGTCGGCGGGCAGCTGCATGGGCGGGCGGTTCAGCGCACGCGGCGGCGCAGCCCGAGGAGGGCGGCGAGCCCGGCGGCGCCAAGCAGCGCCAGCGGGGGTTCCGATACCGGGGCGACGAAGGCGGGGGCGGCGGCGGTGTGGCGGTAGCCGTCCACGAACAGCCATTCGTAGCCGCCGCTGTCCCAGGCTTCGATCTCGACGGTGAGCGGGCCGCCGGCCATGAGGAGGGCGGAGAAGTCGGCGGTCTGGCGGGCGATGGGCTGGCCCTTGGCGTCCTGGTTCTCGGTGAGCACGTAGGTGTCGCCGTAGCGGTTGCTGGCCGGGTCGAGGAGGATTTGCAGCGGCTGGTTGTCGATCTTGATGGTCAGCCGGTCGTCCGAGGCGACCCACAGCCAGGCCGGCCAGCCCACGGCGAGGGGCAGGAAGGTGGTGCGGAAGTACACGTGGCTGGGGCCGTTGGCGCCGGTGGGGGTGCCGGTGTAGCCCTCTTCACCCCAGAACCACATCAGGCGGGGTTCGACGGCTTCGCCGCTGTGGCCGTCCGGCGCGGTGATGGGGTTGGGGTAGCCGCTGTAGACGGCCGACGAGTACCAGGTGACGCCGTCCAGGCTGGCTTGCCAGTTGGCGGCGGCGTTGACTTGCGGCAGATCCACGGCGGCCTGGGTGGCGGGGGCGGCGGCAAACAGCGCAAGGCCGATGCCGATGGCGGCGGCGCGCAGGGGGTTGCGGGTCATGGCGGGTGCTCCTCGTGCGGTGGGGCGTCGCCCGGAGCGGTTGCCGCGGGCGCTCTCTGACGAGGGTGGCTTGCGTTGCCGCGGCCCTTCGCCGGGCGTCGGAATACCCGATCTGGGCGCGGCTTGTTCGTTTTTGTTATAGCAGACGCTGGCGGGGGGCGCGGGGCGGGGGCGGGTTGCAATGAAATCTTGCAGGCGGGGGCGGTGTGGCGGGGGAGCCACGGGGTCAGCCCGCCTTGCGGAAGGTGAGGTTGATGCGGCAGGCGCCGGTGGCGGGGTGCTCGCCGTCCTTCAGGGGCGCGATGCCGTGAAAGCGCAGCCGCGCCGGGCCGCCCCACACGAAGACGTCGCCGTGCCGGAGCGGGATGCGCCGGGCCTTGTCGCTGCGGGCGTCGCCGCCCCACAGGAAGGTGGCCGGCAGGCCGAGGGAGACGGAGACGATGGGCTGGGTGAAGTCGTGTTCGTCCTTGTCCTGGTGCAGGGCCATCCGGGCGCCGGGGGCGTAGCGGTTGATGAGGCAGGCGTCCGGGGTGAAGCCCGCAAAGCCGGCGCGGGCGGCGGCGTCAAAGGCGAGGCGTTGCAGCAGCGGCGGCATGGCGGGCCACGGGCGGTGGGTGTCGGGGTCGGCGCTGGCGTAGCGGTAGCCGCGGCGGTCGGTGATCCAGCCGAGCGCGCCGCAGCTGGTCGTCGCCACCGACATGGCGAAGCCGCCGGGGGTGACCATGTGGCGGAAGGGGGCGGCGGTGGCGATGGCGTCGATGGCGGCGAGGAGGGCCGGGGCGTGGGCCAGCGCGAAGCCGGGCAGGAGCAGGGCGCCGGGGTCGATGGGGATGTCGGCGGGGGCGGCGAGGTGGTCGAAGAGGTCCGGCGTGCTCATGATTCGGCCTCCCGGTCGAGGAGGGCGCGCTTGCGGTCGAGGCCCCAGCGGTAGCCGGCGAGGCCGCCGTCCACGCGCACCACCCGGTGGCAGGGGATGGCCACCGCCAGGGGGTTGGCGGCGCAGGCGCCGGCCACCGCGCGCACGGCTTTCGGCAGGCCCAGGCGTTCGGCGAGCTGGGTGTAGCTGAGGGTGCTGCCCGGCGGGATGGCCCGCAGGGCCTGCCACACCCGCAGCTGGAAGGCGGTGCCGGCGAGGTCGAGCGGCAGGTCGAGGCCGATGCGCGGGCTTTCCACGAAGCCGATCGCCCGCGCCATCCACCGCTCGAAATCGGCGTCGCCGGGGATCAGCCGGGCGCGGGGGAAGCGCGCCTCCAGGTCGGCCGCCAGCCGGGCCGGGTCGTCCCCCAGGGCGATGGCGCACAGGCCGCGGGGCGTGGCGGCAACAAGGATCGCGCCGAGGCTGCAGTGGCCCACCCCGAAGCGGATGTCGGTGCCGGCGCCGCCCTTGCGCCAGACGGTGGGCGTCATGCCCAGCACGGCGTCGGCCTGGGCGTAGAAGCGGCTGGGGGCAGGGTAGCCGGCGTCGAGGAGCGCATCCGTGACGCTGGGGCTGGCGGCCAGCCCGGCCTGCAGGCGGCGGGCGCGGCTGGCGTCGAACCAGGCTCGGGGGCTGAGCCCGGTGACGGCCTTGAACACCCGCTGCAGGTGGTGGGGGGTGAGGCCGGCGTGCCCGGCCAGATCGGCCAGGCGGGGCGGGCTGTCGGCGGCGTCGATGCGGCGGCACAGGTCGGCGACGAGGGCGGCGGTGGCGGGTTTCATGGGGGCTCCGGCGTGGGTGGCGCAACTTTAGACCGGCGCGGCGGCGCCTGCACTCCGCATCTTGCGATTCGGCCGGCGCGGGCCGATCAAGCAACCCTATCGCCAGCAGGAATATTGGCAATTGGACTCGACGGGCGCCAGCGGCAAGAATGCAGGCATCGGAACCCAGGAGGCAACGCCATGACCACGATCCGCTTTGCACGCCACGCGGCCCACGCCAGCGCCCACGATCATCGCGCCCGCTTCGCCTTCGGTGCCGGCGTGGTGGCCATCGGGGCGGCCCTGTGGCTGGTCGAGATGGCCCGGCATCTCGTCGGCTGAACCGCCTGCAGGCAGGGAGACGCGATGAACGACAACCCCCCCGCGGCCGGCCTCGCCCTGGCCGGTGGCGAGATGGCCGGGCTGGCCTGGCGGGACGCCTGGCGCATCCAGGCCCGCCGGCATCCGTGGATGACCGGCGGCCTGCTGCTGTCGCTGGCGGCGGTGGCCCTGCTGCTGGCGAGCGGCGTGCGCGACGGCATCGCGGGCGGCGGCGAGCCCCTGCGGCTGGCGCTGCTGGGCGGGCTGGCCGGCTTTGGCGCCACGGCCCTGGGGGCGCTGACAGGCGTCGCCTTGCGCAAGCTGTCGGCCCGCGCCGAGGACAGCCTGCTGGGCTTTGCGGCGGGCATGATGCTGGCCGCCAGCGCCTTCTCGCTGATCCTGCCCGGCCTGGCGGCGGCCAAGGAGATGACCGGCAGCGGCGCGATGGGGGCGCTCACGGTGACCGCCGGGATGGCCCTGGGCGTGCTGCTGATGCTGGGCCTCGACCGCTTCACCCCCCACGCGCACGAGAGCACCGGCCCCTGCGGCCCGGGCTGCGACCGGGTGGGCAAGGTGTGGCTGTTCGTGCTGGCGATCACCCTGCACAACCTGCCCGAGGGCATGGCCATCGGGGTGAGCTTCGCCCAGGGCGACATGGGGGTGGGCCTGCCCCTCACCGGCGCCATCGCCGTCCAGGACATCCCCGAGGGGCTGGCCGTGGCGATGGCCCTGCGGGCCGCCGGGGTGCGGCCCTGGCCGGCGGTGCTGATGGCGGGCGCGTCGGGCCTGATGGAGCCGCTGGGGGCGCTGTTCGGCGCCGGCATTGCCGGCGGGCTGGCGCTGGCCTACCCCATCGGGCTGGGCCTGGCCGCCGGGGCGATGATCTTCGTGGTGTCCCACGAGGTGATCCCCGAAACCCACCGCAACGGCCACCAGACCAGCGCCACCCTGGGCCTGATGGCCGGCTTCGCGGTGATGATGTTCCTCGACACGGCGCTGGCTTGAGGCCGCCCGTCGCCGGTGGCCCGCCGGACGATTGGTTTTTCCAATCGCCGCCAGCGAATATCGCAATTGGACGCGCCGGCCGGCCGGGCCGATACTCTCCCCATCGACCGCGAACGACCACTCAGGAGATACGCATGAAAAAGAACACCGCCAAGACCGCCGGCCCCGTCATGGACATCGGGATCGCCGCCGAAGACCGGGCCGAGATTGCCGCCGGCCTGTCGCGCCTGCTGGCCGACAGCTTCAACCTCTACCTGATGACCCACAACTTCCACTGGAACGTGAAGGGGCCGATGTTCAACACCCTGCACCAGATGTTCATGGCCCAGTACACCGAGCAGTGGAACGCGCTGGACGTGATCGCCGAGCGCATCCGCGCCCTGGGCCACCCGGCGCCGGGCACCGGCAAGCTGTTCGCCGCGCTTACCTCCATCGACGAGCCGGAGGGCGTGCCCGCCGCGCTGGAGATGGTGCGCCTGCTGGTGGCCGCCCAGGAGGCCACCGCCCGCACCGCGCGGGGCCTGTTCCCGCTGGTGGACAAGGCCAACGACCAGCCCACCGCCGACCTCCTCACCCAGCGGCTGGAAGTCCACGAGAAGACCGCCTGGATGCTGCGCAGCCTGCTCGAAGAGTGAGCTGAACGGCGCCAGACGACGGCAGCGGCGCGCGATGCGCTGCTGCCGTTTTTGTTTGGGGAGGCCGGGCCCGCCGTAGGGGCGGCTGCGGCCGGCCTTCGCGCCAGTCGTTCGGATTTCCGGACGGCTTTTCCGGCGCGTATCCGGAAAACCGTCCGCGGCCTTCTGCCGCGGCGGAAAAAACCAAATCCGATCAGGGGTTTGCCGCTGCCCGGGGGCTGGCACGGGGCGTGCAATGGAATGGGCAGGGCGCCCGCAGCGGCGCGACCCATAACACCGGAGACAACGCCCCCATGACCACCCCCAGCTTCCGCATCGAGCACGACCTGCTTGGCGACCGCGAGGTGCCCGCCCACGCCTACTTCGGCGTGCACACCCTGCGGGCCCGCGAGAACTTCGACATCACCGGCATCGCGATCGCCGTCTACCCCGACCTGATCCGCGCCCTGGCCCAGATCAAGCAGGCGGCCGCCCGGGCCAACCAGCAGCTGGGCCTGCTCGACTCCACCCGGGCAGAGGCCATCGACGCCGCCTGCCGCGAGGTGATCGCCGGGCGGCTGCACGAGCACTTCGTGGTGGATGTGATCCAGGGCGGCGCCGGCACCTCCACCAACATGAACGCCAACGAGGTGATCGCCAACCGGGCGCTGGAGCTGCTCGGTCACGCCCGCGGCGACTACGCCCGGCTTCACCCCAACGAGCACGTCAACATGAGTCAATCGACCAACGACGTGTATCCCACCGCCCTCAAGCTGGCCACCTACGTGGGCATCTTCCGGCTGGTGGACGCCATGGCCGGGCTGCGGGGGGCCTTCGAGAAGAAGGCGGCGGAGTTCGCCGACGTGCTCAAGATGGGTCGCACCCAGTTGCAGGACGCCGTGCCCATGACCCTCGGTCAGGAGTTCTCCACCTACGCCGTGATGCTGGGCGAGGACGAGGCCCGCCTGCAGGAAGCCGCGCTCTTGATCCGCGAGATCAACCTGGGCGCCACCGCCATCGGCACCGGCATCAACGCCCACCCCGACTACGCCCCGCTGGTGCGCCGCAAGCTCGCCGAGATCAGCGGCATTCCGGTGGTCACCGCGCCCAACCTCGTCGAGGCCACCCAGGATTGCGGCAGCTTCGTGCAGCTCTCGGGCGTGCTCAAGCGCGTGGCGGTCAAGCTCTCCAAGGTGTGCAACGACCTGCGCCTCTTGTCCTCCGGCCCCCGCGCGGGCCTGGGCGAGATCAACCTGCCGCCGCGTCAGGCGGGTTCGTCGATCATGCCGGGCAAGGTCAATCCGGTGATCCCGGAGGTGGTCAATCAGGTGGCCTTCGAGGTGATCGGCAACGACATGACCGTCACCTTCGCCGCCGAGGCCGGCCAGCTCCAGCTCAACGCCTTCGAGCCGATCATCGCCCACAGCCTGTTCAAGAGCGTGCTCCACCTCACCAACGCCTGCCGCGCGCTGGCCAGCCACTGCGTGGAGGGCATCACCGCCAACCGCGACGCCCTGCGCGAAAGCGTCGAGCGCTCCATCGGCATCGTCACCGCCCTCAACCCCTACATCGGCTACGCCAACGCCACCGAGATCGCCGCGGCGGCCCACGCCAGCGGCCGCGGTGTGGCCGAGATCGTGCTGGAGCGCGGCCTGATGAGCGCCGCCCAGCTGGCCGAAGTGCTGCGCCCCGAGGTGCTCACCCGGCCCCAGGCCATCCCCGTCGCGCCCGCCATTCCCCCCACCGCGCCCGCCCGCGCCGCCTGACCCCACCCCACCCCGAGGACCCCATCATGAAAATGAATCGCCTCACGACCCTGATCGGCATCGCCCTGCTGCTCGGCGTCATCGTCGGCTACGCCTGCAACCTGCTTGCCGGAAGCCCCGCCCAGGCCAAGGAGATCGCCGGCTACTTCGGCATCCTCACCGACATCTTCCTGCGCCTCATCAAGATGATCATCGCCCCGCTGGTGTTTGCCACCCTGGTGGCGGGGCTGGCCGGGATGGGTGACTCCAAGACCGTCGGGCGCATCGGCGCCAAGGCCCTGGGCTGGTTCGTCGGCGCGTCGTTCTGCTCGCTGCTGCTCGGGCTGGTGTTCGCCAACCTGCTCCAGCCGGGCGCCCACCTGGGCGTGCCGCTGCCGGACGTGGGCGCCGCCACCAACCTCAAGACCGGCGCCCTGAACCTGAAGGATTTCATCACCCACGTCTTCCCGAAGAACATCTTCGAGGCGATGGCCACCAACGAGATCCTGCAGATCCTGGTGTTCTCGGTGTTCTTCGGGCTGGCCCTGGGGCACCTCCACAACCAGACCGCCCGCAGCCTGGTGCTGACGATGGAGGAGGTGGTGCACGTGATGCTGAAGGTCACCGACTACGTGATGCGCTTTGCCCCGGTGGGCGTGTTCGGCGCGGTGGCCGGCGCCATCACCACCCAGGGCCTGGGCATGCTGCTGGTGTTCGGCAAGCTGCTGGTGAGCTTCTACGTGGCGCTGGCCGCCCTGTGGTGCGTGCTCATCGGCGCCGGCTATCTGGTGCTGGGCAAGGACGTGTTCCGCCTGCTCAAGCTGGTGCGCGGCCCGATGCTGGTGGGCTTCTCCACCGCCAGCAGCGAGTCGGTGTACCCCAAGCTGATGGAGCAGCTCGAGAAGTTCGGCATCCGGAGCCGCGTCACCAGCTTCGTGCTGCCCCTGGGCTACTCCTTCAACCTGGACGGCTCGATGATCTACACCACCTTCGCCGCGCTGTTCGTGGCCCAGGCCTACGACATCCCCCTCAGCCTGGGCGCCCAGATCACCATGCTGCTGGTGCTGATGATCTCCAGCAAGGGCATCGCCGGCGTGCCCCGCGCCTCGCTGGTGGTGGTGGCTGCCGTGCTGCCGATGTTCGGCCTGCCGGAAGCCGGCCTGCTGCTGGTGCTGGGCATCGACCACTTCCTCGACATGGGCCGCACCGTCACCAACGTGCTCGGTAACGCCATCGCCACCGCCGTGGTGGCCAAGTGGGAAGGCGCCATCGACCCGGTGGACCCGGCCCTCGCCAACGCCGAAGAGGCCCTGCCGGTGGAAGGCGACGACAGCGTGCCGGCCCTGGCCTGATCGGTAGTGGGGAGTGGGTATTGGGGAGCAGGGAGTGGGGCTTTGACCCATCACGCGTAGCGCGACCCACTTCCCATTCCCCACCCACCCAGCCAACGATCCTCCCTGATGAGGGCGGCCTCCCCAGCCGTCCCGTCAACTTTGCCCGGCGTATCATGCGCCGGGCTTTTTTTCCTTTCCAAGGGTTCGTCGCGCCATGACCATCGACTGGTTCATCCTCGCTCCCGCAGCCTTCTTCGCCGGCATGGTCGATGCCGTGGTGGGCGGCGGCGGGCTCATCCAGATCCCGGTGCTGCTGTCGTCCTTCCCCCAGACGGCCATCCCCACCCTCTTCGGCACCAACAAGGTGTCGAGCATCGCCGGCACCGGCGCGGCCCTGTGGCGCTATGCCCGCGCGGTGCGCATTCCCTGGCGGCTGGTGCTGCCGGCCACCGCTGCCGCACTGGTGGGCGCGTGGCTTGGCGCGGCGGTGGTGGCGTGGCTGTCCCGCGAGGCGATGCGCCCGCTGGTGGTGGCGATGATGCTGGCGGTGGCGATCTACACCTTCCTGCGCAAGGACCTCGGCCAGACCGAGACCCACGAACCGCGCCCCGGCGACGCCTGGCGCGGCGCGCTGTTCGGGCTCGCGATCGGGCTCTACGACGGCTTCTTCGGGCCGGGCACCGGCAGCTTCCTGATCTTCGGTTTCGTGCGCCTCTTCGGGATGGACTTCGTGCGCGCTTCGGCCAGCGCCAAGGTCATCAACAGCGCCACCAACCTGTCGGCCATCGCCTTCTTCGCCAGCCACGGGCCGATCCTGTGGGCGGTGGGGCTCACGATGGCGGTGTGCAACCTTGCCGGCGCCCAGCTCGGCACCCATCTGGCCCTGCGCCACGGCGCGGGCTTCATCCGCAAGGCCTTCCTGCTGGTGGTGGCGGTGTTGATCGTCAAGCAGCTCCACGACCTGCTCTGAGCGCAGACGGCGCCGCTGCTACCATAGGATCAACCACCCGCATTTAACGCCATGTCCCGCCGCTTCCTGCACAGCCTGCCGATCTTCCTGCTGATGCTGGCCCTGATGAGCCTGACCGGCTTCGTGGCCCATCGGCTCGCCGAACAGCTGGGGCTGGCCGAGCTGCAGGCCACCGGGCTGCACCGGCTCGACCTGTACTCCGCCAGCCTGGAACGGGAGATCGGCAAGTACGCCTTCCTGCCCGGCACCCTGGGGCTGGAGCGCGACGTGCTCGACCTCCTGCGCCAGCCCGACGGCGCCCGCCTCGCGCCCCAGGTCAATGCCTATCTCGAGCAGCTCAACGAGCGCGCCGGCACCCTGTCGATCTACGTGATCGACGCCAGGGGCCACGTCATGGCCACCAGCAACTGGCGCCGGGCCGACAGCTTTCTGGGCGAGGACCTGTCCTTCCGCCCGTATTTCCGCGACGCCATGGCCACCGGCAGCGGGCGCTTCTTCGGCATCGGCACCACCCGCGGCGAGCCCGGCTACTACCTCGCCTCGACGCTGGTGGACGACAGCCGCACCCTGGGCGTGGCGGTCATCAAGGTCAGCCTCGACCAGCTGGAGAAGACCTGGAGCACCGTCGAAGCCCCGGCCATGGTGAGCGACGAGAACGGCGTGGTGATCCTTGGCTCGGTGGCCGACTGGAAGTTCACCACCCTGCGCCCCCTGGACGACGCCACCCGCAGCGCCTTCGACCAGACCCTCCAGTACAACCGCCGCGCCCTCAAGCCCCTGGGCCTGCAGGAGCTTGCCGAACTCGACCACGGCGCGCGGCTGGTGCGCATCGCCCGCGCCTCGCCCGAGCCGGTGTCGGTGTATCCGGTGGCCGGGCGCTTCCTGGCCCAATCGCGCCCGCTGCCCGGCACGCCGTGGACGCTCACCGTGCTGTCGCACCTGGAGCAGGTGGACGACATGGTCCAGAGCCGCACCGCGCTGGCGGTGGTGGGCGCGGCCTTCCTCTTCATGCTGGGCATGATGCTCGACGAGCGCCGCCGCCACCTGAAGGCCAAGCTTGCCGCCCGCGCCGCCCTGCAGAAGGCCCACGACGAACTCGAACGCAAGGTGGCCGAGCGCACCGCCGACCTCTCCGCCGCCAACCTGCAGCTCCAGGGCGAGGTGGCCGAGCGCACCGCCGCCGAGCGCACCCTGCGCGCCGCCCAGGACGAGCTGGTGCAGGCCGGCAAGCTGGCGGTGATCGGCCAGCTCGCCACCGGCATCGCCCACGAACTCAACCAGCCCCTGGCGGCGCTGCGCACGCTATCCGGCAACGCCGCGCGCTTTCTGGAGCGGGGCGACACCGACACCGCCCGCTCCAACCTCGAACGCATCGGCCACCTGGTAGACCGCATGGGCAACATCACCGGCCAGCTGCGCGCCTTCGCCCGCAAGTCCAGCGGCCAGGCCCAGCCGGTGGCCCTGTGCCGCGCCATCGACAACGCCCTCGCGCTGCTCGAACAGCGCCTGCGCCAGAGCCGCGCCGACGTGCGCCGCCACTGCCCGCAGCCCGAACCCTTCGCCCTGTGCGACGCCAACCGGCTGGAGCAGGTGCTGGTCAACCTGATCGGCAACGCCCTCGACGCCATGGACGGCAGCCCCGCCCCCTGCATCGAGCTGGATTTTGCGGTGGCCGGCGACCGGGTGCGCCTGTCGGTGCGCGACCACGGCCCGGGCCTCGCCGACGAGGCGCTGGCCCACCTCTTCGAACCCTTCTTCACCACCAAATCGGCCGGCGCCGGGCTGGGCCTCGGGCTCACCATCTCCGCCGGCATCGTGCGCGACTTCGGCGGCACGCTCACCGGGGCCAACCACCCGGAAGGCGGCGCCGTGTTCACCCTCGACATCCCCCTCTCCCACGAGACCGCCCGCCATGACTGACACCCCCAAGGTCCTCATCGTCGAGGACGACCCGGACGTGGCCCTGGGCTGCGAGCAGGCGCTGCAGCTCGAAGGCATCGCCGCCGAATGCGCCGGCAGCGCCGAAGCCGCGCGGCGGCGCGTGGGGCGGGATTTCCCCGGCGTGGTGGTGAGCGACATCCGCCTGCCGGGGCTGGACGGCATGGCCTTCCTGCGCGAGCTGCTCGCGCTTGATCCACAACTCCCGGTGGTGATGATTACCGGCCACGGCGACGTGACCATGGCCGTGCAGGCCATGAAGGACGGCGCCTACGACTTCATCCAGAAACCCTTCGCACCCGAATACCTGGTGGACGTGGTGCGCCGCGCGCTCGAGAAACGCCGGCTGGTGATGGAGGTGCGCACGCTTCGCCACCAGCTCGAGCAGCGCGATCAGCTCGAAGGCCGGCTGATCGGCCGCGGCCCGGGGATGGAGAAGGTGCGCGCGATGATCGCCGGCCTCGCCGACAGCGCCGCCGACGTGCTGATCCACGGCGAAACCGGCACCGGCAAGGAGCTGGTGGCCCGCTGCCTCCACGAGGCCAGCGCCCGCCGCAAGGGCAACTTCGTCGCCATCAACTGCGGCGGCCTGCCCGAAACCCTGTTCGACAGCGAGATCTTCGGCCACGAGGCCGGCGCCTACACCGGCGCCGCCAAGCGCCGCATCGGCAAAATCGAGCACGCCAGCGGCGGCACCCTGTTCCTCGACGAGATCGAGACCATGCCGGTGGCCATGCAGATCAAGCTCCTGCGGGTGCTGCAGGAGCGCACCCTGGAGCGTCTCGGGTCCAACACCTCGATTCCCATCGACTGCCGGGTGATCGCCGCCACCAAGTGCGACCTGCTGGCGCTGTCGGCCCAAGGCGGCTTTCGCAACGACCTGTACTACCGCCTCAGCGTCGCCACCATCAAGCTGCCGCCGCTGCGGGAGCGGCGCGAGGACATCCCGCTGCTCTTCGAGCACTTCCTGCTCCAGGCCGCGGCCCGCCACAACCGCCCGGTGCCCGACACGCCGGCCGGGCGCGTCCAGCAGCTGATGGGCTACCCCTGGCCCGGCAACGTGCGCGAGCTGCGCAACGTGGCCGACCGCTGCGTGCTGGGCATCGAAGGCGGCTCGCCGCCCTTCGGCGAGGCCCGCCCGGACGGCCCCCAGCCGCTCGCCGAGACCGTCGAAGCCTTCGAGCGCGCCCTCATCGCCGACGCCCTGCGCCGCCACGGCAGCCTCGCCCGCGCCGCCGAAGCCCTGGCCGTGGCCAAGACCACCCTCCACGACAAGGTGCGCAAGTACGGGCTGGGCTGAGGGCCGCCCCGCCGGCGATGGCACCGAAATTGCTGCGAGGCTCCACGCCCCCGCGATTTCCGGGGTTTTTGTCTACAACCCGACATTGCCCATCCCACCATGACGGCCACCGCCACCACCACCCGTTACTTCACGAGCTACAGCGGCGTGCGCCTGCCCCTCAAGCTGGTCGGCGAGCTGACCGGCGACGACATGCGCAACCGCAACACCTTCTACCGCGGCGGCTTCGACGCCGAAGGGCGGCTGGTGCGCTGCGAGAAGGTCGTCTATGGCGAGATCGAGGTGTGTCACGAGTACCGCTACCACGCCGATGGCCGGCTCGCGCAGGCGCTCATCCACGACGCCAACGGGGAGGTGGAATGCCTCGACTACCCGGCCTGAGTCCGCGCCCGTGCGTGCCGGCGCTCGCAACCCTTTAGGAGTCAGCATGTCCGTCGCACCCATCAAAGCCTTTTCCGACAAAGCCCGCGCCAACGCCGAACTGGGCGCCCAACTCAAGGCCTGCCAGAAGATCAAGGAGCTGCGCGCCCTGGCCCTGGCCGAAGGCTTCGAGATCGAGGAGAACTCGCTCTACCCGCCCAACGAGCCGCAATTCACCGAAGACCAGCTTTCCGAGCGGCTGGTGAAGGCCCTGCTGCGCGCCTGAGCGCCGGCTTGGCGCACCGAAGCCCCGGCCCGCGCTGCGGCAGGCCGGGGCTTCGTGCGTTCACTCGGTCGTTCAGTAGGTCTTGTAGGGCAGGAACTTGCCGCTCATGACGATGCGCACCCGGTCGCCCTTGGGGTCGGGCTCGCGGGTGAGATCCATGTTGAAGTCGATGGCGCTCATGATGCCGTCGCCGAACTCCTCGTGGATCAGCGCCTTGAAGGTGGTGCCGTACACGTTGATGAGTTCGTAGAAGCGGTAGATCAGCGGGTCGGTGGGCACCGCGGTGGGCAGCGAGCCCTTGTAGGGCACCACCTGCAGCTGGGTGATCGCCTCGTCCGGCAGCTCCAGCACCGCGCCCACGGCCTTCGCCTCGGCCTCGGTCAGGGTCATCTGGCCCAGCAGCGCGGCGGTGCTCCATTCCTTGCTGTGGCCCACCACCTCGGCCAGTTGGGCCCAGGTCAGCTTCTTTTCGATCTTGCGGGTGACGATCAGGTCGGTGACTTCTTCGCGGTTCATCTGGGGACTCCTTGAGGGGAGCCCCCAGCTTAGGGGCACGGCCGGTGGCGGGAAATACGTCGGATTGCGTAGGGGGGCGGTGGGGCGACCTCAGTCGCCCCTGCCGGCCACTCCCGACGTCCGCCTAGCTTTCCCGCTGCCAGAGCATCCCGTGGGTGACGATGAACTGGTATTTGCGGCGGTGTTCGCGGATCACCAGGGGCACCTCCTCCTCGCGGCGCAGCACGAAGCCTTCGTCCCGCAGGAGGGCCTTGAGGGCGTCGGCGCTCTTGATGGCGGCGCCGTCGCGGCTGTAGCCGCCCAGCCACGCCTCGCGGGGGGTGAATTGCTCCAGCCACGAGTAGGGCGAGAACAGGGCGACGAGGCCGCCCACCTTGACCAGCCCGCGCGGGCCGCCCAGCCGGCCCAGGAGCGACCTGGGGCTGGGCAGGCGGCACAGCAGGTTGGCCAGCAGCACGGCGTCGAAGTCGGCCAGCTCGGCGGGCAGCGAGCAGGCGTCGGCCTGACGGAAGCTCGCCCGGCTGCGGTCGATGGCGGGGTCGATGCGGGCGGCGACGGTTTCGCCCAGGTCGCCCTCGTCGCGGCGGAAGTAGTCGCGGCTGCCGGTCTTCTGGAGCTGCTCGGCGGCGTCGATGAAGGCGCGGGAGAGATCGACGCCCAGCACCGACCCGAAGCCCCGGGCCAGCTCGAAGCTGGCGCCACCCACCGCGCAGCCGATGTCCAGCGCCCGGGCGGTGCCGCTGCCGTAGCGGTCGGCGCCTTCCAGCAGCCAGTGGGCGCAGCGCTGGGGGAAGGCGGTGGCGCACTGGGGGCCGCCGGGCCAGGGCATCTGGGTGGCCGGGGCGCCGTGGTGGAGGAGCATGTATTCGTCCACGATGCGGGCGTCTTCGTACACCTGCCGGCCGGCGTCGGCGGCGGAGAGTTTGACCGCGCCGCCGTCGTGCTCGGCCCGCACCACCCGGAAGCCGGCGTGCTGGAAGAAGTGCGGGCGGAAGTGGAAGCGCGCCCACACGCTGGCTTCGTCGCCGCACGACACCCACGAGCCGCCCAGCATCATCTGGTGCTGGCCGTCGTAGCAGGGGGTGGAGAAGTCGTCGTAGTAGGGGTGCACCTTGCTGCCGGGCAGTGGGTTGAAGTCGTCGCCGATCCACTGCCACAGGTTGCCGAACACGTCGCGCACCCCGCTGGCGGCGGGCTTGCCGGCGTCCACCGGCCAGGGGGAGCCGCAGGCGAGCTGGAGGTTCCAGCCGGCGTCGTGGCCCAGGGTGGCGCCATCCGCGCGGAAGGCCGGGTCGGTGTCGGCCCAGGCGGCGTCGCGCAGGGCGTGGTGCTCGGCCTCGGTGGGCAGGCGGCATGGCGTGCCGTCCCGGTGGCTGCGCCAGGCGCAGTAGGCCATCGCCTCGTGGGCGTTGACCTCGGCGGGCCAGTTCCAGGGCATGGGGATGGTCTCGAACAGGGTGCGCAGGCGGTAGCGGTGCAGGCCGGCGGGGCCGTCGGGCACCCAGAAGCACGGCCACTTGCTGTTGCGGAAGCCGCGCCAGGCCCAGCCGGCTTCGGTCCACCAGCGGGGCTCCAGGTAGCCGCCGGATTGGATGAACTCGAGGAAGGCGCCGTTGCTCACCAGCTGGTCTTCCACCTGGAAGGCCTGCACGCCCACGCGGCGCTCGCCGTATTCGTTGTCCCAGCCAAAGCTGGGCCAGTCCGTGGGCTTGCCCAGGCGCACGGCGCTGGCGGCGATGTCGATGAGGCGCGGCGTGGGGTAATCCTGCCCGGCCTTGGGCGGAAAGCCGGTCTCGGTGCCGGCGCTCTCGTGCAGCGCCGGCCACTGGGCGGGGCGGGCGAGGAGGGCGACGGGCAGCTCGCGGATCAGCACCGACGAGGTTTCGAGGTGGATGCGCTCGTGGTCGAAGCCCATGAACAGCGCCCAAAGGGGGTGGCCCATGCCGATGGGCGCGTGGCCGTCGGCGAGGTCGGGGTGGGTCTCGATGAGCTGGCGGACGGTGGTGTAGACCTGCTGGCGATAGGTGTGGGCCTCGGCAAAGCTGGGCCACAGCATCTCGTTCTTGGACATGTCGTCCCAGCGCATCTCGTCCACGCCGGTCTCGAAGATGCGCTCGAAGTAGGGGTTGAGGGGCGCCGGGATCAGCCCGGCCACCCGCAGCTTGTTGATGTAGAGCGCCGCCGGATGACAGTAGTAGAAGATCATCGGGTGGCGCAGGTGGTGGTAGGGCGGGCGGTAGAAGGCTTCCTCGCCCTGCAGGGCGGCGAAGAGGATCTCGGTGAGCGTCCAGCCGTTGTCGAAGGCGGCCAGCACCTCGGCCCGGCTACAGGTGGCCAGGTTGGGGGCGGGCAGCGCGGTGAAGCGGCCGTCCGGCCGGCGGCCCGGGCAGTCGGCCGGGGCGAGGCCGGTCCACCACCAGTCGGGGCGGGGGCCGCGCAGCAGCGCGTCGTGTTCGCCGCGCACGTTCTGGCGCCAGGGTTCGACGGCGGCGGGCAGGGCGGTTTCGAGGTTCGGCTGGGACATGCTGCGATCTCCGGTAAGACGGGTCGTTGTTGTGGTTTCGACAGGCTGCGTCGGCATAGTGGGTGGCGCGGCGGGCTCAGTCAAATAGTTCGGCCTGCACCGGCGGGGTGTCGGCGTCGGGGCGCAGCTCGTCGCGGCGGATCAGGCTGCTTACCTTCACCCCCAGCAGGCGGATGCGCCGGGTGAGTGGCACGCGCTTGAGGCATTCCCCCGCCGCCCGGCGGATCGCCGCCGCGTCGCCCACCGGCAGGGGCAGGGTCCGGTCGCGGGTGACGGTGTGGAAGTTGTCGAAGCGCAGCTTGAGGCCCACTGTTTTGCCCACGTAGCCCTTGCGGGCGAGGTCGTCGGCGAGCTGCTCGCACAGGCGGGTGAAGCGGGTGGATAGCTCGGGCCGGTCGCCCCTGGGGTGAAGATCGCGCTCGAAGGTGGTCTCGCGGGAGAGGCTCTTGGGCTCGCTCTCGGTGACCACCGGGCGTTCGTCCTCGCCCCGCGCGGCGCGATGGAGCCACACCCCGTAGCGCTCGCCAAAGCGATCCTGCAGCCAGGCCGGGTCGGCGCCGGCCAGCTCGCCGATGGTGACGATGCCCAGTTCTTCCAGCCGCGCGGCGGCCTTGGGGCCGATGCCGTTGATGCGCTTGGCGGGCAGGGGCCAGATGCGCGCGGGCAGGTCGGCGGCGGTGACCACGGCGATCCCGGCGGGCTTGTCCAGATCGGAGCACAGCTTGGCCAGCAGCTTGTTGGGCGCCACGCCCAGGGAGCAACTCAGCCCGGTGGCGTCGCGCACCGCCTGCTGGAGCTGCACGGCGAGCTGGCGGGCGCCCGCCACGCTGCCGTCGGGGTTGAGGGGGGTGAGGTCGATGTAGATCTCGTCGATGCCCCGGTCCTCCACCTGGGGCGCCAGGGCGCGCACGGCGGCCTTGAAGCGCCGCGAGTAATCCCGGTAGGCCTCGAAGTTGGCCGGCAGCAGGATGGCCTCCGGCGCCAGCTGGGCGGCCTTCATCAAGCCCATGCCCGAATGCACGCCCAGGGCCCGGGCCTCGTAGGTGGCGGTGGTGATGACGCCCCGCCCCACGTAGCTGGCCAGCCGCGGGAAGGCGTCGCCCGCCACCGTGGCCCGCCGCCCGCCCACCACCACCGCCTGCCCGCGCAGCTGCGGGTAGTGCAGCAGCTCCACCGACGCGAAGAAGGCGTCCATGTCCAGGTGGGCAATGCTGCGGGGCAGGGCGGGCATGGCGGGGCGGGGGCGGAAGGGGCGGCAAGAAGATCGGTGCAGCCCGCATTGTGCATCAAGGCCGGCCATGTAACCGGTCTGGAACCCCTGGCTGCCTAAAGTGCCTGCACCGGCCTGGGGCGCGCGGCGGTTGCCACGCCCAGGGGGCCGGCATCCGGCGGCGCCTGCACCCCACGGGGGGCGGGCGCCGTACCTGCCACCGCGCCCGGTGGCGACAACGAAGGGAGGTTTCAGATGACTATCGGAAGCAGTGTGCGCAGTCTGGTGCTCGGCGGTCTGGTCGGCGTGCTGTCGGCGTCGGCCTTCGCCATGCCCCAGGGCGAGTACTTGCGCAAGGTGGAGGAGACCCGCCAGAACACCCGCAACGGCACGTCCAGCTGGTGGAACGAGGCCTTCGATCTGCTGGCCCTGCTCACCGAGTACGGCGCCCAGCGGGTGGCGGACCAGTTTGCGGTGGTCACCATCGACGCCCCCAAGGGGGAGGAGTGGAACTACGCCTTCTACCACGCGGATCGGGATACCGACGTGACGCTGCGCTACGGCTGGTTCGGCAGCACCGGCCTGGGGGCCGCGGCGAGCCCGCTGGGGGCCAAGGTGGCCGGCGTGCGCTACGAGGTGAATCGCTTCCCGGAGACCAACGTGTTCGTCACGCTGGGCGAATCCTACGACGCGCCGGGCGGCTTCGCGCTCGACTACGCGATTGCCGGCAGCACCACCTTCGAGCCCATCTTCCGGGCCACCCCGCTGGACGCCGCCGGCCTGCCCATCGGGCTGCTGGATACCGATGGCTCCAACCTGGCCATCGGCTACGGGGTGATCCTCGATGTGCCGGAGCCGGCGTCCCTGGCGCTCGCGCTCACGGGCCTGGCCCTGCTCCGCCGCCGTCGCCCCACCTGAGCACCCGGCGCGCCCCCCGGCATGCCCCCCGCCCATCGGGCAGAGGGGTCGCCGGCAGCCTCGGTCGCCTCATTTTCAGGCGACGGAGGGTGGTCGCGACCCTCGATTGCCTGAAAATCAGGCAGCGTTGCCTCATTGTTGGGCAGTGCTGCCTAAGCATCAGGCAGTCGAGGGTAAGCGGAACCCGCCGTTGCGTAAACTTTAGGCGGCAGTGCCTCATTTTTAGTCGGCGTCGCCTGAAAATGAGGCGGTCTGGGGGTAAGCGGAACCCTCGGTCGATTGATTTTCAGTCGGCGTCGCCTCGAAATCGATCCACGTCGATCGGATTTCAGGCCCACCGGGGGTGATCGTCACCCGGCCTCGACGAGCGGCCTGTCGAGCCCGGGTGTGCGCAGTCCGGCTTCGCAGGGCGGGGCGGCGACGGCGGGTGGGTGACACCCGCCGCCGGTGTCGGCTCAGGCGGCGTCGGGTGCCGGCGAGCGCCGGCCGCGTCGGGCCCGGGGGGCGTCGCCACGGCTGGCGGCGAGGCGCTTGAGCAGCTCGGCGGCGGGCTCGTCGTTCGGGTCCTGGGGCACCAGCTCGCCCCGGAAGGCCTTGGCGAGCAGGGCCGGGGTGAGCTGCCCCACCTGCTTGCGGGCCGCCGTGCAGCGGGCTTCGAGGCGGTCGGCGAAAGCGAACAGGGTCTCGACGCGGCGGACGATTTCGTGTTGTTCGGGGAGAGGGGGGACGGGAAAAACAAAATCCCTACACTGGGACAGCGAAATATTCACTTGTCCAGCTGAGCCTTTCGTTTCATGAACGATTTTGGCGATGTTCGCGCCAAGGCAGAGGACGTAATAGAGCCATTCTGTCGTAATCCGATTGCTCGGCCTAAAAAGCGTTATTGCTTGGTTGATGTTCCACTCCGCGTGGGTGTGCGGCACAACCGCGACTTTGCCAAGCGGAGGACCGACGATATTCATCAGAACATCCCCAGGCAAGACTCGCGACTTCGACATTGACCCGCGGTGCAGTTCTGGCGCGATGTATTGGGCTCTGTATTCGAAGGCAACCCTCTGGTCGACAAGGTTGTAAACCTTTAGGAAGGGTACTCCCACATCGGAAAACCCCTCCTTCGGCGTTCCGCCACTCTGAACCTTCGCGCAAACGGATTCAGCTCGTTCGAACGTCCAGCCTTCTGGGACAGACGGCGACAATCCAGCACCTGAGGTTGGTGTCGCTGCCTCTCGCCTCCTCCCAGCTTGCTCCGCGCAACGACCGCCTCGCCAATCGGCGGTCAATCTTCCGGAAGTAGCCTCAGCCAGAATGGATTGGCGGAAGCGTTTGAGCAGGGTCGGGATGCCGTCGAGGCGTTCGCGGCAGGCATCCACCCGCGCCAGCACGCTGTCGAGCTTGTCGGCGATGCGCTTTTGTTCGGGGAGGGGCGGCAGCCAAAAGGGAATCGCTGCAAGCATTTCCTTGTTGATCACACCCTGCGCGGAACCGGTAGTGCTCGCTCTAAGCCTCTCCACCTGTGGTAGTAGTTGAAAATAGATTGTTCGTTGAAGCACTTCTTCACGAGGGCGGATGGCGGCAACACTCCGACCAATAGAGCAATCCATACCAAGGTTGAGCTTTCCTGCGGTAGCGCCGACGACGCAAATTAGTACGTCGTTCTTCTGAGCATACTTCTTCGGGTCGGTAGTCCATTCCCTGATGATCGGTAGCCTATTCCCGAACTCGCCCGCTTTTACGAAGACAGTGCCGATTCCTGCACGATTACAACTGCTTCCTGGTGGCGCCTGCCCCATCTCGAAATCTGCAATGACTCCAAGCGATATGGCAGCCCAACCTTGCGGCAGCCCGCTCATTCCGCCACCCCTTCACCCAGTTCCTTCATCAGCGCCTGCAGTTCGGCCAGGGCGGCTTCCAGTTCGCTCGCGGCTTCCTGGGCCAGCACGGCGGGTTCGGGCAGGTCGGCGGCGTCTTCGGCGCTGTCGTCCTTCAGCCAGGCGATGTCGAGGCTGTCGCCCCGTTCGCGGATCCATTCGCGGGTGAAGCGGCGGAAGCGGCCCTGCTCGCCCCGGTCGATGCGGGGCGTGGCGCGGTAGGCGGCTTCGAAGTCGGCGAAGTGGGCGTGGGTGAGGGGGGTGCGCTTGCCGAAGCGGGGCATGTTGGCGCGCAGGTCATACACCCACACTTCCCGGGTGGCGCCTTCGGCGTTGTCGCTCGCCTTGTCGAAGAAGAGCACGTTGGTCTTGACGCCCTGGGCGTAGAAGATGCCGGTGGGCAGGCGCAGGATGGTGTGGAGCCGGCATTTGTCCATCAGGGCGCGGCGGATGTCGGTGCCGACGCCGGATTCGAAGAGCACGTTGTCGGGCAGCACCACGGCGGCGCGGCCGTCGTCGCGCAGGTGCCGGTAGATGTGCTGGAGGAAGGCGAGCTGCTTGTTGCTGGTGGTGTGGGTGAAGTCGTCGCGGGTGGGGCCGCCGCCGCCCTTGGCGGTGCCGAAGGGCGGGTTGCTGAGGATGACGGTGCTCTTGGGCAGGGCGGCGCCGGCGCTGCCGAGGGTGTTGCCCAGGTGCACGACGCCGGCGGCGTCGCCTTCCATGCCGTGGAGCAGGCAGTTCATCAGGG
>NZ_JAYRMI010000119.1:0-3672 GCF_041904905.1 Zoogloea sp. | reverse complement strand
GAGACGCGTGATGAGTGTGCTTGGATGGTCGGAACCGAGTACCCGCTGCTGGTCGGGCAACAATGCCTCGAACAGCGCCAACGCCTTACGTGCGTCGCCGCACTCGCCAGTCCAGCCAGCGATGTTGTGGCGCGTGATGAGCGTATCCGGATGATCCGGGCCGAGTACCCGCTGCCGAACTTGCAGCAGCGCCTCGTACATATAGAGCGCAGTGCCCGCGTCGCCGCTCTCTCCAGTCCAATATGCGATATTGCAGCAAACTGACAGTACGTATTTATCCGCGTTTGCCCGCCGCGTGCTGAGGATTGCCGCAATACAGGACCACGCGGAGAGGCGGGCGCGGGCAAATAGTCTTTCGGGAAGAGCGTTGTCCAGCGCGAAGAAGGCGGGGCTAAACAGCGCAACGTCGAGCAGGCCCGTTTCAGCGTGAGCAAGCAGAATGTCGGCGGCACGGACATAGGCAGCCTGCATCGCAGCGGTGTCCTGACCTTCAACCACCTCCGCCAGTTGCCCGGCGTAGTGACCGACGAGGATCTCGATGACCGTTGCCGCCTTCTGCGAACCGTTAGGCTGGTCGTGGAGGTGGGCGAGCAGGGCTTCCTGCATCTTGCCGTGGAAGCGGTAGCCCATTCCCGTGGGCAGCACATGACCGTTGCCGGGGCCGACAAGATCGTGGAAACCCTGGACCGGGATGCCCTTGATCGCGTGCTTTTCAACCAGCAGACGGAACACGGCTTCATCGAAGGTGAGGGCCAGGGCGAGCGCCTGCATGGCGCTGCGCAGGGTCTCGTCCATGTAGCGCAGGAAGCGCTGTTGCAGATCCTTGTGGCCGCGCCCCAGGTGCTTGCCGGCGTCGAAGTGGCGGTGGTGGCTGCCGATCTGGCGCAGGGCCAGATCGAGGGAGTAAAGGTGGAAGATGCGCTCGGGGTGCTCGCCGGCAGACTCTTCGGCGGCGTCGAGTATGGCCTCCCGCGCGCCGCGCACGATGGGGAGGATGGCGGCGCAGTGGGGGTCGGCGGGGCGGGCGGCGTACCAGGCTTCGGCCCGGTCGAGGAAGTGACGGGCGTCGTCTTCGCCGAGGCCGCCCACGAGGTGCTGTTCCAGCAGGGCATCCCAGGTGTCTTCCGGGGCATCGTCGCGCTGGTCGTAGAGTTCGCGCCACTGCAGGCGGTTGCGGCCGAACAGCGCGAAACCGCAGCGGGGCTGGGGGTCGTGTACGGCAAGCCGGCTGCACAGTTCCTGCAGCGCCCCTTGGGCGTCGTCGGCGCAGGCGGCCGACTGGATGCGCTCGAAGCCGTCGAGGGTGATGCACACGGCGCGGGGGTGGCCGTTGCGCTCGCCCTGTTCGGTGAGGAAATCCACCAGATCAACCGCCAGCACTTCGGCGGCGTGCCGCTTGAAGTCGGCCTCGCGGAGTTCGGTCAGCTCCAGGCCGGGAAAGCGCTGGGCGTAGCGCTTGGCTTGCCGTGCAGCGCGGAAGGCGATGGCGGCCTTGCGGACGAGGTCGACAGCTTTGAGCGAGGTGGCGAAGTCGGTGAGCGGCGCCCAGAACGAACCCGCCACTTCGGCAGCCTTCTGCTGGGTGCCGAGAAAATCCTGCACCTCTTCCGCGCTGACGCGGCCGTCGCCAAGGCTGCTGCCATGCCACGCCAGGCAGTACAGGTCGAACAGCGGCAGGGCACAGCCGGCATCCTTGAGCGCGGGGCGCAGGCGGACCGCAAACAGATCGAAGACGGGATAGGCGGGGGTGATGCGGTCGTTGTCCAGATCGACGTGGGCAAAGGCGAGGGGGTAGCCGCCCTGGTCTGACATGTCGGCGCGGTAGTCATCGACCGCCTTCTTGCATAGGGCCGACTTGCCGGCCCCACCCACACCGTGGAACACCTGGATGAGCGGCCGGGAAGGGGCGAAGGGCCGGGCGAGGAGTTCGTCGAAGAAGCCGCGCAGCACCTCGCGCGCGGCCTCCCGGTCGGTAAAGATGTCGTCCGCGCTGGGGACGGGCGGGTTGGAGAGGATGTGCTTGTGGCGGGCCATCGCGGCGGTTCCCGGCTGCGCATGCCGCCCGCCCGGATGGCCGGCGGATGCTTGATCGATATGCCGGGATTTTGCCTCACGACGGCGCCGCCCGAAATGGCATCCGCTTGCCGCGACATGGGGCGCGCCGCCCCTTGGCCCGAGATGCAGGCCAAGGCGCGATGATCGGCCGATGAGCCTGAATCGCGCCCCGCCCCCGCCGCCGCCCTGACGCTCCACATCGCGTCGGGGCCGGGCCAGCGCGGCGGCGGTCATTCGAGCAGGTCGGCCAGCTCGTCGGCGTGCTCTTCTTCGGTGGCGAGGATGCCTTCGAGCATCGAGCGGGTGGTGGAATCCTTGTCGCCGAAGTAGCGGATCAGCTCGCGATAGCTTTCGATGGCGATGCGTTCGGCGACGAGGTTCTCGCGGATCATCTGCTTGAGGTCGTCGCAGGCGACGTATTCGGCGTGGCTGCGCTCGGTGAGGCCGGCCGGGTCCATCAGCGGGGTGCCGCCCAGCTGCACGATGCGCCTGGCGAGCAGATCGGCGTGGGCCAGCTCTTCGTTGGAATGCACCAGAAACTCGGCGGCGATGGGCGCGGCGTGGATGCCGGTGGCGGCGATGGCGTGCTGGCGGTAGCGCAGCACGCACACCAGCTCGGTGGCGAGGGCGTTGTTGAGCAGGTGGATGGCCTGGTCCGGGTCGAGTTCGTAGTCGGGCGTGAGGGCGCCGTCTTCGATCTGCTTGCGGGCGCGGGCGCGCAGGGTCTTCACGTCGGTGAGGAAGGCGGAATCGCGGGGGGTTTCCTTGGCCATGATTTTCTCCTGATGGGTTGGGGTCGGGGGAGAGCGCGACGGGCTGGCGGGGCCTTGCGGCATCCACCGCCGTCATGCCGTCATGATGGGCCGGCGGCAGGTGCTGCGGTGTCGGACAGGACAGCGGCGCGATGTCGGACGAATCCTATCGGCGTGCCGGCGGGGGCCTGTTCAGGCGAGGGCAAGGGCGTGCGCGCCGGCCTCGCCCTCGATGAAATTGAGCAGCTCGTCCATCTGGAAGGATTTGTCGAAGAAGGCCGCGGCGCCGAGCATCCGGCATTTGGCCTGGATCACGGCGTGGGCGTGGTTCGAGAACACCACCGTACGCGGGGTGCCGAAGCGCTCGGGGGTGGCGTGGAGGGCGGCGAGCAGGCCCATGCCGGTGCCGTTGCGAAGTTCGAGATCCACGATGACGAGGTGGGGTCGTTCGCGCTTGAGCACGAGCAGTCCGTCGGCTTCGCCGTCGGCCGTGCCGACGATTTCGAGATGTTCGATCCCGCCGAGCATGGCCGAGAGCAGATCGCGCAATACGGCCGTATCTTCGATCAAGACCACCCGGAGGGGTGTGGGGGCTGGGGCGTCCATGGTGGCGTCTTCCTGAGTTCCATCGGTCTGAAGCGGCGTGCCGCGCATCCGCCTGAGGCTGCGCAGCGCCTTGTTTCCTCATCTGAAGTTTAGCGATTGCCGGTGTTCGGGGCCGTCAGGGGATGGCCGAAGCTGGCGTAGGCGAGGTCTGACGCGCCCAGCAAGAACAGGCCGCCCAGGGGGGCGCTGCCGGCCGGGGACAGGCTGAGGGGAAATGGCAAAGGAGGGGGAAAAGGAGGGGCGACGATCGGACGAGGGC
>NZ_JAYRMI010000069.1:0-21464 GCF_041904905.1 Zoogloea sp. | reverse complement strand
CGGCGGCGCCGGCGCGGCCATCGCCGAGAGCATCATCGACGGCGCCATCGGCGGCGCCGCCGGCGAGCTGTTCCAGACCGCCGTCGACGAGGCCACCTGGGATCGCGGCGTGGCTTCGGCCATCGCCGCGCTGATGGCCGCCCTCACCCGCGGCGCAGCCTTCGGCGCGGTGGGCGGGCTGGTGGGCGGGGCGTTGTTCCAGGGCGCCAGCGCTGCCTGGCAGCGGGTCACCCGCGTGCACGGCGAAGGCGCGGTGCGCGAGGTGATCGGCGCCTTCGACGCCATCGCCCTGGGCCGCGCCGATGCGATGGAAGGCTGGTCCGAAGCCCAGCTCGAAGGGCTCTTCCACGCCCGCCGGCTGGCCCTGGCCGGCGAGGACGAATCCGCCGCGGCGCTGCTGCGCCGGCTCGACGTGGTGCCCGAGGGGCGCGCCGACGACCTGATCGCCGCCTTCCGCGCCCGGCGCGAGCTGGTGGTGCGCGCCGCCGCCGAGATGGGCGTGCCGGTGGACGACCCCGGCATCGCCCAGCGGCTCGGGCTCGACGGCGTGATGGTGGGCGGCGGGCTGGCCCCGGGCAGCGCCGAAATCCGCTACGCGGTGGGGCTCGACGGCGTGCAACGGCTCGACCTGTGGGTTGGCCCCGGCACCCGCCTGGGCGACGTGACCATCCACCGGGAAACCGTGCAGGCGCTGCGCCGCTGGGGCGACGAGACCGGCAACCTGCGCGGCATGCTGGAGCGGGTGCGGGCCTGGGCCCGTGGCGGCACCCTGTCGAACCAGGAGGAGGTGGTCCTCGAACTGCAGAAGCACGCCCGCATGATCGAGGCCCGGGAACGCGCCCTGTCCGGCCTCACCCCGGGTAGCGACACCGCCCACCGGCTGCAGCAGGAGATCGCCAACCTCCAGACCGCGGCCGACGCCTTCCAGGCCCGGCTCACCGGCTTTGGCGTGCCCGAAGGCGTGATCGCCGGGCGGGGCGGTCGCGGCGAGCCCGACCTGAGCCTCCGCGGGCCGGCCCGCGTCTCGTCCGAGCCGCCCTTCGACTACCGGGTGCGCCGCTTCAACGACATCACCGATCTGCCGCGAAACCTGGACGGCACCCTCGCCCCCCTGCCCGAAGGCGTGGTCTACACCTTCCCGGACGGCACGCGGGTGTGGCGCGAGAACGGCCTCGTCCGCCACGACACCACCATCCGCCGCGGCGCCGGCCGCCGGGACACCGAGCTGGAATTCCTCAGCGCCGGCGAGCACGGCCGGCCGGAGGTGGCCGGCATGGAGCGCGCCCACACCCTGGGCCAGGGCACCGGCTTCGAGAGCCCCTTCGGCATCCTGCTGGCGCCGGCCGAGGTCAACCAGATCATCCAGAACAACGGCGTCGAGGAGCTGCTGCGCGGCTTTCAGGCCGCCGCCGCGCCGGGCGAGCGCTTCCACCTGTCCACCCTCACCCAGGCCCACTCGGGCACCTCCAGGCTGGCCGAGGTGCGCTACCGGGTCTCGGTGGAGCGCGGCAGCGGGTCGCCCGAGTTCCTCTTCGAGTACCGCATCGCCGTGGGGCGCGATGCGCCGTTTGCCGTCGAACACGGGCTGGCCAACATCACCGAGAGCCCGGAACTCTCCAACTACTTCGACCTGGTGGATGTGCCCGCCCGGCTGCGCACCCGCTTTGCCATGCGCGCCCGGGGCGGCACGGCGCCCATCGTGCGCGCCGAAAACTGGGCCAGCGTCGAACCCCTGATCGACACCCCGGTGGCGACGGCGGTGCTGCCACCCGGCTACATCCGCGCCCGGGGCAGCGACGGCAGCTGGACGATCCGCCGCCGCGACCCCAACGACCTGCGCTTCCAGCGCCTCACCGTCCGGCCCGGCCCGAGCGGCGAGCCGGTGATCGCCGTCTGGCGACCTTTCGAATGACCCACGTGGCGGAGAATCGACCATGGACACGCCCACCAAACGGCAAAAATTGCCGCCCATCGCCCGGGACAAGCCGGCCGAAAGCAGGGCAGACCGCATCGCCCGGGGCGAACGCCCCCCCTCGTCCAGCCGCGCCGCCCGCGATCCGGCCCCAGCCGCCCTGGCGCTGGGGCCCGGGCAGGCGCTCCCCGCCGCCGAACGCCGCTACTTTGAGAACCGCCTGGGCGCCGATCTCGCCGGGGTGCGCGTACACCCCGACGCCCCGGCCGCCCTCGACCTGGGCGCCAACGCCTTCGCCGCCGGCCGCGACATCGGCTTTGCCCCCGGCCGCTGGCGCCCCGGCACCCATGACGGCCGTCGCCTGCTGGGCCACGAGCTGGCCCACGTGCTGGAGCAAGGCACCCGCCGCCAGACCGCCCTGCAGCTCGACGAAGCCCCCAAGCCCGAGGACGGCGACAAGGCCGCCGAGGCGCTCACCGAAGGCGTCAAGACCGTCGTCGAACAGGCCAAGGAGAACGAAGGCGTCAAGCAGACCCTCCTCGACCCCGCCAAGCGCTACGCCCTGGGCCAGTGGAACGCTCTTGGCACCGGCCAGCAGGTGGGCGTGGCCGGCTTCGGGGCCGGCACCTACGGCCTCGCCCTGGGCGCCGGCCTCAGCGATCCGGCCGGCCGCAAGCTGCTCTCCGACGTGAACCTCGCTGCCCCCCTGGGCCTCATCCCCTACTCCACCCTCACCGATTTCCGCTACATCCTGCCCGCCACCCCGGGCGGGCCCACCCAGCTCAAAGCCTCGTTCTCCGGCGACGACCTGCTGGGGCTCGCCCACCGAAAGCTGGCGTGGTGCCCACCGATGACCCTCAGCCTCGACCTGGGCTGGCAAATCGACCCCGCCAGCGGGGTCAGCCTCAGCACCGCCAAGGCCACCTGGGGCGTGATGCCCGGAGTCTCGCTGCAGGCGGGCAGCGGCGTGGGGCTCGACTGGAAGCCCACCGTCACCGGCCCCGACGGCCAGACCGCCACGGTGATGAAATCCCTCCCCGCCCCCGCCGGTGCCGGCGCCACCCCCGCCGGGGTCGGCGTGTTCGTCACCGTCGATCTGCTGAAGGCGCCCTTCGTGCCAGCGCCCATCCGCGCCGCGCTGGGCGGCCAGCCGGACAAATAAAGCCATGACCGCGCGACGCGAGCACGTCCACGACGACGCCCGACGGCCCCGGGTCGGCACGGCAAGCGACCCTGCCGAACGCCAGGCCGACCGCGTCGCCGACACCCTGACCGGCAGCGCACCGCCTCAGGCGCTGGCCTGCGCAGCCTGTGGCGACGGCGGCACGCCCTGCCCCGCCTGCGCCAGCGGCGCCGCCACCCTGAGCCGACGCTCCCTGGGCGCCCCGCGGCCCACACCGAGCGGCGGCTGGGCCCCGGCCCAGGCCGACCGGCCACCCGTCCCGCTGCCCGAGGGCGAGCGCCGGCACTTCGAACGCCGGCTGGGTGCCGACCTCTCGGCCATCCGGGTCCACACCGGCCCGGGCGCCGGGCAGGCCGCCCGGGCCGTGGGCGCCCGCGCCTTCGCCTGGGGCACCAACCTCTTCTTCGGCCCCGGCGAGTACCAGCCCCACACCGCCAGCGGGCGTCGCCTGCTCGCCCACGAGGTGGCCCACACCCTGCAAGCCGACGCCGGCCCCGCCCTGCTCCGGCGCGAAACCCACGGCACCGGCGCCGCCACAACCGCCGCCGGCAGCGCCCAGGTGCTCTCCGACGTCCTCGCCAGCGACACCGAATACCAGCCCGAAGACCCCTGGGAGGCGCTCTACAACATCTTCCGCAACCAGGGCAGCCCCCAGTTTGCCGGCATGATGATCCGCCGCCTCATCGCCCGCCGCTGGTTCGAGGCCGAGAGCATCGTGCCCGACAGCGAGCCGGTGGAGGTGACCAACGCCGCCCCGCCCGGGCCCACCGTGCTGCCCGAGCGGCCGGTGTGCCGCATCCGCGGGCACGACGTCCCCCTCAGCGGTGGGCGGGTGGATCTGCGCGCCCTCGACGAAGCCTTTGGCAGCCAGCGCCTCGCCAGCCTGGCCGGCGAGGTCACCCACGACGTCCGCCAGATCGGCGAAGCCGCCGGCCTTCAGGCCCAGGCCACCGAATACGCCACGACCATCCCCGCCTTCAACACCCGCACCCGGGCCCACTTTGCCGGCGCCCGGCTCAACGAGATCGGCGCGCTGATCGATCAGGTCACCGCGGCGCGCGGCCGGGCCCGCGGGCTGGCCGCCAGCTCGGTGGCCAGCGGCTACGTGGGCGATCTCGACGCCACCCTCGGCACCCACCTCGACACCCTCACCGCCCTGCGCACCGACTACCAGGCCTGGCGCACCGCCAACCCGCGGGACGTGACCCTCAGCGAATCCACCGAAGCGCGGGCCAGCGAAGCCGCCGCCGCCCAGCGCCAGCTGATGCACGAAGGCAACTACATGGCCGCGGCGGCCTGGGGCGAGAGCGCCAACGCCAACGCCATGAGCCTGGCGATCACCGACCTGTTCGGCGGCCGCACCCAGCGGGACATCGCCGAATCCTACGACCGCGGCGAGCTGTCCTTCGACGAGATGCAGGATCTGCGCCACTGCGCGGCGGTGCGCACCGCCGTGATCGGCGTCGTCACCGTGGCGCTGATGGTGGCCACCGCCGGCATGGGCGCCGCGGTAGTGGGCGGCCTCGGCCTCGCCGCCGAAGGCACCCTCGCCTTCAGCGTGCTGGCCGGCGGCATCGAAGGCGGCGCGGTCACCGTCACCACGATGGGCATCGAACACGCCTACACCGGCACCCGCGACTTCTCCAACCCCTACGCCCAGCAGATCTGGCGTCGCGGCGCCTACACCCCCGAGCAATACCTCCTCGGCCTGGGCATGGGGTTCGGGATCGGCGGCGGGCTGGGCGCCGGCAGCTACTTCCTGCGCGGCGCCGGCAGCGCGGGCTCCGAACTCGCCCTGGCCGAACGCGGCCCCCTCAGCCTGGCCGGCAACGAGGCCCCCGGCCCGTGGGCCCCCAACGCCCGCCCGCCCCTGCTCAGCGCCGGCGACGCCCCCCTGATCCTGCCCCGGGCCGAACCCGGCCCGCAGCCCTTCGAAGTGCTCGGCATCCTCGACGACGCCGCCACCGGCACCCGCACCGTGCGGCTCCGGCTGGCCAACGGGGAGCTCGTCACCATGGTCGGCCACGCCGACACCGGCATGGGCTACATCCTGCGCGGCAACGGCGAGATGCTGAGCGTGGTGAACGGCGAGGTCACCGGCCCCACCCGGGGCCTGCTGGGGCCCGGCGGCGGCGCGACACCGGCCGCAGAGGGCGCCGCCGCGCCCGCCCCGCTGCAGTTCCAAGGCCCCGGCGGGCCGATCCGCCTGCCGGCCGCCCCGCCCATGCTGCAACTGCCCGAGCGGGCCGCGTCGGCCCCTCAGGGCCCCTCCGCCATCGAACTGTGGGGCGACACCCGCTGGGCAAACTACGGCGGCAACTGGCGCATGCGCGACGCCGCCAGCGGCCAGACCCGGATGGTCTGGCAGTTCGACGAGCAGATGGTGGCGGCCCGCCAAGGCGCCACCCCGGCCGAAACCCAGCTGCGCTACAGCCTCAACGCGCCGGAAACCTTCAGCGGCCGCAGCACCGCCCAGAGCGAGGTGATCCCCGACGTCGCCCAGACCGGCCGCCTCGGCCCCATGCCCCAGGAAGGCCCGCTGCTCACCGAAGTGAAGCACCGCAACTACCTGCTGCCCGGCCTGGAGAACGCCCAGGCCCTCGACACCGCCGGCTCGCTCCAGCGCATGTACCGGGCCGCCGGCATCGAGGCCAGCATCAACCCGGCCGCCGGCAACGCGGTGCTCCAGGTGGTCACCAGCCAGAACCTCACCGCCCAGACCCACAACCTCATCGTCCGCGAATTCGCCCGCTGGCTGATGCGCCAGGGCCTCAGCAACACCGAGGTCATGGCCATCCTCGGGCGCATCCGCTTCGGCACCGTCCGGCCCTACCAAATTCGAGGCGGAACGGTAATCATGGAGCCATGACCTCCCCCAGCCCCGCCTACTTCCGCCACCGCGAACTCGCCCTCGTCGGCGACAGCCCCACCGGCATCCGCTCGGCCTCGCTGCTCGCAGGCATCGACGGGCTGCTGCACCACTGCGGCCTCACACCCCTCCGCTACCGCCCGGTGCGGCAGCACGAAGCCGCCCTGGAGGCGCGGGCCGTCGCGGGGCTGGAGCAGGCGCTGGCGGCTGTCGGCGCCGAAGGCATCGCCCACGTGGCAGACAGCGGCCCTGCCCACCTCACGCCGGACGCCCTGGCCGCCGCCGTGGCCGATCCGGAGGTGGTCGAGCTGCGCACCGGCGGCGCCGGCTGGGCCCTGACGCTACCGCTGCGGGCCGGGGCGGTGATGGCGGTTTCGCGCTGCCCCGAGCTGTCCGCCGCGCGGCTGCCCGACCTGCTGGGCGGCCTGCTCGAAGCCTGTCAGGCCGACTGGGCGGTGGCCGACGCGCCCCTCATCCTCGCCGCCCGCCTGGCCGGCCACGCGCTCACCCCCGGCGCGGTCGAGGTGGCGGCGCCTCCGCTGGGCGCCTTCAACTGGCGCTGCGCCGACTGGCTCACCGACGTGGACTGGCGACAGGCCACGCTCCCGGCCGGGGTGCACTGCGCCCGCGCAGCCAGCGGCGCCAGCGTCGTCGAGCTCGACCCGGCCACCCCCGCCGCGATAACGGCGCTGATCGCCGCCCTCCCCGGCCTTGGCCAAACCTGGTCGCGCCCGCCTCTGCTGCGCTGGCAGCCCGACACCGGCCCGGCCCTGACCGTGCGCCCGGCCAGCCCGCCGCTCGCCGCCCGGCAACGTTTTCTGGCCGATCAGGTGAGCGCCCGCTTCGGCGTGACACCCGACAACCCGTCGCTCCACGCCGCCCTGGCCAGCCACTGGGCCGGCAGCCCGGCCACCCCGATCTGGGAAGAGGCCATCGCCGCCTTCGTGGGCGAGGCCGCGCTCTGCCACGGCGGGCGCTGGCACCGCGTGCTCGACCCGGCCCAGGTCTTCCCGGAGACGCTGATCGTCGTCGTGGAGGGGCGCGGCGCCTTCAACCCCCACGCCGCCCTGCGTCGCTGGCGCCACGGCGGCACCACCCCCTTCGCCGCGCTGGCGGCCTTCCTCGGCCCCACGCCGGGGCCCGGAAGCGACGCCGGAAAATGAAAAAGCCACTCCGAAGAGTGGCTTTTTGCGGGAATTCTTGGTCGGGGAAAGAGGATTCGAACCTCCGGCCCCTGCGTCCCGAACGCAGTGCTCTACCAGGCTGAGCTATTCCCCGACTCTACCTCGAAAACGTAAATTTTCAAGGTATTTCGCGTGGCGCCGATAAAGTTTCATACAGCGCCTTGGAAAGACCGCGATTATGTACGAACTCAGCCGAAGGTGCAAGAAGATCGATACATTTTTTCTATCGCGGGGCGCAGCAGCATTTGCTCCGCCCCATGGCCGCTCAGGCCAGCTTGGCGTCCGGGTGGGTGGCGGAGACTTCCTCGCGCTCCCACTCCTTGACGGTTTCCGACAGGAGACGGGCCTTTTCGTGGGCATCCGGCGCATGGTGGTGTTCGCGCTCGAAAGCCTCCAGCGCGTCGTGGCACGCCTCGGCCTTCGTGTGGGCATGGGTATGGGGCATGATGAACCTTCCTTCTGGATGACTGAATCATGACGATGCACGCGCTATGCTGCACCGCACAACGCAATTCTAGCCACCATACGCCGGCTTTCGCAAGCACGTTTTGCACTGCAACAACGATCGCGCCACGCCGCCCGTGACAAACCCGACGCCCCGCCCCAAATCGCATGGCGCACCGGCGCGCGCCCCAGGCGGCGCCGCTTCGCTGCTGTGCCGCCTGACTGCCGCGTTCCTGTCCGCCGTGCTGGCGGGTCTGGCGCTGGCCGCCTCCCCCGACGCGCCCGCCTCGCCGGCCGGGCCGCGCACGCTGCGGGTGGTGAGCGACGACAACTACCCGCCCTATCTCTTCCGCAACGCCGACGGCAAGGTGGAGGGCTATCTGGTGGATCTCTGGCAGCAGTGGGAATCCCGCACCGGCATCCGGGTCGTCCTCACCGCCACCAACTGGGCCGAGGCCCAGCGCATGATCGCCGACGGGCGCGCCGACGTGATCGACATGATCTACCGCACCCCCCAGCGGGAGGCGCTGTACGAGTTCTCCGCCCCCTACGCCGATCTCCCGGTGGCCATCTACACCCACACCACCATCGGCGGCATCGGCGGGGTGAGCACCCTGAAGGGCTTCGAGATCGGCGTGCAGGCGGGCGACGCCTGCATCCACCACCTCAACGGCAGCGGCATCGCCACCCTTGTCGAGTACCCCAACTACACCGAACTCATCGCCGCGGCCAAGCGTCAGGAGATCAAGCTGTTCTGCCTGGACGAGATCCCGGCCAACTTCTACCTCTACAAGGCCCACGCCCAGCGCGATTTCCGCAAGGCCTTCGCGCTGTACGAGGGCCAGGCCCGGCGGGCCACCCGCAAGGGCGACACGGAGACCCTGCGGGTTGTCGAGCAGGGCATGGCCACCATCGGCCCGGCGGAGCTGTCGGCACTGCGCAGCAAGTGGTTCGGCTCGCCGCTGGACATCGAGTTCTACGGCCGCTATGTCGTGTGGGGCCTGATGGCGGTGGGCGCGGCGGGGCTGGTGCTGTTTGCCTGGAACGTGACGCTGCGCCGGCAGGTCGCCCACCAGACCCAGATTCTCAAGGCCACCCTGAGCGAGCTGCGCGAAGCCCACGCGGCCACCAGCGAGGCGGAACAGAGCCTCGCCGCCACACTCCAGGCGATCCCCGACCTGCTCTTCGAGTTCGACGCCCACGGGCACTACGTCAACGTGTTCAGCAACCAGGACGAGCTGCTGGTGGTCTCCCGCGCCAACCTCATCGGCCGGCACGTGTCTGCCGTGCTGCCCGGCCGGGAGGCCCGCACGGTGGCGGACGCCATCCAGGCCGCCGCCACCACCGGCCACGACTACGGCCGCACGATCTGCCTCGAACTGGGTGGCAGCAAGCACTGGTTCGAGCTCTCTGCCGCCCGCAAGCGGTCCGACGGGGGCGAGCTGCGCGTGCTCGTGCTGTCGCGGGACATCACCGAGCGCCGCGAGGCCGAGCGCGCCCTCCTCGCCGCCAAGGAGTCGGTGCTCATCGCCGAGAGCACCCGCCACTTCAAGGCCCTGTTCAACGCGGCGCCGGTTGCGCTGGCCTACTGCAAGGGCGACCGGATCAAGTCGATCAACCAGCGCTTCGTCGAGCTGTTCGGCTACAGCCCCGCCGACATCCCCACCCTGGCCGACTGGTGGCAGCGCGCCTACCCCGACCCGGACTACCGCCGCCAGGTGCAGGACACCTGGAACGCCGCCCTCGCCCGGGCCGCCGCCCGCGACGACGGCAAGGTGGACAGCATCGAGTACCGGGTCGCCGGCAAGGACGCCCGGACCCGCACCCTGCTGATCGGCGGCCAGCTTCTGGGCGACGGCCTCATCGCCACCTTCACCGACATCACCCTGATCCGCGAAGCCGAAGCCGCCCTGCAGGCTGGCAAGGATGCCGCCGACGCCGCCAACATGGCCAAGAGTTCCTTCCTGGCCAACATGAGCCACGAGATCCGCACCCCGATGAACGCGATCCTCGGCTACACCCACACCCTGCGGCGCGGCCCGCTGCTGCCCGAGCAGGCCGACCGTCTGGACAAGATCGAGGACGCCGGGCATCACCTGCTGGCGATCATCAACGACATCCTGGACATCTCCAAGATCGAGGCCGGCCGGCTGGTGCTGGAGCACACCCCTTTCCACCTGGGCTCGGTGGTGGATTACGTGCGCTCGCTGGTGGCCGAGCCGGCCGCGGCCAAGGGCCTGCGGCTGGACGCGGACTACGACGACGTGCCCTTGCACCTGGTGGGCGATCCCACCCGGCTGCGCCAGGGGCTGCTCAACTTTGCCAGCAACGCGGTGAAATTCACCCCGGCGGGCAGCATCGTCCTGCGCACCCGGCTCGAAGCCCGCGACGGCGACCGGCTAACGGTGCGCTTCGAGGTGGAAGACACGGGCATCGGCATCGCCGCCGACGGGCTGCCGGATCTGTTCCAGCCCTTCCGGCAGGTGGACGCCTCCACCACCCGCAAGTACGGCGGCACCGGCCTGGGGCTGGCGATCACCCAGCGTCTGGCCCGGCTGATGGGCGGCGACGCGGGCGTGGAGAGCACCCCCGGCAAGGGCAGCCGCTTCTGGTTCACCGCCCGTCTCGAAGCCGGCGCGGCGCCCGTCGACATTCCGAGCGGCGCGCCCGACTGCGCCGAAGCCCGCCTCCGTGCCCACCACGCCGGCACGCCGATCCTGCTGGTGGAAGACGACCCGGTGAATCAGGAGGTGGCCATCGAACTGCTTCGGGACACCGGGCTGGCGGTGGACGTGGCCGACAACGGCCGGATCGCCGTGACCAAGGCGGCCGGCGCCAGCTACGCGGCCATCCTGATGGACATGCAGATGCCCGAAATGGGCGGCCTCGAAGCCACGGCCCGCATCCGCGACCTCCCCGGTCACCGCCTGACGCCCATCATCGCGATGACCGCCAACGCCTTCGACGAAGACCGCGAGCGCTGCACCCAGGCCGGCATGAACGACTTCATCGCCAAGCCGGTGGAGCCCGAGCTGCTCTTCGAGACCCTCGCCCGCTGGCTCGGGCCGGGGGCCTGAGGGCGTTCAGCCGCGCCCGAGCGAGGCCAGATCGGCGGGCGTATCCACGTCCAGCAGCACGCCCGGGTCGTCGAGCGCAAGCTGCGTCAGGCATGCCCCGTTGGCGCGGAGGATCGCCCGGGCGCCTTCGTCGCCCTGCAGCCCCATCAGCGCGTCGCGCCAGCGCGGGGCAAACCCCACCGGGTGCCCGCGCCGGCCGGCAAACGCCGGCGCAGCCAGGGCCGCGCCGTCCGCAATCGCGTCGCGCACGGCGCCCAGCGTTGCCACGCGGATGCACGGCATGTCGGCCAGCGCCACCAGCCAGCCCGCGGCGTGCGGGCTGGCCGCCACGCCGGCAGCCAGGCTGTGGCCCATGCCGTCGCGGGCAGCCGCGCAGCGGATCACCGCCAGCCCCTCGGCCTCGATCAGCCCGGCGAGTTCATCCTGCTCGGGGCGCAGCACCGCGATGCTGTCGGGGCATGCGGCCTTCAGGGCCCGGGCGGCGGCCACCGCCACCGGCGTACCGTCCGCCAGCGGCTGGCGCAGCTTGTCGGCCCCGAAGCGCCGCCCCTGCCCCGCCGCCAGCAACAGGCCGACGATGTGCGCCACCGGCTAACCCAGCCCGCAGCCGGCGCTGGCCGGGGTGGCGGGCTCGGGGCGGATCACCGCCACGCCGTTCTTCACCGCGGTCATCTCGGCCAGGATCGACACCGCGATCTCCGGCGGCGTGCGGCTGCCGATGGGCAGGCCGATGGGGCCGTGGAGCCGGCCCACCTCCGCCGCCGACAGGTCAAAGTACGCCAGCAGCCGCGCCCGCCGGGTTGCGTTGTTGGCCCGCGAACCCAGCGCCCCCACGTAGAAGGACGGCGACTTGAGCGCTTCGAGGAGCGCCATGTCGTCCAGCTTGGGGTCGTGGGTGAGCGCAACGATGGCGGTGTGCGGGTCGGGCCGCATCGCCGTCACCGCGTCGTCGGGCATGCCGGGCACCAGCGGCGCGCCGGGCACGTCCCACTCGGCGGCGTACTCCTCCCGCGGGTCGCACACGCTCACCGCGTAATCCAGCGCCTGGGCCATCGGCGCCAGGTAGCGGCCGATCTGGCTGGCGCCGATGATGAGCAGCCGCCAGCGCGGGCCGTGGAGGGTGGACAGGCGCCGCCCATCCCAGGCGAGCAACTCGCCCCGGCAGGCATCGGCCACCGCCACCGCGCCGCCGTCGAGGTCGACGGTGCGCCGCACCAGCTGGCCCGCCTCGATCCGCGCCGCCAGATCGGCGAGCCGGGCCGTGTCCGGCGCCGGCTCCACCACCAGCTCCAGCGTGCCACCGCAGGGCAGGCCAAAGCGGGCCGCCTCGTCGCGGGTCACGCCGTAGGTCAGCACGAAGGGCTGGCTGCCGGCGATGCGGCCGTCCGCCATGCGGGCAACAAGGTCGTCCTCAATGCAGCCGCCGGACACCGAACCCTGCACCCGGCCGTCGTCCCGCAGCGCCATCCAGGCCCCAGGCGGCCGCGGCGCCGAGCCCCAGGTGCGGGCCACCGTGACCAGCGCCGCCCGGTGGCCTTCGGCCGCCCAGCGGCGCAGGGCCGCGAGCACCTGCAGATCCTGGCTATCCATGATTTGCCTCCTTCCGGCAACGGGCGGCCATCGTCAGGCCTTGAGCTGGCTGGCCTGGAAAGGCAGCCGGGTAAGCCACCGCCCGGTGGCCGCAGCGATCGCGTTGGCCACGGCCGGGGCCACCGGCGGCACGCCCGGCTCGCCGATACCCGTGGGGTTGCCGGCAGACTGGACGATGTGCACCTCCACCTTGGGCATCTCGTCGATGCGGATCGGCGCGTACTCGCCAAAGTTGCCCTGCTCCACCACGCCATCCTTCAGGGTGATCTCGCCGTGCAGCGCGGCCGACAGGGCAAAGCCCACCGAGCCTTCCACCTGCGCCCGCACGTTGTCCGGGTTGATCGCCATACCGCAATCCACGGCCGCAATCACCCGATCCACCTTCACGCTGCCGTCGGCGGCCACCGTCACCTCGGCCACCTGAGCAACAAAGGAGTGGAAGGATTCATGCACCGCCACGCCACGCCCGCGCCGCTCGCCGGGCTTGCCGGCCGCCAGCGGGCTGCCCCAGCCGGCCTTGTCGGCGGCCAGCCGGAGCACCGCAGCGTGGCGCGGATGCTTGTCCAGCAGCTTGAGGCGCATCGCGACCGGGTCCTGCTTCGATTCGGCGGCCAGCCGGTCGAGGAAGGTTTCGGTGGAGTAAGCCGTGTGGGTCGAGCCCACCGAGCGCCACCACAGCACCGGCACGCCGATGTCCTTGGGGGTGTGCAGCTCCACCTGCAGGTTGGGGATGGCGTAGGGCAGGTTGGCCGCGCCCTCCACCGACACCGCGTCGATGCCGTCCTTCACCATCACCGACTCAAAGGCCGAGCCGGTGATGATCGACTGGCCCACCAGCCGGTGGCGCCAGGCGCGGATGCTGCCGTCGGCGTCCAGCGCGGCCTCGATCCGGTGGTGGAACAGCGGGCGGTAGTAGCCCGCCTTCATGTCGTCCTCGCGCATCCACACCAGCTTGACCGGGGCCTTCGTGCCGCTGGCCTTGACGATGGACGCAGCCTCGCGCAGGTAGTCGGACTGGGTACACGCCCGCCGGCCAAAACTGCCGCCAGCGTAGAGCATGTGGATGGTCACCCTCTCGGGCGGCAGGTCGAACATCGCCGCCAGGGTGGCCTGGTCGACGGTCTGGAACTGCTCGCCGTTCCACACCTCCAGGCCGTCGGCGGTGCGCTGCACCACGCAGTTCATCGGCTCCATTGCGGCGTGGGCCAGATACGGGAAGTCGTAGCTGGCGGTGACCACCCTGGCTGCACCGGCAAAGGCGCCGGCCGCGTCGCCCTGGGTGCGCGCCACGAGGCCCGGCTTGCCGGCCAGCTCGTGGTAGCGGGCGAGGATCTCGTCGGAGCCCAGCTTGAAGGCGGCGCTGTCGTCCCACTCGACCACCAGCGCGTCGCGGCCCTTCTTGGCGGTCCAGGTGTCGCGGGCCAGCACGGCCACGCCGGCAGGCACCGTCACCACATCCACCACGCCCTTGATGGCCTTGGCCTTGCTGGCATCCACCGACTTTGCCTTGCCGCCGAAGCGCGGCGGGTGGGCGACCACCGCCACCAGCATGCCGGGCAGGTGGACGTCCTGGGTGAACTGGGCCGAGCCATCGGTCTTCGCGGCGCTGTCCTTGCGGGGGGCGCGCTTGCCGATCAGGCGGAAATCCTTCGGGTCCTTGAGGGCGACCTGGGCCGGCACGGCTTCGAGGGCGGCGGCTTCGGCCAGCTCGCCAAAGCTCGCCTTGCGACCGCTGGCCGCGTGGCGGACCACACCTTCGGACACGCCGATCTCGGCGGCCGGCACGTTCCAGCGCTTGGCGGCGGCGGAGACCAGCATCGCCCGGGCGGTGGCGCCGGTCTGGCGCATCTGACCCCAGGAGTTGGCCATCGCGGTGCTGCCACCGGTACCCTGGGCGGCGCCGAAGAACAGGTTGTTGTAGCGCTTGGCGTCGGCCGGCGCGCCTTCAACCTTGACCTGCGCCCAGTTGGCGTCGAGTTCTTCGGCGACGATGGTGGCAAGGCCGGTGTAGGTGCCCTGCCCCATCTCCAGGTGCTTGGAGATCACGGTGACGGAATTGTCGGCGCCGATGCGCAGGAAGGGCGTGGGCGCAAAGCTGGCAGCCGCGGCGCCGCTGGCTGCGGGCTTGGCCGCCTGACCGATGCCGGGCACAGCAATGCCGAGGGTGAGGCCCGCGGCGCCCTGCAGAAAGCCGCGGCGGGAAAGGTTCTCGATGGGGTTGTGGCGTTGGGTGGTCATGGAGGGCTCCTTACGCCAGGGCCTTGGCGGCTTCGTGGATGGCAGCGCGGATGCGCACGTAGGTGCCGCAACGGCACAGGTTGCCCGCCATCGCAGCGTCGATGTCGGCATCGGTGGGCTTGCGCTTGGTCGAGAGCAGGCTCACGGCGCTCATGATCTGGCCCGACTGGCAGTAGCCGCACTGCACCACGTCCAGCTTGCGCCACGCTTCCTGCACCGCCTTGCCGACGCGGGAGCCATCCACCGCCTCGATGGTGGTGACCTTCTTGCCCACCACGTCCGACACCGGGGTGACGCACGAGCGCACCGGCTGGCCATTCACGTGCACGGTACAGGCACCGCACAGGCCGGCGCCGCAGCCGAACTTGGTGCCGGTGAGGAGCAGGGAATCCCGCAGCGTCCATAGCAGCGGGGTGTCGGCGTCGACATCGGCCTTGCGGGGCGTGCCGTTCACGGTGAGCTGGATCATCTTCAATCTCCGAGGGGGGCGAGGGGTTGGGCGGGAGGCGTCAGGAGGGCCCGGGCTGAAACGCCCTGCGCTGACAAGCACGAGCGCAACCCGACCAGTCAGGACGCCCTCACTCCTCACGCCTTCACGTTTTTAGGGAATTTAGCCCAGGTCAAGCCGGACGGCATTGCAGAATCCTGTGAGATTCTTGCCCGATCCTCCAGACTTGAACCCAACACGTGGCCTTCCGCCCCGGCCGGCGCTAATCTTCGGCCAGCCCCCGACGAGGAAAAACCATGCTCGAATCAGGCCTTTCACCCTCGGCGCCAGCGGCTGCGCTCGACGCCGCGCGCCGGGCCCTGGCCGACATCATTGAACGATATTGCACCGACGACGGCCCCATGACGACGCCCGTGCCAGGCCTCAGCCTGTTCCGCGCCTCCAGCACCAGCACGCCGATCTGCGCGGTGTACCGGTCGGTGCTGGCGGTCGCCGTACAGGGTAGCAAGCACCTCATGCTGGCCGACGAACGCTTCCAGTACGACAGCCGGCACTACCTCATCACCTCGGTGGATCTGCCGGTGATGGGCCAGATCACCGAGGCCACACCCGACAAGCCCTACCTGTGCGCGGTGTTCGACATGGACGCCCGCAAGATCGCCGAACTGGCCGGCGGCCTGCCGTTCGCGCCCCCCTCGTCCGGCAACGGCCAGCTCGGGCTGGGTGTGAGCGCCCTCACCCTGCCGGTGATGGACGCCCTGCTACGCCTCGCCAGGCTGCTCGATACGCCCCAGGACATTCCGGTGCTGGCGCCCCTGCACGAGCGCGAGCTGCTGTACCGCCTGCTCTCCGGCGAACAGGGGTCGCGCCTGCGGGCCATCGCCGCCGCCGACAGCCAGGGCCACCGCACCGCCCGGGCCGTGGCGTGGATCAAGGAGAACTTCGACCAGCCGCTGTCCATCGATGCGCTGGCCGACGCCGCCAACATGAGCAAGTCGTCGCTCCACCAGCATTTCAAGGCCCTCACGGCGATGAGTCCGCTGCAGTACCAGAAGCAGATCCGGCTGCAGGAGGCTCGCCGGCTGATGTTGCTCGAATCGCTCGATGCCGCGTCGGTGGCGCGCCGGGTGGGCTACGAGAGCCCGTCCCAGTTCAGCCGGGAGTATCGCCGCCTGTTCGGCGCCCCGCCCCTGCGGGATGTGGCGCGGATGCGCTGAGGGCGGCTTGGGCAGACACCGGGGAGCAGATCGGAAAGCACCGCCCGACGAGCCCGGGCGGCAAAAACAAAAATGGAGCATGGCCCTGTGGGCGATGCTCCATCTTGCGCCGAACCCCGGCGGGCTCGACAGGAATGATTGGTCGGGGAAAGAGGATTCGAACCTCCGGCCCCTGCGTCCCGAACGCGTTTCCAACCCCTGCAAACACGGTACTTGTTAATCAAAACACCGTTTAATCAAGGCTTTACTATGCAACAGCGCGCAGCTGAATGCAACAACGTATCGAATTTTCCGGGCCTCTTGGAGCAGGATTGGAGCACAGATCGGGTTAGTCGCCCCTGCTCAATAAATGCAATTCGGATAAATCGCAGGTTTCGTGCTCCGTCGACCTATACTCGTCTTTGGACGCACGTCGACAATGACCGAACCCTACACCCCGATCACCAAAGAGATGGCGGCACAGATTCTGAACGTCTCGAAGCGCACCATCGACAACTGGCTTGCGGACGGCAGCATCGTGCAACCGCAGGCAATCGGGCGGCGGGTGTACTGGCACCCGCAGATCTTCTACGCGTGGCTCGACCTGAGGCTGGGCATCAACTGCGATACGACCTCAATCCCGAGACCCATTCAAGGCAAACCCCGCGGGCGTCCTCGCGCCACGCTTCGTCGTACCTGCCACTGAACCTTCTCGTCGCTCAGCAGGCGTTCGGGCCGGAGAAGCCCCGTTGGTCTCAATGAGCGGAGAGCAGTTCCCCAACGGTCACCCCGAGCGCCACTGCGAGACGCTCGATGTTGTCGATCGAGATATTCCTGACTTCGCGCTCAACGTGAGCCACGAATGTGCGGTGCAGCCCGGACTCCAGTGCAAGGTCTTCTTGTGACCACCCCTTCGCAGCGCGCAGCGCACGGACGTTGGCGGCCAGAATGGCGCGGGCGCGAGGATACGTTGATGTCAAGCTTCGTCGGGCGTGATGGAAAGCCGACGCATCTTCACTGGATTGACGCGTTTAAGTCAGCCGCGTATAAGTCACATCCCACATTGTGACTTATACGCATCAACAAACGAGGCTAGATACACACTGGTCAAGCCTCTGTCTGGTTCAGGGAAGAACGAGCGACATGTCCCCATCAAACCCTCTATCGCCCGCAGGTCCACGAGACTCTCGATTCCTCGGCGTATCGGAAGAACTCTGCTTCGTCGCCACCTGGCTACCTCGTGGTCCCCATGGCTACGCCTCGTTGCTGGCCAAAGAGTTCAACCGCCAAGTTGGCGCCCATCGTCTTGTCGTCAAACTGCTGATAGGCACTCTCAGGGGCAACGACATGGTGTTACATCGGTGCGGGAACAGCCAGTGCCACAACCCCTACCATTTGTACGTTGGCGGAGATGCCGAGAACCATCGGGACAAGCTTCTTCATCGAGAAGCGCGGGCGCGGTTCGCACGCCTTTTCGCCGATGACCGAAGCGATGCATCACCAGTCCTCACGCCCCGCCCCCTCGTGCTCAGCACCGAGGCGTCTCGTCTGGATGCAAGATTCGGGGGATTCACTCCCGACGATTGCTTCTACGCGGACTGGCTTCATCCGACATTTGACGGCTACAGACAGTTGTGTGAGACAACACACGCTGGCGATGTCGTTGGAGCGCACCGCAAAATCTACGCGCTCTTTAACGGCCCGCTTGGCAGATACGACATCGTCGGCCACAGGTGCGCCGACCGGACATGTCTGAACCCTTACCACCTCCGCGTCGCTGGTGAGCACACTTCCCGCAGGGACTTCAATGCCAGGCACGACAAGCGCTACAAGCTGACTGACGCTGGCCTTGACATGATTGCCGATCCAACCCAGCGCACCGCGGAACTCGCCAAAAGCCTGGGACTACATCCGCAGACCATCCTGAGCTACCGTCGGGAATTGCTAGGTGCCACAGGCCATGCAAGGTGAATCCAGGTCATCCCAAAGAAAATGGAATCACGCCACGTCATTCCAGGGACGTCGCACTATACTTTCATGCAGTTCATCGAACTGCCGCACGTCGGGACGGGGACTACACACCAGCCGACGTGGGATAAGCCGGCACTGGGGGACTGTCTTGAGAAACCGGCACAGGCGGCGAGGCTAGCACCTGGAGACGAACGGCTGGCGGGCGAGGCGGCTCCGACGGGCATGAACCTGTTGGCGAGGCTGAGTTGAAGGCTTTTCCAGGCTCGCGCCAGGAGGGCTGGGCTCAGCCCACCAACAAACATGTGTCGAATTGGATACGCAAAGCGAGGTTCTTGGCTGAGCCGCTTTGCTGGGGTAGCTCAGACCGGCAACCCAAAAAATATGGGTTCGCATGGATATGTTGGACTGCGCGCCTACAGCCCCCAGCCCCGTACCACCTTCAAGTTGCGCCTATGAATATCATTGACTGCTCGCCGACATGCGTGAGCCAGTTGGAGATGGCACGAGCCAGTTCAACGGTGAATACCTAGCTGCCGTGTACGCTTGAACTCTGGCCGGGAGCGTTGGCTGATCGACGCTCTTTGCACCGGGGAGCTATTCGGTCTCAGGCGCAGCTTTCCAACAAACCGACGAGTAGCACGCTCCGACCTACCTCAGCCATGCGGAAAGAACGGTGCAGGAACCACAGCGACCAGCTTAAATACCGCCATAACGGTATTTAATCGCAAAAACCCCCATCTGCGGCCTAAAATACCGTCTTAACAGTATTTTTGAGATCAGCATGCGTCGAGTCACGCCAAAAGCCTTCCCCGACGAGCCCCTGTTGCAGGACGCGGCCGCCGTTGCAGAGTTCATCCGGGCCGCCAGAACCCAGGGTGGCCTGACTCTCGAAGAAGCTGCGTTAATTACTGGCATTGCGAAGAGCACGATGCAGAAACTTGAAACCACACCAGGGTCCGTAGGCTTCGCCACGGTGCTGCATGTCGCACGGGAGTTAGGGGTTTCTCTCTTCGCGTTTCCCGCAGAGCAGCGCGAACGGGTTCGTCGGCTGACCGCCCGGCGGGTGGCGTCCGAGGCGGACGGTTCGGTGTCCCAAGGCCCGATGACTGGAGCCGACCAGCCATAGGCCGGATGATGTTCGCGGGGAAGGCATCTGCCGCATACCAACGCGTCCAAGCAGCCAAGCCTCCTTATCTCAATTTTGTACTGTTCTGGGACCAGAACAGTACAAAATTAGATCTTTCTTCCTTAACACTATCTGCTCAAGCCACTCTCTCGACTCAAGGGAAAGGGTGGTAGTCACGCCCAGGGGGGGGTGACGTTGCCCCGTTTCCGTGGAAAACCCATCCATCAGGAACAAGGAGTCCACCATGCCCAAATCCAGACCTCCCCTACCCGGCGGAGTTTCGCCAACAGATACTCAAACTCGCGTAGCCCGGCTGAACTCTCACGGGAGTTCGGCCCGACCACCCAGAAGATCATGAACTGGCTGGCCCAGGCCCCCAGGAATGCAGGCAAGCCCTTGCCCGGCAAGGAAGGCCTCTCGAGAGCCGAGAGCGAGGAACTCACGCGTCTACGTCGGTAATTGCGCCAAGTGAAGATGGAGCGCGACATCCTGGCAAAGGCTTCGGCCTGGTTCGCCTGAAAGAGCGATGCGGCTTCGTCGAACTCTTCGAACTCGTGATGGCGAACCAGGCCAACTTTCCCGTCCGTACCCAGTGCCGCGTGCTTCAGGTATCACCCAGCAGCTTCTTCGCCTGGCACCAGCGCCCGCCCAGTCGGCGGGAAATGAAGCTGATTGAACGGATCCGTACGATCCGCGCCGAATCCGATGGCACCTACGGCCGGGCGCGGATCCGGGCGGAGGTGATCGATCAGGGAGTGAAGACCAGCAGCAAGCGGGTGGCGCGCCTGATGTGTCTGGCCGGGCAGCGCGGCGTGAGCCGGCACCGGGGCTTCGTCGTCACCACGCGCCGGGATCACCGGCAGGGCATGATTTGCGCATGCCGCTGCCCGCCAACTTCCACGAACTCGACGCCGATCCCCTGCGTCACCTGCTCATCGCACAGGACCGGGAGCTCACCTGGCGCCAGAGCAAGATCGACCAGCTCACCCACGAACTCTCGCTGCACAAGCGCTGGCGCTTTGGCGTGAAGACCGAGCGCCTGCCGGCGGAGCAGGCCCAGCTGTTCGAGGAGACGGTCGAAGCCGACCTCGCGGCGATGACCGAGGAGCTGGAACAGCTCTCCGGCAAACAGTCTGCGGCCAAGGGACAGGCCAAGCGCAAGCCGCTGCCGTTTGATCTGCCCCGCACCGAGATCCGCCACGAGCCGGACAGCACCACCTGCGCCTGCGGCTGCCAGATGAAACGCATCGGCGAGGACGTGGCCGAGAAGCTCGACTACACCCCGGGCACCTTCAGCGTCGAGCGCCACATCCGCGGCAAGTGGGCGTGTGCCCAGTGCGAAACCCTGGTACAGGCCCCGGTGCCCGCCCACGTGATCGACAAGGGTATCCCCACCACCGGGCTCTTGGCCCAGGTGCTGGTGGCCAAGTATCAGGATCATCTGCCGCTGTACCGCCAGGAAGGCATCTTCGGCCGGGCGGGGCTCGCGATTCCCCAATCCACGCTCGCCCAATGGGTCGGCCAGATGGGCGTGCAGCTTCAAGCCTTGGTCGATGCGCTGAAGGCAGAACTCCTCACCTTCCCAGTATTGCATGCCGACGAGACGCCGGTGGCCATGCTCGACCCGGGGGCCGGCAAGGCGCACCGGGCCTACCTGTGGTCCTACAGCATCGGTGCCCACGATCCGGTCCGGGCGGTGATCTACAACTTTGCCGACAGCCGCGCCGGCAAGCACGCCCAGGACTTCCTCGGCGACTGGCGCGGCACCCTTGTCTGCGACGATTACGTGGGCTACAAGGCCTTGATCGCCAAAGGCGTGACGGAAGCGGGCTGCATGGCCCACGCCCGACGCAAGTTCTTCGAGTTGCAGGAGCACGGGCAGAGCCAGATCGCCGGCGAGGCGCTGGAGCGAATCGCCGCCGTCTACGCCATCGAGTTGGCGGCGCGTGAGCTGGATGCCGAGGCGCGCCAGGCCCCCCGCGTCAGAATACTTGCCACCTCGATAGAATCCTGAATTCGGGGGCGATGATGAGAGAACGACTTGGCGCGATACGGACAAGAATTCAAAGACAGAGCGGTGGCGCGGTTGCTGCCGCCGGAGAGTGCAACGGTGGAGTCGGTTGCGCATGAAATCGGTGTAGGGGTTTCGACCCTGGAGCGCTGGAGGAGTGATGCGCTGTCCAGGCCCGCTCGCGAGCGGGCCTGGACAGCGGCGGCCCGGTTTGA
>NZ_JAYRMI010000068.1:0-21472 GCF_041904905.1 Zoogloea sp. | reverse complement strand
CACTGCTGCGCGCCTTCCGGCAACACGGCTACGGGTGGCAGCGGTAACTTCTGTTTCTTCCTTGGCATAACCATTCCTTTCTGGGACTACGTTATGCCTCAAACACAAAAATTCGGACAGGCTCCAGCCAACTCAACGCGCTGGTTCGTTTTGTTTATTTTGTTGAACACGGACGAAACAGAACCCATCGAAATCGAACGTCCGCTAAACTTTTTGGTAGCCATAATGTGACTCCTATCACGTTTTGGTCAGGGCCGGCGGATGCGCCAACATCCGTTCGGCCCGCTTCTTTGCCGGAGGCCGTCCGGCGGCGGTAAAACTCGGTCAGGCAGCCAGGCACTCCGGCGCCCGCTTCACCACAGGCGCACCGGCGACACGGGCTTTCCAGAGGTCGTAAGCGGCTTGTTGCGCGATCCAGGCATCGGCGCTGCCGCCGTTCTCCACGCCCAGCCAGCCTTCGAGGCGCAGCGCCATCTCGGGGGAGATGGCCGCGCGGCCGTTGAGCACGCGGGATAGCGCAGCACGGGTCACGCCGAGTTGTTCGGCAGCTTGGGTCACGGTCAGCCCCAGCGCCGGCAGCACGTCCTCGCGCAGTGTTTCACCTGGGTGGGGCGGGTTGAACATCGTCGTCATGTTGAATCCTTGTCAGTGGTAGTCCTGGTAATCGACCAGAACCGCGTCACTTCCATCAAAACGGAAGGTCAGGCGCCAGTTACCATTCACCGTCACCGAAAAATGGCCCGCCAATTCGCCTTGAAGCGGATGCAGACGCCAGCCCGGCAGGTTCATGTCCTCTGAAGCCTTCGCTGCGTGCAGGCGCGCCAGCTGGCGGGCTAACTTCGGTGCGTGGTGGGGCTGAATCCCCGCTTTGCTTCCGGTTTCAAAGAAGGCTTCCAGCCCCTTGTGTTCAAAGCTCTTGATCATGAGTGTATAGCGTAGCGTTTCGCATTGCAACGGCGTTTAGGCGGCCTCATGGTTTTTCCCAAACTGCCCGATCACCACCTTCCGGCCTTCCTCGATCTGCGCATTGACGAAGTCCGCCCACCACTGAAGCATCTCGCGCCGCTGTTCCATGTACTGGGCCCGGTTATAGACACCGCGGACGCCCTTGGTCTCATGGGCAAGGGCCTTCTCGATCCAGTCGGAATTGAAGCCCGCTTCGTGCAGGTGGGTTGATGCGGTGCGCCGGAAGTCGTGAATCACGAAGTCCTGAATGTCGTGATCCAGGGTGCGGACGGCCACGTTCAGGGTGCTCTTGGCAATCGGCTTCTTCAGGTTGCCGCGGCTGGGGAAGATCCACTCGGATCCGCTCGCGAGGCCCTTCAACTCCTCGAACATCGCCGCGGCCTGGCGGGAGAGGGGAACCAGGTGCGGCTTGTCCTTCTTCATCCGCTCTCCGGGAATGGCCCATTCCGCCTTGTCCAGATCGATTTCCTCCCACCTCGCTTCGATCAGCTCGGACTTGCGAACCATGCACAGGATCAACAGGTGTAGCGCCAGCTTGTGAGCTCGTTTCATGGACGATTGGTAGATCGCCCGCAGCAGCCGGCCGAGCTCGTCCGAAGTCAGGGCGACATCGCGGCTCTTGGCGGTGGCGACGAATCGGGCCTCGACTGCTGCCGCTGGGTTGAAGGTCGTCTTCTCGCGGGCGATGGCATAGGCGAAAAGGCGCTTCAGGACATTGCGCGTCTGCAGGGCCATCTGGTCGGCGCCGCGGGCCTTGATCTTGTCCGTGATGGTCAGCACGTCGGAAACGGTCACCTCACTGACCTGCTTGCTGCCGATTGCCGGGATCACGTCCTTCTCGAGAATGCGCTTGATGTTGCGCGGGTTCGTGTTGGACGGCTCGGCAATCTCGGCGTACCAGTGGCGGGCGAAGGCCTCGACCGTCGTCACGGTCAGGGCTTCGGCTTCCTTGGCTTTTGCCTTCTCCACGGCCCGCCAGCACCAGTTCTTCAGAAAGGCTTGGGCGATTTCCTTCACTTCGGGCGTGGCGTCGTCGGGGATGGGATCACCGCGCTTCAACGCCATCGGCGACAGGCCGCGCTTCACGAGCACCTTGCAGTCCTCTCGCCATGCGCGGGCCTCAGCCAGGGAGAAGCCGGGGTACTCCCCAAGGGAAACCTTTTCCTGCTTGCTGCCGCGTCCGCCGATCCGGTAGCGGAGGCGGAAAGCCTTGGTTCCGCCTGGCTGAACATCCACGAACAGTCCGCCCTCGTCGGCCTCCTGATAGGCCTTGTCGCGAGGTTTCAGGTTTCGCAGTTTGGTATCCGTCAGCGCCATGATTCAACCTTTCTAGCCCGTGTGCCCAAGGTTTTGAGCCGATCCATGGGCACACCTAAAAGTCCAGGGCACACACGCTGGAAGCCTTGATGGGCAAGGATTTCAGCCGATCTCGTTCCGCCCAAGTGGCCCGAAAAACGTGATTTCTCCGGGCCTGAAATGCATGATTGGGCACACGATTTTCACCGTGTTGGGCACACCAGAAACGATCAAGGGCACACCTTTGGGCACACAATTTACCGGCTTCCCCCGGAACATACAAGCATGCTCAGGAACAAAAAAGCCCGCAGTTACGCGGGCTTCGAGAGGTTTGGCGGACGGCTTCGGAACATGCCGGAATCTAAGTTATTTTCCGATGCAGAAGCGCGAGAAGATCACGCCCAGCAGGTCGTCGGGGGTGAACTCGCCGGTGATCTCACCTACCGCTTCCTGGGCGAGGCGGAGTTCCTCGGCCATCAGTTCCAGCGCGTGGCGGTTGTCGAGGGCGCGGCGGATGCAGGCGAGGGCTTCGCGTAGGGCGATGAGGTGGCGTTCGCGGGCGAGGATGACGTCCTCGCCGTGGCGATGCCAGCCGGCCACGCGCAGCAGCTCCGCGCGTAGCAGGTCCACGCCCAGGCCGGCCTTGGCGGAGAGGTAGAGGCTGATGGCGCCGTCGGCTTCGGTGCGCCGGGCCTCGCCGCCGGCGAGATCCAGCTTGTTGAAGACGGTGATGCGCTCGACCCCGGAGGGGAGGCGGGCGTCGATGGCGGCGTCGGCGTCGGTGAGCCCGGCGCGCACGTCCACCAGACGCACGATCACGTCGGCGCGTTCGATCTCCTGCCAGGTGCGGGCGATGCCGATCTTCTCGACTTCGTCGGTGGTGTCGCGCAGGCCGGCGGTGTCGGTGATGTGGAGCGGGATGCCTTCGATCTGAATGGTTTCGCGCAGGGCGTCGCGGGTGGTGCCGGCGATGTCGGTGACGATGGCGCGATCGATGCCGGCGAGGCGGTTGAGCAGGCTGGATTTGCCGACGTTGGGCTGACCGACCAGCACCACATGCAGGCCGTTGCGCAACAGGCTGCCTTGAGCGGCGCGGTCGAGGAGGGCTTCGAGTTCGCCGCCGATGGCCTGGACGCGTTCGAAGGCGCGAGCTTCGACGAGGAAGTCCACGTCCTCGTCCGGAAAATCCAGGGTGGCCTCGACGAGCATGCGCAGATCGATCAGGCGTTCGACGATGGCGTGGACTTCCTTCGAGAAGCTGCCGGTGAGGGAGCGCACGGCCGAACGGGCGGCGGCGGCGGTGGAGGCTTCGATGAGATCGGCGACACTTTCGGCCTGGGCCAGATCGAGCTTGCCGTTGAGGAAGGCGCGGCGGGTGAACTCGCCGGGTTCGGCGAGGCGGGCGCCCAGGTCTAGACAGCGGGCCAGCAGCAGCTGCATGACCACCGGGCCGCCGTGGCCCTGGAGTTCGATGACGTCTTCGCCGGTGAAGGAGTTGGGGGCCGGGAAGTAGAGGAGGAGGCCTTCGTCGATCAGCCCGTCATCCGCGCCGCGAAAGCGGGTAAAGCTGGCCATGCGGGCCTCGGGCACCTTGCCGCCGAGGGTGGCGGCAAGGCTGGAGAGCTTGGGCCCGGAAATCCGGACCACCCCGATGCCACCGCGCCCGGGGGCGGTGGCAATCGCGGCGATGATGTCACTCGGCGGTTTTGCCACCGGCTTCGATCATCCGGTTGATCTGCCATTGCTGGAGGATCGACAGGGTGTTGTTGACCACCCAGTAGAGCACCAGACCGGCCGGGAACCACAGGAACATGAAGGTGAACAGGATGGGCATCATCATCATCACCTTGGCCTGGATCGGATCGGGCGGCGCCGGGTTGAGCTTGGTCTGGATGAAGCTGGTGGCGCCCATGATGAGCGGCAGGATGTAGAACGGATCCTTCACCGACAGATCCTGGATCCAGCCCAGCCAGGGCGCACCGCGCATCTCGACGACGCCCAGCAGCACCCAGTAGAGGGCGATGAACACCGGGATCTGGATGAGGATGGGCAGGCAGCCGCCCAGCGGATTGACCTTCTCGCGCTTGTAGAGGTCCATCATCGCCTGCTGCATTTTCATCTTGTCGTCGCCGTACTGCTCCTTCATGCGCTGCAGACGCGGGCCAAGGGTCTTCATCTTGGCCATCGACTTGTAGCTGGCGGCGGACAGCGGGAAGAACACGGCCTTCAGGGCGATGGTGACCAGGATGATGGCCCAGCCCCAATTGCCGGTGAGTTTGTGGAACCACTCGAGCACCCAGAACAGCGGGGCGGCGATGATGGTGAGCCAGCCGTAGTCGACCACCAGATCGAAGCCCTTGGCGAATTTCTCGAGGCGGCTCTGCTCCTGCGGGCCGGCGTACAGCGGCACCGACAGCGTGCCGGTCTGGCCCGGGGCGATGGCGGCCACCGGCAGGATCACGCCGGCGGAGTAGAGGTCGGAGCTGACCTGGTTGGCGAAGAACTCGCGCTCGCCCGCCGTGGGGGCCCAGCCGGCGACGAAGTAGTGCTGGACCATCGCGGCCCAACCGTCGGCGGTCTTGGTGACGAACTTGGCCTTCTTGGCGGCGATGTCCTCGAAGCTGACCTTCTGGTACTTGTCGGCTTCGGTGTAGAAGGCCGGGCCGGTGAAGGTCTGCACGCCAAAGCCGCCGGGCTGTTCGGCCGGCTTGCCATCACGGGTGAACTGGAAGTAGGCGTGGGGGGCGATGGGGGCGCCGCTGCCGTTGCCGATCTCGTAGCTCACCTCGGCCTGGTAGCTGCCCCGGTGGAAGGTGATGAGCTTGGCGACCTTGATGCCGTCGGCGGTGGCCGGCGCGTCCAGGCGCAGGGTGACCGCGTCTTCGCCGTCCTTCAGCTCGAGGTTCTGGGCGCCGAGGTTGAAGAGGGTCTTGTGGTTGGGCAGGCCGTTGCCGATCAGGCCGGTCTGGGCGGCGTAGTGGTGCTTCTCGCCGTTGTCGAAGAGCACGTAGTTGCGGCTGCGGTCTTCGGTGTCCTTGTGCTGGGTGAGTTCGAGCCGGACGATGTCGCCGCCCTGGGCGGAGATCTCCGCCACCAGCACGTCGGTGCGGATGACGGCCTTCGGGGCTGCGGCGGCGGCTGGCGTTGCCGCGGGCTGACCCGGCACCGCGGCGGCGCCGGCGGTGGCCGATGGCGTCGGCGTGGGCACGCCGGCGGTCTGGCCGGCGGCGGGCGCTTCCACCTTGGGATTAGAGTGTCTTTGCCACCCGTCCCACAGCATGACCAGGGAGAAGGAGAAGACGAGAAGGAGGATCAGGCGACGGTTATCCATCGGAGTATGAGTCAGGAAGGGTTGGGCGGAGGTCGGTGGCGGACGGCTCAGGGTACGGGATCGTAGCCGCCGCCACTGAAGGGGTGGCAGCGGCACACGCGTCGCGTTGCCAGCCAGCCGCCTTTCAGTGCGCCGTGGCGCTGGACGGCTTCGATGGCGTACTCGGAGCAGGACGGCACGAAGCGGCAGTTGCGTCCGAGCATCGGGCTGATGGCGTAACGATAGCAGCGCAGCAGGGCGAGGAGGACGGCTTTCATGGCGCTGCCTTCACTTTCTGGGCAGGCGACCGAGCAGACCGATCATCTCTTCACGCATTTCACGCCTCGTCACACCGTCGAGCCTGGCCGACAATCGTAACACCAGATCGTAGGGCGGCAAGCTTGCATGGGCGTGACGGAACACGTCGCGCCCGATGCGCTTGACGAGATTGCGCTGCACCGCCCGCTTGGCGAGCTTCTTGGCGACGACCAGACCGAGGCGTGCGGTGCCGGCGGGGTTCGGGCTGTAGTGCAGTGCGAAGCGGGCGCCGCGAAACACCCGCCGAAAAGCAAAAACGGATGAAAATTCATCCGTTTTGTGCAGTCGCAATGACGAGTCGAAGCCGAATCCTGCCGGGGTCGGGGCTTCCGCTGCCGCATGGCTGCAGGCGGTGGAAGCTGCCGCGGTGACCGGGCTTGCCTCGGCGGCCTTAGACGGCGAGACGATGACGGCCCTTGGCGCGACGAGCGGCGATGACCTTGCGACCGCCACGGGTGGCCATGCGGACCAGGAAGCCGTGGGTGCGCTTGCGACGGACGACGGACGGTTGGTAGGTGCGTTTCATTTTGCGTGCCCGGAAAGTTGAGTCAAACGCGTAATTTCATACGTTAACCCTCTGTTTGTCAAGTAGGTTTCGCGCAGGGGCGTTTCGGGAGGGCGGCGGCGGGTGGTTTGGGCGACCTGCAAGCTGTGGATAACTTTTCTGTGCGGGGGTACAATGGAGGTTTGGTCCGGCGATCCTGCGCGCCGCTCGGGCCAGCCCTGGAATCCGCCCGGGGTTTCACCCAGAACGAGAAACGGCGCGCCTCCCGCCGTCGAAACAGTCCACCCGAACATCGTGTCAGAAGCCTCATCAACGTCCCAGTGCGCCGCATTCTGGACGCATTGCCTGAACTGCCTGGAGCAGGAGTTGCCCGCCCAGCAGTTCAAGACCTGGATACTTCCCCTGCGCGTTGAAGAGCTGCAAGGCGAGGATCTGGCCGGCGTGCGTCTGGTCGCGCCGTCCAACTTCCACCGCCAGTGGCTGCGCGACCGCTACCTGCGGCGCATCGAGGAGCTGGGCGAAGCCTATTTTGGCGGCGTGCCCACGATCGAGGTCGGGCTGGCTCCGGCCGGTGGTCCGCGGCGTGCGGCGTCGCCGCCACCGTCGTCGATGGTCGCTGGCGCAGCGCCCGCTGCCCCCGCTGCGGCTTCGCCGATGGCTGCGGCGCCGGCGCCGGTCGTCCGCCCGGTGATGCCCGAGGCGCCGGTGAGCGCCGAGGCCGCCAACTACGAGAAATCCCGCCTCAACCCCGATTTCACCTTCGACACCCTGGTCACCGGCCGCGCCAACGATCTGGCCCGCGCCGCGGCGCTGCAGGTGGCCCAGAACCCGGGCGTCTCCTACAACCCGCTGTTCATCTACGGCGGCGTGGGCCTGGGCAAGACCCACCTGATCCACGCCCTGGGCAACCACGTCTTCCGCCACGACCCCCGCAAGGTGATCCGCTACGTGCACGCCGAGGACTACTACGCCGACGTGGTTCGCGCCTACCAGCAGAAATCCTTCGACGTCTTCAAGCGCTACTACCGTTCGCTGGACGTGCTCATCATCGACGACATCCAGTTCTTCAATAACAAGAACCGGACCCAGGAAGAGTTCTTCCACGCCTTCAACGCCCTCACCGAGGCCAAGAAGCAGATCATCATCACCAGCGACACCTACCCGAAGGACGTCCAGGGCCTCGAGGATCGCCTGATCTCCCGCTTCGACTGGGGCCTCACCGTGCAGATCGAGCCGCCCGAGCTTGAGATGCGGGTCGCCATCCTCAAGAAGAAGGCCGAGGTCGAGCGCATCCAGCTCGACGACGACGTGGCCTTCCTGATCGCCAAAAACCTGCGTTCCAACGTGCGCGAGCTCGAAGGCGCGCTCAAGAAGGTGCTGGCCTTCGCCCGTTTCCACGGCCGCGAAGTGACGCTGGAGGTGGCCAAGGAGGCCCTGAAGGATCTCCTCAACGCCCACAACCGCCAGCTCACCGCCGAGTTCATCCAGAAAACGGTTGCCGACTACTACAAGATCAAGGTCGCCGACATGCACTCGAAGAAGCGTACGCGCGTGATCGCCCGGCCGCGTCAGGTGGCGATGTTCCTGGCCAAGGATCTCACCCCCATGAGCCTGCCGGCCATCGGCGAAGCCTTCGGGGGGCGCGACCACACCACCGTGCTGCACGCCTGCCGCACCATCGCCGAGCTGCGCCTGTCCGACACCCAGCTCAACCACGACCTGCACGTGCTCACCCAGGTGCTGCGTGGCTGAAACCTCATCCCCCCATGATTGACATGCCAGGGCGCGCCCGCCCCGCCCGACCCCTGAACAACGATACGGAGACCTGACCCATGCTGCTCTTCACCGCGCCCCGCGATGCCCTCCTTGTCCCGCTCCAGTCGGTGTCCGGCATCGTCGAGAAACGCCACACCCTGCCCATCCTCTCCAACGTCCTCATCGAGAAGAAGGGCGACGCGCTGACCCTGCTGGTCACCGACATCGAGATCCAGATCCGCAACAGCACCACCGCCACCGTCGGCGGCGAAGATGCCGCCATCACCGTGGGCGCCCGCAAGCTGCAGGACATCCTGCGCGCCCTGCCCGACGCCGCCGAGGTCAGCCTCACCCTCGACGACAAGCGGATCACCCTCAAGGCCGGCAAGAGCCGCTTCCAGCTCCAGACGCTCCCCGCCGCCGACTACCCCCGCCTGTCCCCGCCCGAAGGCGAAGGCGTGCAGTTCACCACCACCCAAAAGGCCTTCAAGAAGCAGCTCGCCCTGGTCCAGTACGCCATGGCCCAGCAGGACATCCGCTACTACCTCAACGGCCTCTTGCTGGTGGTCGCCGGCAACCTGCTGCGCATGGTCGCCACCGACGGCCACCGCCTCGCCTACGCCGCCTCTCCGCTGGTGGGCGACTACGCCCGCACCGACGTGATCCTGCCCCGCAAGACCGTCGTCGAGCTGGCCCGTCAGCTCTCCGATTCCGACGACCCCCTCGAAGTCACCCTGGTGGGCAACCAGATCGTCTTCCGCTTCGGCAACATCGAACTCATCTCCAAGCTCATCGACGGCAAGTTCCCCGACTACGAGCGGGTCATCCCCCAGGGCCACCCCAAGCTCGTCAAGGCCAGCCGTCTGGCCCTGCTGCAAGCCCTGCAGCGCGCCGCCATCCTCACCAACGAGAAGTTCCGCGGCGTGCGCCTGATGCTCTCCGAAGGCAGCCTCAAGCTCGTCTCCACCAACGCCGAGCAGGAAGAAGCCCAGGAAGAACTCGAAGTCGACTACAGCGGCGATTCGCTCGACATCGGCTTCAACGTCACCTATCTGCTCGACGTGCTCACCAACGTCTCCGCCAACGAGATCGAGATCCGCTTCAACGACGGCAACGCCAGCGCCCTGTTCGGCCTCGCCGACAACGCCGACTTCAAGTACGTCGTGATGCCGATGAGAATCTGAGGCGGCTCCCCGGCCGCAGCCGGGGAACCACCGTGAGGAGTGAGGAGGAAGGCGTGAGGAGGTTCGTGTGGGCTGGCCAATGCCGGCACCGCGCCCTCACCCCCGATGCCTGGCACCCAATGCTTCACCCGCTAAACCGAGAACGCCATGTCCGATACGCCGCAAAACCCCGCCGACAACTACGACGAATCCAGCATCCAGCAGCTCGAAGGGCTGGAGGCCGTACGCAAGCGGCCCGGGATGTACATCGGCGACACCTCCGACGGCACCGGCCTGCACCACATGGTCTTCGAAGTGGTCGATAACGCCATCGACGAAGCCCTCGCCGGCCACTGCGACGATATCGTCATCACCATCCACGCCGACAACTCCATCTCGGTGTCCGACAACGGCCGCGGCATCCCGGTCGGCGTCAAGATGGACGACAAGCACGAACCCAAGCGCTCCGCCGCCGAAATCGTGATGTGCGTGCTCCACGCCGGCGGCAAGTTCAACCAGAACAGCTACAAGGTCTCCGGCGGCCTGCACGGGGTGGGCGTCTCCTGCGTCAATGCCCTCTCCAAGTGGCTGCGCCTCACCGTCGCCCGCGACGGCCACAAGCACTTCATGGAGTTCAACCGCGGCCACGCCGTGGATCGCGTCATCGAAGTCGTCGACGGCATCGAGACCAGCCCCCTCAAGATCGTCGGCGACACCACCAAGCGCGGCACCAAGGTGCACTACCTCGCCGACGAAGAGATCTTCGGCACCGTCGAATACCACTACGAAATCCTCGCCAAGCGCCTGCGCGAACTCTCCTTCCTCAACAACGGCGTCAAGATCCGCCTTGTAGACCAGCGCACCGGCAAGGAAGAAGACTTCGCCTTCGCCGGCGGCGTGGCCGGCTTTGTGGATTACATCAACCGCGCCAAGTCGGTGCTCCACCCCACCGTCTTCCACTCCAGCGGCGAATCCATCCAGAACGGCGTGCCCATCACCGTCGAAGTGGCCATGCAGTGGAACGACAGCTACGCCGAACAGGTGCTCTGCTTCACCAACAACATCCCCCAGGCGGACGGCGGCACCCACCTCACCGGCCTGCGCGCCGCGATGACCCGCGTCATCAACAAGTACATCGAAGAAAACGAGATCGCCAAGAAGGCCAAGGTCGACATCTCCGGCGACGACATGCGCGAGGGCCTCGCCTGCGTGCTGTCGGTCAAGATGCCCGACCCCAAGTTCGCCTCCCAGACCAAGATGAAGCTCGTCTCCGGCGAAGCCCGCCCGGCGGTTGAAGAAGTCGTCGCGCAAAAGCTCGCCGACTTCCTCCTCGAGCGCCCCATCGACGCCAAAACGATTTGCGGCAAGATCGTCGAAGCCTCCCGCGCTCGCGAAGCCGCCCGCCGCGCCCGCGAGATGACCCGCCGCAAGGGCGTGCTCGACGGCGTCGGCCTGCCCGGCAAGCTCGCCGACTGCCAGGAAAAAGACCCCGCCCTGTGCGAGATCTACATCGTCGAGGGCGACTCCGCAGGCGGCTCCGCCAAGCAGGGCCGCGACCGCAAGTTCCAGGCGATCCTCCCCCTGCGCGGCAAGGTGCTCAACGTCGAGCGCGCCCGCTTCGACAAGCTCATCAGCTCCGAGCAGATCACCACCCTCATCACCGCGCTGGGCACCAGCATCGGCGCCGACGACTTCAAGCCCGAAAAGCTCCGCTACCACCGCATCATCCTGATGACCGACGCGGACGTGGACGGCGCGCACATCCGCACCCTCCTGCTCACCTTCTTCTACCGCCAGATGCGCGAACTCGTCGAGCGCGGCCACATCTACATCGCCCAGCCGCCGCTCTACAAGATCAAGCACGGCAAGAACGAGATGTACATCAAGGACGACACCGAGCTAAACGCCCACCTGCTCAAGCTCGGCCTTGAAGGCGCCGCCCTCACCCCCCGCGAAGGCGCCGAAGCCATCCGCGACGAAGCCCTCGCCGGCCTCGCCCGCACCTACCTGCTCGCCGAAGGCGTGATCCGCCGCCTCTCCGACTGGATCGACTCCGACGTCCTGCACGCCCTGCTCGCCAACGACCTGCCCCTCTCGGTGGATGACGAAACCGCCACCCGCGACTCCGCCGCCCGCCTGCAGGCCGCCGTGGGCGCCGACATCACCATCGAAGCCGCCTACAACGAAGCCACCGAAGCCTGGACCCTCGATCTGGCCCGCATGCACCACGGCAACCGCAAGGTCAGCCAGATCGACGGCGACTTCCTGCGCTCCGGCGACTGGCGCACCATCCGCCAGGCCACCGAATCCATCTCCGGCCTCGTCCAGCCCGGCGCCATCATGCGCCGTGGCGAAAAGCAGCAAGCCGTCACCAGCTTCGCCGACGCCATCGGCTGGATGCTCTCCGAAGTCGAACGCGGCATCTCCAAGCAGCGTTACAAAGGTCTCGGCGAAATGAACCCCGAGCAGCTCTGGGAAACCACCATGGACCCGGCCGTCCGCCGCCTGCTCAAGGTGCAGATCGACGACGCCATCGCCGCCGACGAAATCTTCGCCACGCTCATGGGCGACAACGTCGAACCCCGCCGGGCGTTCATCGAAGAGAACGCGCTGTACGCGCGGAATCTGGATGTGTGACGTTCCTGCGTTGAACACCCCGCACTGATCGAAGCAATCCCAGAAAGAGGCTCCCCGGCCTCTTTCTGCTTTTGGGGGGCGGCAATCCCTTGCCCCATCCGCCCAGGGAGAAGGCCAATGAGCGAACTGATCCTCTACCAGACCGACGACGGTACAGCCCAGCTCAAGCTCAGGGCCGAGGATGGCAGCATCTGGCTCAGTCAGGCCGAAATTGCGGAGCTGTTTGCCACCACCGTTCCCAACGCCAACATCCACATCCGCAACATCCTGAAGGAAGGTGAGTTGAGCGCGGATTCAGTTATTAAGGAATCCTTAATAACTGCCGCGGATGGCAAGCGCTACCGCACCAAGCGCTACCGCCTCGAAATGATCCTGGCCGTCGGCTATCGCGTAAAAGGCGTACGCGGCACCCAGTTCCGCCAGTGGGCCACCACCTATCTCGCCGAATATCTGGTCAAGGGTTTCGTCCTGGACGACGAACGCCTCAAGAACCCCGGCGGGTGGGATTACTTCGACGAACTGCTGGCCCGCATCCGGGAAATCCGGGCGTCCGAAAAGCGCTTCTACCAGAAGGTGCGCGACCTCTTCAGCCTGAGCGCCGACTATCGCAGCGCCGACGCGGCCGCCCAGCTCTTCTTTGCCGAAGTGCAGAACAAGCTGCTGTACGCCGTCACCCAAAAGACCGCCGCCGAGATCATCATCGACCGCGCCAGCGCCGACGCCCCCAACATGGGCCTCACCACCTGGAGCGGCAACCGCGTCCGCAAGCAGGACGTGATCGTCGCCAAGAACTACCTCACCGCCGACGAAGTGGATACCCTCAACCGCCTCGTCGTGATCTTCCTCGAACAGGCCGAACTGCGCGTCAGGCAGAAGCAGCAACTCACCCTCGACTACTGGCGCAACAACGTGGACCGCCTGCTTGAGTTCAACGACTACCCCGTCCTTCAAGGCGCCGGCACGCGCTCGGCCGACCAGGCCAGCGCCGCTGCCCACGAGCGCTACGACCTTTTCGACACGCAGCGCCGCCACGCCGACGCACTGGCCGCCGATGCCGAAGACCTGCGGATGCTGGAAGGGCTGGAAAAGACGATGAAAGGGCGTTCAGGTAGGTCGGGTTAGCGCAGCGTAACCCGACATCGCCGGAGCGATCCCCCGCGTACTTGAGGCCACCTGCAACAAGCCGCGTGGGAGTACCACGGAGGGAATGGCTCTATGGGAGCACCCAGAGAACGTCGGGTTACGCTGCGCTAATCCGACCTACTCGGCTGCGCGGCCTTTCGCGCAGGTCCGGTGGATTGCAGGGTTAGGTTTCATACAGACGGCTCTTTACCCATTTCTCGACGTAAGAACCGTCTTTTGCTTCGAGACGATAAGTATCGCGCTGGACCCAATCAATGGCACCTCGCGTTAAAGCGCTTGTTGTAACGATTACTCCCTTAGTTGCGCGTTCACGCTCTACCACTGCCGAAAGCTCCCGCAAATGGCTAAGCTGAACCTTGCGATCATTCGCGTACTTCTTGGCTTGCCAAATAGCCTTGAGTCCCCCAAGAACGGGATCAATCCTCTCCGCCAACACATCTATTCCACCGTCTTTTGTACCCCGCATAACGGTGACATTCCAACCGTGCGTCTGTAGAAGCTCCCCAATGAGCTTCTCAAATTCCCTCCACCCCATTTCGCTTAGCAGCCGCCCATCTCGCAACAGCCTTTCAGCAAGCAATAGATGATTGGGTGAGTTGGCAAGGAATGCATGTGCAGTAACGAGCGATGTATTTGGCTTCCATATCTCTCGCTCGGGATTTGGGAGACCAAGCATGTCGATAACGTGATAGAAGACTAAATCTGCAGCCAACCACTCTTGCGTGCCGGCCCAATCAGTGACGTTCGATCGAAACTCTTCGATCCAAGCTTCGGATGCAACCGCTGTGCTACCAAGAAAGCCAAGAAGGCCAGGGTCAGTCAACTGCGAAACAGTTTCGCTATCGAGAATTGGATTGCTCAGTAAGAAGTCCGTTATCTCTTCGTCAGTTGGTTCTGCACCTTCGGGCTTGATGTACTTATCATCTCCAGCCTCTCGCGACCCACGATGCAGGGAAACCGTTGGCGCTATAACCTCGCCGACAATATCTCGCAACTGTTGAGCGGTTATGGTGGGCATCGCTGAAACCTAGCGTTCGAGTTCAGGGGCCGGCGGAGGGCGAAGCCCGGATCGAACCGGCAAGCGCAGCTTGCCGGCGGTCCCCTGGAACGAAATGTTAGGGGGTGAGCCAATCACGGTCTGGCCTTGCGAGTTGCCTGGCATTGTTGTAGGCCATATCGAGCGTGAGACAGGTAGCGCCTCGATAGAAGTCGCTAAACCGCTCGACTACAAGGGCCAAATCGGCACGCGATGGATCAAGAAGCGTGAGCGGCAGCAGGAGTTGAATGGACCCTTGGTAGTACTGAGGAATGGCAGTCTTGTAATTCCTCTTTACTCGTTCCGAAGCGGTGTCGATGGCTCCCTTGACCAAGTTCTGAAGGCCAAACGAACTCATGTCCTTCAGTCTGTCAGGAAATCGATCAAGGTTGTCTTCGATGATGTGTTCGACGTTGACTCTAAGTTCCTTTCGAGTGTCGAAGACCAATACCGATGGATCATCGAAGTAGTGGGCCATTTCGGGCAGAGAAGGGAATTTGTTGAGATCCCCCTCGCCCTTTCGGGCGAATTTCCAGAAGTGCCAGTACTGGGTGCAGCTATCGAGCTTGTTTCGTTCGAAGAGAGCGAACAGTGGCTCTTGTTTGCTTGTGATTAGCCCAGTGTTCCAACAAGCAAGCTCTTCGTCGGACGTAACCGTGATCTTCTTCTCCTCGGCCACCCGCTTGTATGTGTACTTGATGTAATTGTGGAGAATGGGCTTTGAATGGGGAGATGCGGTGGACTTGTAGTCCCAATCCTCCGGCTCTGCCAACGACGCGAGAAGTTCGATGTTATCATCGAACTTGGGCATCATCACAAAGTAGCGAAACAGCTCCGGGAAGTCGTAAGGCTTGTTCTTATCCATCATTGCTCCCTGAGTAGAAAATGGGCCATTCATCCCCCTAACTTTGTTCTAGGGCGACAGTTCTGCCGCGTAACATCGGAATGCCGGATAATGCGGCCGGCAAGTTATTGTTCAAAAACGCAAACTAAGCACAACGCAAAATAACACGGCAGGGAAAGCAGCAGCCGACGGCATAGTAGGATGATCCAATTCAAGTGGCGCGCAGGCCAACAGCCTACCACCTCGCCCGAATGGCCGTTATCCGGACCGAGCGGCGACCGGCCGCTCCTGGCCGATTGCCCTCATTCTACCGCTTCAGCATGACCTTGGTCTTTGTCCGGGTGTTGCGATCCTGACTGCCGTCTGCGAGTGGAGATCAACGCGTTTCCTGAGTGTGGTCAGGCAGTAGCAGCCCCACTTTTTCGTGCTCCGTGCTCCGGTGTATCCGCGCCGTCACGCGGCGGCGGTCCGGGGGGGGCGAGTTCGGTCCGCGTGGCCCGAGCTTTTGGTGTCACCGGGGGTGAGGTCGAGTTGTCTGGTCCGGGTTCCGAGATACCCATTCCGCAAAACCGTTTGACATCTTCGTTCTGCCCGTCGAGAATCCGGGGTGCGCGTTTGTTTGCGTTTGACATATTAACGTCACTTAATCGAGGAGTGGAGCATGTCGCAGAATCTGGTTTCGCTTGAGTTGTCGGACGAGCAGCTGGAGGCGGTGAGGGGGGCGCTGGGGGTGCTGGAGACGCATCTGGATGGCTTGATCTCGTTGTCGGTGGATGAGCGGGTCGAGCTGACGAAGATGGGGCCGAAGTCGGAGATGTTTGCGCGCAAGGCGCATGACGTGCTGTCGCTGAGCCCGGAGATTCTGCCGGGCACTTTCAGCCTGCGGGAGTTTTCGGCCGATCTCAAGGCGCTGGACCAGTTGCGGCCGGTGTTTGCGCGCCTGGCGGTGCTGGCGAGGCGGTCGGAGGATACCGAGATGGCGCTGGGCAGCGACATCTACCGGGCGGCGCTGGACGGTTACCGCTTTGCCAAGGCGGCGGGCAAGGGTGGGGTGCTGGATGAGTTGTCGGCCCAGGCGGCGGTGCGTTTTGCGGGGCAGGGTCGGCGCAAGGGCGGCGGAGACGACACCGCTAAGTGAGCCGGGGCTGTCCGATGGCGGCCGGCGGTGTCGCCGGCCGTTGGGGTGGCGGGGGCACCGGCATCGGTTCAGCTCGGACATGAACGGGTTCGGCTTTGACCCGAACCGGTTCACCTCGGACATGAACCAGTTCGGCTTTGACTTGAACTAGTTCACCTCGGACATGAACCAGTTCGGCTTTGACTTGAACTAGTTCACCTCGGACATGAACCAGTTCAGCTTTGACCTGAACCGGTTCACCTCGGACATGAACCAGTTCAGCTTTGACTTGAACTAGTTCACCTCGGACATGAACCAGTTCGGCTTTGACTTGAACTAGTTCACCTCGGACATGAACCAGTTCAGCTTTGACCCGAACCGGTTCACCTCGGACATGAACCAGTTCAGCTTTGACTTGAACTAGTTCACCTCGGACATGAACCAGTTCAGCTTTGACTTGAACTAGTTCACCTCGGACATGAACCAGTTCGGCTTTGACTTGAACTAGTTCACCTCGGACATGAACCAGTTCAGCTTTGACTTGAACTAGTTCACCTCGGACATGAACCAGTTCGGCTTTGACCCGAACCGGTTCACCTCAGACATGAACCAGTTCGGCTTTGACCTGAACCAGTTCACCTCAGACATGAACCAGTTCAGCTTTGACCTGAACCAGTTCACCTCGGACATGAACCAGTTCAGCTTTGACTTGAACTAGTTCACCTCAGACATGAACCAGTTCACCTTCGACCTGAACCGGCTCACCTCAGACTTGAACTTTTTCGGCATCGACCTGAACAAGTTCATCTCGAAGCGGAGTGTTTTGAGCTTGAACTTGAAGCGGTTCGGCGCCAACCTGAGCGCTTTCGGCCCGGGTTGGCGTCTGTGCGGTTCAGGCGGGCGGCCAGCTCGCCCTGCGCCGTAACGGGTAAGGCGAATGGCATGATGGTTTCGGTTTTTGATACGATACGCGTAATGATTTCTGCATCGCTCGTGCCGGCGGCACGGGGAGCCCGGCATCGCTGAAGGAGCGTTCATGTTTGCCACCCCCATTCGTTCTGTCCTGCGTCCCGTGCTGGCGGGGCTGGCCTTGGCGGCGGCGTTGCCGGCGGGGGCGCAGCCCGGCCTGCGCAGCGGCGAGCAGGTGTATCGGGAGACCTGTTTTGCGTGCCACGAACCGGGCGTGGCGCGGGCGCCCCGGGTGGGCGACCGGGCGGCCTGGGCGCCGCTGATCGCCGAGGGGCTGCCGATGCTCTCGGGCCATGCCTGGGTGGGCCTGCGGGCGATGCCGCCGAAGGGGGGCAACCCCGATCTCACCCTGACCGAGTTTGCCCGGGGGGTGGTGTTCATGGCGAACCAGTCGGGGGCCGACTGGAAGGACCCGGACGCCGCCACCATGCGCCGCGTCTTGAAGGAGGCGGAGCGGCGGATGGACTTGTTCATCCGCGAGGCGGAGGCGGCGAAGCGCGATCTGCGTCGCCAGCGCGAGGCCCTGCACCGGGCTGGGGGCCGATAGGCCGGCGGGCTGGCCCGATTCACGTTTCCTTTTGGTGGGGGCGGGGCCATACTGGACCGACGATGCAGTGCACCATGGGGTGCGCTGGCGTGTGCCAGATCGATCCGCCCTATGGGGCGCCAACGCCAATCGGCGCCTGGAAGGCGGGTGCCGGTGCCAGGATTCGCTCCGCCGGTAGGGCAGCGGGGAACCCCGTGGACGCGCGATGCCGTCCATTCAACCCCCCGAAAGGACGGTGCGTCATGCCCGACGGCGACAACGAGCGCTGGCAGCAGTGCTGGCGGGATCGAGCGATCGATTTTCATCAGGCGGCGGTCAATCCGCTGCTGATCCGGCTGTGGCCCACGCTGGGGCTGGCGGCGTCGGACCGGATCTTCGTGCCCTTGTGCGGCAAGAGCCGCGATCTGCTGTGGTTGCACCAGCAGGGCCACGAGGTGATCGGGGTGGAGTTGAGCCCCATCGCCGTCCGGGCTTTCTTCAAGGAGAGCCGCCTGCAGCCGGCGCGCCACCGTCAGGGGGCCTTCACCCGCTGGCGCAGCGGCCGGCTGGCGATCCACTGCGGGGATTTCTTCGATCTGTGCGCCGCCGATCTGGGCGACGTGAAGGCGATCTACGACCGGGCGTCGCTCACCGCCTTGCCGGAGGGCCTGCGGGCGGCGTATCTGGCGCACCTGCGGGCCATCGTGCCGGCGGATTGCCGGATCCTGCTGCTCACCACCGAGGATGCCGAGGAGGGCGAGACGGACGAGGAGGTGCTGGCCGCGTCGCCGGAGATCGTGGGGCTTTACGGGGCGCTGTTCGAGGTGGCGTCGATGAGCGCCGAGTGTGCGCTGGAGGCGTTGCCGGGGCCGGGCGCGCCCACCCTGGCGCGGGTGGCCCAGAAGGCGTATGTGCTCACGCCGCGCGGGGCTGCGGCGGTCGATGCGCGTGCGTCAACCCCGGGCGCGGGCTGCCGATAAGCCTGACTTTGGCGAGGGGGATGGAGCATGAGCCTGCGGTATTCCCACGAAGACCTCTTCCGCAGCCTGCAGGCGCTGGAGGAGGCGACGTTTCCGAAGGTGTGCCGCAACTGCGGGCAGGCCTATGCCGACGCGGCGGAGTTTCTGGCGGCCACCCGTCAGGTGCGGGCCGACCATTCGGGGCTCAAGCAGAGCCTGGACGACGACGGCAGCGCGATTGTGGAGGTGTTCCGCAACTGCGTGTGCGGGTCGACCTTGCTGGAGGTTTTCTATGACCGCCGCGATCAGTCGCCCAACGGGCTGAAGCGGCGCCAGCGCTTTGGCGAGCTGCTCGACAAGCTGGTAGCCGACGGGGTGGCGCACGACCGGGCGCGGGCCGAGCTGCTGAAGCTGGTGCGCGGCCAGCCCCACGACCTGATCGGGCTGATCCGCGCCACCAAAGGCGGCGCCGGCGACTGAGCCGACCGGGGCTTCCCGGCCATGGGGGCGTTGTGGGAGGATCGGCTCCTCCGCCGATCCTCCGCCTGCCCGCCATGTACATCCCGCCCGCCTTCCGCGAAACCACCCCGGCAACCCTGCACGCGCTGATGCGCGCCCATCCGCTGGCGCTGCTCGTCACCCATGGGCCGGGCGGGCTGATGGCGTCGCCCGTGCCCTTCCTGATCTACCCGGACGAAGGCGGGCACGGCGTGCTGCGCGCTCACGTGGCGCGGGCCAACCCCCACTGGCGCGAGCTGGCCGGGTTGGACGAATGTCTGGTGGTGTTTCAGGGCGAAGAGGGTTACGTGACCCCCGCGTGGTACGCCACCAAGGCGGCCACCGGCAAGGTGGTGCCCACCTGGAACTACGCCACCGTGCACGCCTGGGGGCGGCCGGCGGTGGTGGAGGACGCCGGGTGGCTGCGCCGCCAGCTCGACGACCTCACCCGGCTTCAGGAGGGTTGCCGCCCCGAGCCGTGGGCGGTGGATGACGCCCCGGCGGCGTTCATCGCCGCACAGATGAAGGCCATCGTCGGCATCGAGATCCCCATCGCGCGCGTCGAGGGCAAGTGGAAGATGAGCCAGAACCGCGCCGCCGAAGACCGGGCCGGCGTGGCGGCGGGGCTGGCGGATGCCGCCGATCCCCACCGCGACGCGGCGCTGGCTGAGGCGGTGAAGCGCCGCCTGTAAGCCGGCCGGGCTTGGGCCTTCAGGGCGCCAGCCGCAGCGTGTGCCACTGGCCGCCCTGCAGCCGGTAGGCGATGCGGTCGTGCAGGCGCGATGCGCGGCCCTGCCAGAACTCCCAGTAGTCCGGCACCAGCCGGTAGCCGCCCCAGTGGGGCGGGCGGGGCGGGTTGAGGCCGAACTTGAGGCCGAACTCTGCGGCCCGGGCGACGATGGTGCCGCGTCCGGGGATGGGCTCGCTCTGGGGCGAGGCCCAGGCGCCGATGCGGTGGGTGAGCGGCCGGCTGGCGAAGTAGGCGTCGGATTCTTCGTCCGACACTTTCTCGACGCGCCCTTCGATGCGCACCACCCGTTCCAGCTCTACCCAGTGAAACTGCAGCGCCGCGAAGGGCTGGTGCGCCAGCTCGCGGCCCTTGCGGCTGGCGTAGTTGGAGAACCACACGATGCCGCGGGCGTCGCAGCCCTTGATGAGGACGACCCGGGTGGCGGGGCGGCCGTCTTCGCCGACGGTGGCGAGGGTCATGGCGTTGGGTTCGGGCAGGCCGCGGGCGAGGGCTTCGTCGAGCCAGGCGGTGAACTGGGCCAGGGGTTCGGTGGCCACCTGGTCTTCGTCGAGGCTGCCGTGTTCGTAGCTTTTGCGCAGGTCGGCCAGCTTGGGCGTGTCGGTCATGGGGTGGGCTCCGGTTAAGGTGCGGGTTGGAGGGTGGCGATGGCCCGCGGCGCCACGCCCAGATCGCGCCAGTCTTCGGGGTGGCAGCTGAACAGCAGGATCTGGTGGCGGGTGGCGGCGTCGAAGAGGATGCGCTTCATCTGGGCGAGGCGTTCGGCGTCGGTGTGGACCAGGGCGTCGTCGAGGATGAGGAGGGTGGGGCGGCCGGCTTCCTTGAGCAGGTCGGCGTAGGCGAGGCGGCTGACGATGCCCATCTGTTCGCGGGCGCCGAAGCTGAGGGCGTCGAAGGGGCCGGTCTCGTGGCCGGCGCCGTCGGGGCTGCGGCGGGTGAGGGCGCCGGGCTGCAGGCGGTCGTCGATCTCCAGGCTGGCGTGGGGAAACAGCAGGTGGAGGTAGTGGTCGAGGTGGCGCTTGAGGGGGGCCTGGAGGCGCCGGGTGAGGGCTTGCCGGCGGGCCTGCAGCAGGCCCAGCAGGTGGTCGAGGGCGGCGGCGCGGCGGGCGAGTTCGGCGCGGCGGCGCTGGGCCTGGGCGAGGTCGCGGGCGACTTCGGCGCGCTGTTCGTCGAGCCCCAGGGCGCCGGCGGTCTGGAGTTCCACGTCGAGGCGGAGCAGGGCGTCGCGGCGTCGGGCGTGGTCGGCTTCGAGGCGTTCGGCGCTGCGGGTGAAGCGCTCCACGTCCTGGCGCAGCACGTCGGGGCGGGCGGCGTCGATCTGGCGGGCGAGGGTGTCGATGCGGCTGGCGAGGGTGGCTTGGGCGGCCTGGGTGTCGATGAGGTCGGTGCGGGCGCGGGCCAGGATGCCGGCGCGCTCGGGGGCGTCGAGCAGGGCCTGGGCGGCGGCGGCTTCGCGGCGGGCGGCGGCGTGGGCGGCGTCGGCGGTGGCGGCGTCGGTCTGGGCCTGGGCGAGGCGCGCGGCGAGGGTGTCGGCTTCGCGGCGGGCGGCGTCTTCGGTGGCTTCGGCGGTGGCCACGGCGGGGGGCGCGGCGGGGGGCGCGTCGGGGGGCGCGGCGGGCAGGCGGGCGAGGGCTTGGGCGGCGTCGGCGGCGCGGGCGAGCTGGGCGTCCAGGTCGGCCTGG
>NZ_JAYRMI010000067.1:0-21508 GCF_041904905.1 Zoogloea sp. | reverse complement strand
GCAACCGCGCCACCGCTCTGTCTTTGAATTCTTGTCCGTATCGCGCCAACTCGTTCTCTCATCATCGCCCCCGAATTCAGGATTCTATCGAGGTGGCAACTATTCTGACGCGGGCGCCAGTGCCGAAGTCGTCTTCCGCGGTGCTCATGTGCGTGCTCTGGCTGCTCGCCGGGAGCAGGGGGCTTGGAATCCCGACGCACATCCTGGGTCATGGGGATGAGGCGGCGCTGTCAGTGAATCTCGAGCGGAATCAGGAGTTGATAGCCCTTGCCCCGGACTGCGCGGATGAGGGGGCTGTCGGCGCCCGGCTGGAGCGGGGTGAGCTTGCGGCGGAGGCGGCTGATGGTGACCTCGAGATAGTTCTTTTCGAGGTCGGCGTTCTTGTCGGCGCACAGGAGCAGGAGCTGGCTCGATTCGGCCGTCTGATCGACGCTGGTGGCGAGGGTCGCGAGGATGGCGCTTTCGAGGCCGGTGAGCGTGGTGCTGCTTCCGTCGGGGCTGGCGATTGAGCCTAATTGTCTGTCCAGGCGCCAGACGGCCCGGTTTTCGGGGTGCAGCCGACGCTGGAGGCTGCGGATCACGGCGAGTAGTTCGTTGCCCGAAACGGGTTTGCTGAGGTAGACGTCGGCGCCGGAGTCGTAGCTGCCGATCCGGTCGCTGGGCTGCTTGCGTCCGGTGAGGACGACGAGGCCCATCCGTGGATAGGCGTGTCGCAGGCGCTGGGCGATGGAGAAGCCGTCTTCGCCGGGGAGGTTGAGGTCGACGATGGCGATGTCGGGCGGTCGCCCGTGTTCCATCAGCCAGTCGTCGAGGCCCAGGCCGCAGCTTACCCCGTCGGCCTGAAAGCCGCTGAGGCCGAGGAAGTGAACCAGTTCTTCCCGCAGGATGCCGTGGTCTTCGACGATGAGGATCCGGGTGGCAGGCATGGGGGTTACGCTGCCCGCGGCGGCCTTGCGGGCAGTTGCAGGTTGAATTCCACCCAACCGTCTGCGTCGGCCCGGTAGTCGACGTCGCCATGCTGGAGGCGGTCGAGGTTGCGGATCGGGTAGAGGCCAAGGTCGGTGCCGGTGAACTCGCGGGCGCCCGGGCCCCGATCGTAGCGGCGGAAGCGCTGGGATGGATCTGGCTCCCGCGCGGGGGCGGCGGCGTTGCGGGCCGGCAGGATGGTCCGGGGGTGGTCGCTGGCCTCGGTGGCTTGCAGGTGCTCCCGCTCGTGGGCTTCGCTTTTGCTCAGCAGTCTGTCGTCGGCTTTCTTCATGAGGAGCAGGACGGCCAGGGTGCCCACTAGCAGGAAGCTGAACCGAACCATGAAGGCGGGTGACCGGATGTGGCTCATGTCGAGCAGCGCAGGCCGATGAGGGGCCAGCCGACGGCTTGCAGACGCTGGCTCAGGACGAAGAGCCGGACGGGCCCGCGGTTACCGGCCTGCTTCTTGTAGGCCAGCACCAGGGCCAGGAGGTTGCCGGTGACGATGAGTTGGAGGACGGTGTGGAAGTGAAGCGGTGTCACGGGGTACATCTGGCGCTGCAGCAAGGAAGCTGAACTTTACCCGACTTGCGCATCGTTATGTGGCTGATGTCATAGCTGCGGCGCGGTGGGGTGGAAGGGGAGGTTAGATGCTGCGTCGCAGCAAAGGCACGCGGGCGATGAGGTAGGACACGGCCAGGGCACCGGCGAAGGCGGCCGCGGCGACGGCGGGGATCGACAGGATGGGGTTGAAATCCAGCGTGCCGAAGCCGGCGCGCTGGAGCACCTCGATGAACAGCGGGTGAATCAGGTAGACGCCCATGGTGAGGGCCGAGAGCTGTCGGGTGCGGTCGGCCCCGGCAAGGGGGCGGCGCCAGGATTTGAGCAGGTACATGCAGCTTGCCGCCATCGGGATGACGGTGAGGCTGAGGTAATCGTAGAAGTACAGCCCGGTGGCAAGGCCTGCGCGGGATGCCAGGGCGTGACAGCCCACCGCGGTGAGCAGGCCGGCGCCGATCAGGATGATCCAGAGTGCCGCCCGGGGGGGCTGGCGCGGGTCGGTGGCGATGAGGTGCCCGAGGAGGAAGTACGGCACGTAGGCCAGGAACCAGGCCGGAAAGAAGGTGCCGCTCCGGGGCAGGATGCGGGCCAGGATGGCGTTGAGGGCGGCGAGCGCGAAGCCCAGCAGCGTCAGCTTGAGCAGGCGGCTGCGCGGGCTTTGGGCGACGAGCGGCCGGAGCAGGGGGGTGACCAGGTAGAGCGGCACCAGCATGTAGAGAAACCACAGGTGGTAGTAGGGCTCTCCGATGGCGAGGCGGTGGAGCAGATCGGCCCCGCTGGGCGGGCTGCCCTTCAGGCGGCCCTTGACGAACACCCACAGCAGGTAGAACGCCGACCAGAACAGGAAGGGCACAAGGATGCGGGCGATGCGCTTGCGGTAGAAGGTGCCGGCGCTTTCGGTCTTGCCGGGGGCGAGGAGGAGCGCGCCGCTAATCATCACGAAGACCGGCACGCACCAGCGGCTGAAGGCGTCCACCACGTTGCCGGCCCACCAGTAGGCCGAGCCGAGGGGGGCGTCGGCCACCGGGGTGACGGCGGCGTGCAGGACGACGACGGCGAAGATGGCGAGGATCCGCGAGTTGTCGAGCCAGATCATTCAGGTATCCGTTGGGGCTGGGGCGCCGCGAGCCCGGGTGCTTGCAGGCAGGCGAAATTGTAGGCAGCGGCTGCGGCGGGTGGATAGGTTTATGTCGCCCGGGTTGTGACCTGTGTCGCTCAGTGGAAGTCGCGGCTGCGGGTGGAGAGCCGGCCGAGCGGCGGAGCGGTCCACCACCCGCTTGGCGTGCAGGTGCACGATGTCGCCCTGGCGGGCGATCTGGCCGTAGATGCCGATCAGGCTGGCGCCCAGCAGGATGCGGCGTTCGGCTTCGAGCAGTTCGGGGCGGACGATCACATTCACCCAGCCGGTCTCGTCTTCGAGGGTGACGAACAGGGTGCCCTTGGCGGTGCCGGGCCGCTGGCGGCAGGTGACGATGCCGGCGCAGCGGGCGAGCTTGCGATCCGGGCAGCCGGCGATCTCGGCGGCGCTGAGGAAGCGTTCGGCGCAGAGCATGCCCCGCAGGAAGGAAAGCGGGTGGCGGCCGAGGGTGAAGCCGAGGCGGGCGTAGTCGGCGACGATGTCCTGGGGTTCGGTAGGGGGGGCGAGGGCCGGTGGGGTGTCGGGGATGGGGGCGTCGTGGAGCACGCCGGGCGCCGCCTGGCTGCCGGCTGCGGCCCACCAGGCCTGGCGACGATGGCCGGCAAGGCTGGCCAGGGCGCCGGCGGAGGCCAGGATGCGCAGTTCGGCGGTGATGAGCCGGGCCCGGCGGGCGAGTTCATCCACCGAGCCGAAGGGGCCCGCCGCCCGGGCGGCGACGATGCGCGCCGCCGGTTCGGCCCCCAGCCCCTTGACGAGCTGCAGCCCGAGGCGGGCTGCGGGCTGGGCCGGGTTGGCGGTGGTGGGTTCGAGGGTGCATTCCCAGTGGCTGGCCTGCACATCGACGGGGCGGACCTCGACGTTGTGCCGCCGGGCGTCCTGGATGAGTTGCGAGGGGCCGTAGAAGCCCATCGGCTGGCTGTTGAGCAGGCCGCACAGGAAGGCGGCCGGATGAAAGCGCTTGATCCAGGCCGAGACATAGACCAGCAGGGCGAAGCTGGCGGCGTGGGATTCCGGAAAGCCGTAGCTGCCGAAGCCCTGGATCTGCCGGCACAGGGCGTCGGCGAACTCCTGGCGGTAGCCCCGGGCGAGCATGCCGGCGGTGAGCTTGTCCTGGTAGCGCAGCAGGTCGCCCTTGCGGCCCCAGGCGCCCATGGCGCGGCGGAGCTGGTCGGCCTCGCCGGCGGTGAAGCCGGCGGCCACCATGGCCAACTGCATCACCTGTTCCTGAAAGATGGGCACGCCGTGGGTGCGCTTGAGCACCGGCTCGATTTCGGGCCTGGGGTAGAGGATGGGCTGGTGACGGGCGACTTTCTCGCGGGCGGTGAGGTAGGGGTGGACCATGCCGCCCTGGATGGGCCCGGGGCGGACGATGGCGACCTCGACCACCAGATCGTAGTAACAGCGCGGGCGCAGGCGCGGCAGCATGCTCATCTGGGCGCGGGATTCGACCTGAAAGACGCCCATCGCGTCGGCCTGGCAGAGCATGTCGTAGACGGCGCGCTCCTCGCGGGGGATGTCGGGCATGCCGAAAGGCCGGCCCAGCCACTGGCCGATGAGCTTGAGGCTGCGCCGGATGGCAGACAGCATGCCCAGGGCGTAGCACACCACCGAGTTGGCCGCGGAGCCCCGGCCCTGGCACAGGATCTTCTGGCTGCGGGCAAAGCGGACGATGTCTTCGACGGTGAGGAAGAAGGCTTCGTAGCGGAGTTCGGCGATCAGGGCGAGTTCGGCTTCGGCCTGGGTGCGGACCCGGGGCGGGACCCGGTCGACGCCGTCGGGGCCCGGCGGGTTGGGGGGGGTGCGGCCCTGGTCGACCAGGGCGCGCAGGTGGGAGATGGGGGTGGCGCCGGGGGGAACGATCTCCCGGGGGTATTCGTAGCGCAGCTCGGCGGGCGAGAAGTGGCAGCGGGCGGCGATGGCCAGGGTTTCGGCCAGCCAGTCCGGCGGGTGGCGGCGGGCCAGGACGGGGCGGGGCTGGAGCCGTCGCTCGGCGTTGGCGGCGAGGCGGTAGCCGGCTTCGTCGAGGGTGAGCCGGTGGCGCAGGGCGGTGAGCACGTCGGCCAGACGGCGGCGGCTGGCGTCGTGCATCAGCGGGGCGCCGGTGGCGGCGACCGGGATGCCGGCCGCGGCCGCGGCGTGGGCGATGCAGGCTTGCCGGGCGGCGTCGTCCGGCCCGAGCAGGAGGGGGGCGGCCAGCCAGGCGGTGCCAGGGAAGCAGGTTGCCAGCCAGCGCGCGTCATCGGCCAGGGCCGGGCCGGGCGGGAGGGCATCCGGTGGCACCAGCAGGGCGAGGCAGCCGGGGAGGCCGGTTTCGAGATCGGCCCGGGTGAGGCGGTAGTCGCCCTTGTCGGCGGCCCGCCGACCGCGGGTGATGAGACTGGAGAGCTGCCCGTAGGCCTGCCGGTCGGTGGCGAGGAGGACGAGGCTCGGCCCGTCTTCAAGCCGGAGGAAGGTGCCGATGAGCAGCTGGAGGCTGCCGGCCGGATGCGCCTGCAGCGCCGACCAGGCGCGGACGATGCCGGCCAGCGAGCACTCGTCGGTCACTGCCAACGCGGTGTAACCCAGAGAAATGGCACGGTCGATCATTTCTTCGGGGTGAGATGCGCCGGTCAGAAAACTGAAATTTGTGTGGCAGAACAGCTCGGCGAAGGGCGGATCGGGTGCGGGTGACATGCGTTGACTGTAAAAAAATACATGTTAAACGTCAGCGTCAGTTTCTTGTTGCGCCGGCCATCCGGCATGCCTTTGATTGCGGCGGACAATGAGGGATACGCTGCCGATGAATCGTCACTATCAGGCCGGCGTCGCGGCGGCCTTTCTGGCCACGATGGCCATGCCCGGTGCGCGCGCGACGGCGGGCGCCCGCGTGCTGAAGGTCGAGGATGTCGCCGCCCTCAGGAAGTATTCGAAGGTGGCGCTGATGGGCTACGGCATCGAGCAGCAGACCCTTCGGCGGCGTGTCGCCGGTTGCGATGCAGGCCACCACGGATCGCCTCAGCGCGGTGCGGCCGGGCTGGAGGGGGGCTGCGCGACGACCCGCTGCACGCGGACTTGAAGGGCAAGACGCCACTGCCCTCGCCCCGGCTGGCTTGCCTTGCACATCCCGTCCGCCACGAGGATGCGGCGCGTTTCAGTGCCGGCAACGAAATGTCGGCCAACCTGTCCCGGGCGTCTTCGGGCAAGAAGCCGGTAGCCGGTGGCCGCGCCGTGCAGGAGGCGCTGACGAAGCGCCGTGGCATCCCCTTGCTCTCAGGGCTTGTCACGTGGTGGGCTTTGGCGAGGCGGGCGGAGGGGTTTCGGAGACGAGGGCCTTCAACCCCGCGACCAACCGCAGCGAGAAGACCATGTCGGGCGCGGCCCGCGCGACTGCAGACGAGAAGCGTTACCTTGACTCCGCGGAGGCGATGATCCAGACGGTGCCGTCGCGGTTCGTCGATGCGCTGAAGACGGCTGCCGCCAATCGATTCAGCGGCCGGTGCGCCGCCTGAGTGCGGCGGCCGCGGCGGCGAGGCCCAGCCCGATCAGCCCGATCGGGTCGAGGGTGCCCCCGCCCCCGCCGCTGCTGCTGGGTTTGGGCGGCGCGTCGAGGACGCTGAGGGTGACGTCCTGGACGCCGGTACGCCCGGCGCTGTCGGTGATCGCCAGCCGCAGAAGGTAGTCGCCGGCGACTGGGGCGGTGAAGGTGGTGCTCGGGGTGTCGGCGCCGAAGCTGCCGGTGGCCGGGCCGGCGAGCTGGCTCCAGTGCCAGCCGACAAGGCTCGCGCCCGCCGCGGCGCTGCTGCTGCCGGAGCCCAGGCTGAGGCTGGTGTTCTTGACCGGCGAATCGGGCAGGCTGACGACCACGTTGGGGTTGACCGCGTTGCCGTCGATGGCGGCGGCAACGGCGGCCGCGGTGTTCAGCATGCCCGCGCCGCAGGTGGTCGTGGTGCAGTTGCATTGGCCGTCGCCGGTAACGGTGGGGCAGGCGGCGAGGCTGGCGTCTACCGGGAAGAGCTTGGCGGTGCGCTTGATGCGCAGGGCCAGTTCGGCCTCGCCCAGGGTGGGGTTGGCGGCGAGCATCAGGGCTGCGGTGCCGGCGACCAGCGGCACGGCAAAGCTGGTGCCCACCGTGATGTCGTTAACCCCGGTGTAGCCGTTGCCGGCGGGGGTGGTGGCCCCGAAGTTGATGGTGTTGATGAAGGGGTAGAGGCAGGGCTGGCCGGTGCCCACATTGACGCAGTTGCCGGCGGGGGCGGCGATGCCCACTTCGGGGCCGTAGCTGGAGTAGCCTACCTTGGTGCCGGCATGGCGGATGCCGGCCACGGCGAGCACGCCGGCGCAGTTGGCGGGCTCTTCCACGGCGCCGGTCTCGTTGCCCGCCGCGGCGACGATCAGCACGCCGGCGGCGCGGATCTCGGCGATGGCGTCGGTGTAGGCGGCGCTGCAGGTGCCGCTGCCGGCGAGGCTCAGGTTGATGACCCTGGCGGGGTTGGGGTTGGTCGGCACGCCGGACACCGACAGGCCGGCGGCCCAGCGCATGCCGGCGATGATGTCCGAGTCGTAGCCGCCGCACTTGCCCAGGGCCCGCACCGGCAGGATGCGGGTGGCGCCGCCGATGCCGGCGATGCCGCGGCCGTTGTTGGCTTCGGCGCCGACGATGCCGGCCACCTGGGTGCCGTGCCACGAGCTGGCGTGGGTGCTGGAGGGGTTGCCGCAGAGGGTGCGCAGGGCGGTGTTGGCGAGATCGGCGGAGGAGAGGTAGTCGCCGGGGTCGTTGGCGTCGGCGTCGCGGCCGCTGTCGCCGTCGCCGGAGAGCAGGTCGCTGGCGATGAAGTCGTAGCCGGGCAGGAGCTTGGCGGCCAGGTCTTCGTGGTCGAAGCGCACGCCGGTATCCACCACCGCCACCACCACGCCGGCGGAGCCGGGGGTGAGGCTCCACGCGCTCTGGGCGCCGGTGGCGGCGGGCTGGCTGGCGCCGGCGGCCTGCAGATACCACTGGGCGCCGAGGAGGGGGTCGTTGGGCAGGGCGCGGATGGTCTTGAGGCGGTCGGGCACCGCGTAGGCCACGTCGGACTCCCGCGCCAGCCGGGCGGCGAGGGCTTCGGAGCTGATGCCGCTGGCGCGCATCACCTGGGTGTCGGGCGTGGGCTGGCCGATCAGCTGGGCGGCGATGCCGATGCGTTGGCCGAGGCTCTGGACGCGTCCGGCGGCCTGGATCTGCTTGAGGGGCGAGGCGTTCTTCAGCTTGACGATGACCCGGGCTTCCGGGGTGTCGGCGGCCTTGGCCGGCGTCGCCGCCAGGGCGGCAAGGGTGAGGAGGGCTGCGCCAAGGGGGAGCGGGGTGTTCATCGGGCTTCCTTCAGTCGGTCGGCTTCCAGGTAGCGGATGGTCGGGTGGGCCCGGAGGGCGGCGATGGCCCGGAGGCAGGCGGGGTCGGCGGGGGGGCAGTCGAGCCGGTAGGCGGCGCTCGAGGCGGAGATCGCGGCGACGAAGGCCACCTTGGCGCCGCCGATCTCGGCGAGGCGCGCGAGGGTGGCCGGGGCGGCGGTGTCGGTCGGGGCGACGAAGCCGACGATGACCTGACGCGGTGCGGCTTCGCCGGCGAGCGGGCCTGCGCAGGCGGCGGAGGCGCAGGCCACCAGCCCCAGCGCGAATCTGGCCGCGGGCTTCATCGGCCGGGCGGTCAGCGGCGGGGCGGTCCGGGCCGGCGCTTGGCGGGCGCGGCGGGGCTCGCGGCCGGCTTGCTGTATTGCTTGAAGACCCGCTTGGCGTCCTGTTCAGCACGCAGCTGGGTGCAGATCGACGGGTCGTCGTCGTGGCCGCTGAAGTAACCGTCGGCCTGGGCGCGCATGACCAGCTTGATGGCGGCGTCCTCGCTGAGGCCGAAGCGCTCGAAGATGAGGGTGGTGACTTCGTCCAGGTGTTCTTCGTACGTCATGCTCGATCCGGGGGTTTGCGCGGTGCGCGAAGTTGTAAGGATAATGACTTTCCCGCCATTTATCCTGCCCGGCTTTGTTCCGCGAGGTTTTTCCATGAGCACGTCGCCTGTCCTGTCCGCCCTTTATCGCTACCCTGTCAAGTCGATGCGGGGGCAGCGGCTCGATGCCAGCCCGGTCGGGCCCCAGGGTTTGCCCTTCGACCGCAGCTGGATGGTTGCCGACCCGAACGGCAGGTTCGTCACCGGCCGCACCTACCCCAGGCTGGTGCTGGTGGGGGCAGACCCGTCGGACGACGGGGTGACGCTCTCGGCGCCGGGCCGGGACGATCTGTTCGTCCCCAACGGCGCCTTTGCCGCGCCGGTCGAGAGCACGGTGTGGGGCGACTCCTTTCCGGCCTGGCAGGGCGCGGCGGAGGCGGATGCTTGGCTGTCGGCATTCATCGGCACGCCGCTGCGGTTCTTGTGGACCGGGGCCGCGACTGCCCGCCGGGTGAAGGTGGACCCGACGGTGCCGCTATCTTTCGCCGACGGCTACCCGCTCCTGCTGATCGGTCAGGCGTCCCTCGACGATCTGGCGGCGCGCGTCGGCACACCGCTCTCCATGTCGCGCTTTCGGCCGAACCTGGTGGTCGCGGGGGCTGAGGCGTTCGCGGAGGACGGGTGGAAGCGCATCCGCATCGGCGAGGTGAGCTTCCGGATCGAGAAGCCCTGCGAGCGCTGCGTGTTTACCACCGTCGACCCGGAGACCGGCAGCAAGAGCCTGAATCAGGAGCCGCTGCGGACCCTGGCCACCTATCGCAAGACGCCGGCAGGGGTGATCTTCGGTCAGAACGTGATCGCCGAGGGGGCGGGGACGCTGCTGCCGGGAATGGCGGTGACGGTGCTGGCCTAGCCGCTCGCAGCGCGTCAACCTTGGACGGATGAACGAAGGGCCTGCCCGGCCAGGGTGGCCGGGCAGGGAGGGCCCTCAGCGGGTGATCGGCTTGTAGCGGATACGCTTGGGCTTTGCGCCTTCTTCGCCCAGACGCTTCCGCTTGTCTTCTTCGTATTCCTGGTAGTTGCCGGCGAAGAAGGTCCACTGGGAATCGCCTTCGGCGGCCAGGATGTGGGTGCAGATCCGGTCGAGGAACCAGCGGTCGTGGGAGATGATGAGCGCGCAGCCGGCGAATTCGAGCAGCGCGTCTTCCAGGGCGCGGAGGGTTTCCACGTCCAGGTCGTTCGACGGTTCGTCGAGGAGCAGCACGTTGCCGCCGGTCATCAGGGTCTTGGCCAGATGCAGCCGGCCGCGTTCGCCGCCGGAGAGGTTGCCCACCAGCTTCTGCTGGTCGCCGCCCTTGAAGTTGAAGCGGCCGATGTAGGCCCGGCTGGGCATCTCGAACTTGCCGATGGTGAGGATGTCGGCGCCGCCGGCCAGCTCGTCGAACACCGTCTTGGTGCCGTCGAGGCAGTCGCGGGATTGATCGACGTAGGCGATCTTGACCGTTGGTCCGATCACCACTTCGCCGGTGTCGGGTTTGTCCTGGCCGGTGATCATCTTGAACAGGGTGGACTTACCGGCGCCGTTGGGGCCGATGATGCCGACGATGGCGCCCGGCGGGATGCTGAAGTTCACCTTGTCCATCAGCAGCTTGTCGCCAAAACCCTTGGACACGTCGGTGAATTCGATGACCTTGTCGCCCAGGCGCTCGCCGACCGGGATGAAGATTTCCTGGGTCTCGTTGCGCTTCTGGTATTCGACGCTGGACATTTCCTCGTAGCGGGCCAGACGGGCCTTGCTCTTGGCCTGACGCGCCTTGGGGTTGGAGCGCACCCACTCGAGTTCCTGCTTCATGGCCTTCATCCGGGCGCCTTCCTGCTTGGCTTCCTGCTCGAGGCGCTGTTCCTTCTGCTCCAGCCAGCTGGAGTAGTTGCCCTTCCAGGGGATGCCGTGGCCGCGGTCGAGTTCGAGGATCCATTCGGCGGCGTTGTCGAGGAAGTAGCGGTCGTGGGTGACGGCCACCACGGTGCCCGGGAAGCGGCACAGGAACTGCTCTAACCACTCGACGGATTCGGCGTCGAGGTGGTTGGTGGGTTCGTCCAGCAGCAGCATGTCGGGGCGGGACAGCAGCAGCTTGCACAGGGCTACGCGGCGCTTCTCACCGCCGGAGAGGGGGCCGATCTTCGCGTCCCAGGGCGGCAGGCGCAGGGCGTCGGCGGCAATCTCGAGCTGGGTTTCCACGTCGGCGCCGCTGGTGGCGATGATGTTCTCGTACTTGGCCTGGAGTTCGGCCAGCTTGTCGAAGTCGGCGTCGGGCTCGGCATAGGCGGCGTAGACCTCTTCGAGCCTCTGCTTGGCTTCCATCACTTCGCCCAGGCCGGATTCGACCTCTTCGCGGACGGTCTTGTCCGGGTCGAGCTGGGGCTCCTGGGGCAGGTAGCCGATGGACATGTTGGGCTGCCACTGAACCTCGCCGTCGTATTCCTTCTCGACGCCGGCCATGATCCTGAGGACGGTGGATTTGCCCGCGCCGTTGAGGCCGAGCAGGCCGATCTTGGCGCCGGGGAAGAAGGACAGGGAGATGTCCTTGATGATCTGCCGCTTGGGCGGGACGACCTTGCTCACGCGGAGCATGGACATGACGTATTGAGCCATTCGGGTGCTTTCCAGGAGGAAAAATTGCAAAGGCGCAACTTTACCCGACTGAGCCCCCGTTGCGGAGGGCCGGCGCCGTCAGTGGGGCACGACGAGGCGGCGCAGGATGCGCTCCTGCTCGGCGAGGGAGAGGAAGTAGGGGTAGAGCGTCTTGACGCCGGCGTCGCGGCTGCCGCCGTGGTTGGCGATCTGCGCGTCCACGTAACTCAGCTCAAGGTGCAGGAGGAGGGCGGGGGCGTTGACCCGCGGGCAGATCCGCTCGTCGCCGATCCGTCGGAAACCGAGCATGCGCTGGTAGAAGCCGGCATGGCGGGGATGGACCTCGATGACGACGTCGGTGACGCCGTGGATCAGGCGACCGTGGATGTACACCAGGTGGAGCAGGGCACCGAGGACTTCCCGGGCGTTGATGTCGGTGTCCATCGCGAGCCGGGTGAGTTCGCACAGGCGGGCACCGCGCTGGCGCAGGCGCAGGAGTTCGTCGGGGTAGAGCGCGTCGGCGAGGATGCCGTCCTTGCCGTCGAGCCCGAGGGTGATGGTGCCGAAGATGGCGTGCTCGTCGGAGGCCACCAGGGTGATCCGATCGGGGCGGGCGGTGTGGAGGTCGGTATCCACCGGCATGAGGCCGCGCCACTCGTACATGCGCTCGATGAGCAGGCGTACCGCACGGTCGTGCCGGTTGGGGTCCGCGCATTCGACCGTGTAGGTGGCGATCCGGTTGGCGCCGAACTCGGGAAGCTCAGGGTCGTCCTGACGGGTGGGGGTGGCGCGGAGGCAAGTGTTCATCGTGGGTATGATGCCAAGCACTTGGGCATCGACCTGTGATAAATCTTTCACTCGTTTTGAGATTATGACAATGGCAGGCTCTCGGGTGCCCGAAATGAGTATTCGTCGCGCGGCGGCTCAGGCGACGAACTGGAGCTGGGCGAGGCGGGCGTAGAGCCCGTTCTGGGCGATGAGTTCGGCGTGGCTGCCCTGCTGGACGATGCGCCCGTCTTCGAGCACCACGATCCGGTCGGCTTTCTGCACGGTGGCCAGGCGGTGGGCGATGACGAGGGTGGTGCGGCGGCGCATCAGGCCGTCGAGGGCGGTCTGCACCATGCGCTCGCTTTCGGCGTCGAGGGCCGAGGTGGCCTCATCCAGCAGTAGTACCGGGCGGTCGGCGAGGATCGCCCGGGCGATGGCGATGCGCTGGCGCTGGCCGCCGGAGAGGCGCACGCCGCGCTCGCCCAGGTCGGTGTCGTAGCCTTCGGGCAGGCGGGCGATGAATTCGTCCGCGAAGGCCGCGGCGCAGGCGGCGCGGACCTCGTCGAAGCTGGCGTCGGGGCGGGCGTAGCGCACGTTGTCGGCCACGCTGGCGGCGAAGATCACGGCGTCCTGGGGCACCAGGGCGATGCGCTGGCGGATGGCGAGCGGGTTGGCGGCGGTGAGGTCGACGCCGTCGAGCCGCACCTGCCCGGCCTGGGGATCGTAGAAGCGCAGCAGCAGCTGGAACACCGTGCTCTTGCCCGAGCCGGACGGGCCAACCAGGGCGACGGTCTCGCCCGGTGCGATGGTGAGGGTGAAGTCGTCTAGCGCCGGCGCGTCGGGGCGGCTGGGATAGCAGAAGCGAGCCTGGGCGAAGGTGAGTTCGCCCCGCGGCGGTTCGGGCAGGGGCTGGGGCTGGGCTGGCGCCTGGATCGCCGGGGTGGCGGCGAGGATGTCCATCAGCCGCTCGGTGGCGCCGGAGGCCCGCTGCAGATCGCCCCACACCTCCGACAGCGCGCCGACGCTCCCTGCCACCAGCGCGGCGTAGAAGACGAAGGCCGACAGTTCGCCCGCCGAAAGCCGGCCCGCCAGCACGTCGTGGCCGCCCACCCACAGGATGAAGGCCACCGCGCCGAACACCAGCACCATCACCGCCGCCACCAGCCGTGCCCGGTTGGCGACGCGGGCGCGGGCGGTGTCGAAGCTGGATTCCACCAGCCGGCCAAAATCCCGCCGGTCGGCGTCTTCGTGGCCGTAGGCCTGGACGATGCGGATCTCGTGGATGGTCTCGTCGATGCGGTTGCCCAGTTCGGCCACCCGGTCCTGGCTCTCGCGGGCGAGACGGCGCACGCGGCGGCCATACAGGACGATCGGCACCACCACCAGCGGCACCCCGCCCACGGTGAGCAGGCTCAGCTTGAGGCTGGTGGTGAACAGCATCGCCAGCCCGCCCACGAGGAGCAGCGCGTTGCGCAGGGCGATGGAGAGGCTGGAGCCGATCACGTTTTCGAGCTGGGTGGTGTCGGCAGTGAGGCGGGAGATCACTTCGCCGGTGCGCCCGGCCTCGAACCACGCGGGCGGCAGGGTGAGCAGGTGGTCGAAGACGCGCCGGCGGATGTCGGCGGTGACCCGCTCGCCCAGCCACGACACGTTGTAGAAGCGCAGGTAGGTGGCGCCCGCCAGCAGCACGATCAGCCCGCCCATGCTGGCGAGGGTGCGGTCCAGCCAGGCGGGGTCGCCGGCCGAGAAGCCCTGGTCGATCACCGCCCGCAGGCCCTGGCCGACGGCCAGCATGGTGCCGGCGGCGATCACCAGGGCGACGGCGGCGATGAAGACCCGCCGGCGATAAGGTGCGAGGAGCTGGACGAGGACGCGGAACATGAAGGCAGGGCGGAGCGAACGAAGCTGCGCAGTATGACCGAGCAACGGTAAGCTATGGCGCTCGTCTTCCGGAATCGTGCCTGCCATGCTGTCTTCTTCTCCCTTCACCGCGGGGGTCACCCTGCTGATTGCCTTGCTGATGTTCGGCACCTGCTTTGCCGTGGGCAAGGGGCGCCACCGCTACGGGGTGGTCGCGCCGGCGGTCACCGGCCACCCGGTGTTCGAGCGGCTCTACCGGGTGCAGATGAACACCCTCGAATGGGCTGCGATGACCTTGCCCTGCCTGTGGATCTGCGCCGCCTATGTGAGTGACGGCGCCGCGGCGGCGTTGGGCGGCGTGTGGCTGGTGGGCCGGGTGTGGTATGCGGTGGGCTACGCCAAGGCGCCGACGCTGCGGGCCAAGGGCTTCACCCTGGGGGCGCTGGCCTTCGGCGCCCTGGGGCTCCTGGCCGCTGGCGGGGTGATCGCGCAACTGGTGGGGGTGAAATGATGAAGCGGACGTACGCGATGCTGGCTGCTGCGCTGGCGGCTTCCGGCGTGCTGGCCGCGCCACCCCTGCCGGCGCTGCGGGCGGATGGATCGGCGGTGACGGTGTCGGGTATCTCTTCCGGCGGCTACATGGCGGGACAGTTTCAGGTGGCGTATTCGAAGCTGGTGCGCGGCGCCGGCATCCTGGCCGCCGGGCCCTACGACTGCGCCGACGGCAGCTTCATCCGGGCCCTGACGGCGTGCATGGCGCCCAACCGCTGGATGCCGCCGCCCCAGCCTGACGACGTCAAGCCGCGGTTGGCATCCCGCGCCCGGCTCGACCTCATCGACCCGCCCGCGGCTCTGGCCGACGACAAGGTGTGGGTGCTCACCGGCAGCGCCGACCGCACCGTCGAACGCCCGGTGGTCGATGCGTTGATGGCCTTCTACCGGCAGTGGGTGCCGGCGGCGTCCACCCGCCTGGTGACGCTGCCGGGCGCCGGCCACGCGATGATCTCGGTAGCCGACGGCAAGGCCAATGCCTGCGATACCTCCGAGCCGCCCTTCATCAATCGCTGTGGGGATTTCGATGCGCCGGGCGAGCTGCTGGGTTTTCTGCTCGACGGGCTCAAGCCCAAGGCGGTGCCGGAGCCCGGCAATCTCGTCGCCTTCGACCAGCGCCCTTTCACCGGCGGCGCGCCCATCGACAGCAGCATGGCGGACGAGGGCTACGCCTACGTGCCGGCCGCGTGCCGTGCCGGCGGCTGCCGGGTGCATGTGGCCTTTCACGGTTGTCGTCAGGGTGCAGATGCGCTGGGCCGGCGCTTTGCCGAAGACGCGGGCTACAACGCCTGGGCCGAATCGAACCGGCTGGTGATTCTCTACCCGCAGGTGGTGGCCCGGAGCGGCTGGGCGTGGGGGTCGCTGCGCTGGGTGTACAACCCCAAGGGCTGCTGGGACTGGTGGGGCTACAGCGCGGCGGACTACGCCACCCGCAACGGGCCGCAGATGGTGGCGGTGCGCAAGATGATCTCCCGGCTGGCCGAGGCGCCGGCACGGTGAACGAAAAAATCCGGCCGCGGCCGGATTTTTTGTGGGTGGGCCGGAAGGCTCACTTCTCGACGAAGGCCCGTTCGATCACGTAGTCGGCCGGTGCGCCGATGTGCGGCGAGATCTTGAAGCCACGAGCGTCGAGCATCTTGCAGCAGTCGTCGAGCATGGCCGGGCTACCGCAGATCATCGCGCGGTCCAGGGCCGGGTCGAGGGGCGGCAGGCCGGTGTCCTCGAACAGCTTGCCGGTCTCGATGACCTCGGTGACGCGGCCCTGGTTGCGGAACGCCTCGCGGGTGACGGTGGGGTAATACACCAGCTTCTCCCGCACCGCGTCGCCGAAGAACTCGTTCTGGGGCAGCGCCTGTTCGATGAACTCGCTGTAGGCCAGCTCCGAAACGTAGCGCACGCCGTGGAGCAGCACCACCTTCTCGAAGCGCTCGTAGGTCTCCGGGTCCTGGATCACGCTCATGAACGGGGCGAGGCCGGTGCCGGTGGAGAACAGGTAGAGGTTGCGGCCGGGCAGCAGATCGTGGAGCACCAGGGTGCCGGTGGGCTTCTTGCTCACCACGATCGGATCGCCTGGCTGCAGGTGCTGCAGGCGCGAGGTGAGTGGGCCGCCCTGCACCTTGATGCTGAAGAACTCCAGGTGCTCTTCGTAGTTGGGGCTGGCGATGCTGTAGGCGCGGGTGAGGGGGCGGCCGTCCACCTCCAGCCCGATCATCACGAACTGGCCGTTCTCGAAGCGCAGGCCGGTGTCGCGGGTGACCTTGAAGCTGAAGAGGGATTCGTTCCAGTGATGGACTTCGAGGACGGTTTGGGTGCTCAGCTTGCTCATGATTGCGTCGCGTGCGGATGTTGTGATGCAGCAATTGTTGGCGATGCCTTCAAATCTGTAAAATGGTTAGTATTGATATATCTATTCGATTTTGCAGATAGATGAAATACACCCTGCGCCAACTGGAGATCTTCGTCGCCGTGGCCCGGCATCAGAGCGTGTCCCGCGCGGCGGAGGCGCTCGCCCTGTCCCAGTCGGCCACCAGCACGGCGCTGGGCGAGCTGGAGCGCCAGTTCGACACCCAGCTCTTCGACCGCATCGGCAAGGCCCTGCGCCTCAACGAGCTGGGCAGGACGCTGTTGCCTCACGCGGCGCAGCTCATCGGCCACGCCGAGGAGATCGAGACCCTGCTGGCCCGCAAGACGGATTTCGGGCCGATCCAGATCGGCGCCACGCTCACCATCGGCAACTACCTCGCCACCCTGATCGCCGCGGATTTCCTGCGCCGTCACCCCAGCGCGCGGGTCAAGCTGTCGGTGCACAACTCGGCGACGATCATCCATCAGGTGGCCCACTACGAGCTGGACCTGGGGCTGATCGAGGGCAGCTGCCGGCATCCCGAACTGATCGTCGAGCCGTGGGTGGATGATGAGCTGGTGGTGTTCTGTGCGCCCGGCCACCCCCTGGCCCGGGCCGGGAAGGTGGGCGTGGTCGAGCTGCTGGAGCAGGATCTGATCCTGCGTGAGCTGGGCTCGGGCACCCGCGAGACCTTCGATCAGGCCCTGCGTCACGTGGGCGGGCCGCTGAAGGTGCGGCTGGAACTGGAGCACACCGAGGCCATCAAGCGGGCGGTGGAGAGCGGCCTGGGCATCGGCTGCATCTCCCGACTGGCGCTCCGGGAGGCTTTCCGGCGGGGCAGCCTGGTGCCGCTGGAGACGCCGGAACTCGATCTGCGCCGGCAGTTCCAGTTCGTCACCCATCGGCGCAAGTACGTGACGGCCGGGATGCGGGAGTTCATCGCTCTGTGTCGTCAGATGACCGCCGGGGTCGCCCGCAGCGACCTGATCGAGTTGCCCTTCATCCCTTGATTAACCCACAGCGGGCGTGGGCAAGGCTGTGGACAAACTGTGGGGGCCGCTGTCATCTGCCGGACACGAAAGGGTTTTTTACGCCTGCCTAAAAATAGGTCAATCCTGTTTAAACTGGCTTTTGGATAGTTTCAATCTATTCACAAAAATCCGGGGACAAGTTGTGGATAAGCTGTGCGGCAGTGCAGCAAGTTCATGATCGAAAAGGATAAAGGGTCGATGCCTCAATTTGGTGCAAGAGGTTTCGGGCCCGATCTGACGGGCAGTTTTCCCCAGCGGAGGTGGGCAAGGGTGTGGACAAACTGTGGGGGCGGGCGGCAACACCTTCTGCCGAAAGGGAATTGTGCCGCTGCCTAAATTTTAGGCAACGGCCGTCGGGCCGGGGGCGTCGGCGGCGGGTAGAATCTGCGCCTTCCGTCAATCTGCAGGCCTGTGCCGATGAATTCCGCTGTCCGCTACACGATCCAGGCCGTCCAGCCGGCCGCTCATCTGTTCGAAGTCACGCTCCACCTCGATGTGCCGGACCCGGCCGGGCAGGTGTTCAGCCTGCCGGCGTGGATTCCCGGCAGCTACATGATCCGGGAGTTCGCCAAGAACATCGTCAGCCTGTCGGCCCGCGCGGGCGACACGCCGCTCGTGGTGACGCGGCCCGACAAGCACAGCTGGCGCCTGCCCGCCGGGGTGAGCGGCCCGGTGGTGCTCACCTACACCGTGTATGCCTGGGATCTGTCGGTGCGCACAGCGCATCTGGACCAGACTCATGGCTTCTTCAACGGCACCAGCGTCTTTCTGTGCGCCCATGGTTTCGAGGGTGCGGCCCATCAGGTGGACATCCTGCCGCCTGTTGGCCTTGAAGATGCGGGTTGGCGCGTGGCCACCAGCCTGCCGGAGGCGGGCGCCGAGCGTTACGGCTTTGGCCGTTATCAGGCCGAAAGCTACGACGCCCTGATCGATCATCCGGTGGAGATGGGCACCTTCTCGCTCGCCGAGTTCGACGCCTGCGGCGTGCCCCACGCAGTGGCGATCACCGGCCGTCACGACTGCGACATGGCGCGGCTGGTGGAAGACCTCAAGCCCGTGTGCGAGGCGCAGATCCGCCTGTTTGGCGAGCCGGCGCCGATGGATCGCTACGTCTTTCTGGTGATGGCGGTGGGGGACGGCTACGGCGGCCTGGAGCACCGGGCGTCCACCGCGCTGCTGTGCAGCCGGGCCGATCTGCCCCACGCGGGCATGGACACGCCGACGGAAGGCTATCGCCAGTTCCTGGGGCTGTGCAGCCACGAGTATTTCCACACCTGGAACGTCAAGCGCATCAAGCCTGCGGTCTTCGTGCCCTACGACCTCTCGCGGGAGAACTACACGCGGCTGCTGTGGGCCTTCGAGGGCTTCACGTCTTACTACGACGACCTGATGCTGGTGCGCACCGGGCGCATCACGCGGGCCGATTACCTGACCCTGCTGGGCAAGACCATCAGCCAGGTGCACAAGGGCAGCGGGCGGCGCAAGCAGAGCGTGGCGGAGTCGTCCTTCGAGGCGTGGACCAAGTATTACCGACAGGACGAGAACAGCCCCAACGCCATCGTCAGCTACTACACCAAGGGCGCGCTGGTGGGCCTGCTGCTGGATCTCCGGCTGCGGGCCGACAGCCAGGGCGGCAAGTCCCTCGACGACCTGATGCGGGCGCTGTGGCAGCGCCACGGCCAGACCGGGGTAGGCGTGGCCGAGGACGCGCTGTTCGCCCTTGCCGGCGAACTGGGCGGTGCCGGGCTGGGCGAGTGGCTGCGGGCCCTCGTCGAGGGCACGGATGAGCTGCCGCTGGCGGAGTGGCTTGCGCGGGTGGGCGTCGATCTGGCCTGGGAGGCGGCCAGCCCGGCGCCGGGTATCGGGGTGCGCACCGCGGCCGACGGCGATGCGCTGAAGATCGCCAATGTGTTCGATGGCGGCCCGGCCCAGGCGGCGGGGCTGTCGGCCGGGGATGTGCTGGTGGCGCTGGACGGGCTGAAAGTGACGGCGGGCAACTTCGACAAGCTGCTGGCCCGGCGCATGGCCGGCGAGCGGGTGGAGATCCACGTTTTCCGGCGGGACGAGCTGATGCGCTTCGAGGTGGCGCTGCGCGCGGCCCCGGCCGACGTGGCCAGGCTCAGCCTTGCCGACCCTGCGGCCCCGGCAGCGCTGGCGCTGCGCGAGGGCTGGCTGGTGGGTTAGTCCTGCGCGGTACTGCGCGACGCGTAGTGCAGGTAAACGCCGAACAGCACCGAGGCCGCCACGGTGCTGAGCACCGCCGCCTGCCAGAAGCCCGCCACACCCTGGGGCGGCAGCAGGCTGCCCAGCCCGTGGAAGCTGAGCCAGTTGCCGCCGGCGAGGCCGATGCCCCAGAAGCACACGGTGTGCACCAGCATCGGCCCGAAGGTGATCTTGTAGCCACGCAGGGCGTGGGCCGCGACGGTCTGGATGGCGTCGAAGAACTGGTAGAGGCAGATGTAGATCACCAGCGAGGCGGCGAGGTCACGCACGGCCGGATCGGCGGTGTAGGCCGCCATCACCGGGTCGCGCACGAACCACACGCCAAGGCTCACCAACGTCGATAGCCCGGTGGCGAACACGATGCCGGCCCGGGCGGCGCGCCTTGCGCCGGCGCCGTCGTGCCCGCCCAGGGCTTGGCCGACCAGCACCAGGGTGGCGATGGCGATGGCCAGCGGCAGCATGTAGATCAGCGCCGACAGGTTGCCTACGATGCGGTGGCCGGCGACCACGGTGGCCCCCAGCCGCGCCACCAGCAGCGCGATGAGGGTGAAGGAGGTGATCTCGACAAAGCTCGAGAAACCCATCGGCAGCCCCAGGCGCAGGAGTTCGCCGAGCTGGTCGGCCCGGGGCGGCTGCCAGCGAGAGAACAGGTGGTAAGGCCGGTAGGCGGGCGTGCGGCGGACGTGGATCAACGCGGCGGCCACGGCCAGCCAGCAGATGCAGGCGCTGGACACCGCGCAGCCGGTGCCACCCATTTCAGGCATGCCCAGGTGGCCGTTGATGAGCGCCCACGAGAGGGGGATGTGCACCGCCGTGGTGGCGAGGCTGATGAACATCAGCACCCGGGTGCGGCCGAGGGCGTTGGTGAAGGCGTAGAAGGTGCGGTACAGGAAGACCGCCGGCAGGCCCCAGGCGATGGCGGAGAGGTAATCCCGGGCGCGGGTGTCCACCTCCGGGCTCACGTCGGCGAGCTGCATCAGCCAGTCGGGGTGGCGCAGGAAGAGCATGGCTGGCACCGCCAGGGCCAGGGCCAGCCAGAAGCCCTGCTGCACGGCGGGCCCGATGGCGTCGTTGCGGCCGGCGCCCACGTGATGGGCCACGGTGGGCGCCACCGCCTGCAGGATGCCCACCATCAGCATCACCACCGAGATGTAGATGCCGCTGCCCACCGCCACGGCGGCGAGGTCGGTGGTGCCGTAGCGGCCGGTGAGTACGGTGTCGCTGACCATCTGGGTCATCGAGGAGAGCTGGGCGATCAGCACCGGCCAGGCGAGGGCGGCGATGCGCCGGATGAGGGCAGGGGTGTGCATGGGCGGCGTAGTGTAGCGCGGCGGGGCAGGGGGCTTCAGGCGAAGTAGCCGTGGAGGAACCACCCGTGGGGCGGCCGGCGATCCCGGAAGACCCACGCCAGGCTGCGGTCGCGCCGGCGGGCCACGAAGTAGTCGCGGGCGATGTCGGCGCCGGCGCCGTCCCACCAGCCGGACTCGATGCGCTCCGGGCCGGCCAGGAGGTTTTCGGGGGCCGGTGCGGCGATGGGGCGCGGTTGGGCCAGCAGCCAGAGGGGGCGGGGGGCCGTGGGCAGGGCAGGGCCGGCGGGGGGCGCAGGCGCCCGGGCGAGCGGGTCGATCCGACGCCAGGCAAGCTCCGGACGGTGGTCGGGGTGGGGCGTCAGGCAGTGCACGGCGTCGTTGCCGAGGCGGGCCCGCAGGGTGGCCACGAGCAGATCCGGGTCGCCCTCCTCGCCGGCCTTGGCGTCGAACAGATCGCTGCGGGGCGGGGCGATGGGGCGGGGGGCGTCGGCTTCGAGGCGCAGGCTCTCGACCGGTGCGGGCAGGGCCTGTCGGCTCAGGTGCTCGCGGGCAAGCAGCTGGCAGCGGGCCATGTCGCGGGTGAGGGTGCCGAGGACGATGTCGAGCCGGCTTTCCCTTGCCAGCCCCCGGTGGGCGCAGGTGAGGGCTTCGAACTCCGGCACCAGCGAGAACCGCTCCAGCCCGGCCTGACGCCCGTCCAGCCAGCCCCCCAGCCCGCCGAGCAGGCG
>NZ_JAYRMI010000066.1:0-21947 GCF_041904905.1 Zoogloea sp. | reverse complement strand
TGGAGCCGCTTCGTGGTGCCGGCCGGCCAGCGCTACGTCTCGCCCGGGCGGATCGCCGTCGAGGGCGACGCCTCGTCCGCCAGTTACTTCCTGGCGGCCGGGGCGCTGGGCGGCGGGCCCGTGCGGGTCGAAGGCGCCGGCCGCCTGAGCATCCAGGGCGACGTGAAGTTCGCCGACGCGCTGGCCACGATGGGCGCCGAGATCGCCTGGGGCGACGACTGGATCGAAGCCCGGGGCCCGGCGTCGGGCAAGCTGAAGGCCTTCGACCTGGATCTCAACCACATCCCCGATGCCGCCATGACCCTGGCAGTGGCGGCGCTCTTCGCCGACGGCACCAGCCACCTGCGCAACATCGGCAGCTGGCGCGTCAAGGAGACCGACCGCATCGCCGCCATGGCCAACGAGCTGCGCAAGCTCGGGGCGACGGTCGAGGAGTACCCCGAGAGCCTCCACGTCACGCCGCCGGCGGTGCTGGAGCGCGCGGTCATCGACACCTACGAAGACCACCGGATGGCAATGTGCTTCTCCCTCGCCACCCTGGGCGGCCCGTACGTGCGCATCAACGACCCCAAGTGCGTGAACAAGACCTTCCCCGAGTACTTCACCACCTTTGCCCGCATCGCCACCCCGGTGCCGGTCGTCGCCATCGACGGCCCGTCGGCCTCCGGCAAGGGCACGGTCGGCGCCAAGGTTGCCGAGGCGCTGGGGTTTGCGCACCTCGATAGCGGCTCCCTCTACCGACTGGTCGCCCTGGCCGGCCTGCGCGCCGGGGCGGCCCTGGACGACGAGGCTGCGCTGGCCCGCATCGCATCGGCGCTCCCGGCCCGCTTCGAGGGCGACGCCGTTTTTCTGGGCGAAGACGACGTGACCAACGCCATCCGCAGCGAAGCCTGCTCGGTGGGCGCGTCCAAGGTGGCCGTGTTGCCGGCCGTCCGTGAGGCCCTGTTCTGGCGCCAGCGCGCCTACCGGCGGGGCGCCGGGCTCGTTGCCGAAGGGCGCGACATCGGCTCGGTGATCTTCCCCGATGCCCCGGTCAAGATCTTTCTCACGGCCTCCGCCGAAGCGCGTGCCGAACGTCGATATAAGCAGTTGATCGATAAAGGAATGCCTGCTAACATGGACGATCTGCTCAGTGACTTGCGCGAACGCGACGCCCGGGATTCCCAGCGCGCCGTCGCGCCACTGAAAAGAAGCGAGGATGCAGCGCTGCTCGATACCTCCGACATGACCGTCCAGCAGGCGGTCGATTTCGTGCTTCGGCAGGCCGCCGCCCTTCGCCACTGACGTCTTCCGCAGCCCGCCCGGGCGCGGAGGTTTTTCAACCAACCGCCGTGTCACAACGGTTGTAAGGTTCTTTTTTTCTATGTCCACTGCCACCCCTGCTTCCTTCGAGGAAAGTTTTGCCGCGCTGTTCGAGGAGTCCCTCAACCGCCAGGAAATGCGCGCCGGTGAAGTCATCACCGCCGAAGTCGTGCGTATCGACCAGAATTTCGTGGTCGTCAACGCCGGCCTGAAGTCCGAGAGCTACATCCCCCTCGACGAATTCCGCAGCGACCGCGGCGAAGTCACCGCCCAGGTCGGCGACTACGTCCAGGTTGCCATCGAGCAGCTCGAAGACGGCTATGGCGAAACCCGCCTTTCCCGCGACAAGGCCAAGCGCATCGCCGCCTGGAACGACCTCGACAAGGCCCTGAACGACGCGATCCTCGTCAAGGGCATGATCACCGGCAAGGTGAAGGGTGGCCTGACTGTCATGGTCAATGGCATTCGCGCCTTCCTCCCGGGCTCCCTGGTCGATATGCGTCCGGTCAAGGACACCACCCCGTTCGAAGGCAAGGAATTCGAATTCCGCGTCATCAAGCTCGACCGCAAGCGCAACAACGTTGTCGTTTCCCGTCGCGCCGTCCTCGAAGCCTCCATGGGCGAAGAGCGTCAGAAGCTCCTTGAAACCCTCAAGGAAGGCACCGTCGTCAAGGGTATCGTCAAGAACATCACCGACTACGGCGCGTTCGTGGATCTGGGTGGCATCGACGGCCTGCTGCACATCACCGATCTGGCCTGGCGCCGTGTGCGTCACCCGTCGGAAGTCCTCTCCGTGGGCGACGAACTCGAAGCCAAGGTGCTCAAGTTCGACCAGGAGAAGAACCGCGTCTCCCTGGGCCTCAAGCAGCTGGGCGAAGATCCGTGGGTCGGCATCTCCCGTCGCTACCCGCAGGGCACCCGTCTGTTCGGCAAGGTCACCAACATCACCGACTACGGTGCGTTCGTTGAAGTCGAGCAGGGCATCGAAGGTCTGGTCCACGTGTCCGAAATGGACTGGACCAACAAGAACATCCACCCGACCAAGGTTGTCCAGCTGGGCGACGAAGTCGAAGTGATGATCCTCGAGATCGACGAAGACCGCCGCCGCATCTCCCTGGGCATGAAGCAGTGCATGTCCAATCCGTGGGACGATTTCGCCATCAACCACAAGAAGGGCGACAAGGTCCGCGGCCAGATCAAGTCCCTGACCGACTTCGGCGTGTTCATCGGCCTGGAAGGCGGCATCGACGGTCTGGTTCACCTGTCCGACCTGTCCTGGTCCCTGTCTGGCGAAGAAGCCGTCCGCCAGTACAAGAAGGGCGACGAAGTCGAGGCCGTGGTGCTGAACATCGACGTCGAGAAGGAGCGCATCTCCCTCGGCATCAAGCAGCTCGACGGGGACCCGTTCACCAACTTCATCGCCACCCACGACAAGAACACCCTCGTGACCGGCACCGTGAAGACCGTGGATGCCCGTGGCGCCGTGATCGCCCTGAACAGCGATGTCGAAGGCTACCTGCGCGCTTCCGAGTTCTCTCGCGACCGTGTGGACGACCTCTCCCAGCTGCTGAAGGTTGGCGACTCCGTCGAGGCCATGATCGTCAACGTTGACCGCAAGACCCGCGGCATCAACCTGTCGATCCGCGCCAAGGATCAGGTCGAGCAGAACGAAGCCATGAGCAAGCTGGCGTCTGACAGCGGCTCCGCTGCCAGCGGCACCACCAACCTCGGTGCGCTGCTGAAGGCCAAGCTCAACGAGCAGAAGTAAGCGGTTCGGGCATGACCAAGTCGGAGCTCATCGCCCGGCTGGCGGAGCGTTTTCCCCAGCTGGTCGCGAAGGACGCCGAGTTCGCGGTCAAGATGATCCTCGATGCGATGACCGACGCCCTGTCGCGGGGTGATCGCATCGAGATCCGCGGATTTGGCAGCTTTGCCTTGAACTACCGTCCTCCCCGTGTCGGGCGTAATCCCAAGTCGGGGGAGAAGGTACAGGTGCCGGAGAAGTATGTTCCGCATTTCAAGGCAGGCAAGGAATTGCGCGAACGCGTCGACATGATGGGATAACCCAGTGCCACGCCCGGTGCCGGGGTCCGCAAGGTCCCAGGCTCGATCAGGAAGGCGGCTTTGGCCGCCTTCTTTTTTTTGTCCGCGTCAGGGATAATTCCGCGATGCGCGCGCTCATCTGGCTTTTTCGCCTGTTCCTGTTTCTTCTGCTGTTCGGCTTCGCCGTCAAGAATGACGACGTTGTCGTGCTCCGTTTCTTCTTCGGCGCCCAGTGGCATGTTCCGCTGGTGCTGGTCATCCTGCTGTTTGTGGTGATCGGTGTGCTGATCGGCGTGACCGCCACCGTTGCGACGCTTTATCGTCAGCATCGGGAGATCGGTCATCTGCGCGGCAGGCAGGGGGCTCCGGCCGCCGCCGAAGGGCGGGGCGCCCTCCCTCTAGCCCACGGCCCCGATCTGCCGGAGAGTTACTGATCCCATGGAATTCGAACTCTGGTGGCTGCTGGCTTTCCCGCTGTTCTTCGTGCTCGGGTGGCTGGCGGCGCGGATCGACATCAAGCATCTGGTCAAGGAATCCCGCGCCCTGCCGCGCACCTATCTGACCGGCCTCAACTTCCTGCTCAACGAGCAGCCCGATAAAGCCATCGACGCCTTCATCGAGGCCGTCAAGATCGACAACCAGACCGTCGAGCTGCACTTTGCCCTCGGGAGCCTGTTCCGCCGGCGCGGCGAGACGGATCGCGCGATCCGGATGCACCAGAACCTCATTGATCGGGATGACCTCTCCGACGAGCAACGCCAGCAGGCGCTGTCCGAGCTGGGGCTGGATTTTCTCAAGGCGGGCCTGCTGGATCGGGCCGAGGCGGTCTTCGTCAAGCTGCGCGGCACGCGCCTGAACGATTTTGCGCTCAAGAACCTGCTCGACATCTACCAGCAGGAGAAGGACTGGCGCAAAGCCATCGAGATCGCCGAAGCGCTGCCCCACGAGGGCGTGCTGTGGGAGAAGGAAGTCTCCAACTTCTACTGCGAGCTGGCGAGCGCCGATATCGCCAACTCGCGCTTCGACGAGGGGTTGGCCAACCTCGCCCGGGCGCTGGAGATGAATCGCAAGTCGGTGCGCGCCAGCATGCTGCTGGGGGATCTCCATGCGGCACGGGGCGACGACCTCGCCGCGCTGGAGGCGTGGAAGCGCGTCGAGAGCCAGAATCCGGTCTATCTGGCGCTGGTGGCCGAGCGGGTGATGGATGCCTATCGCCGCCTCGGGCAACTGGAGCAGGGCATGCAGCTCCTGCGCAGCTTCCTCGATCAGTACCCGTCGCTGGATCTGCTCGATGCGCTGTTCCAATGGGAGCTTCAGAAGGAAGGCCCCCAGGCCGCCTATCAGCTGGTGCGCGACGAGTTGCGCCGCAATCCCACCCTGCTGGGGTTGGACAAGCTCCTGGAGGCCGCGCTACTCACCGCGCCGGCCGAGCAGCGCACCGACATCGAGCTGGTGAAGAGTCTCGTGCACGGTCACACGCGGCGGGTTGCGCGCTACCGCTGCGACGCGTGCGGATTCAAGGCGCGGCAGTTCTACTGGCGGTGTCCGGCCTGCGGCGGCTGGGAAACCTATCCGCCCAAGCGCACGGAAGAGTTCGATCTTTCGCCCTAGCCCAGGCGGCAGGCTTGGGCGGGGCGGCCGGGCTGCCTGCCCAGGCGCCGTTTTGTGGTTCGGTTATCTAGTTTCGTCTCGGGAATCAAAACATGAAAATCACCGTGGTCGGTACGGGTTATGTGGGTCTGGTGTCGGGCGCCTGTCTTGCCGAGATGGGCAACGACGTGCTGTGCCTCGACCTGGATCCGGAGAAGATCCGCATCCTCAAGGAGGGCGGCATCCCCATCCATGAGCCGGGCCTCGATCAGGTCGTCGCCCGCAACGTGGCGGCCGGGCGGCTGCACTTCACCACCGATGTCCAGGAGGCCGTGCAGTTCGGCACCATCCAGTTCATCGCCGTCGGCACCCCGCCCGACGAAGACGGCTCGGCCGATCTCAAGTACGTGCTGGCCGCTGCGCGCGCGATTGGCCGACACATGACCGATTACAAGGTGATCGTCGACAAGAGCACCGTGCCAGTGGGCACTGCCGACAAGGTCAAGGCGGCGGTCCGGGAGGAACTCGACGCCCGTGGCGCGTCGATCCCCTACAGCGTTGTGTCCAATCCGGAGTTTCTCAAGGAGGGCGCGGCGGTGGACGACTTCATGCGTCCCGACCGTATCGTCGTCGGCGCCGAGGACGATCAGGCGATCTTCCTGATGAAGGCCCTGTATGCCCCCTTCCAGCGCAACCACGAGAAGCTGCTCATCATGGATCTGCGCAGCGCCGAGCTTACCAAGTATGCGGCCAACGCCATGCTTGCCACCCGGATCAGTTTCATGAACGAGCTGGCCCTGCTGGCCGAGAACCTGGGCGCCGACATCGAGTTGGTGCGCCAGGGCATCGGCAGCGATCCGCGCATCGGCTATCACTTCCTCTACGCCGGTTGCGGCTACGGCGGCTCGTGCTTCCCCAAAGATGTGAAGGCGCTCATCAAGACCGGGGCCGACGCCGGCCACGCGCTGCATGTGCTCAACGCCGTCGAGGACGCCAACGACGCCCAGAAGCTGGTGCTGGTGAACAAGATCGTCGCCCGTTTCGGCGAAGACCTCTCCGGCAAGCATTTCGCCCTGTGGGGCCTGGCCTTCAAGCCGAACACCGACGACATGCGCGAGGCGCCCAGCCGGGTGATCGTCGCCGAGCTGTTCCGCCGCGGCGCGACCGTCACCGCCTACGACCCGGTGGCGATGGACGAGAGTCGCCGCATCTTCGGCGACGAGCCGCGCCTCACCTACGCCGAGCGGCCGATGCAGGCCCTCGACGGCGCCGACGCGCTGGTGATCGTCACCGAGTGGAAGGAGTTCCGCAGCCCGGACTTCGACGCCATCAAGGCCAAGCTCAAGAGCCCGGTGATCTTCGACGGCCGCAACATCTTCGATCCCGCGCTGCCCCGCCAGGCCGGCCTCACCTACCTGAGCATCGGCCGGCCCTAACCGGCTGGCGCAAAGTCGACAACGCATCCCGGGGGCTTCCGCTGGAAGCCCCTTTTTGCGGAGGAAGGGTGGCGAGAGCGATGGCCCGCCATTTGCTTGCCTTGTCCTGCGGCGGCATTCGCCAGCATCGTTCCAACCGACACCGGACTGAATCGAACCATGGAATTCAAAACGCTCGAAGACTACGTGGGCCAGACCCCGCTGGTCCGGCTCAAGCGGATCACCGCTGGCCGCAACAACGTCATCCTTGCCAAGCTCGAGGGCAATAACCCGGCGGGGTCGGTCAAGGATCGGCCGGCGCTGTCGATGATCCTGCGCGCCGAAGCCCGCGGTGCCATCCAGCCCGGCCAGACCCTGATCGAAGCGACCAGCGGCAACACCGGCATCGCGCTGGCCATGGCGGCGGCGATTCGCGGCTACGGCATGATCCTGGTGATGCCCGAAAATCAGAGCATCGAGCGTCGCCAGACCATGCGCGCCTTTGGCGCCGAGTTGGTGCTCACCCCCAAGGAGGGGGGCATGGAGCTTGCCCGTGACGTCGCCGAGCGCATGCGCGACGAAGGCCGCGGGGTGATCCTCGACCAGTTCGCCAACCCCGATAACCCCCAGGCCCACATCGACGGCACCGGCCCCGAGATCTGGCAGCAGACCGGCGGCACCATCACCCACTTCGTGAGCAGCATGGGCACCACCGGCACGATCATGGGTGTGTCCACCTACCTCAAGGCGCAGAACCCGGAAGTCCGCATCGTCGGCTGCCAACCGGCGGACGGTGCGCAGATTCCCGGCATCCGCAAGTGGCCCGAAGCCTACCTGCCGCGCATCTACGACAAGGCCCGGGTGGATCGGCTCGAATACGTCTCCCAGGCCGACGCCGAGGAGATGACCCGCCGCCTCGCGCGGGAGGAGGGCATCTTCGCTGGCATCTCGTCCGGCGGCGCGCTAGCGGTGGCGGTGCGTCTGGCCGAGCAGCTCGAGAACGCGGTGATCGTCTCCATCGTCTGCGACCGTGGCGATCGCTATCTCTCCACCGGTGTCTTTCCCGCCTGAAGATCGGTATGGCCAGCACACTTGTTTTTGATATCGAGACCATCCCCGACGTGGAGGGCATCCGCCTGCTCCACGGCCTGCCGGCGGACCTGGGCGCGGACGAGGTGGCGGAATTCGCCTTCCAGCAGCGCCGCGCCAGCAACGGCACGGATTTCCTGCCCCACCACCTCCAGCGGGTGGTGACGATCTCCTGCGCCTTGCGCGACATGAGCCACTTCCGGGTGTTCTCGCTCTCCGAGCCCGATTGCACCGAGGGCGAACTCATCCAGCGCTTCTTCGATGGCGTCGAAAAGTTCACCCCCCAGATCGTCTCCTGGAACGGCGGCGGCTTCGACCTGCCGGTGCTCCATTACCGGGGCATGCTCCACGGCGTGGCCGCGCCGCGCTACTGGGATCTCGGTGACGGCGACTATCACGACTCCCGCGATTTCAAGTGGAACAACTACATCGGGCGCTATCACACCCGGCACCTGGATCTGATGGATCTGCTGGCGCTGTACCAACCCCGGGCCAACGCACCGCTGGACGACCTGGCCAAGCTGATGGGCTTCCCCGGCAAGCTGGGCATGGATGGCTCCGCCGTGTGGCAGGGCTACCGGGAAGGGCGGATCGCCGAGATCCGGGATTACTGCGAGACCGACGTGGTGAACACCTATCTTGTCTTCCTGCGCTTCCAGCTGATGCGCGGGGTTTTCGACAAGGCGCACTACGACGCCGAGATCGCCTTCGTCCGTGAATCCCTCGGTCGGCTGGCGGGCACGCACTGGGAGCGCTTCCTTGCCGCATGGCCCGAAGCGAAAATCGAAAGTAGTGGTTGACAACTTTCCAGGCTCGTCTATAATGCGGGCTTCTTAGGCGCGTAGCTCAGCTGGTTAGAGCACCACCTTGACATGGTGGGGGTCGTTGGTTCGAGTCCAATCGCGCCTACCAAACACCTAAGAAGGAAAACGAATGTCTCGAACTTGCAGCAAGCAGGACTAACTCATCCCGAGTCTGCTGTAAGGCGTTTTCCAGAAAAAGAAAAAGTGCGGCTCGTCCGCACTTTTTTTTTGCCCTGAATTTTCCCGGAGCGAGCCATCATGCCCAACATCACCTTGCCCGACGGTTCCGTACGCAGTTTCGAGCAGCCCGTGACGATTGCCCAGGTTGCTGCCTCCATCGGTGCGGGTCTGGCTCGCGCCGCGCTCGCCGGCAAGATCGATGGCCGGCTCGTCGATACCTCTCACCTCATCGAAGGCGACACCGCGCTGGCGATCGTCACCGACAAGGACGCCGACGGTCTCGAACTCATTCGTCACTCCACCGCCCACCTGCTGGCCTACGCGGTGAAGGAGCTGTTCCCCGATGCGCAGGTGACCATCGGCCCGGTGATCGAGAACGGCTTCTACTACGATTTCTCCTACAAGCGTCCGTTTACGCCCGAAGACCTCGAGAAGATCGAAGCGCGCATGCAGGAACTCGTCAAGCGCGACATTCCGGTCGAGCGCAGCGTGCTGCCGCGCAACGAGGCGGTGGCCTACTTCAAGTCCATCGGCGAACACTACAAGGCTGAGATCATCGCCTCGATTCCCGCGGATCAGGATGTCTCGCTGTACCGCGAAGGCGATTTCACCGACCTGTGCCGCGGCCCCCACGTGCCGTCCACCGGCAAGCTCAAGGTCTTCAAGCTGATGAAGGTGGCCGGCGCCTACTGGCGTGGCGACTCGAAGAACGAGATGCTGCAGCGCATCTACGGCACCGCCTGGGCGAAGAAGGAAGATCAGGAAGCCTACCTGCACATGCTGGAGGAAGCCGAGAAGCGCGACCATCGCCGCCTTGGCAAGCAGCTCGACCTCTTTCACCTGCAGGATGAAGCGCCGGGCATGGTGTTCTGGCATCCGCACGGCTGGACCCTCTGGCAGCAGATCGAGCAGTACATGCGCCGGGTGCTCAATGAGGCGGGCTACCAGGAGGTCAAGACCCCGCTGGTGATGGACCGTAGCCTGTGGGAGAAGTCCGGCCACTGGGACAACTACCGGGACAACATGTTCACCACCGAGTCGGAAAAGCGCGACTACGCGATCAAACCGATGAACTGCCCGGGCCATGTCCAGATCTACAACCACGGCCTGCACTCCTATCGCGATCTGCCGCTGCGTCTGGCCGAGTTCGGCTCCTGTCATCGCAACGAGCCCTCCGGCGCGCTGCACGGCCTGATGCGCGTGCGCGGTTTTGTGCAGGACGACGCCCACATCTTCTGCACCGAAGACCAGATCGTTGCCGAGGTCACCGCCTTCAACGAACTGCTCTCCCGCGTGTATCGCGATTTCGGCTTCACCGATGTGGCGGTCAAGCTGTCCCTGCGTCCCGAAAAGCGCGCCGGCAGCGACGAGATCTGGGATAAGGCCGAGTCCGGTCTGCGCGAAGCGCTGGCGGCGTCTGGTCACCAGTGGGAAGAGCTGCCGGGCGAGGGGGCCTTCTATGGCCCGAAGATCGAATACCACGTCAAGGACGCCCTGGGGCGCTCCTGGCAGTGCGGCACCATGCAGCTCGACTTCGTGCTGCCGGAGCGTCTCGACGCCGAGTATGTCGCCGAAGACAATTCGCGTCGCCGCCCCGTCATGCTGCACCGGGCGATCCTCGGTTCGCTGGAGCGCTTCATCGGTATCCTCATCGAAAACCACGCCGGTGCGCTGCCCCTGTGGCTGTCGCCGGTGCAGGCGGTGGTGCTGAACATCTCCGAGGCGCAGGCCGATTACGTCACGGATGTGGTCAAGGCGCTCCGCGCCAAAGGCTTCCGCGTCGAGGCGGATTTGCGCAACGAGAAAATTACTTATAAAATACGCGAACATAGCGTACGAAAGCTGCCTTATCTGCTGGTTGTCGGCGACAAGGAAAAGGCAGCCGGTGTGGTGGCCGTGCGCGCCCGGGGTAATCAAGACCTCGGCCAATTGTCCCTCGATACAGTTGTCGAGCGTTGGCAGCGTGAAATTTCCACGTTCGCCGGCACGGCCTAACTTTTTGTTTTTTTGGAGAATCAAACCATCGCTCAGGAAAAGAAGCTGCGCGTCAACGGCGAAATCAATGCGCCGGAGGTGCGTTTGACGGGTGAGGACGGTGAGCAGATCGGCATCGTCTCTTTGCGTGCTGCACTGGAAGCGGCGGACGAAGCCGGCGTGGATCTCGTCGAGATCGCACCGATGGCCAAGCCGCCCGTGTGCCGCTTGATGGACTTCGGCAAGTACAAGTACGAAGAAGCCAAGCGGGCCCACGAAGCCAAGCAGAAGCAGAAGCAGATTCAGGTCAAGGAAGTCAAGCTCCGCCCGGGTACGGACGAGAACGACTACCAGATCAAGCTGCGTAACCTCATCAAGTTCCTGAACGAAGGCGACAAGGCGAAGGTGACCCTCCGTTTCCGTGGCCGCGAGATGGCGCACCAGGAGTTCGGCATGCGTCAGCTCGAGCGCGTCAAGGCGGATCTCGAAGAGATCGGTCAGGTCGAGCAGATGCCGAAGATGGAAGGGCGCCAGATGATCATGGTCATCGCGCCGAAGAAGAAGCACTGAGCTTCAAGGAATTCCCGGTGCCCTGACACTGGTCAGGCGCCGGAATACGGCGGACAGGATAGTCCGCCGGAAACAAGTGGTGACGGGTTGTTGAAGCGTTTTCGGAAGTCGAAAACCACCCGGGGCCATGACATAAGCTGGAGTACTTCATGCCCAAGATGAAGACCAAGAGCGGGGCCGCCAAGCGGTTCAAGATCCGCTCTAGCGGTAGCATCAAGCGTTCGCAGGCGTTCAAGCGCCACATCCTGACCAAGAAGACGACCAAGAGCAAGCGCCAGCTGCGCGGCATGACTGCCGTTCACGCTGCGGACGAAAAGTCCATCCGCGCCATGATGCCCTACGCCTGATCTAGGAGAACGCAATGCCCCGAGTTAAACGCGGTGTAACCGCACGTGCCCGTCACAAAAAAGTCCTCGACCAAGCCAAGGGTTACCGCGGCCGTCGCAAGAACGTATACCGGATCGCCAAGCAGGCGGTGATGAAGGCTGGGCAATATGCCTACCGTGACCGTCGTCAGCGCAAGCGTCAGTTCCGTGCCCTGTGGATCGCCCGTATCAACGCCGCCGCGCGTGAAGTCGGTCTGACCTACAGCCGCTTCATGAACGGCCTGAAGAAGGCTTCCATCGAAGTGGACCGCAAGGTTCTGGCCGATCTGGCCGTGTTTGACAAGCCCGCTTTTGCGGCGCTCGCCGAACAAGCCAAGGCCAAGCTCGCTGCGTAAGTTTCCGCAGCACGAAAAAAGGAGGCCTGGCCTCCTTTTTTTTGTCCTGAACCCGGGATAAGACTGAAAAATGGATCAACTCGATCAACTCGTCGAAGAGGCCGGCGCCGCTTTCGCCGCGGTTGCGGACAGCGCCTCCCTCGAAGCCGCAAAGGCGCGTTACTTCGGCAAGGGCGGTTCGCTCACCGAACTCCTCAAGGGCCTCGGCAAGCTCGATCCGGAAGCCCGCAAGGCCGCCGGCGCCGAGATCAACAAGGCCAAGACGGCCATCGAAGCGCTGCTGAATGCGCGCCGCGATGCCCTCCAACAGGCTGCCCTCGAAGCCCAGCTTGCTGCCGAGGCGCTGGATGTCACCCTGCCGGGCCGTGGTGCCGGGCTGGGCGGCCTGCACCCGGTCGTGCGAACCCTCGAACGGGTCGAGCAGTTGTTCCGCTCCATCGGTTTCGATGTGGCCGAGGGCCCCGAGATCGAGACCGATTTCTACAACTTCACCGCGCTGAACACCCCGGCCAACCACCCGGCCCGGTCGATGCACGACACCTTCTACCTGGAAAACGGCGAAGGCGTGCTGCTGCGTACCCACACCAGCCCGGTGCAGATCCGGGCGATGCAGGCCCACGTGGCCGCCCACAAAGATAAGCCGACGATGCCCGAGCTGCGCGTGATCGCGCCGGGCCGCGTCTATCGCGTCGACTCCGACGCCACCCACTCGCCCATGTTCCACCAGGTCGAGGGCCTGTGGGTCGGCGAGACCGTCAGCTTCGCCGACCTGAAGGGCGTGGTCGCCGATTTCCTGCGCAGCTTCTTCGAGAGCGACGACCTGCAGGTGCGCTTCCGCCCGTCCTTCTTCCCGTTCACCGAGCCCTCCGCCGAAATCGACGTGGCCTTCATGAGCGGCGCGATGAAGGGCCGCTGGCTGGAGATCGCCGGTTGCGGCATGGTCCACCCCAACGTGCTGCGCTACGGCGGCATCGACCCCGAGCGCTACACCGGCTTCGCCTTCGGCATGGGGCCGGACCGTCTCACGATGCTGCGTTACGGCGTCAATGACCTGCGCCTCTTCTTCGAAGGCGATCTTCGTTTCCTCGGTCAATTCAGGTAAGCCCAAGCCATGCAATTCTCAGAACTCTGGTTGCGCAGTTTCGTCAGTCCGGCGCTGGATTCGGACCAGCTTGGGCATTTGCTCACCATGGCGGGGCTGGAAGTGGAAGAACAGGACGGCGTCGCCGCGGTGTTCTCCAAGGTGGTCGTGGCGCAGATCGTCGAAGCCGAGAAGCACCCCAACGCCGACAAGCTGCGCGTCTGCAAGGTGGACGCGGGGCAGGGCGCGCTGCTGCAGATCGTCTGCGGTGCGCCCAACGCGGCGGCCGGCATCAAGATTCCGTGCGCGCTGGTGGGCGCCGATCTGGCCGGTTTCGGCATCAAGGCGGCCAAGCTGCGCGGCGTCGAATCCTTCGGCATGCTGTGCTCGGCCAAGGAGCTGGGCATCTCGGAAGAGAGCAGCGGCCTGTTGGTGCTGCCGGACGATGCCCCCGTGGGCACCGACCTGCGCGAGTACCTCGCCCTCAACGACACCCTGTTCACCATCAAGCTGACCCCCAACCGGGCCGACTGCCTGAGCCTCTCCGGCATTGCCCGCGAAGTCGCCGGGCTCACCGGCGCGGCCCTCAGCCTGCCGGCGTGCGAGGCGGTTGCGCCCACCATCGACGCGACCCGCGCCGTGGTCCTCGACGCCCCCGAAGCCTGCCCGCGCTACTGCGGCCGGGTGATCCGCGGCGTGGACGCCAAGGCCCCGACGCCCGAATGGATGAAGCAGCGCCTTGCGCGTAGCGGCATCCGCTCGATCAGCGCGCTGGTGGATGTCACCAACTACGTGATGCTCGAACTGGGCCAGCCGCTCCACGCCTTCGACGATGCGAAGTTGAACGGCGCCATCCACGCCCGTCTGCCCCAGGCCGGCGAGCAGCTGCTGCTCCTCAACGGCCAGACCGTCACCCCCGCCGCCGACACCCTCCTGATCGCCGACGACAGCCGCGCGCTGGCCATGGCCGGCGTGATGGGCGGCGAGGAGAGCGGGATCACCCTCGACACCACCGATCTGTTCCTCGAGAGCGCCTTCTTCGCCCCCGACGCCATCGCCGGCCGCGCCCGCGCCTGCGGCTTCTCGTCCGATGCGTCCTACCGTTTCGAGCGCGGCGTGGATTTCGCCCTCGCGCCCAAGGCCATCGAGCGCGCCACCCGCCTGATCCTCGACATCTGCGGCGGCCAGCCCGGCCCGGTGGTCGAGGCCGTGGCGGCCGACCGGCTGCCCCGGCGCGCCCCGATCCGCCTGCGCGCCAGCCGCGTGCGCCGCGTGCTGGGCATCCAGCTTGGCGCCGACGACGTGGCCGAGATGTTCCGGCGCCTCGAACTCGACGTCCAGCGCGACGGCGACGACTTCATCGTCACCCCGCCCTCGTACCGTTTCGACGTGGAGATCGAGGAAGACCTGATCGAGGAGATCGCCCGCCTGCACGGCTACGACAACATCCCGACCCATGCCCCGCGCGGCCCGATCACCATGCTGCCGCGGCCCGAGGCCCGGCGCGACACCATGTCGGTGCGCCGTCTGGTGGCCGGCCGCGAATACCAGGAGGTCATCAACTTCGCCTTCGTCGAAGAAGCCTGGGAGAAGGATTTCGCCGGCAACACCGACCCGGTGCGCCTCGCCAACCCCATTGCCAGCCAGATGAGCGTGATGCGCTCCAGCCTGATCGGCGGCCTGGTGGCCAACGTGGTCACCAACCGCAAGCGCCAGACCAACCGCGTCCGCGTGTTCGAGATCGGCCGCTGCTTCCGTCGCGACGCGGCCGGCCAGCCGGTGGACGGCTTCCACCAGCCGGTGCGGCTGGCGGCCCTGGCGGCCGGCTTTGCCAAGCCCGAGCAGTGGGGCGAGGCCAACCGCAACGTGGATTTCTTCGACGTGAAGGCGGATCTCGAAGCGCTGCTGCTGCCCCGCGTCGCCAAGTTCGAGCGCGCCACCCATCCGGCGCTACACCCGGGCCGTTCTGCCCGCGTGGTGCTCGATGGCCGCGAGATCGGCTTCATCGGCGAACTCCACCCGATCTGGGTCCAGCGCTACGAGCTGGGCACCGCGCCGGTGGTCTTCGAGATCGAACTCGACGCCATGCTGGACACCGTGATGCCGGCCTACCGCGAGGTCTCCCGCTTCCCGGCGGTCACCCGCGATCTGGCCCTGGTGGTCGATCAGGCGGTGGCTTCCGCCACTCTGCTGGAAGGGCTCGAAGCGGTCGCGCCGGCCATCGTCCAGCGCGTCGAATTGTTCGATCAGTACCAGGGCAAAGGTGTCGAGCCTGGCCGGAAAAGCCTTGCTTTCCGCGTAGTTATGCAAGAAACTCAGAGAACTCTGGAGGATGCCGAAGTGGATGCTGCGATGGTTTTGTTGACCCGTCATGCCGAGGAAAACCTTGGCGCGAAGCTCCGGGGCTGACACACCATGGCCGCAACGCTGACCAAGGCGGAACTCGCCGACATGCTCTTCGAACAGGTGGGCCTCAACAAGCGCGAAGCCAAGGATATGGTGGAGTGCTTTTTCGAGGAGATCCGGCTGGCGCTGGAGCGGGGCGACTGCGTCAAGCTCTCGGGCTTCGGCAACTTCCAGTTGCGCGAGAAGCCCCAGCGCCCCGGGCGTAACCCCAAGACCGGCGAAGAGATCCCGATCACGGCCCGGCGCGTGGTGACTTTCCACGCCAGCCAGAAGCTGAAGGCCAATGTGGAGCAACTGAGCGATGTCGCAAAGTGATGCCCCGGCAGCCGCCGAGCTGCCGCCCATCCCCGCCAAGCGTTACTTCACCATCGGTGAGGTGAGCGACCTGTGCGGGGTCAAACCCCACGTGCTGCGCTACTGGGAGCAGGAATTCACCCAGCTGCGGCCGGTCAAGCGCGGTGGCAACCGGCGTTATTACCAGCACCACGAGGTGCTGCTGATCCGCCGCATCCGCGAGCTGCTGTACCGGGACGGCTTCACCATCTCCGGGGCGCGCAACCGTCTCGACGAGATGGCGGCCCGCAAGCGCGAGGACGCCGAGGAATCCGTCGGCCTGCGCGAGCAGCTGGCTTCCGTCCGTTCCGAGATCAAGTCCATCCTGCAGCTGCTGCAGGGCTGAGTCGGGCGGGGGCGCCAGCCCCGCCCGCGTTTCATCCACGCTGGCGGTGCGTGTCTGCTCCGCCCCTCTCCACGACCCGATTTCCCCCCCGAGGCTTCCCATGACCTACTGTGTCAGCATGCTGCTCGACGCGGGTATGGTGTTCCTGTCGGACTCCCGTACCAACGCCGGCGTCGACCACATCAACACCTTCCGCAAGACGAGCATCTTTCAGCGCCCCGGCGAGCGCGTGCTGGTGCTGATGAGTTCCGGCAACCTCGCCATCACCCAGCAGCTGGTGTCGATGCTCCGCGAGGCGATGGCCGCCCAGGACGGGCGCGAGAACCTGTGGGCGGTGCCCAACATGTTCGAGGCGGCCCGGCATGTGGGCGAGATGCTGCGGGAGGTGCACCGCCGCGACGCCGACGCGCTGAAAAACTTCGGCATCGACTTCACCGCCGCGCTCATCCTTGGCGGCCAGATCGGCACCGAGCAGCCGCGCCTGTTCCACATCTACGCGGCCGGCAACTTCATCGAGGCCACGCCCGACACCCCGTACTTCCAGATCGGCGAATCCAAGTACGGCAAGCCCATCATCGACCGGGTGGTGAAGCGCCACACCAGCCTCGACGAAGCCGCCAAGCTGGCGCTGATTTCGATGGATTCCACGATCCGCTCCAACCTCTCGGTGGGTGTGCCGCTGGACCTCACCATCCTGCGCACCGACGAGCTGAAGATCGCGTCCCACTCCAGCATCGACGCCAAGAACGAATACTTCGCGATGATCCGCAACCGCTGGAGCGAGGCCCTCGGCCACGCCTTCGACGAGCTGCCCAACCCCGACTGGCTGGACGCGGGCGAGCAGGCGTAAGCCTTACCAGCCCTGGGCCTGACGCCGGGCGCTCTCGCACTCGGCGCGGAAATCCAGAAACTGGCGCAGCCGGCGGGCGTCGATCTTGCCTGCCTCGGCGGCCTCGCGCAGGGCGCAGCCCGGCTCGGTGTCGTGGCGGCAGTCGCGGAAACGGCACTGGCCCGAATACGGGCGAAACTCCGGAAAGCTCGCCTCCAGGGCTTCGGAACTCAGATGTACCAGCCCGAAGGTCTGCATCCCCGGGCTGTCGATGATGCCGCCGCCTTCGGGCAGCGGATACAGCCGGGCGAAGGTGGTGGTGTGCTTGCCGGTATCCAGCACCTCCGAGATCTCCCGCGTCTCCGCCCGGGCCTCCGGGATCAGGGCGTTGGTGAGGGTCGACTTGCCCATCCCCGATTGCCCCACCAGCAGGCTGGTCTCGCCGATCAGGCGGGCCCGCAGCGCCTCCACGTCGTCCAGCGCCGACAGCTCCAGCACCGGATAGCCCAGCGCTGCAAAGGTGGCGAGGCGCGCCTGGGCGTCGGCCAGCCCGGCGGGCAGGTCGGTCTTGTTGAGCACGATCAGCACCTTCACGTGCTGGTCTTCGGCGGCGCACACGCAGCGCGACACGAACTCATCCGAAAAGCTCGGCTCGGTGGCCACCACCATCACCACCTGGGTGGCGTTGGCGGCGATCAGCTTCTGGCGCCACGCGTCCGAGCGGTAGAGCAGGCTGGTGCGCTCGATCAGCTTGTCGATCACGCCCTGGCCGGGCCCGGTGGCCGCCACCTGAACCCGGTCGCCGCAGGCGAACACGCTCTTCTTGCCGCGGGGCACGCACAGCAGGATCTCGCCGGCGTCGGTCTTCACTTCGTACTGCCGCCCGAAGGCGGCGATGAGGGTGCCGGTGGTTTTCAACGGGCGAGTTCCTGCAGACGGGCGATGCGGATCGCCGCGGGGGGATGGGAGTCGTACACGCTGGAGTACACCGGGTCGGGCGTGAGGGTGGAGGCGTTGTCCCGGTAGAGCTTGACCAGCGCGCTCACCAGCTCGGAGGCCGGCGCGTGGCTGGCGGCGTAGGCGTCGGCCTCGAACTCATGCTTGCGCGACCAGCGGCTCATCAGCGGGGTGAGGGGGAAGGTGAACACCGGCAGCACCAGCGCAAACAGCACCAGGGTGGGCGCGGTGCCGCCGGCCTGCATCCCCAGCCCTTCGAAGAACCACGCCTGTCCGGCCAGATGCCCCAGCAGCGCGAAGAAGGCCAGGCTGCCGGCGCCGATCGCCGCCAGCCGCTTCCAGAGGTGGCGGTGGTGATAGTGGCCCAGCTCGTGGGCCAGCACGGCCTCCACCTCGGTCGGCGAGAGCTTGTCCAGCAGGGTGTCGAAGAAGACGATCCGCTTGGCCGCGCCAAAGCCGGTGAAGTAGGCGTTGCCGTGGGCCGAGCGCTTCGAGCCGTCCATCACGAACAGGCCCGACAGGCGGAAACCGCAGCGGGTGAGCAGCGCCTCGATGCGGGATTTGAGGGCGCTGTCTTCCAGCGGCTGGAAGGTGTTGAACAGGGGCGCGATGAGCGTGGGGTAGATCAGCAGGGTGAGCAGGTTGAACACCAGCCAGAAGGCCCACACGTAGAGCCACCACAGGCTGCCCATGGCGTCCATCAGCCACAGCACGAAGGCGATCAGGGGCAGGCCGATGAGGGCCGACAGGGCCACGCCCTTCAGGGCGTCGGCCGCGAACAGGGCCGGGGTGAGGCGGTTGAACCCAAAGCGCGCCTCCAGCCCGAAGCTGCGGTAAACCGTGAGCGGCAGATCGACCGCCCACGACACCGCCGCCACCAGCGCCACGAAGGCCACGCCATGGGCCAGCCCGCCCGCCTCGAAGAAACGCCCCGCCAGATCGAGCAGCGCCTGCAGCCCGCCGCCCAGGGTGAGCGCCACCGTCAGCGCCGCCGAAATGAGCAGATCCACCACCCCCAGGCGCACCCGCGCCACGGTGTAATCGGCGGCCTTGGTGTGGGCCTCCAGGGCGATACGGCTGGCGAAGGGGGCCGGCACCGCCCCCCGGTGGGCCGCCACGTGGCGCATCTGGCGGGTGGCCAGCCACAGGCGCACGAGCAGGCCGGCGCCAAGGGCAAACAGGAACAGGACGGAGAAACTGCTGGCAGTCATCGGCTGAAAGCGGGGGGCGACAGGGGGGAGGAAGGGCCCGCCACGCGGGCTCCGCGCGAGGGCACAGAGCGGGCGCCGGGGCAACGGAAAACGGGCGGCGAGGGCGTAGAATCGCGCCTTTACCGATAAAGCGAGCCGATTATGGCACAGGACCAGAATCACCTCATCTGGCTGGACATGGAAATGACCGGCCTCGAACCCGACCGCGACCGCATCATCGAAATGGCGATGATCGTCACCAACAGCAAGCTCGACGTGGTGGCCGAAGGCCCGGTGATCGCCGTGCATCAACCCGCCGCCGTGCTCGACGGCATGGACGAGTGGAACAAGAACACCCACGGCCGCTCCGGCCTCATCGAGCGGGTCAAGGCCTCCACCATCGACGAGGCCGCCGCCGAAGCGATCTACCTGGAGTTCATGAAGCAGTGGGTGCCCGCCCGCACCACCCCCATGTGCGGCAACTCCATCGGCCAGGACCGCCGCTTCATGGCCCGCTACATGCCCACCCTGGAAGGCTACTTCCACTACCGCAACCTCGACGTCTCCACCCTCAAGGAACTCTGCCGCCGCTGGCGCCCGGATGTGTACAAGGGCCTCGAGAAGAAGGGCGCCCACAAGGCCCTGGACGACATCCTCGAATCCATCGCCGAACTGCGCTACTACCGGGAGCACTTCCTGAAGGTGTGAGCATGGATCGGGAAACCCTGCGCGGCTGGTGGCTGCGCAACCGCGGCCGGGTCATCGGCCTTCTGCTTGTCTGCGTGTTCTTCTTTCTGCTCGGGCGTTTCAGCCACACCGCGGTCTCGCCGCTGATGTGCAAGATCTACGGCTGAGGAACCGTCCGCCCCCGCGGCGGTCTGTCCTTGCGGACCGACCGTAACGTGGGGCGCCGTTTCGCGCCCCCGGCCGGCTTCCGGATGGTCGAATCGCCCTGCGACGATTCGACCATTTTCTTTGGCCCGTCCACGCCGCGACGGGCCGGCCTGCACAGATAAAGGAACCGCCATGAAACCCGAGATCATCGTCACCGCCCGCGACCTGGAACGCCTCGAAGCCCTGCTCGCCATGCCCCCGAACCGCGGCCGCAGCGATCTGGACGGCCTGCGCGACGAACTCGCCCGCGCCACCGTCGTCGACACCGACAGCGCCCCCGCGCACATCATCGCCCTCGACCGCCGCGCCCGCTTCCGCGAGGAAACCTCGGGCCGCGAATACGACCTCACCCTCGCCTGGCCCCACGACGCCCACGCCGGCGACGGCCGGGTCTCCATCTTCTCCCCCGCCGGCAGCGCCCTGCTCGGCCTCTCCGTCGGCCAGCAGATCGACTGGCGCACCCCCGAAGGCCACGCCATCCGCCTCACCGTGCTGGCAGTCTCGCCGGCCGACTGACCCGCTCGCCCCGGCGCGCAGCGCACCCAACGGGCCGCCGGGCGCGGCCCAGGGGTTGGCGCCGGCATGCCGGGCTATCCGAATTGGGTTTGATCGGGTACCATCCGCCTCTGCTGGCTGGCTGAATATAAAGCCAGCACGAAGTTGGTTTTCGATAATCCCTGTTCAGGAGTCAGTCATGCCGCAAAACCTCGTCTCTCTCGACCTTGGCGTCGACGCCGTTGCCAAGCTCGATCAAGCCATCGCCGCCCTCGAAGCCTTCACCGCCGCCTTCGTCACGCTCTCCGCCCAGGAGAGGCAGGATCTCCTCAAGATGGGCGACAAGTCGGCCATCTTCTGCCAGCAGACGATCATGGTGCTCGAACAGAACACGGACATCCTGCCCGCCACCTTCGACTACGACGAGATGACGGCCGACATGGCGGCCTACCAGCTGCTCGGGCCCCGGGTGCTGCGCCTGCGCGAGGTGCTTGCCAAGATGGAAGACACCCAGATGGCGCTGGGCAGCGACGTGATGGTGGCCGCCTCCGAAGGGTATGCCCTCATGAAGCTCTTCGGAAAAGCCGAAGGGCTCTCGGAACTGCAGCAAGCCATGCGGGTGCGCCGCCCCGGCCGCCCCCGCAAGGGCGGCAAGGTCGACGGCTGATCCCCACCGCCACCGGCAAAAAGGCAGGGCAACCTGCCTTTTTCTTGTTCCCCGCCCCGCAAGATCGCCCCAAGCCCCAGCCGGACGGCCCGACAGCCATTTAAAGATAGCCGGCAACCCCAGGAAAAATCCCGCCCTGGCTCCCTGTTTGTGGATAAGTGGAAAAAGAAAATTGCCCTCCACCTATTTTTTTTCCGGGGGAAGCAGTTTTAAAAATCGACGTCGGCCCAGGTTTTTTCCTCCCGGCAATTAATAAATCCAGAACGCCGGCCAGCCCTGTGGGCAAGTCGAGATTTCCCGATGCGTCCGGCAATTAAAAAATACCTGTCGGGCAATTAATTGCGAGCCCCGAGGGGATAAACCCCGCGCCCGACGGCGGGGAACTGAACCGCCTGCGCGGCGGGGAACGACGGCGCACCCACGCCTGGATCGTCGCCTACCTTCTAAACCGCCTGCGCGGCGGCGAACGGATAAGCCCTACGTGCGCCTGGTGGCCCGGTCTTCTAAACCGCCTGCGCGGCGGCGAACAAGGTCGTCGGCGGGCTCGTGCTCTTCGCGGTCTTCTAAACCGCCTGCGCGGCGGCGAACAAAATCCTTCACGTCTTCTTCCGTCCAGTCGACTTCTAAACCGCCTGCGCGGCGGCGAACGACGAACGCGGCGACCGCCAGCTTGAGGATCTCTTCTAAACCGCCTGCGCGGCGGCGAACATCTGGCTGAGGCCCATCACCCGCACCGGGTCCTTCTAAACCGCCTGCGCGGCGGCGAACGCAAATGCGACCATCAACGATGGCCAAGCCAACTTCTAAACCGCCTGCGCGGCGGCGAACATCTACAAGGGCAAGTTCATCAGCGATTGCCTCTTCTAAACCGCCTGCGCGGCGGCGAACCCCCTGGTCATCGGCGGGCGGATCGTCGATCCCTTCTAAACCGCCTGCGCGGCGGCGAACTTCTTCACCCGCTTCCCCCAGATCCTCGACCACTTCTAAACCGCCTGCGCGGCGGCGAACGACATCGACCTCACCGCGGTCGACCTGCTCCTCTTCTAAACCGCCTGCGCGGCG
>NZ_JAYRMI010000065.1:0-23140 GCF_041904905.1 Zoogloea sp. | reverse complement strand
CAGCCTGCGCGGCGTACCGGTGCCGGTGCGGGCCCGCGGTGCGCTGGGCCGCCCCGAGTGGCAGCTCGAGCCGGGCGCGGTGCCGCCGGCGCCGCTGAGGCCCGTGGCGGTGCCTGCCCCGGCGGCGCCCCGTCCGCCGGTCGCCAAGCCCGCGCCCCGCCCGGCAGCCCCGGCACCCGCCGCAGCGGCGCCGGCACCCCGGCCGACGCCTGCCCCGGAGCCGGCGGAGTAGGTTTCCATACTCCTCCGTACGGTGCTAGATTTGACGCTGGCTGCACCCACAAAAATACCGAGGAGACTTCATGAACGTTCCGTCCGTTTTCCGCGGCGCCCTGCGCCTGCCCGCCATCGCCGCCCCGATGTTCCTGGTTTCCGGCCCGCCGCTGGTCATCGAGACCTGCAAGGCCGGTGTCGCGGGCACCTTCCCGGCGCTCAACGCGCGCACCGTCGAGCAGTTCGATGCCTGGCTGGGCGAGATCTCCGGCGCGCTGGCCGAGGCCAAGGCTGCCGATCCGTCGGCGGTGGTTTCGCCCTACGGCGTCAATCTGATTCTCCATGCCTCCAACCCGCGGGTGGCGCCCGATCTGGAACTCATCTGCCGCCACAAGGTGCCCTTCGTCATCACCAGCCTGGGCCACCCGGGCGAGGTGGTGGAGGCGGTGCACGCCTACGGCGGGCTGGTGTTCTCCGACGTGATTCACGCCTACCACGCGAAGAAGGCGATCGCCGCGGGCGTGGACGGGATCATCGCGGTGGGCGCCGGCGCCGGTGGCCACGCGGGCACCCAGAGCGCCTTCAGCCTGGTGCGGGAGATCCGCGAGTTCTGGGATGGCACGCTGATCCTCGGCGGGGCGATCTCCGACGGCTACGGGGTGCGGGCGGCGGAGGTGCTGGGCGCCGATCTGGCCTACATGGGCACGCGCTTCATCGCCACCCGCGAATCCAGCGCCCAGGACGCCTACAAGCAGATGCTCATCGACAGCGCGGCGGGGGACGTGGTCTACACCGACGCGATCTCGGGCACCAACGCCAACTTCCTGTGGCCGAGCCTGGAGCGCCTGGGGCACAAGCGCGAGGAGCTGGTGCAGGGGGTGGGCAAGGGCAAGCTGAAGGCCTTGTCGGACGAGGCCAAGGCGTGGCGGGATGTGTGGAGCGCCGGCCACGGGGTGGCAACGATCCACGACGCGCCGCCGGTGCGGGCGCTGTGCGACCGGCTGGCGGCGGAGTACCGGGCGGCCTGCGGGCTGCCGCCCAGCCCGGCGGTCACGGGCTGAACCCGGCGCGTCTTACGGGGTGGCGGGCGGCAGACCGGGCCTGGCGGCCCGCCCGCGTTTGGTGTCGTACATGCGCAGGTCGGCGTGGCTGAGCAGGCCGTTGAGATCCTGGGCGTCGTCGGGGAACACCGCCATGCCGATGGAGCAGCCGATCCGCACGTGGCAGTGGCCGAGGTTGATCGGCATGGCCACGGCGTGGGCGATCTTGCCGACGATGCTGGCAAGGGTGCGGGTGTCGCCGGCTTCGTAGAGCAGCACCGCAAATTCGTCGCCGCCGTAGCGGGCCACCCGGTCTTCGGCGCGCACCACCCGGCGCACCCGGTAGGCCACCACCTTGAGCACGGTGTCGCCGGCCTGGTGGCCGTGGGTGTCGTTGATGAGCTTGAAGTCGTCCAGATCGATGAAGAGCAGGGCGACGCGTTCGGTCACCTCGCGTGCGCCGGAGATCGCCGAGCGCAGGTGGCGCTCGAAGTGGTCGCGGTTGAGCTGGCCGGTGAGGCTGTCGTGGTTGGCGCGGAACTCGTTGCGGCTGGCCCGCTCGTGGAACTCGGTGATGTCGACGATGGTGCCGATGAAGCCGCGGATCTGGCCGTGGTGGTCGCGCAGGGCGCCGGCTTCGGCGCGCAGCCAGAGGGTGCGGCCGCTGGGGTGGATGTAGCGGAACTCCTCCGAGAAGCGGGTGGCGGATTTGACCGCCAGCTGCCAGCGGTCGCGGATGCGATCCTGATCGGCGAGGGGCAGGAATTCGGGCCACGGGCTGCCGGCCACCTGGGCCAGTTCGCGCCCGAGGAGCTGCTCGCAGCGTTCGTTGAGGAAGGTGCAGCGGGCGTCGGCGTCGGCCTCGAACAGCCCGGCGGGGGCTTGGCGGGCCAGCTCGCGGAAACGCATCTCGCTGCGCTGCAGCTCTTCCTGAGCCCGGGACAGGCGTAGCAGGTCGTTGCGCAGCTGGTGGGCCTGCTGCTTGAGCAGGGCTTCCCGGTGTACCGTTTCGGTGACGTCGCGCACCTGGAGCAGGCAGCTGCGCCGGGTGCCGTCGTGGGTGGGGGTGACGTCGATGGCCTGCATCATGCGCTGGGTGCGGTCGCTGCCGGGCGGGAAGAGGGGCAGCGGCATCGGGTGCAGGGCGTGGGAGAGGCGGGCGGTCCAGCCGAAATCGATGGCCTCCCGGACGACCAGGTTGAGCCGCGGGTCGATGTGCTTGCCGAAGGCTTCGACGAGGGTCAGGCCTTCGGCTTCGGCGGCGGGGCGGGTGGCCCGCTGGGCGATCCAGCGGTTCCACAGGCGGATGCGGCCTTCGTGGTCGAGGTGGATCAAGCCGATGTCGACGCTGTCGGCCAGGAGGCGGTCGTCGCTCATCGGGCGGAGACGTCGGCCGGCAGCCGGAACAGCGCGGCCACCCGGGCCATGAATTGATCCACCGCGGGCACGTCCATCAGGAACAGCACGAAGCCGGACAGGTTGTGGGCGGACATCACCATGCCGATCCGGGCGACCAGGATCAGGTTGTCGGGGCGCTTGTCGTCGAGCAGGTGGGCGACGTCGCTGCACTGGACGCGGGGCAGGGAGCCGATCAGCGAGGCGCCGAAGAGGTTGGCCAGGCTGCTCATGCAGCTGTTGATGATGATGTTGCCGATCTCGGCGAGGGCGTCCTGTTCCAGTTCGGTGATGTGGTGGATGGGGGTGTCGTCGCCCAGCATCCGGCGGACGATCTCGAGGCTGCCGTGCTCGGGAAACAGCAGCAGGGCGTCGGTGACGAGGCCCTGCTCGTCGGTGAAGCTCTGGTTGATGCGGCACAGGCGCTGAGGGTTGCCGTCGGCGGCGTTGCCTTGCAGGCGCCGGGCAAGCTCGTCGCGGGTGACGAACTCGACGATCGGCACCGCCAGCTCGATCTCCTCGTGCACGATGGCGGCGAAGGTGGCGGCGGCTTCGCCCAGGGACAGGTTGAAGGCCTCTGCCAGGGCGTCCATCTCGAGGTCGGAGAAGGCGCGCATTGCGTCAGTCCAGCAGGGCGAGGATGTTGGCGACCACCGCCTCGCCGATCGGTTTGCGGAAGAAATGCACCCCCAGCTCGGCGGCGCGGCGCTGGATCGAATCCTGGACGTTGGCGGTGAGCAAGGCCAGGCGGATCGTGGGGTGCTCGGCGCGCAGCCGGTCGGCGAGGTCGAGCCCGGACATGCCCGGCATGTTCATGTCGATCACCGCGAGGGTGGGGGTCTGGGCGGCGATCATGGTCAGCGCGGCGTTGCCGTCGCCGGCTTCGAGGATCTGGAGATCGGGGCGCAGGCTCCGGATGATCGAGCCGCACAGCATGCGGGAGGCGCGGCTGTCGTCGACGAGAAGGATGCTGGCGGTCATGGGGGCGTTCCTCGGGTTTGCTGGCGTGCTTACGGCGGGAATTTTGCAAACTTTAGTTAAATTGACTACACCCCGGCTTCATCGCGGGCGGGGCCCGGCCTTGGGGCTTTCCCTGATCGACGCAGACGCGGGCGGATCGGGCCGGTAAGCTGCCGATTTACCCACACGCTTGCTTGTCGTCCATGTCCCTCTCGTCGATGCCGTCGCGGGCCTCCCTCGTCACCCGGATCTTCCTGCCCTTTGCGGCGGGGTATTACCTGTCGTACCTGATGCGCACCGTGAACGCGGTGATCTCGCCCGACCTGACCCGCGAGCTGGGCCTGGGCGCGGCCGATCTGGGCTTGCTGACCAGCACCTATTTCTTTGCCTTTGCGCTGGCCCAGATTCCGGTGGGGATCGCGCTCGACCGCTACGGGCCGCGGCGGGTCGAGGCGGCGCTGCTGCTGCTCACCGGGCTGGGGGCGGCGCTGTTCGCGCTGGGGGACAGCCTGCCGCTGCTGGCGGGGGCCCGGGCGTTGATCGGCCTTGGGGTTTCCGCCTGCCTGATGGCGGGGCTGAAGGGCTTCACCCTGTGGTTCCCGCGGGACAAGCTGGCTTCGATGACCGGCTACGTGATGTCCAGCGGCGCCCTGGGGGCGGTCACCGCCTCGGCGCCGCTGGAGGCGGCCCTGCCGTTCATCGGCTGGCGCGGCGCGTTCTGGGTGGTAGCGGTGCTGGCGGTGCTGGTGGCGGCGACGATCTTCTTCGCGATGCCCGAGAAGGAGGCCGAGCACGAGGGAGGCGATCTGCAGCAGGCCCTGCGAGGGGTGGGCGAGGTGCTGACGGCGGCGCCCTTCCGGGGCTTTGCGGCCCAGTCGGCGTTCTTCACCGGCGGCTTCATGGCGCTGCAGGGCTTGTGGGCGGTGCCCTGGCTGATGGAGGTGAATGGCTACAGCCGGGCCGTGGCGGCCGATCATCTGCTGTGGCTGAACATCGGGATGCTGGCCGGTCAGCTCTCCATCGGGGCGTGGGCGATGCCGCTGGCGGCGCGGGGGGTGTCGCCCCTGCGGCTGATGCAGATCGGGCTGTTCGCCAGCATGGCGGTGGAGGCCTTGATCGTGGTGCAGGTGGGGCCGACTCTCGCCCTGTGGTGCCTGCTGGGCGCGGTGTCGGCCACCGGGGCGCAGATGTACGGGGTGCTGGCCGGCTACTTTCCGCTGCGGCTGGCGGGCCGGGTGACGACCTGCATCAACCTGGTGGCCTTCGTCGGCGCTTTCGGGGTGCAGTGGGGCCTGGGCGGGCTAGTGGATGGCCTGCGGGGGGGCGGGATGAGCGCCGCCACGGCGCTGGGGGGGGCCGGGGGGGGGCTGGGGGCGGGCCGGGGGGGGGGGGGCAGGCGCGCCGCCCCGGCGCGGGGGGTGGCCTTCGCGCTGCTGCTCGGCGCCCAGGCCCTGAGCTTCATCCCCCTGGCCCGGGCGGGGCGGCTGCGCCCGGTGGGGTGAGCGGCTTCAGGTTTCGTCCTGCCCGGCGAGGCTGTATTCGCCCCGGCCGACCCGCGCCATCGCGGCGGCAAAGCCGGACACTCCGCCGCCCCGGTAGAACAGGCAGGGCTTGCCGATGCGCTTGCAGTGGCTTTTGACGTGGTAGTAGGCGTTGTGGCTGACGTGGTCGGTGGGGCACAGCACCGCGTCGGCGCCGTTTATCAGCTCGGGCAGGCGGGAGAGGGATTCCTCCAGCCCGCCGTCGTGGTGGATCAGGCGGATGCCCAGGCGCTCGGCGAGCTGGCGGTACTGGGCGATCAGCGCGGCGCGACCGCCGACGTACAGGATGCAGCGTTCGCTGGTGGCTTGGGGGCAGCCGGCGCAATCGTCGCTGCCGGCGCGGGTGCACAGGCTATCGTCGGCGGCGGGAAGGCTGGCCTGCAGGAGGGCTTCGAGGGCGTCGCGCTCGGATAGGGCGGCGTCCCGCTCGGCGGCGAGGCGGAGGCTCTCCCGGTGGGCGTCCTTGAGGGTGCTCTCCAGGGTGTAGATGCGTCGGGTGGCGGCGGTGAGTTCCTCGGCGGCGCCTTGCAGGCTCATCAGCCGGCGACCGAGATCGACCATCACCTGACCGGATTCGAAACGCTGCAGGCGCTTCTGCAGGTTGGCGTTGTCGGCCAGGGCGGCGTCGCGCTGGGCGAGGGCCGTTTCGGCGGCCGCGAGCTGGCGGCGCAGGGCGCTGAGTTCGCGCTTGAGGCCGCTGCGCAGGTCGCTGTTTTCCTGCTCGAGCTGGGCGAGGCGGCGGGTGTCGGCGGCGAGCCCGGCGCCCACCTGGTGGGACAGCATGTGGACGCGTCGGTAGGCCATCTGGAGGGTTTCGGCGGAGGCCAGCCGGTGGGTGCACAGCGCCCACAGGGGGCCGGCCACTTCGCCCCGGTCCACGCAGGCCAGCCATTCCTGGCGCAGCTCGGCGTCGCTCTTGAGGCGGGCGAAGCGTGCCAGGGCGAGGCGGTAGCGGGCATCCAGGTGGCGCTGGATTGCTTCGGAAGCGGGGTTGCGGCTGCGGGCGTGGCTCACCGCCTCGACGTGCAGGCCGAAGTCGTCGTCGGGGCGGGAGGCGAAGTGGCAGCGCTTGGCGATCCGCTGGAGGTCGGCCAGGGGCAGGCAGGTGCCGACGATGGGGCAGTGGTGCTGGGGGTCGAGGGTCCACAGGCGCGGCCGGGCGCGCGGTGCGTCGGGCTTGGCTGACGGGGGTGGCTCGGCCAGCACCGCGGCGCCGGGGGGCAGGCGTTCAGCGCCGCGGCACATGGCGGGGCTCCGGGTGGCGGTCGAGGCGGAGGCTGGCCCGTTCGCAGAGTTCGCGCAGATCGGGGTCGGTGCCGGGGAAGTCGGCCAGGCGGGCGAGCAGATCGGCGGCCCGGCGGGAGGCGTGGGGGCAGCCGGTTTCGTCGTAGCTGAGGACGGCGCCCAGGGCGCCTGCCCACAGCTTGGCCGACGGGGCGGCCTGGGGGAGGAGGTGGGGTTCCATCGGATCGTGCCTTTAGTTGAGAACGGTTCTCAATATAAGCAGTCTTTCATGGAAAGTAAACGAGAATAATTCTCATATATGCGCGCTCGTGCCTTGGTGGCTGTGTCCAGCCCCTCGCCCGGCGGGCGGTGAACGCACCGCGGGGCGTGCCCCGGTTTCCCGGAACACGCCCCGCGAGGCGCACGCTGCGGTGGCGGACTTACTTGGCGCCAGGGACCGGGGCTGCGGCCGGGGCGGCGGCGGTTGCGGCGGGCGCCGCTTCAGCCTGCTTGGCGGCGCGCTTGACTGCCTTCTTGGCCTTGTGGGCCTTCTTCACCGCGGCGGGCGCTTCGGCCTTGGCGGGTTGGGCGGCGGGCGCAGCGGCGTCGACCTTGGCGGGCTCTGCCGGCTTGACGACTTCGGCTTTCACCGCCTCGACCTTCTTCTCGACGGCGCCGGTTACGGCGGCCTTGGCGGCGGGCACGGCCTGGGCGGTGGCGGCCGGGGTTTCGGCGAAGGAGGCGGTGGCAAAGCCGGCGGCGATGGCAAGGGCGATGATCTTGTTCAGCATGAGATGTTCTCCTGAGGGATGAGGCTTTGAGTCCGGGCGGCGCGATTGCCGGCCCTTGCTGCGAATAACGCCGGCCTTCGCGGCGGGTTGTCAGGGGAAATGTAAGCCCATGTTCCGATGTAACAGGGGCGAGACGGGGTTCGATCTGCTACAACGGGTAGATGCGGTTGAGATCGATTCTTGATCCGGCGGATGCCACCGCATTGTCTCGATCAAATCGTCGCCCCCGGAGGAGTGTTGCCATGTCCTTGTCGCAGAAGCTTGTTCGTTTTGGTGCGGCCCTTGTGCTGGCCGTTTCGGCGCCGCTGGCCGGCGCTTCGCTGGTGAGCTATTCGTCAACCCTGAGCGGCGCGGCGGAGGCGCCGCCGAATGGGTCGGCGGGCAGCGGCGCTGCAACACTTTTGATCGACACGCTGGCGCGCTCGATGACGCTGGACGTGAATTTCGGCGGGCTGACCGGCAATGTGACGGCGGCCCACATCCACTGCTGCGTTGCGGTGGCGGGCGCCGGGACGGCGGGTGTGGCGACTCAGGTGCCGACCTTCGCCGGCTTTCCGGCCGGGGTGACGGCCGGCACTTACCATCAGGTCTTCGATCTGGACCTGGCGAGCACCTGGAATCCGACCTACGTCACCAACAACGGCGGTACGGTGGCGCTGGCGGCGGATGCCTTTCTGGCCGGGCTGGATGTGGGCAGGGCGTATCTGAACATCCACACCAACGCGTTTCCGGGCGGTGAGATCCGTGGTTTTCTGAGTCGCGACGTGCCGGAGCCTGCGTTGCCGGGGCTGCTGGGTGTGGCGGCGGCCTGCGGGTGGCTGGTGCGGCGCCGGCGGACGGGTTGAGGGGTTGCGGCCGGGGCGCGGGTCAGACTTCGGCCGGGTCCACGTCGAGGTGCCAGCGCAGGCCGCGCACGGGCTTGGCGGCCCACAGGTGGCGGCTCCAGGCGGACAGGAAGGCCTGCAGGGCGGGCCGGCCTGGCGCTTCGACGAGGAGCTGGGCGCGCTCGCGGCGGGCGAGGCGCACCATGCGCATGGGCACGGCGTCGAACACCTGCACGCCGAAGGCCTGGGCGAAGGGCAGGGCGGCCTCGCGGGTCTCCTTCAGCCAGCCCAGCGCGGTGGCGACGTCGTCGGCCGTGGCGCACAGCAGGGCGTTGGCGGCGAAGGGCGGGAAGCGGGCCTGCTTGCGCTCCTGCAGTTGCAGCTCGGCGTAGCGGGCGAAGTCGTGGCGGGCGAGGCACTGGTAGAGGGGGTGATCGGGGTACTGGGTCTGCACCATCACCTCGCCGGGCAGTTCGCCCCGCCCGGCCCGGCCGCCCACCTGCATGAGCTGCTGGAAGAGGCGCTCGGGGGCGCGGAAGTCGGCGGCGAACAGGGATGAGTCGGCGTTGAGCACGCCGACGAAGGTGAGCTTGGGGAAGTCGTGGCCCTTGGCCATCATCTGGGTGCCGACGAGGATGTCGGCTTCGCCTTTGCCAATCTGGTCGAGCAGGGCGTCCCATTGGGCGCGGGTGCGGGCGGCGTCGCGGTCGATGCGCAGCACGCGGGCGGTGGGGAAGCGTTCGGCGAGGGTTTCCTCGAGGCGTTGGGTGCCGCGGCCGAAGGGCTGGATGTCCTGGTTGCCGCAGTCGGGGCAGGCCATGGGGATGGGCGTCTCGCAGCTGCAGTGGTGGCAGCGCAGGCGCTTGTCGGCCAGGTGCAGCACCAGGTTGGCGGTGCAGTGGGGGCAGCGGCTCACCCAGCCGCAGGAGGGGCACGAGAGCACCGGCGCGTAGCCCCGCCGGTTGAGGAAGACGAGGCTTTGCTCGCCGCGCTTGAGGCGGGCGTCGATGGCGCGCAGGAGGTGCTCGGAGAGGCCGTTCTGGAGCGTCTCGCGGCGCACGTCCACCGGCCGCACGGTGGGCATGTGGGCGGCCACGGCGCGGCTGGTGAGTTCGATGCGGCGGTAGCGCCCGGTGTCGGCGGCGTGCCAGCTCTCGAGCGAGGGGGTGGCGGAGCCCAGCACGATAGGCACGCGGCGCTGGCGGGCGCGCCAGATGGCGAGATCGCGCGCGGAGTAGCGCACGCCTTCGTGCTGCTTGTAGCTGGCGTCGTGCTCTTCGTCCACCACGATGAGCCCGAGCCGGGGCAGCGGCGTGAACACCGACAGGCGGGTGCCCAGCACGATCTCGGCGCGGCCTTCCATGGCCTGCACGAAGCCCTGGGAGCGGGCGCCTTCGGCCAGCGCCGAATGCAGGCTGACCACCCGGGCGGCGGGGAAGCGGCCCGCGACGCGGCCTTCGAGCTGGGGGGTGAGGGCGATCTCGGGCACCAGGATGAGCGCCTGCTCGCCCCGGGCGATGACCTGCTGGACGAGGCGCAGGTAGACCTCGGTCTTGCCGCTGCCGGTGACGCCGGCCAGCAGGAAGGGCTGGAACTGGCCGAAGCTGGCCGACATGGCCTCGACGGCGGCCTGCTGTTCGTCGGTGAGATCGGGAGCGCCGGCCATGGCGGCGGGGTCGGGGGCGACGCCGGGGGCGATCCAGCCGCGCTTGAGGGCGTCGGCCACCGCGGCGGTGCCGCCTTCGCCGGCCCGCAGCAGGCTGCGCCGACGCGGGCCGTGGGCGCCAATCTCGCGCAGCAGCGCCAGGGCGCGGCTTTCCCGCTGGCTGGCGGAGAGGGCGTCGCGGCCCTGGGCGGTGAGGTCGAGGAGGGGGTCGGCTTCGGCGCCGGCCACGGCGTCGGCCTTGCGCAGCCGGGGCGGCAGGGCCATCGCGACGACTTCGCCCAGGGGGTGCTGGTAGTAGCGGGCGGCGAAGTCGACCAGGGCCAGCCAGTCGGCGGGGAGGGCGGGGGCTTCGCGCTGGATGGCGATCACCGGCTTGAGGCGTTCGACGGGCAGGTCGGCGGCGTCGGGCAGGTCGACGATCAGCCCGGTCTTCTCGCTGCGCCCGAAGGGCACCCGCACGCACCGGCCGAGATCCCCGGCCGTGACGTTTTCGGCGGTGTAGTCGAAGCACTGGGGCAGCGGAACGGGTAGCGCGACGCGGACGATGACGGGGCTCATGGCCGGAGTTTCTGGCTGATTTTGATGTTTTTAATTAAATCAGAGGCTTACAAAGTTTTGATAAGACCCTGGATCGGAAACATTTTTGAAACCCTTGGGGTCTCGGGGGTATTTTCCGTTGTCCACAAATTCTGTGGATAACTTTGTGGGAAAGTTGGGTGAAATCTTGCGGAACCCGCTGCCGGCAAGCCCTGGCCCTACTTTGCCTAAATCCGGGTCAAATAATAATCTGTTTATAAACAATGGCTTAAAAAATTCATTCGGGCTTGCCCGGGGTGATAGTCATGTTTCTGTAACAGTCGGTGGTGCTGTGCACAAGTCAAGCCCCGAATTGCAAATTTAGTGCTTGACGGGCGGGCTGCGAGGGGTTTCGCCGGGCGGGCGACGGAAACAAAATGGCCGGCGATTGCCGGCCATTCCGGAGACGCTTCACAGTCGTGTCAGGCGGCCTGCTGGCGCAGCGTGCGGCTGTGCTCGTGGACGGTGTTCACCAGCACCGTGACGTTCTCGGGCGGGGTGAACTGGGAGATGCCGTGGCCCAGGTTGAAGACGTGGCCGTTGTGGGGGCCGAAGGCGTCGAGCACCTTGCGGGCTTCGGCGGCGACGGCTTCGGGGGTGCCGAAGAGCACGGCCGGGTCGAGGTTGCCCTGCAGCGCGACCTTGTCGCCCACCAGCCGGCGGGCGGCGCCGATGTCCACCGTCCAGTCGAGGCCGACCGCGTCGGCGCCGCTGTCGGCGATGTCGGCCAGCCACAGGCCGCCGCCTTTGGTGAAGACGATGCAGGGGATCTTCTCGCCGTCCTTCTCGCGGGTGAGGCCGGCGACGATCTGCCGGATGTAGGCGAGGGAGAATTCCTTGTAGGCGTCGTGGGCGAGCACGCCACCCCAGGAGTCGAAGATCATCACGGCTTGGGCGCCGGCTTCGATCTGGGCGTTGAGGTAGGCGGTGACGGCCTTGGCGGTGACGCCGAGGATGTGGTGCATGAGATCGGGGCGGCTGTAGAGCAGCGCCTTGACCTTGCGGTAATCGTCGGAACCACCGCCTTCGACCATGTAGCAGGCGAGCGTCCAGGGGCTGCCGGAGAAGCCGATCAGCGGTACGGAGTTATCGAGCGCGCGGCGGATTTCGGCGACGGCATCCATCACGTAGCCGAGTTCGAGGTTGGGATCGGGTACGGCGAGGTTGCGGATCTCCCATTCTTCCTTCAGCGGGCGCTCGAACTTGGGCCCTTCGCCTTCGGCGAAGTACAGGCCCAGGCCCATGGCGTCGGGCACGGTGAGGATGTCGGAGAAGAGGATGGCGGCGTCGAGGTTGTAGCGGGCCAGCGGCTGCAGGGTGACTTCGCAGGCGAGGCCGGGGTTCTTGCACAGGTCGAGGAAGCTGCCGGCGCGCTTGCGGGTCTCGCGGTACTCGGGCAGGTAGCGCCCGGCCTGGCGCATCAGCCACAGGGGGGTGTAGTCGGTGGGCTGGCGCAGCAGGGCGCGCAGGAAGGTATCGTTCTTCGGACGGCTCACTTGGAATCCTCGACAGGCAGGGCCGCGCGGGGCGGCAAAGGGGGGGATTATCCGCTTTTTTGGGGAGTGGGTAATGGGGAGTAGGGAGTGGGAGGTGGGGAGTGGGCTCACTTCCCGCTCCCTACTTCCCATTTCCTATTTGCGCCAGAACTGCGGCGTGAACACCACGGCCAGGGAGAGCACCTCGAGGCGGCCGAGGAGCATGGTGAAGCTGCACACCCAGGTCTGGAAGTCGGTGAGCACGGCGTAGTTGGTGGCGGGGCCGACCTTGTTGAGGCCGGGGCCGGCGTTGTTGATGCTGGCGACGATGGCGCCCAGGGACGACATGAAGTCGAGCCCGGAGAGGATCATCAGGAAGGTGAGCATCACGACGCTCATGAAGTACAGGAAGATGAATCCGAGGACGGCGATCACCACGTTATTGGGGATGGTGCCGCCGCCCACCTTGACCGGATTGACGATGGCCGGGTGGATGAGGCGGGTGAGTTCGCGGTTGGCCTGCTTGGCGAGGATGAGGGTGCGGATCATCTTGATGCCGCCGCCGGTGGAGCCGGAGCTGGCGGTGATGCAGGACAGGAAGAGCATCCAGAGGGGGGCGAAGACCGGCCACTTGTCGAAATCCTGGCTGGCGAAGCCGCAGTCGGTGGCCATCGACACGAGGTTGAAGCTGACGTGCCGGAGCGCGGTGGGGTAGTCCTCGTAGGTGCCTTCGAGCCACACGTAGAGGGCGACGCCGAAGCAGGAGGCGACGATCAGCCCGATCACGCCGCGGGCTTCCACGTCCTGCCAGTAAACCCGCAGGTCGCGCCCGCGCAGGGCGAGGAAGTGGGTGGCGAAGTTCATGGCGGCGATCACCATGAAGACGATCAGGATGAATTCGACCAGTGGGTTGTCGAAGGCGCCGACGCTGGCGTCGCGGGTGGAGAAGCCGCCCAGCCCCATCGCCGCGAAGGCGTGGCAGATGGCGTCCAGCCAGGAGAGCCCGGCCCACCACAGGAGCGCGATGCACACGACGGTAATCAGGAAGTACACCAGCCACAGGGCCTTGGCGGTGTCGGCGATGCGGGCGGTGAGTTTGGAATCCTTCATCGGGCCGGGGGTTTCGGCCTTGTAGAGCTGCATGCCGCCCACGCCCAGCAGGGGCAGCACGGCTACCGCCAGCACGATGATGCCCATCCCGCCCAGCCAGTTGAGCTCGTGCCGCCACAGGTTGATGGCGGGGGGGGCGTGGTCGAGGTCGGTCATGATCGTCGAGCCGGTGGTGGTGAGGCCCGACATGGTTTCGAAGAAGGCGTCCGTGAAGCTCATGGTGTCGTACACCAGGAGCAGCGGGATGGTGGCGATGGCGGCCATCAGCGCCCACACCGTGGACACCAGCAGAAAGCCGTCGCGGGGCTTGAGTTCGCGGTAGCTGGAGCGGGTGACGGCGTAGAGGGTGAGGCCGCCGCCGAGGGAGATCGCCATCGCGGCGATGAAGTCGGCGGTGGTGCCGTCGTCGAAGTGGATCGCCGCGGCGATGGGCATCAGGTAGGCGAAGCTGAAGATCGACAGGAGGCGCCCGAGAACGTTGGCAACCGGTAGCAGGGCGTCCATCAGAAGAACCCCCAGCCGACGTGGAACAGCTTCTCGACCTTGGCGACCAGCTTCTTGCTGGTGCAGAAGACGATCACGTGGTCTTCGGCGCGGATCACCGTGTCGTGGTGGGCGATGATGACTTCGAAGATGGGGACCTCGTAGGGCACCAGCTCCTTGTACTCGGTGCGGCTCTGGCCGGTGTTGCGGACGATGGCGGCGATGGTGGCGCCGTCGGGCAGGTCGAGTTCGTCGATGCGGCGGCCGATGACCTTGCAGTGCTTGGCGTCGCCGTGGGCGACCACCTCCAGCGCTTCGGCGGCGCCGCGGCGCAGGCTGTGGACGGCGGCCACGTCGCCGCGCCGGACCCGGGCGAGGAGCTGGCCGATGGAGGTCTGGGCCGGCGAGATGGCGATGTCGATGCGCCCGCCCTGCACCAGATCGACGTAGGACTTGCGGTTGATGAGGGCGAGGGTGCGGCGGGCGCCCATCTGCTTGGCCAGCGACGCGGACATGATGTTGTCTTCCTCGTCGTTGGTGAGGGCGAGGAACATGTCGGTCTCCTCGATGCTCTCGGCGTCGAGGAGGGCTTCGTCGGTGGCGTCGCCGCGCAGCACCAGGGTGCGGGTGAGTTCGCCGGCAAGCTGCTCGGCCCGGCGCCGGTCGCGTTCGATGAGCTTGACGTGGACGGTCTTCTCGATGGCCTTGGCCAGGCGCAGGCCGATGTTGCCGCCGCCGGCGATGATGACCCGCCGGATGGGGGAGTCCATGCGGCGCAGTTCGGTCATCACCTTGCGGATCTGGGCGGTGGCGGCAAGGAGGAAGACTTCGTCGCCGCTCTCGATGACGGTGTCGCCGTGGGGGGCGATGGGCTGGTCGCGGCGGAAGATGGCGGCCACCCGGGCGTCGATGTTGGGCAGGCGCTGGGGGATGGTGCTGAGGGGCTTGCCTACCAGCAGGCCGCCTTCGAAGGCGCGCACGGCGATCATGGTCACCATGCCGTCGGCGAACTCCAGCACCTGCAGGGCTTCGGGAAACTCGATGAGCTTGCGGATGTAGTCGGTGACGATCTGCTCGGGGCAGATGGAGTGGTCCACCGCGAAGTTGCTGTCGTCGAGGAGTTCGGGGTGGTCTTCGTAGTCGGCGGCGCGCAGGCGGGCGATGCGGGTGGGGACGTTGAAGAGGGTCTTGGCCACCCGGCAGGCGCACAGGTTGGTCTGGTCGGACTGGGTGACGGCGATCAGCAGGTCGGCGTCGCCCGCGCCTGCGGCTTCGAGGATGGAGGGCGAGGCGGCGTTGCCGGGCACCGCCCGCAGGTCGAGCCGTTCCTGCAGGGCGTTGAGGTGTTCGATGTTGCTGTCGACGACGGTGATGTCGTTGGCCTCGGAGACGAGGCTCTCGGCCACCGACGTGCCGACCTGTCCTGCGCCCAGGATGATGATCTTCATGTGTGCCTCCCTGCCCGGCCGGGGGCCGGTGTTGTTGTTCTTGTGGCCGGCGCGCGGTTCAGCTGCCGTGCTCGTCGTGACGCTTGCCGACGCTGATGCCCAGTTGCTTGAGCTTGCGATACAGGTGGGTGCGTTCGAGGCCGGTCTTTTCGGCGAGCCGGGTCATGTTGCCGCCGTCGATCTGCAGGTGGTGCTCGAAGTACAGGCGCTCGAAGATCTCGCGGGCTTCGCGCAGCGGCAGGTCGAGGGGCAGGCCGAGGGCGGCGGAGGGGGTCTTGCCGAGCAGGTGGGCAACCTCGTCCATCCCGATTTCTTCTTCGAGGGTGCCCAGGGCCAGGGATTTGACCGCGGCCTTGAGCTCGCCGTAGCCGCCGGGCCAGGCGCGGTTGCGCAGGGCGTTGAGGGCGGCGGAGGACAGGCGGCGGGCGGGCACCTCGCCGGCCTCGACGTAGTGGAGCAGGATCTGGCTGGCGATCTCGGGGATCTCGTCGCGGATCTCGCTCAGGGACGGCGGGGCGAGGGAGACCTCGAACAGCCGGGCCAGCACGCGCTCGTCCCAGCCGTGCTCGACGAGTTCTTCGGGGCGGTGTTCGGTGGCGACGATCAGGCTCTGGCCGTGGCGCTCCAGACGGTCCATGGCGAACACGAGGTTCTTCTGCTGGGGGCGCGAGAGGTAGATCAGCTCGGGCACGTAGAGCAGGCCGTTGCGGGCGCCTTCGAGGGTGGCAAGCTCCAGCGGCTGGGACGACAGGGAGAGGTCGAGCCAGGGGGTGCCGACCCGCTGCAGGGAGCGGGCACAGAGTTCGGCCAGGCTGCCGGGGCCGACCCGCAGGAGGATCACCCGCGACTTGTCGGCCATCTGCTCGAGGCGCTTCTTCAGGTCGCGCAGGGGCACCGAGCGGGAGAAGGCGCCCAGGCCCAGGGGGCTGGGGGCGTTGGCGGGCTTGATGCGGGCGAGGCCACGCTTCACCGCGGCGAGGAGCTTCTGCAGGGCGATGGGCTTCTCGAGGAACTCCATCGCGCCGATGCGGGTGGCCTCGACGGCGGTGTCGATGGTGCCGTGGCCGGACATCATCACCACGGGCATGGTGAGCTGGCCGTTGGCGGACCATTCCTTGAGCAGGCTGACGCCGTCGGTGTCGGGCATCCAGATGTCGAGCAGGACGAGATCGGGCCGGGCGGCGTTGCGGGCGGCCCGGGCGGCGGCGGCGTTTTCGGCCAGCACGATGTCGTGCCCTTCGTCGCGCAGGATTTCCGACAGGAGTTCGCGGATGCCGACTTCGTCGTCAACGATGAGAATTTTAGCCATGGGCTGGTGACTCTGTTTGAGGGGCGCTGCGCAGGCGGATGCGGACTTCCGCTCCGCCGGTTTCGCGATTGGCGAGACGGATCTCGCCGTCGTGTTCGTCGATTATTTTTTTGACGATGGCCAGGCCCAGGCCGGTGCCGCGAGCCTTGGTGGTGACGTAGGGTTCGAAGGCCCGGGACAGGATCTCCGGCGGGAAACCCGGACCATTGTCGCGCAGGATCAAGTCTACCCGCCGGGCATCGGCCCGCGTCAACAGCCAGATCTCGGGGGCGTCGATGTCGGAGAGGGCGTCTTCGGCGTTCTGGAGCAGGTTGTGGATGACCTGCCGGAGCTGGCTGGCGTCGCCCATTACGGGCGGGGTTTCGACGGCCAGCTCGGCGTGGATCATCACCCGCGAGCCGTCGTAGAGGGCCAGCACGTCGCGCACCAGGGCGTTGAGGTCGACCGGGGCCATCACCGGGCTGGGCAGACGGGCGTAGTCGCGGAAGGCGTTGACCAGGTTTTTCATGGCCTCCACCTGATTGACGATGGTGGTGGTGGAGCGTTCGAGCATGCGGCGGCCTTCGTCGTCCAGGCGGTCGGCCAGCTTGAACTGGAGCCGCTCGGCGGAGAGCTGGATGGGGGTGAGCGGGTTCTTGATCTCGTGGGCGAGCCGGCGGGCCACTTCGGCCCAGGCGGCGTTGCGCTGGGCGGCGATGAGCTGGGTGATGTCGTCGAAGACCACCACGAAGCCGCCGCCGGTGCTCTCGGGCAGGCGGGTGCCGTGGAGGAGGAGGGTCTGGGTGCTGCCGTCGGGGTTGGAGAACTCGATCTGGCGGTTCCAGTCGTCCTCGGGGCCGTCGAAGCCGGCCTTGAGGGCGTCGCGGAAGGCGGCGTGGGCGTTCCAGTCGTCCAGGCGCAGGCGCTCGTAGTCGTGCAGGCCGTCGTTGAGGATGGTCATTGCGCCGTGGTTGGCGGCGCGCAGGTGGCCGTCCGGCGAGAAGGCCAGCACCCCGGCGGAGAGGTTGGCGAGCACGCTTTCCAGGTAGGCGCGGTTGCGTTCGACGGCGGCGCGGTTGGCGTCGGCCTGGGCGCGGGCGTCCTGCAGCTGGCGGGTCATCTGGTTGAAGGACTGGGTGAGCACGCCGAGTTCGTCCCGGGCGGGCAGGGCCTGGCGGGGGGAGAAGTCGCCGGCGGCGACGGCCTGGGTGCCTTCGGCGAGGATGAACAGCGGGGCGGCGAGGCGCCGGGTGAGCACGAAGGCGACGGCTACCGCGGCGAACAGCGCGAGCAGCAGGGTGAGGGTGAGGGTGAGGGTGTAGATGCGCTTCAGGCCGTTGCGGGCGAGGGAGAGTTCCTGGTAATCGCGGTGCACGGCTTCGACGCTGTCGGCGTGCATGGCGAAGGAGCGCGGCACCTGCTGGGTGACCTGCAGCAGCTGGGGCTCGATCAGCCGTCGGGCGGGGATCGGGACGATCACTCGCAGCACCAGGCCTTCGACGCCGTGGCTTTCGGCGGCCCGGTAGCCGTGGGTCTGGCGGCCCTGGCGGAGTTGGGCGGAGGTGGGCTGCTCGGGGATCAGGGTGCCGAGTTCGGTTTCGGCGGTGGCGACGATCCGGCCGTTGGGGGCGAACACGGTGGCGGATTCGACGCTGGCCTGTTCGCGCAGGCGGTTGAGGAGCGGCGGGCGCACCTGGGGCGCCAGTTCAAGCTCGATGGCCATCTGGTCGGCCTTGGTGGCGAGCTGGTCGAGGAGGATGTCGAGGGTGGCCCGGCCGAGCTGCAGGCCGCTTTCGAGGGCGGCGTCGACCCGCACGTTGAACCACGACTCGATGCTCTTGACCGCGAACTGGAGCGACACCGCGTACACCAGCGCGCCGGGCACCACCGCCATGGCGGCGAAGATGGCCATCAGCCGCAGCTTGAGCCGGGAGCCGAAGCGGCGGGCCTTGTATTCGTGCCAGAGGCTGCGCAGCTGGACGAAGACGAGGCCGGCGAGCACCAGCGCGATGACGCCGTTGAGGCCGATCAGCAGGGTGTAGTTGCGGGCGAAGAGCGGCGTGTTGGCGCTGGCCGTGGCGAGCAGGAACAGCAGGATGCCGGAGATCGCCGCGCTGACGATGAGGACGGTGGGTCTCATTTGCTGTCGCGGGCGCCTGCCACGAAGCTCCAGCGGTACCAGTCGGAGGCGAGGTTCCAGTCTTTGCGGCCCAGGGCGCTGACCTGTAGCGGTTTGGGCAGCTCACCCACGTCGAGCCGGAAGCGGAGCGCGGCGTTGTAGCTGCGCCCGGCCTTGAGGGCGGCTTTGTCGGCGATGCCCCAGTTGCGGATCCGTAGCATGGTGCGCATGGCTTCGTCGAGGCTGGTGAAGTTCTGGTGGAGGGCGCCGGTGGTGAGCCGGTACTGGCGGGTGAGGGACTGGTAGGAGAGGCGGTAGGTGAGGGTGCGGGTGACGACCTCTTCGTCGAGCCAGTACCAGCGGGGCGCGGTGAGTTCGAACTCGGTGATGAAGTACAGCGACACGCCGCGGCCGACGACGTCTGCCAGCAGGGGGGTGAGTTCGGCGACGACGTCGGCGGTGAGGATGTACTGGTCGTCGCTGGGGAGCAGGGCGACGTTGCGGATCTCGGCCTCGGCTGCGCGGGCCGCGCCGGGGACGAGCCCCAGCCCGGTGACCAGGCCGGTCGCCAGGGCGCCGGTGAGCCAGCGCCGGCGGTGGCGGTCAGGCGGCTTTCTCGAGGAGCGCGTAGAAGAATCCGTCATGGTCGGTGCAAGGCAGGTACTGGCAGTCGAGCTGTCCGGCAATGGGCAGGCGGCGGCAATCGGGATGGCGGGCCGCGAAGGCGGCGATCTGATCCCGGTTTTCTTCGGCAAACACCGAGCACGTGGCATAGAGCATTTTGCCACCCGGCGCGAGGACTCGCCACAGGGCGTCGAGGATCTCGGCTTGCTGGGCGGCGAAGCGGGCGATGTCGCCGCCGCGGCGCAGCCACTTGATGTCGGGGTTGCGGCGTACCACGCCGGAGGCGGAGCAGGGGACGTCGGCGAGGATGCGGTCGAAGGGGCGCCCGTCCCACCAGGCGTCCAGGTCGCGGCAGTCGGCTGCGCGGACGGTGGCGGCGAGGCCCAGGCGGGTGAGGTTCTCGCCGATGCGCCGGGTGCGGCTGGCGTCGGCGTCGAGGGCGGTGAGGTCGGCGTCGGCGAGTTCGAGGATGTGGCAGGTCTTGCTGCCGGGGGCGGCGCAGGCGTCCAGCACCCGCTGGCCGTCGTCCACGTCGAGGTGCTGGGCGGCGTACTGGGCGCCGGCGTCCTGCACGCTGAGGCAGCCTTCGGCAAAGCCCGGCAGGCGGCTTACCGGCACCGGTTTGTCGAGGAGCAGGGCGCCGTTGGCGAGCACGCGCACCGCCAGCCCGGCTTCGGCGAAGCTGTCGAGCACCTCCTGCCTGGAGCTGCGCAGGGGGTTGATGCGCAGGGCCATGGGCGGGTGGGTGTTGCCGGCGGCGAGGATGGCGCGCCAGTCCTGGGGGTATTGGGTTTTCAGGCGGCGGATCCACCAGGGCGGGTGGCGGTGCTCGGCCACCATGTCGGCGTCGGCGGCGGCGCAGAGTTCGGCCGACTGGCGCAGGGCGTTGCGCAGCACGCCGTTGGTGACGCCCTTGAAGCGGCCGTCGAGGAGGGTGGCGGCGGCTTCGACGGCCTGGTCGACGGTGGTGTGGGCGCTGTCGGGGCGGGCGTCGAGGCGGTTGAGGGCGATGCGCAGGAGCGACTGGACGGGCTCGGGGAGCGGCTTCTCGAGGAGGCGGTCGAGGATGAAATCCTGCCGGCCGTAGTCGCGCAGGGTGCTGTAGGCGAGGTCCTGGATCGCGCCGCGCACGGCGGGCGGGGTGTCGGGCCGACGGGCCCACAGGGTGGCCAGGGCGTCGGTGAGGGTGGCGCCGCCTACCACGTCGGCGATCAGGCCGGCGGCGTTGACGAGGGCGTAGGCGAGGCTGTCCTCGGGCAGGCTGGAGGGGGCCGCGACGAGTCTGCGGCGGCGGGCTTGGTCGGTCATGGTGTCAGGAGGCGAGGCTGTCGAGCACGTAGTTGGGCAGGGCGCTGCAGGCGAGGTGCAGGGCTGGATTGTAGTAGCGCAGGCGGGCGATGTGCCGGTCGGCGAGGCGTTGGGCGAGGGTGGCGAGATCGGGTTCGGGGGCCAGGGCCCGGGTGGCCCGGGCAAGAAGCCAGGGGCCGCCGTACAGGGGGATGTCGATCAGCGCCGGGGTGACGCTGGCGAAGACGTCCTTGAGCCGGCGGAACACGGTTGCGACCTGCTGGCGTTGGTAGAAGGGGGAGCCGAGCTGGACGTGGACGATACCCTGTGGGGTGAGGCTTGCGGCGCAGATTCGCAGAAAATTCTCGCTGTGCAGGTGGGCGCAGGCGGGGTGTTCGGACTGGGTGAGATCGAACAGGATCAGGTCGAAGCGGGCGCCGGCGGCGTGGTAGGCGGCGAGGGTGGCGGCGGCGTCGCCGTAACGGACGCTCACGCGGGGGTCACCAAAGGCGCCGGCAGGAAGGGTGGGGAAGTGGCGGGCAATGGTGTCGACGACGCCGGGGTCGAGTTCGGCGATGGTGACGTGGGCGACAGAGGGGTGTTTGAGCAGCTCGCGGGTGCTGCCTCCGTCGCCGCCGCCCAGCACGATCGCGCGTGCGGGGGCCGGGTGGCTGAGGGCGGCGAGGTGGGCCAGGCTTTCGTGAATGATGAACTCGTCCTGCTCGGAGGCCATGGCGTCGCCGTCGAGGGTGTAGAGGCGCCCGAAGCGGGGTGTGGCATCGACCGCGATGTGCTGGTAGGGGCTGGTTAATTCGATCGAGGGCGCGTTGCGGGTGACGTGGAGGGCGACGTCGTCGGCCAGGGGGATGGCAGTGTGGGGTGTGTGTTTCACGTGAAACAACCTCGTCGATGGGTTTCCCGCTGGGGCGGCGTCAATGCCGGCGGTGTTGTGTCCGGCGATGGCACTTCACTTCGTCTGCGCATGTTCCACGTGAAACATGGAGCGGGTTCAGCCCGCAAGAAAGCCCTGGGCGAGCAGCGCGTCGCGGATGCCGTACAGGGCTTCGAGCCCTCCGCAGGGCAGGCTCACGCCGCGGCCGGGTATCTCCGGCTCGGTTGGGTTGATGCGGATCAGGGGCACGCCCAGCGATTCGCTGAACCAGCGCACGGTGGGTACATGGCTGCCGGCGCCGATTTCGATCACGACCGGGCGGTGTGTGCTGCGCAGCCAGTCTTCCAGGCGCTGGCGCTGGGCGGCGGTGCGACGTCCGAGCCATCCCCAGTCGCCGAACATCAGCACGTTAGGCCGCAGCAGCCCCCGGCACGTGGGGCAGCGGGGGAGCACGGACAGGAGCTGGCAGGTGTTGTCGTCCACCGTCGGCACGAAGTCGTCGGCCGGCACGATGGCCTCGTCGCAGCCGTCGATGCACTGCAGGAAGTGGATGGAGCCGTGCACCTCGCAGACCTGCGCAGGATCGAAGCCCGCTCGCTGAAACTGACCATCCACGTTGGAGGTGAACACGAAGCTGCCCCCGGGCAGGGTGGTGCCGATCTGCCAGAGTATCGCAAAACCTTCATGGGGCCGGGTGTGGCGGTAGAGCGCCAGGCGGTGGCCGTAGAAACCCCAGGCCAGCGTCGGGTTGCGCCGGAAAGCGTCCGGGCAGGCGATCTCCTCGAAGGCGATACGGGCGCTGGCGAGGGCAGGGTAGGCGCGCCAGAAGCCAGTGTTGCCGCGGAAATCCGGCAGACCGGAATCGACCCCCATGCCTGCGCCGGCCGCGATGAGCAGCGCGTCGGCGCCGGCGATGAGGCGGGCGGCTTCGGAGAACAGCGCGGGGTTCATCGCTGGGCGACGAGAAAGATGCGGCGGAAGGGGAAGAGCACTGCACCGTCCGGCCCGGGCGGGTACGCCGTGGCGAGGCGGGGAGCGAGGGCGCCCAGAAAGGTGGCCTGGGCGTCGTCGTCGAGGCGGGAGAGGAAGGGGACGAGGGTTGTGCCCCGGAGCCAGTCGAGCACCGGCTGCGCGCCCTGCAAGGGCTGCCAGTAGGTCGTCTCCCACAGGGATAGCCGGCTGCAGCGGGGGGCGAGGAGCCGGTGGTAATCGGCCATCGGCAGCACTGCGCCCATGCGTGCGTCGCCGAGCCGGGCGGACCAGTCGGGGCTGGCGGCCAGCTCGCGGATCGAGCGGTGGGAGGGGGCGTCGAAGTTGCCGGGCATCTGCACGGCCAGCACGCCACCGGGGGCGAGTTGGTCGAGGAGGCGCGGGAAGAGCGATTCGTGATCTTCGACCCAGTGCAGCGCGGCGTTGGAGAACAGCAGGTCGAGCGGTTCCTCCGGCGACCAGTGCTCGACGCCGGCAAGCTCGAAGCGGATCTCGGGCAGGGCGCTGCGGGCGCGGGCGAGCATCTCGGGGGCGCTGTCCAGGCCGGTGATGCGGGCTTCGGGCCAACGGGCGCCGAGCAGGCGGGTGACGTTGCCGGCGCCGCAGCCCAGGTCCACCACCTGGATGGGGTGGGCGAGGGGAATCCGGGCGATCAGATCGGCCGCCGGGCGCAGGCGTTCATCGGAGAACTGCAGGTAGCGGTCGGGGTTCCAGGTCATCGCTGAGCCTCCTGTCGAGAGGCCCTATTGTGACCCAAGCCGTGGCGCCGCCGAAAAAAAGAAGGCCCGGTATCGACCGGGCCGAACAGGGGTATGGAAAGCGGAAGGCGCGGCGGTGCGCTTACTTCTTGATCTGGTTGCCGATGACGCCGCCGACCGCGGCGCCGCCCACGGTGCCCACCGAGCTGCCGCCGGTGAGTACGGAGCCGGCGACGCCGCCGACGGCGGCCCCGATGGCGGTGTTACGTTGCTGCGGCGTCATGTTGGCGCAGCCGGAAAAGGTGAGTGTCGCGGCAATGGCGACGAGGCCGGCGGTGATCCTGCTCATGATGTGCTCCTTGACGTTGAACCCATTGTCACCGACCGGCACATAGGAGCCACTTGATGATCGGCACAATGGAGCCAGGGCGTGACCGGCACATTGGAGCCACCCCGTGATCGGCGTAATGGAGCCAGTCTCACTCTGACGGACGTC
>NZ_JAYRMI010000064.1:23248-23934 GCF_041904905.1 Zoogloea sp. | reverse complement strand
GCCGTTGCCCGGCGTGAGGTGATAGGAGGACAGCATCAGGGTGTTGTCGGCGCGGTTCATCCGCCACAGGGGGCCGTCGCTGGCGCGCAGGGGCGCCACCGGGTCGCCCCGCAACCAGGCCCGCCGCGCGCCGCTGCGGAAACCGGCCCAGCGGGCCTGACGGTCAATGAAGGCCTGCTCGAAGGCGATCGAGGCCCGGTCGCGCCAGCCGGCCATGGCCCGGCCGGTGGTGCCGCTGGTGGAACCCTTGAAGCGCAGCCACGGCCCGCCCTCGGCCACCATCCGCTCGCCCGCGGCAATCGCCTCGGGCTTGGTCAGCACGGGGATCTCGGCCAGATCGGACAGATCGCGCCAGCGGCTCGGGTCGATGCCCAGCCGCTCGAACAGCTCGCGGTAGTACGGCACCCGGCGGCCGGCGTGGAGCGCCAGCTCGCGCATCGTCTCGAGCTGGAGCGACGCCCACTCGGGCCGGGGCAGCCACTGGCTGCGTTCGATGCGTTCGCCGATCTGCGCCAGCGCGCGGCGGTCGGTCAGCAGGCCACGCAGCCGGGTGTTCAGCGCCAGCATGCGCTCCTGCAGCGGGGGCGAGGCGTGGCGGTACAGGGGGGAGTGACTCGAGAACATGATCCGCTTCAATCCCCGCTGCCGGACGCGCGGTCCAGGCGCTGCCAGGCGGCCTCCACCAT
>NZ_JAYRMI010000064.1:0-23238 GCF_041904905.1 Zoogloea sp. | reverse complement strand
GGCCCGGGCGCCGCCCGGCCCCCCCCCCCCGGGGGGGGCCCCCCCCCCCGCCCCCCGCGCCCCCCCCCCCCCCACGCCCGGCCTCGCCCATCCGCTGGGCCAGCGCGGGGTCGGCCAGCAGCGGCTTGAGGGCGGTGACCAGCGAGGCCACGTCGTCGGGCGCGGCCAGCATGCCGTTGAAGCCGTCGGTCACCACCTGGGGAATCCCGCCGACGCGGCTGGCCACCACCGGCAGGCCGGCGGCCTGGGCTTCCAGCAGCGCCATCGGCACGCCTTCGAAACGTGACGGCAGCACGAAGATGCCGGCCCGGGCCAGCAGGCAGGCCTTGGCCTCGCCGGTCACCCAGCCGGGCAGCTCGATGCGCTCGGCCACCCCGGCGGCGGCGGCGGCGGCGCGTACCCCGGCCAGGTCGCCCTCGCCGGCCAGGATCGCCCGCAGCCCGGGGCGCACGCCAGCCAGCCGGGCCAGGGCGTCGATCAGCACGAACACGCCCTTGGCGTCCTCCAGCCGACCCAGGAACAGCAGGGTGTGGGGCTCGCGGGGCACGTCGTCGGGCAGCACCACCGGCAGCACCGGGTTGGGCAGCACCCGCACGTCCGGGTGCCCGATGTGGGTGCGCAGCCAGTCGGCCCAGCTCTCGGAGAGCACGAACACCACCCGCGCGCCACGCACGCAGCGGTCGATCCAGGCCCGCTCCAGGGCCGAGGCGTCGGCGTGGTAGCGGTCGAAGGCGCCGCCGTGCAGGTGGAAGATGTAGGGCTTGCCGGCCAGCCGGGCCAGGGCCAGCAGCAGGCTCTTGCGCCGGAAGCTGGCGTTGGACGCGGAGTGGGCGTGCACCGCCGCCACCCGGCCCCGGGCCAGCAGCAGGCAGAAGCGCAGCAGGGCGCCCAGAAAGGTGGTCAGCTTGGTGAGGGCGCTGCCGTCGGCGTAGGTGGGCAGGTAGCGCACCGGGCGCTGGCCGCCGAAGCCGGCCTCCTGCCACAGCCGCATCACGGAAGCGATACCGCCGCGGGCGTTCAGGGCCGGCCCAAGTATCATAATCGCCGGCGCGGGCTGGTCACGCATGGGTGCGGGCCTCCGCGTCGGCGCCGATGTGCTGGACGATGGTGCGCAGCTTGCCGTTGGCGGTGCGCGCCATGGACGACACCTCGCGCAGTTCGGCATCCACCATGCCGTGGAACTTGGTCTGGAAGAACTGCTGCAGCTCGCTGCAGGTCTCGGGGCTGAGGCCCGCGCCGGCCTGCAGCCGCACGATGAGCCGGCCGGGCTCGAACTGCTCGTACTGCAGCGCGTCGATGCGGGTGAAGGCCGGCGGACGCAGCCCGCCGACCGAGGTCATCGGGATCGCCCGGCCGTCGCGGCCGTAGATGAAGTCGGAGTCGCGCCCTTCGATGCGTTCGAGCACCGCAAAGCCCGGCAGCTCGGGGTGGGCCGGGCCGGCCGACCACTGGGCGATGTCGCCGGTGCGGTAGCGGATGAAGGGCATCACCCGGTTGTCGAAGCCGGTGACGACGATCTCGCCCGACACGCCCGGCTCGGTGATGACGCAGCCGTCGTGGTCCACCAGCTCGACCTTGCCGTACAGCGGCCACACGAAGTAGCGCGGGTCGTCGGGCATCGAGGCGGCCATCACCGCCCGCTCGGAGTGGCCGTAGTGCAGCAGCACCGGGCAGCCGAACACCCGCCGGATGGTCTCCAGCATGAAGGGCTCGACGGTTTCGGAGAACAGCTGCACGCCCCGCACGCGGCGGGCAAAATCGGCCTGGCCGGGGTGGTCGTCCAGCCAGCGGGCAAGCAGGTACACCGCCGACGGGTAGCCCTGGATGCCGGTCACCCGGTGCCGCCGGGCGGCCGCCACGTGGTCGGGCATCAGCGCGTCGGTGAGGTGGTTGGGGCTGATCGCCAGCATCCGCTTGATCGGGTCGTAGCTGTGGGTCACGCCCGCCTGCTCGCCGCGCACGTTGCGGCCGCGCAGCGAGAGGATGGTCTCGCGGCGACGGTAGCCCAGGCGACGGTTGAAGCTGTCGATGTAGGCCGTCTCCTTGCAGCGGGTGAGCCCGCGCTCCAGCACGAAGCGCAGGGGCTCCGACGAGGAGCCGCTGGTCTGCATCGGCAGGCCGGCCTCGGGCGGGCAGGCGGTGGAGCGGTAGGCCTGGGGGTGGCGCTTCAGGTCGAGGCGGGTGGTGAGCGGGAAGGCCGCCAGCCACGCCTCCACCGGCGCGCCGTCGCACAGCAGCGCGAGCACGCCGGCGTAGGCCGGCACCGTCTCGGCGGCCCAGCGCAGGGTGCGGCGCAGGCGCTCGTCGGCCAGCAGGGCCAGGGTGTCGGGGCAGCGCAGCTGGGCTTCGGCCAGAAAACGCCGGTAGCCGGCGCCGTAGCGCATGGCCTTGGGCAGGCAGCCATAGGCCAGCCCGACGGGGGTCTTGAGCCACTGGGGGGCGTCCAGATACTTGCCCAGCCAGCGGTAGAGGCGGTCCTCGATGCTCATCGTCTAGTGTCTTGTCTCAATCGCCGCCGGCTGGGCTGCCAGGTGCTGGATCATCAGCCGGCGCTTGCCTCGGGCGGTGCGCTCGATGTGCGGCACCACCGCCAGCTCGGCCTCCACGAGCCCCAGCAGCTTGGTGCGGAAGTAGTCGTCGATCGCCGCCAGCACCGCGGGGGCGAGGGGCACGGGCGACTGCAGGCGCACGGTGATGCGCCCCGGCGCGTGCTGCTCGTACTGGGTGGCCTCCACCTGCAGGAAGGCAGGGGGCCGCAGCCCGCCCAGGGAGGCCACCGGAATCCGGCGCCCGTCGCGGGCCACGAAGAAGTCGTTGCTGCGCCCGTCGATGCGCTCCAGCACCGGGTAGCCGGGCAGCGCCGGGTGGGGCGGGCGGTCCGACCACATGGCCAGATCGCCGGTGCGGTAGCGGATGAAGGGCATCGCCCGGTTGTCGAAGCCGGTGGCCACGATCTCGCCCTGCACGCCGGGTTCGGTGATCGGCTGGCCGGCTTCGTCCACCAGCTCCACGTGGCCATACAGCGGCCACACGAAATAGCGCGGGTCGTCGGGCATCGAACCGGCCATCACCGCGCGCTCGGAGTGGCCGTAGTGCACCAGCACCGGGCAGCCGAAGACCTGCTCGATCAGCGCCACCATGCCCGCGTCGGCGGATTCGGAGAACAGCTGCACGCCGCGCACCGCCTGGGTGAAGCGCGGCGCGGGGTTCAGCGCCAGCCAGCGGGCCAGCTCATGGACGGCCGACGCGTAGCCCTGGATGAAGCCCACCCCGTACTCGATGGCCGCCGCCACATGGGCCGGCATGTGGGCGGCGTCCAGGTGGTTGGGGCTGATCCACAGCATCCGCTTGATCGGCTCGTAGCTGTGGAGCGGGCCGGCATCGGCCGCCGCGCCGCGGATGTTGCGCCCGCGCAGGGACAGCACCACGTCCTGCCGGGTCATCCCGATGCGCTGGCTGAAGGCTTCGATGTAGGCCGACTCCTTCGACCGGGTGACCCCCTTCTGCAGCGCGAACTTGAAGGGCTCGGCCACCGAGCCGCTGGTCTGCATGGGCAGGCGGTCGGCCTCGCCGCAGGCGGTGGACAGGTAGGCCCGGGGGTCGCGCCTGTAGTCGAGCTTAGTCATCAGGGGGAAGAGCGCCAGCAGCTCGGCCAGCGGCATGTCGATGAGCAGCTGGGCGGCCAGGGCGGCGTAGGCCGGCACGGTCTGGATCGCCCACAGCAAGGTTTCGCGCAGGCGCGATTCGGTCAGGCGCTGGATCTCGGCCGGGTCGGTCAGGCTCGCCTCGGCGCGGAAGCGGGCAAAATCCTTGCCGTGCCGCCAGCGGTCGGGCAGCAGGCCGTAGAGGCGCCCCAGCGGCGCCTTGATCCACTGGGGGGCGTCCATGTAGCGCTTGAGCCAGCGGTAGCCCCAGTCTTCGATCCCCATTCGGCCCCCGCTCAGCGCCGGACCCACTCGCGCGCGAACAGCGCGACGAAGGCCATGTCGTCGATGAAGTAGCGGCGGAACATCCGCCGCGGCTCCTGCAGGAAGCGGTAGAACCACTCCAGCCCGGCGTTCTGCATCCACACCGGGGCGCGCTTGACGAGGCCCACGGCCACGTCGAAGGTGCCGCCCACGCCCATCGCGAAGGGCACCTGCATCGCCACCTGGTGACGGGCCAGAAAGGCTTCCTTCTTGGGCGAGCTGATCGCCACGAACAGGATGTCGGCCCGGGCTGCGGCGATCTGCGCGACCACCTGGGCTTCCTCTTCCGGCTTCCAGTAGCCGTTGCGGTAGCCGGCGATGGCGAGGCCGGGGTAGCGCGCGGGGTACAGCCGCGCCACGCCGCTCACCACCTCTTCGCGGGCGCCCAGCAGGAACACCCGCCAGCCCTTCTGGGCGGCGCGGGCCATCAGCGCCTCGAACAGGTCGACGCCGGTGACCCGCTCCTTGAGCGGCTTGCCAAGCAGGCGCGAGGCCCACACCACCGGCATCCCGTCGGCGTTGATGAGGTCGCAGTCGTTGATGATCCGGCGCAGGCCCGGGTCGCGGCTGGCCTTGACGATCTTGTCCACATTGACGACCACGTGCTGGTGGGGCGTGCCCGCGCGGATGAAGCCCTCGACCGCGCCGAGGGTCTCCTCCATGTTCAGGTTGTCCACCTTGCAGCCCATCAGATCGATTCTCATTGCGATGCTTTTCCTTCGGCATTGTCCGGGGCAGCGTCGCCGCGGGGCGTGGCGGAGGGCACGGGCCGCGCACCGCGCACCGCGGCAAAGCGTGACCGTCTTGTCAGGAAGTCGAAAACAGTGATCCCCGGCTGGTGGCTGAGGGTGTGCACGCAGGCGATGCCGGGCTGCCAGCCCGGCTCGATGCGCAGCTCGGTCTCTTCGCGATACTCGGTGGGCGTCAGGCGCTCGATGCGCCGCAGGCTCAGGGCGTGGCCGTACTCCGGCACGCACTCCTGGGCCGGCCGCAGCAGCTTGCCGTCCTGCACGAAGGGCGCCCCCGCCGGGCGGGCGAAGCGCGCGTCGGCCACCACCGGGTTGGCGGCGTGGGGCAGCCACGGGCCCAGCGGCGTGTCGGCGTAGTAGGCGTGCAGCTCGTCGTGCTTTTCGGCCCCCGGCTCGGTGACGTTACCGAGCATCCACCAGCGGCCCTCATGGGGGAACAGGGTGGCGTCCACCATGTCGATGCCGGTCAGGATGTCGGCCACCTTCTCCCAGCGGTCGGGCAGGCTCACGCAGCGGTACAGCTCCACGCTGCGGTTGGCGCCGCTCTCCGGCACCATCCACAGGGCCCCGTCCCACTCGAACAGATAGGGGTAGGACAGGTGCCACGGCCGCGCCATCACCGGCACCGGCTCGGCCCAGCTGCCGTCCCGCTGCACGCGCAGCGCCTTGAGGGTGCCGCGGCCCTCCTTGTAGATCACCTCCTCGATGAACACCCACCAGCCGCCGCCCTCCGCCGGCCACACCATCGGGTCCGCCCAGAAGCGGTCGGCGGGCGGGTGGATCAGGCTGGCGCGGCTCGGGTCGAGGCACAGCGCCTCGTCGAACACCAGGGCCAGGCCCCACTGGTCGCGCTTGAGGGCCTTCGACGTCGAGCGCGACACGGTGCGCCGCAGCAGCGTGGCGAAGCGCTGCGCCGCCGGGCTGCCGGGGAAGGCATCCACCCCGCCGGCAGGCACCGCCGGCAAGGTCGCCACGCGCCCCTCCACCGCCAGGCGCAGCAGCGCCCGCCGCACCATGCCCATGCCCTTGGCGATGGCCCGGCGCCGGTTGCGGCGGATCGAGAAGCTGCACGAGGCCCCCAGCGAGGTGTCGATCACCGCGCCGCTCGGGATCGTCTCGAGCTGGATCACCGTGCTGTCGGCCCCCTCCACCACCGGATCGGCGCCGGCCAGCGGGTCCACCGCCGGGCGACCGGCGAGCATCGGCGCCCAGTGGTGGGTGGGGCTCACGGCCATCGGCATCGGCGCGACGCGCAGGTCCAGCAGCACGTCGCAGCCGCGCATGGCGAGCCAGGCGTCGGCCGGCTCGGCGCTGGGCGCCACCCACTCGGCCACCCCTTCCGGGGTCTCCAGGGGCAGCAACCGCAGGGGCGAGGCGCCCCGGTCGAAGACCAGCTCGTCCACCCGGTCGGCCCAGTCGGCCGGCGGCAGGGGCGCCCCATCGCGCAGCAGCGCGACGAGCCGGACATCCGGCAGGGTCTGGCAATCGCCCACCAGACGGACAACCCACCCGGGCACCGGCCCGGCGGGCAGGAAAACGGCGAGGCGCACCTTCATTGCGGCCTCCGAACGCGACATGCTCATGCGAACACCTCCGGCGCGCGGCGCAACACGGCCCGGCGCAGTAAAAGGTTGCGCGACAGGGTCGCGCCAAGAAGAACGGAAAACAGGCCCAGCACCGCATCCACCCCCGGTGGCGCGACGAGCATCACCAGCCCGCAGGCAGCAACGAAGATCGCCAGGGAGAGCACATTCACCCGCAGCGGCAGGCGGGTCTCCTCGACGGTCTGGAGATAGTTGGCTTCGGGCAGCACCAGCTGGCCCGCGTAGAAGCTGGCGAGCTGGAGCACGAAGATGGCGGTGGCCCCGGCCAGGGCAAAATCGGGCCGCTGCCCCCACCAGGCCAGCGCCCACCAGGCCAGCACGGCCAGCAGGCTGAGGGCGGTGTTCACCCGGATCAGGTCGCGGCGCAGGGCATCGAGGGTGGCCCGCACCTCGCGATGCCCGGCCTGCCGCACCACCCGCGCCAGCGCCGGCAGGGCGTTGAAGCTGAGGGCCCGCGGAAACAGCAGCAGCACGCTGGTCAGGCTGCCGATCAGCGCCACCAGCCCACCGTAGCCCTCCCCCGCCACCCGCACGGTGAAGGGCACCAGGATCATCGACATGCCGGCGCTCACGAAATTGAGGGCCGCCTGCTCGGCCGCGGTGCGGGCGCTGCCGGCCGGCAGGGCCGCGGCCGCGTGGCCCGCGTGGCGCCACAGGTGGGCCAGCCCCGCCAGCCCCAGCAGGCCGGTGGGCACCGCCAGCGCGGCGTAGGCCATCCAGCCGTGCTGCCCGCCGTCGGCCACGATGCCGGCCGTCAGCAGCACCACCAGCAAGGTCTCCAGCACCAGCAGCGGGCGGTAGCGCATCAGCGCCAGGCCGTAGTGGCGGGCCACGGTGTAGGCCGTCCAGCCGGCCAGCAGCAGCGCCGTCCAGCCCGGCTCGAACAGCCAGCCGGCCCACGCCAGCAGCGGCAGCGGCAGGCAGGCCAGCAGCGTGAAGATCAGCACCCCCCGGGCCAGCCCCAGCATCACCGGCGCGGCGCGGCCCTCGCCCGCCACCGGCACCCGCGCCAGCACCAGCGCCGACCAGCCCACCGCCGAAAAGAGGCCCAGCATCATGGCGATCGACAGGTCGTTGGCGAAGCGCCCCAGCGCCTCGGTGCCGCACACCGCCTGCACCAGCGCAAAGTGGAGCAGGCGCTGGCCGCCGGGCGCCGCGGTCACCGCCAGCACCTCGGCCCGTCGCAGGAGCGCCGCCGTCGACCGGCTCATCGCGCGCCCTCCCCGTTGATCCGCTGCCAGGCGGCGGTGGCCGCCACCAGCGCCAGGGGCATCAGCAGGCTGGCCTGGGGGCGGAACATGATCCCGTTGCTGAAGGCCGTGGAAGCCCCCAGCGCCGCCAGCAGCGGCAAGGCCACCCCCGGCGGAAAGGCCGCCGCCCACACCGCCAGGATCGCCAGCACCGCGCCCAGCCCCATCACGCCCTGCTGGTTGAGCAGGCGGATGAAGTCGTTGTGGGAATCCTTCGCGCTCCACCACCAGATCTCGGAGACGATCCAGTCCGAGCCCTCGCCGTGGCCGAACATCCACTCCAGCAAGGTGCTGTTGGCCAGGATGTCGATCTTCTGCAGCCACATGGAGAAGCGGCCGGAGGTCACCTCCACCATCTCGTCCCACGAGGGCAGGTGGATCAGCCCGAACAGCAGCGGTACGAAGGCCAGGGTCAGCACCCCGGCAAGGCCGACGAACATCGCCACCGGCGCCAGCCGCGTGCGCTGCACCAGCACCACCGCGCCAAAGGCCAGCGCCGCCACCATCGAGGTGCGCACGCCCCAGCCGTAGAACACCAGCACCACCGAGAACACCAGCTGGGCCACGAACAGCCGGCGCCCCAGGTGCCCGGCCTCGAACAGGTAGAGCGACAGCGCCGCGCACACCACCACCAAGTAGGAGCTGGTGTGCAGCGAGGCAAAGTACACCGGCCAGAAGGGCTCGCCGCCCCGGTTGAGGGACGGCGGCATCACCGCCAGGGCGAGCACCACCAGCACCCACACCAGCCCAAGGGTGAGCTGCATCAGGCGGATCACCAGCGCCGGCTCGCGCTCGTAGAGGCGCAGCAGCAGCACCGACAGGAGCGGCGGCGTGACGATCTTGAAGTACTCGAAGACCGCCGTGGACAGGTTGAGCCCGGTGAGCGCCTCGGTGGTGAGGAAGGACGCCAGCCCCAGCGGCACCGCCACCAGGATCAGCGGCGCGCGCCGCAGCACCGCGTCGGCGTAAGTGGCGATGCCGGCGAACATCGCCGTCAGCAGCAGGGCATCGGCCAGCCGGTTGTAGTTGGATTCGCCTTCCGCGTCGATCACCGGCTGGGTCAGCATCACCGCCACCAGCATCTTCAGCCACAGGGCGGTGAAGATGCTCCAGGCGAAGCCCTGCGCCACCCGTCTTTCGTAGGGTGTGGGCGGGCTGGCCGGCAGGGCGGCGGAGAGGGCCAGGTTCATCAGAAGTCGAGCAGCACGCCGCCGATCACCGCCACACCGGCACCCCGCAGGCTGGCCGACAGGGCGGCAACCCGCTTGTGGGACGAGGCATGGCGACGGGCCACCACGATGGCGCTGCCGCAGGTGGCGGCGACGAGCTGGGCGTCGGCGCCCACTTCGTCGGCCGGCGTATCCACCAGCGTCATCTCGAAAGCCTCCCGGGCCACCGCGATCTGGGCCCCGAAGGCCGGGCGGGCCAGCAGTTCCTGGGGGTTGGGCGGCACGATGCCGGCCGCCAGCACCGACAGGTGATCGAAGCGGGAATGGGGCTGGATCGCCCCGCCCTTGTCGCCCCGCTCGGCCAGCCGCGAGGCCAGCCCGCCGGCGGGCGGCAGGCGGAACAGGGTCTGCTGGCGGGGGTGGCGCAGGTCGGCATCCACCAGCAGGGTGCGCTCGCCCAGCTGGGAGAACACCACCGCCAGATTGGCCGCCAGCCAGCTGCGCCCGTCGCCCCGCGCCGGGCCGACCACCGCCACGGTGCGCAGCAGCGGGTTGGCCATGCGCCGCAGCACCAGCTGGCTGCGCAGCTTGCGCAGGGCCTCGACGCGGGGCGACGTGGGCTCGAAGGCCGCCACCAGCTCCGGGTCGGCGCCCTGGTCGCCGGCGCTGAGCACCGGGTAGTCGAACTGGCGCGACAGCGCCGCATGCACGTCGGCCTGGGTGACGAGGCCCAGCTCGATGGCCGCCGCGCCGAAGGGGATGCCCCGCTCCCGCTGACGGGCGGTGACCCGGGCCACCGCCTCGGCCGACAGGCGGCCGGTGGAGACGAGGATCTCGCCCAGGTTGGGGAAGCCGACGGGCGGTTTCTCAAAGGCCGACACTGGCGAAGGGCCGGGAAGGGTTTTCATGTCCATGGCGGTCTCTCAGGCCCGGCGCAGGGCCGCGGGGAGCAGGCGGGCGCCTTCGTTGGCGGCCTCGGGCAGGCGGGGGATCTCGGCCAGCAGCGGCGCGCCGATGGCGTCGTCCAGGTCGTCGGCGCTGCGGATGCGGCGGTCGAACAGCTCGCGCACGATGCTCACCGCCATGCCCAGCAGGGCGCCGATCACGATGGCGAGGCCCAGGTTGAGCAGCAGCTTGGGGCTGGCCGCCTCGGTGGGCGGCACCGCCACCGACAGCACGGCCACGTTGCCCTGGCGCGACTTGCTCTCCAGGCTGGTCTGGGTCAGGCGGGCCATCACCAGGTCGAAGGCTTTCTGGGCGCTGTCCACCTCGCGCTGCAGCACGCCCATCTCGTCGCGCTGCTGCTTGAGCTGCAGCACCCGCTGCTTCTGGGCTTCGAGGCGGCTCTTGACGTCGCCTTCGCGGGCCTGGTTGATGCGGCTGTTGGTGCCCACCACCGCGGCCACGTTGCCGGATTCGGCGCGCAGCCGGGCGCGCAGGGATTCCACCTCGCCCTTCACCCGCTGGTACTGGGGGTGGTTCTCGCCCAGGTAGCCGGAGAGTTCAGAAAGCTTGGCCTCCTGCCGGGCCAGATCCACCTTGAGGGCCTGGATCAGCGGGCTGGCGGTGACCTCGTTGGAACTGCCGCCCTGACGCTGGCGCGAGTTCGTCTCGGTGCTCTGGGCCTGGATGGCGGTGAATTGGGTGGACAGCTCGGTGAGGCGGGCGCTCTCCAGGTCGAGCTTCTCGTCGCCCACCAGGCCGTGGGTGCGCTGGAACGCCGACAGCCGGGCCTGGGCGTTCTCCAGGTTGGCGCGCAGGGCCTTGGTGTGCTCGTCGAACCACACGGCGGATTGCCTGGCGGGCTCCACCTTCAGCTCCAGATCGGTCTCCACGTAGGCCTTGGCCAGCGCGTTGGCGTAGTCGGCGGCAAACTTGGGATCGTCGCCGGTGAAGGTGACGGTGAGTACGTTGCTCTCGTGGGACGGGCTCACCTTGACGTACTTCTTCAGGCGGCCGGCGATCCAGCGGTCGGCGTCGCCCTGCCCGCCCGACGCCTTCTGCCACTTTTCGGCCCAGCGCGGCATCTGCGCCACCTTCAGCGCCGCGACCGCCTTGGCGCCCACGCGCTCGCTGGCCATGATGTCGGCCTGGGTGGCCAGGAAGCCCGGCGTGGAGCCGCCGCTGCCCGGGTGCACCACCAGCGGATCGCCGCCGCGCGCCTCCACCACCACCTCGGACGAGGCCACGTACTGGCGCGGCAGCACCAGGCTCACCGCCAGGGCCAGCAGCACCACGCCGCCCCACACCATGAAGAGTTCCCGGCGCCGCGCCCGGAGCACGGCCAGAAGTTGGTTGATGCCCATGTCCGTGTCCGATCAGAAGAGGGCCTCGCGGACGACGATCACGTCATCCGCCTGCACCGGGTCGTTGAGTTGGGGGGTGAGCACGCGCACCGCGCCGTCGTCGTTGCGGCGGTGGATGCGCACGCCGCGCTCGGTGCCCCGCTGGCTGAGGCCGCCGCCCATCGCGAGGGCCTGCAGCACCGTCATCTGACGCTCGATGCGGTAGGCGCCGGCGCGCTGCACCTCGCCATACACGTACACCTGCGGGGCGCGATTCACGTAGAGGGTGTCGCCGGCCATCACCGGCAGGTCCTTCTCGGGCGTCCAGGTGACAAAGAGTTCGGTCACGTCGATCTCGGCGCGCACCCGGCGGCCGCCGCGCATGCCGGTGAGGATCACCTTGTCGGCCCCCTGGGGCGCCATGCCGCCGGCCAGGGCCAGGGCGTCGGTGACCTTCATCGCGGTGCTCTCGAGCGGATAGCGGCCAGGCCGGGCCACCTGCCCGAGCACCGCCACCTGGGCGCCGCGCACCTGCTGGAGCACCACCGTGACCTGGGGCTGCAGCACGAAGCCGCCCTTCTTCAGGCCATCGGCGATGGCCTTCTCGGCCCCCGCCACGCTCAACCCGCCCACCTGCACGTTGCCCACCAGCGGGTAGCTGATCGCGCCGGTCTCGGAGACGCGGGTCTCCAGGCTCAGGTCGGGGTTCTGGAAGACCGAGATCTTCAGCCCGTCCCCCGGCCCCAGGCGGTATTCCTGGGCGGCCGGTTCCTGCCCGGCGGCCTCCCGCGCGTGCGCCGGCACCAGCCCGGCGACGAGCGCAAGCCCCATCGCCAGCGCCCCCAGCGCCGCCCTGCCGCGCGTCCAGCCTGTCGTCAAAACACCCACTGCAAACTCCCCGCCAATGTCCAATAGTCAAACCGTTGAGCGGCCTCGTTGGAGGTCCGCCGCTCCCGCGTCAGCGAGGCGATCCAGCGCGTCCGCGTCGTCATCTGCCAGGTGCCGGCCACCGCGGCCAGCGCCCCCTTGTCCTCCCGCTGGGCGGCGGTGCTCACCCCGAAGCCCGGGTCGCCCCGGTACTGGGCGTCGCGCCACTCCAGGCGGCTGTCCACCCGCAGCTTCGGCGAGTACTCCCACACCGCCCCGACGCGCAGCCCCTTCACCGCCACGTAGTTCGAGACGAAGTCCTGGGCCGGCTCCACGTCGTGGCGCAGGGTGGCGCTCACCAGCGTGCGCGGCGTCACCCGCCACTCCAGCCCCAGGCTGCCGTTGTGGCCCGAGTAGTTGTTCTGCGGAAAGCGCTGGTAGCCCCGGCTCACCGTGCCCAGCCGGGCCAGCACGCGCGTCCCGCTCCTGAGCGGCAGCGTCGCCTCGGCGAACAGCTCGTCCTGCTCGAAGCGCGACTCGCTCAGCCCGGTGCTCGTCACCGGCGCGTTGGGGTACTGGCCCTGGGCACGCCGGCGGGTCACCGCCACCACCGCTCCCGATGCGGGCGCGTAACGCAGCACCGCGTCGAAACCGGCAAAATCGATCTCGTTGCTGGGCCGGGAGCCGTCCGGATAGCGCCGGCTGCCCTGCCCCACCTGCACCCCCACGTACCAGTCCGGCACCAGCTGGTAGAAGCCGCTGCCGGTGATCTGGCGCGTCACCGCCAGGCTGCGCTGCTGCTGGCGGTAGTAGGCGAAGTCGTCGGTCGCCTCGCGCTGCTCGGCCGACAGCTCACCCTTCCAGTCCGGCCCGGCGGTCCACCGCCAGCGCCCCACCAGGGTGTTGGCGTTGTTGTCCAGGAACCCGAACTGCCGGTAGCGCGACACCGCCAGCTCGTAGTCGAGGGTGAACTGCTGCCCCGCGCGGTACTTCTCCAGCCCCAGCCCGAGCCGGGTGGTGCTGTTCCAGTCGCCCATGCTCTTCAGGCCGGCCGCGGTGGCCGCCGCCGGGCCCGAGAGCCGGAACAGGTTGCTGTCGTAGCTCACCGTCTCGACCACGCCGATCCGCGAGCCGATGCTCTTGCCCAGGGGCAGGTCGATGGGGTCGCTGCCCCGCTCCTCCGCCGCCACCCGGGCCGACGCCTCGCTCAGGCCCCGGCTCAATTCGAGATAGGGCGGGTCAAGCTCGTCGCTCTCGAAGAGCGGCCCCGAGCGACGCGGTTCGCCGAGCATGGTCGATACGTGGAGCGAGGCGTCCTCGCTGCCCAAGGCGGGCAGACCCACCCCGACCAGCAGCAAAACCCCCCCAACACGAACACCAAATTCACGCAAATCCGCACCCCGTTTAGCAAGTTGCAGCATCTTGAGGGAGAGACGCGCGAAATCAAGCCAAATTTTACGCATTTTGCAAAGACACCGGCGCAAAGCACAGTTTTTTGCAAACAAATTCACATATACAATAAATTTGACATTAACGATCCGGAACTTGCAGTAAATTCCGCATCGACCGAACAGACATCTGGAAACCACAGTCCGCCATGCAGGCCGCCATCGACCGACAGCTACCGGGCGTCAAGCCCCACCTGTCGCTCATCTCCCTCTTCGAGACGCTCCTCGACCCCCTTGCCTTTGCCGGCAGCCTGCTGGGTGTCGCGGTGTGGTTCGGGGTTGCGGCGCAGCCGGCCTACACCGTGCTGGCGATCACGGTGTTCCTGCTCGCCCAGCCGCTGCCGATGCACATCGACAGCGGCCTCAAGGCGCTCTATCGGGGAAGCTGGCTGAAGGGCGTCGCGCTGTTCGCGATCCTCACCCTGATGGGGCTGCTGACCGGGTTCGGCACCGCCTACGAGCCGGAGGTGCTGCTGGCGTGGTTCGCCATCGGGCCGCTCACCGCCGCGCTGGCCCGCCACGCCGCCCACAGCTTCACGCCCCTGGTGATGGCCCGGGCGGGCTATCGCCAGCGGGCGGTGATCGTCGGCGCCGGCCACGCCGGGCTGGCGGTGGCCGACCGCCTGGAGCGCTCGCGCCGGGCCGGCAAGCGGCTCCTCGGCTTCTTCGACGACCGCCACGCCAGCCGCCACGCCCGCGGCGGCATCCACCACCTGGGGCGGATCAAGGATCTGGTGGATTACGTGCGCAGCCACGACGTGGACGTGATCTACATCGCCCTGCCCATGAGCAGCCAGCCGCGCATCCTCCAGCTGCTGGACGAGCTGCGCGACACCACCGTGTCGATCTATTTCGTGCCGGATCTGTTCATGACCGACCTGATCCAGGCCCGCATGGACGACCTGGGCGGCCTGCCGGTGGTGGCGGTGTGCGAATCGCCCTTCACCGGCATCAACGGGCTGTGCAAGCAGGCTTTCGACTTCGTGCTGGCGGCGGTCATCCTGGTGCTGATCTCACCGCTGCTCGTCGCCATCGCCATCGCGGTGAAGACCAGCTCGCCGGGCCCGATCCTGTTCCGCCAGCACCGCTACGGCCTCGATGGGGATCGCATCCTGGTCTATAAATTCCGCTCGATGACGGTGTGCGAGAACGGCGACACCATCGCCCAGGCCCGCCCGGGCGACTGCCGGGTGACGCCCCTGGGCGCCTTCCTGCGCCGCACCTCCCTGGACGAGCTGCCCCAGTTCATCAACGTGCTGCAGGGCCGGATGAGCATCGTCGGGCCGCGCCCCCACGCGGTGGCCCACAACGAGACCTACCGCAAGCTCATCAAGGGCTACATGATCCGCCACAAGGTGCGCCCGGGCATCACCGGCTGGGCCCAGGTGAACGGCTGCCGCGGCGAGACCGAGACCCTCGACAAGATGAAGCGGCGCATCGACTACGACCTGGAATACCTGCGCAACTGGTCCTTCCTGCTCGACCTGCGGATCATCCTGCGCACCGTGGGCCTGATCCGCAAAGACCCCAACGCCTACTGAGGCCCGCCCTCAAAATGCAAAAACGCAGCCCCCGCAGGCTGCGTTTTTTGCTTTCGGCCACGGCACGACGCCGGAAACCCGCCACGTCGACGCCCGGGCGCCCCCTCGCCCGGCCCCGGCCGGTTTCCCTGCCGCTGGCGCGGGCCGTCGCCTCGCCCAGGATGGGCCGGAAAATACCCCGGCGCTATTTTTAAATCCCTCGCCCCTCCGCAAAAATCCCGATTTCGCACGGCCCCGGCCTGAAAAAGCCATTTCCGCAAGGCCCGCCGCCCTGGAAAAATCCCGCCAAGGCAAAAGAAAATCCCGAGGCGCCAAAAAAAATAGGCCGGGACGCATTTTTCCTTGGACCGGCGGGCAATTAACGGGAGCGGCATCGGGATTAATTAATCCCTCCGCCGCATCGATTAATTGCCCTGGAGCCATTAAATAGAAGGGCTTCGGGCAATTTCCTGCCCCGGCGGCGGGTTTTGCTGCGGCCGGGGGGCCTACAGCGACAGGCTGTCGCCCGGTTTGGGCAGCATCACATCCTGCCAGCCCAGCCGGTCGCGGATGGCCTGGGCGAAGGTGGCCGACGCGCTGGCCTCGCCGTGAATCACGCAGGTGTGCCGCGGCGGGGTGTGGAAGCCCCCCAGCCAATCGAGCAGCCCGGCCTGATCGGCGTGGGCCGACAGCCCGCCCACGGTGTAGATGCGCGCCCGCACCGGCACCGGCGCGCCGAAGATATGCACCAGCCGGGCCCCATCCACCAGCCGCCGGCCAAGGGTGCCGGCCGCCTGGAAGCCGGCAATCAGCACGCTGCACTCGCTGCGGGGCAGGTTCTCGCGCAGGTGGTATTTGATCCGCCCGGCCTCGCACATGCCGCTGGCCGACACGATGATCGCCCCGCTGCGCACGTCGTTGAGCGCCCGGGAAGCCTCCACGTCGGCCACGAACTCCAGCTTCAGCTTGCTGGGGTGGGCCTTCAGCCAGTCGAGCAGCTCCCGCGTCTCGCTGTCGAGCAGCGTCGGGTGGGCCAGGGTGATGCGGGTGGCCTCGTTGGCCATGGGCGAGTCGATGTACACCTTGAGGGGCTCCAGCCGCTCCCGGCGCACCAGATCGGCCAGAATGTAGATGATCTCCTGGGTGCGCCCCACCGCGAAGGACGGGATCACCAGATTGCCGTGGCAGGCCCGGGTGCGCCCAATGGCGGCGACGATCTCGTCCTCGGTCTCGGCCAGCGGGCGGTGCAGGCGGTCGCCGTAGGTGGATTCGACGAGCAGCAGATCGGCCGACGGCACCACCCTCTCCGGGTCGTTCAGCACCGGCCGGTCGCGCATCCCGATGTCCCCCGAGAACACCAGCCGGCGGGTGCGCCCCTCGCCGGCAGCGGTCACCTCCAGCCACGCCGAGCCCAGAATGTGCCCCGCGTCGTGAAAGCGCACCGCGATACCCGGCGCCGGCTCGATGGTCTTGCCGTAGGGCGCCGGCTGCAGCAGCCCGAGGGTGGTCTGGGCCTGGGCCACGGTGTAGAGCGGCGGCGCCACGCCCCGCTCGTCCCCGCCCCGGCGGTGCCGGTGGCGCAGTTGCCACTCGGATTCCTTCTCCTGGATGTGGGCGCTGTCGGGCAGCAGCACCGCCAGCAGGTCGATGGTGGCCGGGGTGGCGTAGATCGGGCCGCGGAAACCCAGCACCGCCAGCCGGGGCAGCAGGCCGGAGTGGTCGATGTGGGCGTGGGTCAGCAACACGAAGTCGATGTCCCGCACGTCGAAACCGAAATCCAGCGCCCGGAGGTTCTTGCTGCGGGCCTCGCGCCCGCCCTGGAACATCCCGCAATCGACCAGGAAGCGCACCTCGCCGGCTTCCACCAGGGTGCACGAGCCGGTCACTTCGCCGGCCGCACCGAAAAATCGGACTCGCATCTTGCGTTACCTCCTTGACGGGTCGAGCATGCGCCCCGGCCGGGCGGATTGCAACGCCGGCCCCCCGCCCGCACGGCCCGCCCCCCGCCGGCGGCCCGCGCCCGGGCACTAGATGTACCCCCAGGCCGCGCCGTCGCCCCTAGCCCTTGTACCCGCCTGGCTTGACACGCCGGACATCCGGCCTCTACCATCCGCCTCGTCATTGGTTCCCCGCAAGGGGATGAAAAGGGAAGCCGGTGCGAGGCCATCGCCTCAAATCCGGCACTGCCCCCGCAACTGTAAGCGGCGAGTTTCGTGCCCCCAACGGCCACTGGATGCGCTCCGGGAAGGCCGGCACGAGATCGAGACCCGCAAGTCAGGAGACCTGCCATGGCCCAATCCTTCAATGCTTTTGGGGCGGGGTGTCCCTGAAACGAGGTGTCTTCCTGTCGCCACCGGGCGCCAGTGCGGGCGGCAGGGCTCAGGCCCCCGCGCGTGCCGGCCACGGTTCAGGCCCGCCGGCTCAGATACTCGATTCTCCGCCCCCCAGATCCGGAGAATCGCCTTGCCCGCCACCGCCCCGCTCCAGCCCTCCCCCGCCAGCCCATCGGCCATCGCCGCCCTGCAGGTGATCCGCCGCAACGGCGCCGTCGTGGCCTTCAACGCCGACAAGATCGCCATCGCCATGAGCAAGGCCTTCCTGGCCGTGGAAGGCAGCGCCAGCGGCGGTTCGGCCCGGGTGCGGGAGATCGTCGCGCAGCTCACCGACACCGTGCTGCGCGCCCTCACCCGCCGCCTGCCCGACGGCGGCACGGTGCCCATCGAGGACATCCAGGATCAGGTGGAGCTGGCCCTGATGCGCTCGGGCGAGCACGACGTGGCCCGCGCCTACGTGCTCTACCGCGAACGCCGCGCCGCCGAGCGGGCCGCCGGCGCCGCCAGCGCCCCGGGCGTCACGGCGCTCCACGTGCTGGTGGACGGGCGCCGCGTCCCCCTCGACAGCGACGCCCTGCTGGCCCACTGCGAGGCCGCCTGCGTCGGCCTGGGCGATGCGGTATCGGCCCGCTCGGTGCGCGATCTGGCCCTGAAGAACCTCTACGACGGCGTGCCGCTGGCCGACGTGGACCAGGCCCTGATCCTCGCCGCGCGCAGCCTGATCGAACGCGAGCCGGCCTACAACCGGGTCACCGCCCAGCTGCTGCTGGCCAGCCTGGCGCGGGAGGTGCTGGGCCGGCCGGTGAGCCTGGCCGACCTGCCCGGCTGCTACGCCGACGCCCTGCCCGCCTTCATCCGCGAAGGCATCGCCGCCGAGCGGCTCGACCCGCGGCTGGCCGAGTTCGATCTGCCGCGACTGGCCGCCGCCCTGGCCCCCGAGCGCGACCGCCAGTTCGGCTACCTGGGCCTGCAGACCCTCTACGACCGCTACTTCCTGCACATCGACGGGCGGCGCATCGAGCTGCCGCAGCTCTTCTTCATGCGCGTGGCGATGGGGCTGGCGCTCCACGAAATCGACCGGGAAGGCCGCGCCATCGAGTTCTACAACCTGATCTCGTCCTTCGACTTCATGTGCTCCACGCCCACCCTGTTCAACAGCGGCACCCGCCACCCCCAGCTGTCGTCGTGCTACCTCACCACGGTGTCGGACGACCTGGAGGGCATCTACCAGGCCGTCAAGGAGAACGCCCTGCTGCAGAAATACGCCGGCGGCCTGGGCAACGACTGGACCCCGGTGCGCGCCCTGGGCAGCCGCATCAAGGGCACCAACGGCCAGAGCCAGGGGGTGATTCCCTTCCTCAAGGTGGTCAACGACACCGCGGTGGCGGTCAATCAGGGCGGCAAGCGCAAGGGCGCGGTGTGCGCCTACCTCGAGACCTGGCACCTCGACATCGAGGAGTTCCTCGACCTGCGCAAGAACACCGGCGACGAGCGCCGCCGCACCCACGACATGAACACCGCCAACTGGATTCCCGACCTGTTCATGAAACGGGTGATGGACAACGCCGCCTGGACGCTGTTCTCGCCGTCGGACGTGCCCGATCTGCACACCCGCGTCGGCGCCGACTTCGAGGCCGCCTACTGCGCCCACGAGGCCCGCGCCGACGCCGGCGAGATCCGGCTCTTCAAGCGCATCCCGGCCGTGCAGCTGTGGCGGCGGATGCTCACCATGCTCTTCGAGACCGGCCACCCGTGGCTCACCTTCAAGGACGCCTGCAACCTGCGCTCGCCCCAGCAGCACGTGGGCGTGGTGCATAGCTCCAACCTGTGCACCGAGATCACCCTCAACACCTCCGACGACGAGACCGCCGTGTGCAACCTGGGCTCGATCAACCTGCTCGCCCACCTCAAGGACGGCGCCCTCGACCGGGACAAGCTCGCCCGCAGCGTGCAGACCGCCATGCGCATGCTCGACAACGTGGTGGACATCAACTTCTACGCCACCCCCAAGGCCCGCCGCGCCAACCTGCGGCACCGCCCGGTGGGCCTGGGCATCATGGGTTTTGCCGACTGCCTGTACGCCCTGGGCCTGCCCTACGCCAGCGACGCCGCGGTGGCGTTTGCCGACCGCTCGATGGAGGCCGTGTGCTACGAGGCCTACCGCGCCTCCACCGAGCTGGCCCGGGAGCGCGGCCGCTACAGCAGCTTCGAGGGCAGCCTGTGGAGCCAGGGCATCCTGCCGCCCGACTCCCTCGACCTGCTCGCCGCCGGCCGCGGCGGCCAGCTCGAGATCAGCCGCGACAGCCACCTCGACTGGGCCGACCTGCGCGCCCGCATCGCCCGCCACGGCATGCGCAACGCCAACTGCGTGGCCATCGCCCCCACCGCCACCATCTCCAACATCGTCGGCGTCTCGGCCAGCATCGAGCCCGCCTACCAGAACCTCTACGTCAAATCCAACCTGTCGGGCGAATTCACGGTGGTAAGCGACGCCCTGGTGCGCGACCTCAAGGCCCTCGGCCTGTGGGACGAGGTGATGGTGGCCGACCTCAAATACTTCGACGGGTCGCTCGCCCGCATCGACCGGGTGCCCGACGAGATCAAGGCCCGCTACGCCACCGCCTTCGAGATCGAGCCCGAATGGCTGATCGAGGCCGCCGCCCGCCGCCAGAAGTGGATCGACCAGGCCCAGTCCCTCAACCTCTATCTCGCCACGCCCTCCGGCCGCAAGCTCGACGAGATCTACAAGCTCGCCTGGCTGCGCGGCCTCAAGACCACCTACTACCTGCGCACCCTGGGCGCCAGCCAGCTCGAAAAATCCGGCGGCCGCGACGACACCCCGCCCGCCGACGAAGCCCCCCGCTTCTGCGCCATCGACAACCCGGAATGCGAGGCCTGCCAATGAGCGCCCCTGCACGGCCGCCCGAAGGGGGCGCTCTTCCTCCCACGGGGAGGTGGTCACCCAGCGACCGGAGGGTCATCAAATGAGCACCGCCCGCTTCAACGACTGGGACACCCCGCCCGCCCCCACCACGGCTGGCAGCGCCACGGCCGCCGTCAACGCGGCCGACAAGCGCATCGTCGGCGGCCAGACCGACATCAACCAGCTCGCCCCGTTCAAATACCCGTGGGCCTGGGAGTTCTTCCTCAAGGCCAACCGCAACCACTGGACGCCGCTCGAAATCTCCATGGCCCAGGACGTGCACGACTACCACCACAAGCTCACCGACGCCGAGCGCCACGTCTTCGAGAACGTGCTGGCCTACCTCACCACCTCCGACATCCTCGCCATGCGCAACATCGGGCTGGCGGTGATGGAGAAGATGAGCGCCCCCGAACTGCAGATCTACCAGGCCCGGCAGGTGTACGAAGAGGCCCTGCACACCTGGACCTACCAGCACTGCATCGAGACCATCGGCCTCGACCAGCAGGAGATCTACAACCGCTACCGGGTGGTGCCCGCCATCCACGGCAAGATCGCCCTCGCCAGCCGGCGCCTGGAGCGGGCAATGCGCCCGGATTTCGACCTGCGCGACCGGGCCAGCCTGCACGAGTTCGCCCTCTCCTACTTCTTCTTCGCGGCGATCTTCGAAGGCTGCTGGTTCTACAACGGCTTCACGCCCATCTTCGCGCTGCAGCGGCGCGGGCTGATGAAGGGCGCCGCCGAGCAGCTCCAGTACATCATGCGCGACGAGGTGCTCCACTGCGCCTTCGGCGTCCGAGTGGTGCGCGAGCTGCTGAAGGAAGAAGGGCTCGCCCTCGACCCCGCCGCCCTGCGCACCCTGTGGGACGAAGCCTACGCCGCCGAAGCCGCCTACGCCGCCTACATCCTGCAAACGCCCATCCTGGGCTACAACGCCGGGCTGCACATGGATCAGTTCCGCTTCATGGCCAACCGCCGGGCCCGGCAAGTAGGGCTGGCCGAACCCTTCCCCGGCGCCGCCAACGTGCTGCCCTGGCTCGACGAGCAAGCCAACCTGCGCAAGGAGAAGAACTTCTTCGAGACCCGCGTCACCGAGTACCAGACGGGCGGCGCGCTGGCCTGGGATTGACCCCGGCCCGCGCCCGTCCGGCGCCGCGCAGCCCGGCGCCAAGCCCGACCCCGGGCGGCTGCAACACCGGCACCAGGTGCCCGGCCCCGCCCTTCCGGCGGGCCCGGGTGAAACGGGAACGGGGTGCGCAGCGGTCGATCCGCTGCCAGGCCCCGGCTGCCCCCGCAACGGTAGGCAGGTGCGGACCCTTCACGGCCGGCTTCTCCCCGAAGCCGCCCGCCACTGGACACCCGTCCGGGAAGGCGGAGGGTCAAGACCTGCGAGCCCGGAGACCGGCCTGTCGCCACAGCTCCCCGCCCCAGCCGGGCGGGGGAACCCACCAACGGCCGTCCGCGGGGTAGCGGACGGTCCGACCAGAGGAGCCCCACCATGCCCAACACCGCCCACTCCGCCCACCCGGCCGCCACGGCCGGCACCCCGCCCGCCGACGACGACTTCCGCGACCCCCTCGACCGCCTGCTCCCGCCCCCCGCGCCGGGCGAGCTGTTCTCCCTGGTCGACGTGGTCTTTCCCGGCCAGTCGAACCACCACGGCACCCTCTTCGGCGGCGCCGCGCTGGCGATGATGGACAAGTTCGCCTTCGTCCTGGCCAGCCGCCGCCTGCGCCGCACCGTCGTCACCGCCGCCCTCGGCCACACCCAGTTCCGCTCGCCGGTGCCAGCCGGCCATCTGGCCGAAGTGAGCGGGCGGATCGTCCGCAGCGGGCGCCGCTCGGTGGACGTGGAAGCCCGCCTGTGCGCCGAAAACATGCTCACCGGCGAACGCACCACCTGCCTCACCGGCCACTTCGCGATGGTGGCCGTGGGCGACGACGCTCCGGGCACCGACAGCGTGCCCACCCTCGACGCCGTGCCCGGCGACGTGGTGCGGGTGGTGGAGATCGTCTTCCCCGGGCAAGTCAATCACCGGGGCATCCTCCACGGCGGGCAGGCCCTCGACTGGCTGGGCAAGGCCGCGCTGGTCGCTGCCACCCGGCGGGCCCGCAAACCGGTGGCGATGGCCTCCAGCGAGACCCTCGACTTCGTCGCCCCGGCCCGGGTGGGCGACATCGTCGAAACCCGCGCCCGGGTCACCGCGGTGGGGCGCAGCTCGCTTTACGTGGACGTCACCATGACCGCCGAGGCGCCGCAGCAGGCGGGCTCCCGCCTGTGCACCCGCGCCGCCTTCGTGTTCGTCGCCATCGACGACGCCGGCCGGCCCACCCCGGTCGACGCCGCCCTGCCGCCCGGCGTCGCCCCGTGAGCGCCCCGCACCGCCCCCGCCGGCTCGACGCCGCCGCCCGCCCGCTGGCCCTCGCCCACCTCCAGGCGCTGGCCCCCGCCGAGCGGGTGAGCCGCTTCAACGCACCCCAATCCGACGCCAGCATCCGGGCCTACGTGGCGCGCATCGATTTCGAGCGCGATCTGGTGCTGGCCATCGGCCCGCCGACCCACCCGCCCCGCGCCCTCGCCCACCTGGGCATCGCCGGCCGGGTGGGCGAGCTGGGCTTCAGCGTGCTCGCCCCATGGCGCGGCGCCGGGCTGGCCACCCGGCTGTTCGAGGCGGCCGTCGTCTGGGCCGGTCGAAACGGCCTGGATCGGGTACTGTGCATCGAAGGCCACCCGGCCGCCCGGCGCATCGCCGCCGGGCTCGACCTGCCCCGTCGCTACCGCTTCGAGCCCCCCCGGCTGACGGTGCCGGTGGGCCCGGCCCACCCCCTCGCCCACCAGCCCTCTCCCTAGCCCCCGACGATGACCCACCGCCTGCTCCGTCCTCTCCACCTGGCTCACCGCTGGCTCGGCATCGTCGCCGGCCTGCTCATCCTGATGTGGTTCGTCTCCGGCATCGCGATGCTCTACGTGCCCTTCCCCAAGCTCACCCCGGAAGAGCGCGTCCAACACCTGGCGCCCCTGCGCCCGGCGGCGATCCGGGTGAGTCCGGCGGAGGCGGCGCGGGCCTACCCGGGCACGCCCCGCGGGGCCCGGCTGGCGATGGCCGACGCCCGGCCGGTGTT
>NZ_JAYRMI010000118.1:0-4146 GCF_041904905.1 Zoogloea sp. | reverse complement strand
CCGAAGGCAGCTGGAGCCACCCGGATGGGCGGCTGGAGGTGAGCCTCGCCAGCGCCAACTTCGCCAACCGCGACACCCGCGGCTCGGCCGCCGGGCGCTACCGGGCCACCGCCGACACGCCGGGCGAGATCGACCTGCAGGCGCGCCTCTCCGAGGCCGACGCCCGCGCCGTGTGGCGCTACATGCCGGCGGTGGTCGGCGCCAGCGCCCGCGACTGGCTGCAGCACAGCCTCGTCGGCGGCAAGGCGCAGGACGCGCGGCTGGTGCTGAAGGGCGACCTGGCGAAGTTCCCCTTCCGCAACCCGAAGGACGGCACCTTCCGGGTCGCCGCTCGGGTGGCCGACGGGCAGCTCGACTACGCCCAGGGCTGGCCGAAGATCGAAGGCATCTCCGGTGAGCTGCTCTTCGAGGGGGCGGGGATGAGCATCAAGGCCCAGCGCGGCCGCATCTTCGGCGCCGAGCTGAAGGACGTGACGGCAGTGCTGCCCGATTTCGAGCACGACGCGGTGCTCACCATCCACGGCGCCGCCAGCGGGCCGACCCAGGATTTCCTGCGCTTCGTGGCCCAGAGCCCGGTGGGCGACAGCATCAACCACTTCACCGACCCCTTCCGGGTCGAGGGCGCCGGCAACCTCGGCCTCCAGCTGGTGCTGCCCCTGCACCGCATGACCGACTCCAAGGTGCGCGGCGAGTACGTCTTCGCCCACAACCGGCTGCAGGTGGACCCGGCCCTGCCGGTGTTCGCCGACGCGGGCGGGCGGGTCGGCTTCACCGAGAGCCAGCTCACCGTGAAGAACGGCACCGCGCGGGTCTTCGGCGACGCCGTGAGCGTGGCCGGCGGCACCCGGCCGGACGGCAGCGTGGTGCTCAACGCCCAGGGCAACCTGAGCGTCGTCGCCCTGCGCCAGGAACTCGACCTGCCGCTGCTCGACCACCTCTCCGGCAGCGCCGCCTGGAAGGGTGCGGTGACGGTGCCCAAGAAGGGCGGCGTCGAGTTCGTCCTCGACAGCAACCTGCAGGGCGTGGTGTCCAGCCTGCCCGACCCCCTCAACAAGTCGGCCGCCGGCAGCCTGCCCTTCCGTTTCGAGATCGGCGTGCCGCCCGGCACCGGCGGCGTGACCGGCGACGTGCTCAAGCTGTCGGCCGGGTCGATGTTCCAGGCCCAGTTCCAGCGGCGGCTCGAGCGTGGCCGGGCGCTCATCGTCCGCGGCGGCATCGCCCTCAACGAGCCGGTGCGGCTGGCCGACAAGGGCGTGCTGGTGGCCGCCACCGCCGATCGCCTCGACGCGGACGCCTGGCGCAAGGCCCTCGCCGGCAACCCCGAGCGCCACCAGCGGCCGGCCGATCCGACCGGCACCGGCGAGGCCGGCTTCCCCCTGTCCGGGATCGCCCTGCGCGCCGGCGAGCTGCGCATGCTCGGCCAGCGGCTGGCCGACGTGAATCTGCGCGCGGTGATGGACGACGGCGGCTGGCAGGCGCGCCTGTCGAGCCGCGAGGCCAGCGGCGACATCGCCTGGCGCGACCAGGGGCGGGGCCGGCTCCAGGCTCACTTCCGCCACCTGGCGCTGGGCTCCGCCGCGAAGGATGCCGCCGCAGATGCCGCCCGGCCCGACGACGAACGCCTGTCCGAGCTGCCCGGGCTGGATGTGACCGCCGACAGCTTCGTGCTGCGCGGCCGTCAGCTGGGCCGGCTCGAACTCAAGGCCGCCAACCGGGGCGACCTGTGGCGGCTCGATCAGCTCACCATCGCCAACCCCGACGGCACCCTGTCGGGCAAGGGCGTGTGGCGCCCCGGCGCCCGCGAGGAGACCCGGCTGGGCTTCAAGCTCGACGTGGGCAACGTCGAGAAGATGCTGGCCCGCCTTGGCTACCCGGAGGCGGTGCGACGCGGCAAGGGCGAACTCGAAGGCGAGGTGGTGTGGCGCGGCCCGCCGACCGCGCTGCACATCCCCAGCCTGGGTGGAAAGATGCGGGTGCAGGCGGAGAGCGGGCAGTTCGCCCAGCTCGAACCCGGCGTGGGGCGGCTGCTCGGGGTGCTCAGCCTGCAGGCGCTGCCGCGGCGCATCACGCTCGATTTCCGGGACGTGTTCTCGGAAGGATTCGCCTTCGATCGCATTTCCGGTAGCATCCAGATGAATCAGGGCGTGCTCCACACCGATGACCTGGAGATCCTCGGCCCGGCGGCGCGGGTCTTCATGAGCGGCGATGCCGATGCCGGCCGCGAGACCCAGAACCTGCGGGTGCGGGTCCAGCCCACCCTGTCCGAATCCGTCGCCGTCGGCTCTGCCATCGCCACCACCGGCGTCATCCATCCCGCCGTCGGTCTGGCGGCCTATCTGGTCCAGAAGGCGCTGCGCGATCCGGTGGAGAAACTGTTCAGTTTCGAGTATGTCGTAACCGGGGGATGGTCCGATCCCAAGGTCGAAAAAATCTCGGCAGCGCCCACCCGGGCGCCGCGCCGGGCCCCGGACACCCCCGAATCATCCCGCGAGGACAAACCATGAGCGCCCGCCCCCCCTGCCGCATTGCCGCCGTCCAGATGGTTTCGGGCCCCGACGTGGAGGCCAATCTGGCCGAAGCCGGGCGGCTGATCGCCGAGGCCGCCGCCGCCGGAGCGCGGCTGGTGGTGCTGCCCGAGTATTTCCCCCTCATCACCCCCGACGAGACCGCCAAGGTGCGCCTGCGCGAGCGGGACGGGGAGGGCCCGATCCAGGCTTTCCTCAAGGCCGCGGCGCAGCGCCACGGAGTGTGGCTGGTGGGGGGGTCCAGCCCGCTGCTGGCCGATGCGCCGGACAAGGTGCGCAACAGCACGCTGGTCTTCGACGACACCGGCCGCCGGGTGGCCCGCTACGACAAGGTGCACCTGTTCGGCTTCCAGCGCGGCGGCGAGCGCTACGACGAATCCGCCACCATCGAGGCCGGCAGCGACGTGGTCACCTTCGACGCCCCGTGCGGCACCGTGGGCCTGTCGATCTGCTACGACCTGCGTTTTCCCGAACTCTTCCGGGCGATGGGCGAGGTGGATCTGATCGTCCTGCCCGCCGCCTTCACCTACACCACCGGCCGCGCCCACTGGGAAGTGCTCCTGCGGGCCCGCGCCATCGAGAACCAGTGCTATGTGCTGGCGAGCGCCCAGGGCGGGGTGCATGCCGGTGGACGGCGCACCTGGGGCGATAGTCTAATCATCGACCCGTGGGGTGAAGTCGTTGCCCGTCTTGCCGAAGGGCCCGGGGTCGTCGTCGCCGACGTGGACCCGCAGCGCATCGCCGAGGTTCGCACCAGCCTGCCGGCCCTGAAGCACCGCAAACTCAGTTGACACCCTACGAGACACCATGAGCAAGAATCCGCCGCCCAATCCGCTGAAGACCGCCAGCAAGCTGCTCCTGAAGCCCTACGACCTCGATCTCGAGGATCTCGACAAGGTCTTCCGCAAGCTCTTCCGGCACAAGCTCGACTACGCCGACCTGTACTTCCAGTACCACCGCTCGGAGGCCTGGAGCCTGGAGGAGGGCATCGTCAAGTCGGGCAGCTTCAACATCGAGCAGGGCGTCGGCGTGCGCGCCATCACCGGCGAGAAGACCGCCTTCGCCTACTCCGACGACATCAGCCTGAAGGCCCTGAAGGATGCCGCCGCGGCCACCCGCGCGATCGCCGACAGCGGCCGCCGCAAGGCCCACAAGATCGAGGCGGTCCGCAAGCCCCCGCTGGCCCTGTACCGGGCCGACAACCCCCACGGCTCGCTGGACGACGTGGCCAAGGTGAAGCTGCTGGAGCGCCTCGAAGCGATGGCCCGGGCCGAAGACCCGCGCGTCAAGGAGGTGATGGCCAGCCTCGTCGGCTCGTGGGAGGTCGTGCTGGTCGCCCGCAGCGACGGTCACCTGGCGGCCGACGTGCGCCCCCTGGTGCGGGTGTCGGTCAGCGTCATCATGGAAGAGAACGGCCGCCGTGAGCAGGGCTCCGGCGGCGGCGGCGGGCGCTACGACTACGGCTATTTCAGCGACGAGGTGCTGGCGGGCTTCGCCAAGGCCGCGGTGCATCAGGCGCGGGTCAACCTGGGGGCCGGCCCGGCGCCGGCCGGGACGATGACGGTGGTGCTCGGCAACGGCTGGCCGGGCATCCTGCTCCACGAGGCCATCGGCCACGGCC
>NZ_JAYRMI010000063.1:0-24898 GCF_041904905.1 Zoogloea sp. | reverse complement strand
TGTCCGGAAGGCGCGCCGGGCGCCGGCGCGGGGAAAGCGATACGGGAAAAGCCGCGCGATTCTAGCATCCGTATCCGAATGCGCCGATGGCGCGAGAGATCCGCTTACAAACCGACGTACACGTCGACCCGCAGACGCTTCCAGGGGTTCCGGTCGGTGGCGAGGCGGCCGATGCGACCGACGATGGGCGTGCCCCGATCCATCTCCTCGGCCACCTCGCGGTTCGCGGCGCGGGGCAGGTAGCCCAGCTTGGCGCCGCGCCATTCGACCCGCACCGCGAAGGGGTCGTGGCGGTTGTCCGGCTCGCGGACGAGGACGAGCCGGTCGCCTTCGCGCAGCTCGTCCCACAGGATCTTGCCGCCGTAGTACTGGAAGCCCGCCAGCGGCGAGGTCTGCACCAGCACGCGCAGCTGCTGGGCCGCGGCCGGCGCGGCCAGGGCCAGGCCCAGCGCCGCGCTCCACAAGATTTCACGAAGCATCGAAGGCCCCGCGGATCCACTCGATGCGGGCCGCGTCGAGGCTGTCGAGGAGGATCGCGTCGAAGCGGCAGGCCCGGCTGGCGTGGCGGCGGCCGTCGCCGGCCAGCCAGTGCTGGGCGGCGAGGATCACCCGCCGCTGCTTGGCGCCGGTGATGCTGGCCGCGGCGCCGCCGAAGCGGCCGCTCTTGCGCAGGCGCACCTCGACGAACACCAGGCTGCGGCCGTCGTCGGCGATCAGGTCCACCTCGCCGCCGCGGCAGCGCACGTTGCGGGCGAGGATGGCGTAGCCGTGGGCTTCCAGATGGCGGGCCGCCAGGGCTTCGGCGGCGGCCCCGTCGCGCAGGTGGGTGGCTTGCATCGGCGCGCCGTCGCGCCCACAATCGCCCTCCGCCGATATATCCCGCGACGCCCGTCGCGCCCGCCATGCATCCCACACTGCCGGAATCCCCGCTCTCAAAGACGCCGTCATTGTATGTGGTGGCCACCCCGCTGGGGAACCTGCACGACATGGGGCTGCGGGCGCTGGCGGTGCTCAAGGCGGTGGACGCCATCGCCGCCGAAGACACCCGTCACAGCCAGCGGCTGCTCGACGCCTTCGGCATCGGCACCCGCCTCGTCGCCCTCCACGAACACAACGAGCAGGCCGCCGCCGGGCTGGTCATCAAGATGCTCGAGGAGGGCAAGCACGTCGCCCTCATCACCGACGCCGGCACGCCGGCCGTGTCCGACCCCGGCGCCCGGGCCGTGGCGCGGGTGCAGGACGCCGGTCACCCGGTGGTGCCGGTGCCCGGCGCCTGCGCCGCCATCGCCGCGCTGTCGGCCTCGGGCCTGGCGGATGGCCACTTCCACTTCCACGGCTTCCTGCCCACCAAGCCCACCGGCCGCCGGGCGGCGCTCGAGGCCCTGCGCAGCGTGCCCGGCACCCTGGTGTTCTACGAAGCGCCGCACCGCATCGCCGAGACCCTCGCCGACATCGCCGCAACCCTCGAGCCGACCCGCCAGATCGTCGTCGCCCGGGAACTCACCAAGCTCTTCGAGCAGATCGCGCGGATGCCCCTGGCCGACGCGCCCGGCTGGCTGGCGGCCGACCCCAACCGCGCCCGCGGCGAGTTCGTGCTGCTGGTCTCCGCCGCGCCGCCGACCGAAGGGCTCTCGCCCGAAGCCGAGCGGGTGCTGGGCCTGCTGATGGCCGAGCTGCCCCTCAAGACCGCGGCGCGCCTGGCCGCCGAGATCGCCGGCGCCCCCAGGAACGACCTCTACGCCCACGGCCTGCGCGTCAAATCGAGCGCCGGCAGTGAGGAATGACCCCCTGTGGCTGGTAAAATGCCGCAACTGTTAAACATTGCTTCATCGGACGAAATCCCATGTCGACCCTGACCCTCACCCGCCCCGACGACTGGCATCTGCATGTGCGCGACGGCGCCGCCCTGGCCGCGGTCGTGCCCGACACCGCCCGCCGCTTCGGCCGCGCGCTCATCATGCCCAACCTGCGTCCGCCGGTGACCGCCGTCGACCAGGCCGCCGCCTACCGCGAGCGCATCCTCGCCGCGGTGCCGGCCGGGCTCAAGTTCGACCCGCTGATGACGTTGTACCTCACCGACACCCTCAAGCCCGAGGAGATCGACAAGGCCGCCGACAGCGGCTTCGTGGTCGCCGCCAAGCTCTACCCGGCCGGCGCCACCACCAACTCGGACGCCGGTGTCACCGACATCGCCCGCATCTACCCCGTGCTCGAACGGATGGCGGAGCGGGGCATCGTTCTCTGTGTTCATGGCGAGGTCACCCATGCTGACGTTGATATCTTTGATCGCGAGCGCGTCTTTATCGATCGCGTACTGGCGCCGGTTGCAGCGCGCTACCCGTCCCTGCGCATCGTCTTTGAGCACATCACCACGTCCGAGGCGGCGCAGTTCGTAAGCGATGCCGGGCCGAACGTGGGCGCCACCATCACCGCCCACCACCTGCTGCTCAACCGTAACGCCATCTTCGCGGGCGGCATCCGCCCGCACCACTACTGCCTGCCGGTGCTCAAGCGCGAGACCCACCGGGAGGCGCTGGTGCGCGTGGCCACGTCGGGCAGCGCCAAGTTCTTCCTGGGCACCGATTCGGCCCCCCACGCCAAGAGCACCAAGGAAGCCGCCTGCGGCTGCGCTGGCTGCTACACCGCCCACGCCGGCATCGAGCTGTACGCCGAGGCTTTCGAGCAGGCCGGCGCCCTGGACAAGCTCGAAGCCTTCGCCAGCTTCAACGGCCCCGACTTCTACCGCCTGCCCCGCAACACCGACCGGATCACCCTGGTCAAGGAGAACTGGGACGTGCCCGGCGGCCTCGACTACCTGCCCGACGATCCGCTGGTGCCCCTGCGCGCCGGCGAGACCATCGGCTGGAAACTCATCTGACCCGACTCCCCCGATCCGACGATGCGTCCGACCCTGAAACGACTGCTGCTCCTGGCGCTCCTGCCGGCCCTCACGGCCTGCGAATACGAAGGCGCAGCCTTTCTCATCGACGGGCGCGACCAGTCGATTTCCCTTGTCCGCGAGCAGCAGCTCTTCTGGGACGACGAGGTCAGCCAGGCCATCGTCGTCTCCCGGATGCCCACCTGCCTGCGCCGCTACAGCATCAAGTCCGGCGTGGCCGGCAGCGTGAAGATGGAAGTCTTCGAAGCCGGCGACATGCTGTGGGCGCTCAAGCAGGGCAAGAACTGGTATCTCGCCGGCACCGAGCGCTGCGAGCTGCAGGCCTGGAAGGACGCCCCCGCCGAGCCGCCCGGCCGGCTGGTCGGCACCTTCACCCGCAAGGCCGACCGCCTGCAGTTCGTCGCCGCCGACAAACCCGCCACGCCGATCAAGCCCACCGGCCAATGAGCCCGGCGGCGCTGGCCGGCCTGACGCTGTTCGAACCCATCGCCGGGCTGCTCGCCCGGTTTCCGTTTGCGCGCCTGCCCGACGCCGCGGCGCTCACCGCGCTGCTGGCCGAAGTGGCTCCTGCCGCCGTGGCCGGCTCCGGCCTGCCGATCCGCTTCACGCTCCCGCCGGCTGGCGACATCGCCTACGAAGCCCACATCCACGCCACCGGCCAGGTGCCCACCCGCGCCGACGACTGGCACGACTTCTTCAACGCGCTGGCGTGGTGCGTCTGGCCCACGAGCAAGGCCGCCTGCAACGCGCTGCACCTGCGCGAACAGCAGGCCCGCCACGCCGCCGGCCTGCCCGGCCGCGGCCCGCTGCGCGACGCGCTCACCCAGTTCGACGAATGCGGCATCGTCGTCGTGTCGTCCGACCCCGCCATCCCCGCGCACCTCGCCCGCCACGAATGGGAAGCCGCCTTCTGGCACCGGCGCCAGCGCCTCGCCGACACCACGCGCTTCCTCGTCTTCGGCCACGGCAGCTGGGATCAGCTCCGCGCCCCCTTCGTCGGCCTGTGCGCCAAGGCCCTGTACCGCGTGGTCGAGCCCGGCTGGCTGGCGCTGCCCGACGCCGAGCGCCAGCGCGACACCGACGCCTGGCTCGCGGATCGCCTCACCGGGCAGCCCTTCGGCAAGGCCGATCTCTTTCCGCTGCCGCTGCTCGGTGTGCCCGGCGTGACCCCCCACAGCGAATCGCCCGACTACTACCGCGACACCCGCCAGTTCCGCCCGCTCCGTGCCGCGCATCGCGGCAAGGTGCACACAAGGCTGTAAGCGCCCCGCGATTTGCGGGAAAATAACGGGCTTGCCGGATGCCGTCCGGGTGTGCCCGCGCACCGGCCCCGAATTCAATCTCCAGGAACCGCCATGCTGCAGAAATTCTCCGCCTTCCCCGGCGTCGCCGGCCCCGTCGTCGTCATCGTGATGGACGGCTACGGCATCCCCAAGAACGACGCCGGCAGCGCCATCGCCGCCGCCCGCAAGCCCACCCTCGACAAGCTCTTCGCCGAATGCCCGCACATCACGCTGCGTGCCCACGGCACCGCGGTCGGCATGCCGTCGGACGACGACATGGGCAACTCCGAAGTCGGCCACAACGCCATCGGCGCCGGGCAGGTGTACGCCCAGGGCGCCGCGCTGGTGGCCAACGCCATCGCCGACGGCGCCATCTGGGCCGGCGACGCGTGGAAGGAGATCGTCGCGGGCGCCAAAGCCGGGGCGAACGGAAAAGAGGGCGTGCTCCACTTCATCGGCCTGTTCTCCGACGGCAACGTGCACAGCCACATCGACCACCTCAAGGCGATGGTCGCCCAGGCCAAGCTTGAGGGCGTGAAGACGGTGCGCATCCACGCCCTGCTCGACGGCCGCGACGTGCCCGAAACCAGCGCGCTGGAATACGTCGTGCCCTTCGAGGCCTTCCTGGCCGAGATCAGCGCCGACGGCTTCGACGCCCGCATCGCCTCCGGCGGCGGCCGCCAGTACATCACCATGGACCGCTACGACGCCAACTGGCCGATGGTCGAGAAGGGCTGGAAGACCCACGTGCTGGGCGAAGGCCCGCAGTTCGCCAACGCCACCGAGGCCGTCAATGGCCTGCGCGAGCGTAACCCCGGCACCATCGACCAGGATCTGCCCGAGTTCGTGATCGCCGAGGGCGGCAAGCCCATCGGCACCATCGAAGACGGCGACTCCGTCGTCTTCTACAACTTCCGCGGCGACCGCGCCATCGAGATCACCCGCGCCTTCGTCGAGGACGACTTCGACAAGTTCGACCGCGTGCGCGCGCCCAAGGTCACCTACGCCGGCATGCTCCAGTACGACGGCGACCTGCAGCTGCCCAAGCGCTTCCTCGTCGCCCCGCCGGCCATCAAGGATACGTCCGGCGAGTGGTTCAGCAAGATGGGCCTCGCCCAGTTCGCCTGCTCCGAAACCCAGAAGTTCGGCCACGTCACCTACTTCTGGAACGGCAACCGCTCCGGCAAGTTCGACGGCGAGACCTGGCAGGAAGTCCCCAGCGACGTCGTGCCCTTCGAGCAGCGCCCCTGGATGAAGGCCGCCGAGATCGCCGACGCGATGATTGCCGCGGTCAAGTCCGGCCAGTACAAGGTGCTCCGCTGCAACTTCGCCAACGGCGACATGGTCGGCCACACCGGCAACTTCCGCGCCGCCACCATGGCCGTCGAGGCCGTCGATCTGGCCCTCGCGCGCCTCCTGCCCGCCATCGAGGCCGCCGGCGGCGTGGCCCTCATCACCGCCGACCACGGCAACGCCGACGAGATGTTCGAGCTGGACAAGAAGACCAAGCAGCCCGCCCAGAACAAGGACGGCAGCTTCAAGGCCAAGACCGCCCACACCCTCAACCCGGTGCCGCTGGTGCTGTTCGACAAGGTGACCGGCGGCAAGCTGGGCCTCAAGCAGACGGAAACCGCCGGCCTCTCCAACATCGCCGCCACCGTCGCCAATCTGGTCGGGCTCGACAAGCACGCCAAGTGGGACGACAGCGTGCTTGAAGTGAAGTAAGCCGGATCGGCCGCAGCCGGGCCGTAAATCACAAAGGGCGCGTACCGCAGGGTGCGCGCCCTGTGTCTTTCAGCCCGCCTCGCCTGTGCGGCGGGCGGCTAGCCCGTCGGGAAGATCCGGCCCAGCACCGCCAGCAGCGCCGCCGGCTTGAACGGCTTTATCAGATAGCCATTCACCCCCAGGTCGCGCAGCTCGGTGACCCGCCCGGGGTCGTTCTCGGCGGTCACCATCACGATGGGCAGAGTCTTGTGCGTGGCGCGGATCTTCTGCACCAGCTCGCTGCCGTTCATCTCCGGCATGTTCCAGTCGCTCAACACCAGATCGAACTGCTTCTTGGACAGCAGATCGAGGGCGGCCTGCCCGCTTCCCGCCCCCATCGCCTCGAAGCCCTCGCTCTTGAGCAGCGCCATCACGACACTCCGTATGGATGCCATGTCATCGACCACCAGAACGCGTCGCGCCGCCTTGTTCATGCAACTGGCCTCCGTCGGCTAAACCTCATCTCCCCGCTGCGCCCGGCGCCAGCCCTCAATCCCGATCCACACCACGAAGACCAGCACCCACAGGCCGAACGCCGCATCCGCCAAAGGTTTGCCGAGCAAGGCCGAAAGGCCCACCTTGAACGGCACCCCAATCCCAATAGCGGCTGCAGCCACGACGATCTTGAGCAGCAGGCCGGCGGTGGATGGCGGCGCCTTCTTTCGGACGCGTGTCCTCTGTGCGATGCGCTCCGCCTTCACGGCATCCAGATCCGCCTCCACCCGCACCGGCCCATCGCGAAAGGTGGCCCACGCCAGATACCCGAAGAGCACGCACACCACCCCGAAAAACGCCGTCATCAGGCTGAACTGGATCGGCGACGTGCTGAAGAAGACCTGCACCGACTTCGCGCCGCGATACTGCCCGCTCGCCAGCCCCTCGACGAGCGTCTTGGCCGATCCCAAGGAGAAGACGGCGGAGCAGAGGAGAACGGCGAGGTAGCGGAGATGCATGGGAGCGTGATTGAAGGCAACTTTCGCGCTATTGCTGACCGGAAGGCCTTGAAGCGCTGGGGCTTCCACATTGTCGGCAAAAAAACGGCTCGTTTGTGCAACGTCTGATTCCGTAGGTCGGGTTAGCGCAGCGTAACCCGACATCCCCCCGCAGGAATTGAACCAGGAGGCGGTCTCGTTAACATTCCCAAGGGCTCTCTTTGAAGATCGCTGGCACAGTTTTACTGTTGCAGCCTTTGATACACCGATAGATGGTGCCAGGAGACTTATCGAAGTAGGGGGCTGATTCGCACGGCCGATATTTGCTGGAGGTCGTGATTCGATACGTCGCACCAGATAGCGGAAACTTTCGTCCAGCCGGGCACGAAAACATGCGTGTGCGCCCGCCATTCATCGCATTCCCGAACTCAGGGCACTCGACATTCATGTCATAAGGCCTGGACCATACTCCATTGCCGGGGCCGCGAATGATGTAAAGCTCATAATAGCTATCGCTTCCAATGTGGATGCGCTCGCTAAGTCGATTGCGCCCCTCCGCGCCACCGTAGCCTGCGGCCGAGGCGACGGTTGGAAAAAGCAGACAAGCAATTAAGCACGATAGTTCTTTCATGATGCCCTCACTTACTTGACTGACCGCCTGACGTCGAGGTCACCGGCACTGCGCGGCTTTATCGCGCGACGTACAGCGTACCGCAGCGGATGTTGAGACTGTCAGCGAAACGTAACCCGACGTGTTGAAACGAAAACATGAACGAATCGCGCGGTTGCCGGGGGCTGTGGGAGGCGAATTCTGCTGGAGTGACAACGCTATTTTTGATGCACGAGGCGTCGGGTTGCGTTGCCCTGAGCCGATCCTGCGTGACTTGAACTAAGCATCGACCTCGACGAGGAGCGGAGTGTGGTCGCTTGCCCGGTACCACGCTGCATGGGTGCCGATGTCGACATGTTTCAGGCGATCCAACCAGGAAAAGGGCATGAAGCAGTAATCAATGTGGTAACCCTTCGATGGGTTCTTGTGGAGAAAGAACGTGGGTTCGCTCTCACTTCCATGCGGTACGCCCCGCATAGCGTGGAAGGCGCTTCCTAGTCCCTGCGCGGCGAGCTTTTCAACCATTGCAGAATGATTCAGATGCTTGGGGTGATCTCCGTCCCAGATTGCATTGGAGTTGAAGTCGCCCATAAAGACGACGGGCCCATTCCTGAAAGCGTCGTCGTATAGCTCGATAGCCGCGGTGGCGGCACGCACGTACTTAAGGTTCTGGTCACCCAGAGTCCAGACTGCAAAAAGGGTGAACTCAACGGGGCCGGTGATTTGAAAGGGCACAATATAACTAGGCACACCGGATTTTTCGGGCAGGGGCGTCGCCGAGTAAGGGGGGCGAGCTATCACGGCCACGCCTTGGTTGGGATTGAGTCCGAACCAACTGACTCCTTTGAGTTCAGCTCGTGGCCTCGCTATTTCCTGGATGACGGCAATGTCAGCCTGAAGGTGATCGATCCACGGGGCCTTTTTCGAAAATTGTCCGCGCCCAGCATTCCAGGTCACAACGCGCATTTCTTCTGATCCTCAACGTCAAGTATCGAAGCGCCGGCATCTCACCGATGCCCCCCTCCATTTGCCACATCCCCTTCGCTCAATCCCACCGTGTAATGCCCGCCATCCTCCTTCTTCAGGGCCAGCAGATCGTAGGTCTTCACCATGTCCAGCAGGCCCGAGTGTCCGTAATTGGCGGGTGAAAAGCCGGGGTCGGTGCGTTTGAGGTACTGGCCGAGGGATGCAAGAGAGATGCGGCCCTCCGATGTGCCGGCGGCGAGGAGGGCGACGGCGTCGGCGACGAACTTGGGGCGGCGTTTGACGACAGCGGGCTTGAGGGGCTCGGTCTTTGCCGGGGCCGGTTTGTCGGCAGGGTGTTCGGTGGTGCTCGCAACCGGGGCGGGGGCCGGCGTCCATTCGAAGAACTGGTCGCTGGCGTTGCGCAGGGCGTCGGGGGTCTTTGCTTCGCCAACGATGCAGACGGTGGCGCCCCGTTCGCGGAGCTTGCGGCACAGATAGGCGAAGTCTGAGTCGCTGGTGACGAGGCAGAACTTGTCGGCCCGGTGGTCGAACATCGCCTCAAGGGCGTCGAGGGCCAGGGCGATGTCGGCGGTGTTCTTCCCCGCGGCGTATTGGTACTGCAGGCAGGGCGTGAAGGCTTGGCGGACGAGGGCTTCCTGCCACGTTTTCGAGAGCGTGGTGTGGTTGCCGTAGCCGCGACGCAGCACCACGCGGCCGAATTGCGCCACTACGCGCAGGGCGTATTCGAGGATGTCGGGTGTGGTGTTGTCGCAATCGACGAGGACGGCAACGCGGGCTTCGGCGGGCAGGTGGGGGGCGCTCATCGTGGGCGGGGGATGCTGTGGGAACGTACTAATGTTAATGGCAAACAGCGTGGTATGCCCCGGTGACCGTCAGGCACCGGCACGTTCGGGCTGGCAGGACTGCCGTCCCGTCATCGCCCCGCGCGAGGCGTGTGATCCTGACGGGTGTTCGGGGGTGAGCGCCGGCGCGCCTTATCTGGCCAGACTCAGTCCCATCTCAACCGATCCAGATTCTCCTCATTCGCCGGCTTCACGATGTGGGCGACGGCTTCGGCGATGCGGGCGTCGGCGAAGGTCTGGTTCCAGCCTATGTCGGGTTAGCGCAGCGTAACCCGACATCCCCAGCCGGATGCTACTCGCACCCGACGCTTTCAAAACACATCGAGTCGCCCCTCGATCCAGCGCATAAACGCTGGCCTGATATAGCGGACAGGGCTGGCGTATGACCAATCCGTGGGGCGGGCCTGGCCGTATCGATGTTGCCAGATGGCATGCTCGCCTTTCTTCAATCGCGCCGTGTCGGGTTACGCTAACCCGACCTACGTAATCTGCGGGAGCCCTGCGATCTCCACCCCCAACCGATCCAGATTCTCCTCGTTCGCCGGCTTCACGATGTGGGCGACGGCTTCGGCGATGCGGGCGTCGGCGAAGGTCTGATCCCAGTGGAGCGTGGTGCCGTCGCCGGTGGGTTCGAGGGTGATGGCGAGTCGGAAGAAGGGTGCGCAGGTGTGCTGGATCACCACGCGGCGTTCGGGTTCGATGTGCTCGAAGCGGGATTCGTTGGGGTGAACGGTGCCGTCGGGGCCGATCATGTCGAAGCGCCATTCGCCGCCGGGCTGGAAGTCGAAGGCGTGGAAGCGGTTGGTGAAGCCGAGTGGCCCCCACCAGCGGACGAGGCGTTCGGGGTTGCGGATGGCCTCGAAGAGGGTGGCTGGCGAAGCGGCGAAATAGCGGGTGGTGCTGAAGGTGGTCATGGCCTTGCGTCGCCTCCGGGTGATGGCTTGCAGATTGGGTGTGCATGCCCACTATAGCGATTGGGGCGGTGGCTTGTCAGGCCGTGTAGCCAGATGGTTTGTTCGCCTTTTGCCAATCGCGCCGTGTCGGGTTGCGCTGCGCTACGCGACTGGACCCGGTCCGGGTATGCTGATGCTTGCTGGCTTCAGCGTCTTGGGTAAAGAGTGCGGTGATGGCAACCGGAGCGGATGTGGCGAGTGCGGTGCTGCTGGTAGGGGGTATCGCCTACCTGGGCTATCGCGTGGCGAAGTGGTGCACCCGTATCACGCCGCCGATGGTGGGGGCTGTGGTGGCCTGCCTAGGCACCCAGGGCGCGGCGGGGGTCTTCAGTTACCTCTTCGCCGCCATCTTTCTGCCCGCGGCCGGCGATCAGGCCACCGGGCATGGCATGTGGCTCGCCTATTTTGTGGTGCCCACCACGTTTCTGGTGAGCCTCTTCGCGGCGCTCTACGCCGGCGTGGAGAACGTGGCCGCCCCGCCGGAGCCCGGGCAATCCACCGAAAGCAAACCCGACGAGGGCAAGGGCGGCGGCACGACGTGAGCGCGCAGCGCGCTGCATCGCGAGACTCGCCATCCTTCGTTCACCGCCGCGCCTTGGCCGTGTAAGCCTTGTCGCCTTGGGTTGTTGCCCGCTGATGTAGGTCGGGGCGGCGCAGCGTAACCCGACACCCGCCATGCATGATCGACAGGCCATTGTTCCCGATGGCGCCCTCTGCTGCTTCCTTGGCATGCCCCCTCCTTTGCGGGACTGGGTGATGCCTCAAACACAAAAATTCGGACAGGCCCCATTCGCAGGGCTGCGTGAAGCATTCGCAAGGCTGCGTGAAGCATTTGCAAGGCTGCGTGAAGCAATCGCAGGGCTGCGTGAAGCAATCGCAGGGCTGCGTGAAGCATTCGCAGGGCTGCGTGAAGCATTCGCAAGGCTGCGCGAAGCATTCGCAGGGCTGCGTGAAGCATTCGCAGGGCTGCGCGAAGCATTCGCAGGGCTGCATGAAGCATTCGCAACCCTGCGCGATGCACTGCAGGTCGGTGTGCGGATGCCTGCGTCGGTCGGGCTTTCGGCCGACGCGATAGCGGGTGGAGGGGGGCGGGGTGAAGTGGGGGGCGAACGATGGGGGTGGGGCGGGCGGTGGCTTGATGCACCAAGCCGGTGCTTGTTGCACCGCATTAGGGCTGCTCGGGGCCCTCGCACCCCCGGTTTTCCGCGAAAAACCGCCTGGCACGATGCCTGCTAAGTGCTTGTTGCCCGTCGGCAGTGTCGCCGCGGGCGGCATTGCCTCCGCCAACGACGGCGGAACCCGAGAGCGTCGCGTGCGCAAGCACCTGCAACCTCGTTGTTCCAACCCGACTTTGATCCGCGTTCCGCGGGGGCCATGATGTCTGCGCCGCTCGTCTCCCGAGCCCTGGCAAGGATGTCCTGAATGTCCCCGGCAGGTGCCCGGACGTGCAGGATTCATCATGAAAATCATTGTTGTCGGCCACGGCATGGTGGGCCACAAGTTCCTCGAAGAACTTCAGTCGCTCGCAGTCGCCCCTACCGAAGTCACCGTGCTGTGCGAGGAGCCCCGGGCTGCCTACGACCGGGTGCATCTCTCCGAATTCTTCGCCGGCAAGACGGCCGACGACCTCTCGCTGGTGGAGCCGGGCTTCTTTGACAAGACCGGCTTTGCCCTGCGGCTCAACACCCGTGCCACCGCCATCGATCGTCGCAACAAGACGGTGACCACCGCCGACGGCGAGGTGCTGGCCTACGACAAGCTGGTGCTGGCCACCGGCTCCACGCCCTTCGTGCCCCCCGTGAAGGGCAACGACCGGGCCGACTGCTTTGTGTACCGCACCATCGAGGATCTGGAGGCGATGACCGAATGCGGCGCCCGCTCGAAGACCGGCGTGGTGGTGGGCGGCGGGCTGCTGGGCCTGGAATGCGCCAAGGCCCTGCGCGATCTGGGCCTCGAGACCCACGTGGTGGAGTTTGCCCCGCGCCTGATGGCGGTGCAGGTGGATGACGACGGCGGCCGCATCCTGCGCAGCAAGATCGAAGAACTGGGCGTGAAGGTGCACACCAGCCGCAACACCGTGGAGATCGTCGATGGCGCCCGCGGCCGGCATCGCATGGTGTTTGCCGATGGCTCCTACCTCGAGACCGACATGATCGTGTTCTCCGCCGGCATCCGCCCGCGGGATGAACTCGCCCGCCAGAACGCGCTGGCGGTGGGCGCCCGCGGCGGCGTGGCGGTGAATGACCACTGCGGCACCAGCGATCCGGACATTTACGCCATCGGCGAATGCGCGGCGTGGAAGGACATGGTGTATGGCCTGGTGGCGCCGGGCTACGACATGGCCCGCGTGGTGGCCCGCCACATCGCCGGCCAGTCGGGCAGCGATTTTGCCGGCGCCGACATGAGCACCAAGCTCAAGCTGATGGGCGTGGATGTGGCGAGCATCGGCGATGCCCAGGGCCGCACGCCCAACTGCCGCAGCTTCCGCTACATGGACGAGGTGAAGCAGGTCTACAAGAAGATCGTGGTGAGCGAGGACGGCAAGCGCCTGATCGGCGCCGTGCTGGTGGGCAACGCCGACGAATACGGCACCCTGCTGCAGATGGCGCTGAACGGCATCGCGCTGCCGGCCGACCCCGAGTTCCTGATCCTGCCGTCCAGCGACGGCAAAGCCAAGCCGGGCCTGGGCGTGGATGCCCTGCCCGACAGCGCCCAGATCTGCTCGTGCAACAACGTCACCAAGGGCCAGATCTGCGCGGCGGTGGCCGACGGTGTGAACAACATCGGCGACATGAAGGCCTGCACCAAGGCGGGTGCCACCTGCGGCGGCTGCGTGCCGCTGGTTACCCAGGTGATGAAGGCGGAGATGGCGCGCCTGGGCATGGCGGTGAACAACCACCTGTGCGAGCACTTCCCGTATTCGCGCCAGGAACTCTTCCACCTCATCAAGGTGGGCGAGATCAAGACCTTCGACGAACTCATCGCCAAACACGGCAAGGGCCTTGGCTGCGACATCTGCAAGCCCACCGCGGCGAGCATCTTCGCCTCGTGCTGGAACGAGTTCGTGCTGAAGAAGGATCTGGCCGCCCTGCAGGACAGCAACGACTACTTCCTGGGCAACATCCAGAAGGACGGCACCTATTCGGTGGTGCCGCGCATGCCCGGCGGCGAGGTGACCCCGGACGGCCTGATCGCCGTGGGCCAGGTGGCCAAGAAGTACGGCCTCTACACCAAGGTGACGGGCGGCCAGCGGGTCGATCTGTTCGGCGCCCGCGTCGAGCAGCTGCCGCTGATCTGGGAAGAGCTGATCGCTGCCGGCTTCGAATCCGGCCACGCCTACGGCAAGAGCCTGCGCACCGTGAAGAGCTGCGTCGGCTCCACCTGGTGCCGCTACGGCGTGGATGACAGCGTGGGCCTCGCGGTGGAGCTGGAGAACCGCTACAAGGGCCTGCGCGCCCCCCACAAGATCAAGTTCGGCGTATCGGGCTGCACCCGCGAGTGCGCCGAAGCCCAGGGCAAGGATGTGGGCATCATCGCCACCGACAAGGGCTGGAACCTCTACGTGTGCGGCAACGGCGGCATGAAGCCGCGCCACGCCGAGCTGATCGCCGCCGACCTCTCCAAGGAGAAGCTGGTGCAGCTGATCGACCGCTTCCTGATGTTCTACGTGCGCACCGCCGACCGCCTGCAGCGCACCAGCACCTGGCGCGACAACCTGGAAGGCGGCCTCGACTACCTGAAGGACGTGGTGGTGAACGACAGCCTGGGCCTTGCCGCCGAACTGGAGGCCCAGATGCAGCACGTGGTGGAGACCTACCAGTGCGAATGGAAGACCGCCGTCACCAACCCGGACGTGCGCAAGCGCTTCCGCACCTTCGTCAATAGCGACAAGGCCGACGAGCACATCGTCTTCGTGGAGGAGCGCGGCCAGATCCGCCCCGCCCGCCCCGAAGAACGCGCCGCCGCCACCCTTGCCGAACCCGCCTGAGGAGCACGCCCATGAGCATCGCACCCCTTGAATGGACCACCGTGTGCGCGGTGGACGACATCCTGCCCAACACCGGCGTCAGCGCGCTGGTGGCCGGGCGCCACGTGGCGGTCTTCCGCGTGGGCGACACGCAGTTCTACGCCATCGACAACGTGGACCCGAAATCCGGCGCCAGCGTCCTCTCCCGGGGGCTGGTGGGCAACCTGGGGGAACACGTCGTGGTGGCCTCGCCGCTCTACAAGAACCACTTCGACCTCGCCGACGGGGTGTGCCTGGAGGCGCCGGAACATTCGGTGCGCGCCCACTCGGTGCGCGTCGAGGATGGCACCGTGCAGGTGGCCCTGGGCTGACCGCGCCGATCCGCAGTACCGCAACCCCCATCGCCTGAATCAACCCGCCGGCAATAAAACCCTCGACGGAACCGTGCCGTCCGGCCCCAGGGCCGGGCAGGCACGGAGCGATCGACGCTGCCGGCTTCCACGAAGGAAACCAAAATGGCCTACCTCGCTCCTGCCGAATTCGTCACCAAGATGGTGGACGCCGGTGAATCCAAGCTGCTCATGTCCACCCGCGACACCCTGATCCGCGCCTACATGGCCGGCGCCATCCTGGCGCTGGCGGCCGCCTTTGCGGTGACCGTGTCGGTGAACACCGGCAACCCGCTGATCGGCGCGCTGCTGTTCCCGGTGGGCTTCTGCATGCTCTACCTGCTGGGCTTCGACCTGCTGACCGGGGTGTTCACCCTGGCCCCGCTGGCGGTGATGGACAAGCGCGCCGGGGCCACCTGGGGCGGCGTGATGCGCAACTGGAGGCTGGTGTTTACCGGCAACTTCGCCGGCGCCCTCACCGTGGCGGTGTTCATGGCCATCATCTTCACCAGCGGCTTCACCGAGGCGCCCAACGCCGTCGGGGTGAAGATCGGCCACATCGGCGAAGGCCGCACGGTGGGCTACGCCGCCCACGGCGCCGCCGGCATGCTCACCCTGTTCATCCGCGCCGTGATGTGCAACTGGATGGTGTCCACCGGCGTGGTGGCCGCGATGATGTCCACCAGCGTGTCGGGCAAGGTCATCGCCATGTGGATGCCGATCCTGGTGTTCTTCTACATGGGCTTCGAGCACAGCATCGTGAACATGTATCTGTTCCCGTCGGGCCTGATGCTGGGCGGCAACTTCACCTTCATGGATTACATGATCTGGAACGAGATCCCCACCGTGCTGGGCAACCTCGTCGGCGGCCTGACCTTCGTGGGCGCCACCCTGTACTCCACCCACTACAAGACCGCGCCGAAGCGCCGCGCCGCCTGAGCGTGGCAACGGCCGCCCTGCGGGTGAGCCTTGGTCAGGCATCCCTGGCCGGGGATCACCCCGTCAATCAGGATTTCCACGGGGCCCTGCTGCCCAAGGGCCACCTGCTGGCCAGCAAGGGCATCGCGCTGGCGATTGCCGACGGGATCAGCTCCAGCAGCGTGAGTCGGCTCGCCAGCCAGACGGCGGTGGGGGCCTTCCTGGAGGATTACTACGCCACCGCCGAGGCGTGGTCGGTGCGGCGGGCGGCGGAGCGGGTGCTCTCCGCCACCAACTCGTGGCTGTATTCCCAGACGATGGGGGGCGAGGGGCGCTTCGAGAAGGACCGGGGCTTCGTGTGCACCTTCAGCGCCCTCATCCTCAAGGGGCGCGACCTGCACCTGCTCCACGTGGGCGATTCGCGCATCTACCGGCTGCACGCCCAGGCGCTGGAACAGCTCACCGAGGATCACCGGGTGCGCATGTCGTCCACCGAGTCGTATCTGGGGCGGGCGCTGGGCACCGGGCCCCATGTGGAGATCGATTACCGGGGCTGGGCGGCCGAGGTGGGCGAGGTGTACCTGCTGGCCACCGACGGCGCCTACGGTTTTGTGCAGGCCGACGACATCCACGCCGCGCTGGCCCGCCACGGGGACGACCTGGACGCGGCGGCGGTGGAACTCGTCGGGCTGGCCCGCCGCCGCGGCTCCACCGACGACGCCACCCTGCAGCTGCTGCGCATCGACGCGCTGCCGGCGAGCGATGCGCCCCACCCGCAGCTGCACCGGGAGGGGCTGGCCTTGCCGCCCGCCCTCGCGCCGGGGATGGATTTCGAGGGCTTCACCATCCTGCGCGAGCTGCAGGTGAGCGCCCGCAGCCACCTGCATCTGGCGGTGGATCGGGCCAGCGGGCTGCAGTACGTCATCAAGACGCCATCGGTGGACCTGAGCCAGGACGCCGATTACCTCGACCGCTTCGTGCTGGAGGAATGGATCGCCCGCCGGGTGGACAGCCCCCATGTGGCGAAGACCTGGCCTGGCAACCGCCCGCGCAGCCACCTCTTCGTGGCGATGGCCTTCATCGACGGCCAGACCCTCGCCCAGTGGCGGGTGGATAACCCGAAGCCGAGCCTCGAGAGCGTGCGCGGCATCGTCGCGCAGATCGCCCAGGGACTGCAGGCCCTGCACCGGCGCGAGATGCTCCATCAGGATCTGCGCCCCGAGAACGCGATGATCGACGCCCAGGGCACGGTGACGCTCATCGACCTGGCCAACGCCCACGTGGAGGGGCTGGCGGAGTATCGCCGGGACGCCCTCGCCGCCGGGGTGCCCGGCACCCTGCAATACGCTGCGCCGGAATACCTGCTGGGCGAAGGCGGCAGCCCGCAGAGCGAGCTGTTCTCGCTGGCGGCCATCGCCTACCAGCTCCTCACCGGCCAGCTGCCCTACGGGCTGGAGGCCGCCCGCGTGCGCAGCACGGCTGACCTGCGCCGCCTGCGTTACGTGCCGGCGCGCCATCTGCGCCCCGATCTGCCGGCGTGGGTGGACGCGGTGCTCGCCAAGGCCCTCAGCCCCCAGCCGGACAAGCGGCAGGCGGTGATCTCGGAGTTCGTGCAGGACTTGAAGGCGCCGGGCGCGCAGTTCCAGCATCGGCGCGTCACCCCGTTGATCGACCGCGACCCGGTGCTGTTCTGGAAGGGCAGCACCGCGCTGCTGGGGCTGGCGGTGGTGGCGCTGCTGGCGCTACGGGCCTTCGGGCACTGAGCGGGGCGGTGAACGCAGAAAGGGGGCCGAAGCCCCCTTTCCTTCGTCCGTCGAACCGCGGAGTTACTGGTTCTTGAACTCGGCCTTGTTGGTTTCAAGGATGTCGGCGCTAGTTGCAGATATTGATGCCCGGGCAGCGCCGTGAATTCGCTTCTCGGCGACGCTCTTGCTCTGCCTGCCATTGCCGCTGGGCTTCATCTTGCTGGCGTTGGCGTTCAGCAGCTTCGTCCTGGGATCTCTCACGGATATAGTCGTCTTGCTCTCGCCTTCGATCCTGCCGGGATTGCTCGGAGTCGTCGTCTGAACTCCTGTTGCTGCGGCCTCTGGGCTGAGTGGGACCGGCGGCAATGAGCCTCTTTTTCAGCTCTGGAGATTGCAGGCCGTCCTTAGTCCAGAAAAACTCGACCTCATGAGTCATGCCGGAATACGTCCCCTGTTCAGTGACGCTCGCTTCAGAGAATAGGGGGAGATAGACCGTGTCGTAGCTACGGCCCTCGCTGAATTGGCATTTCTGGCGATTCTTTACTGGTTTGCATGAAAAGCCGTAAATACTTGAGGTAAACGAGCCGAGGCGGAACTCTCCGAGCAGACTTGGCCTGCTGTAATAGTCAAAGGAAGCCGGGCTCGTGCGGACGAGGCGACCGTAGGGGCCGGTCTGGTTGGTTTTTTCCATCATGTAGACACTGAGCAGTCGCAATACCTCGTCGTTGGTCGGGGCGATATTGCGGGCGGCTTTGTCGAGCATTTGCTTCTGAAGCTGAGCTTGCTGGCGCGCAACTTCTGCCTCTGCTGCTCGGCGTGCTAGTTCGCGGGCCCGCTCTTCCTTGGCCTCAAGCTGGGCCCGTTTGCTTCGGGTGCCATCGGTGAGCACCTTGTCCTGCTCCGCGAGTGTGCGTAGGAAAGGTGTGGAGTAAAGACGACCCAGTACATCCTGAAGCCCCGCTGTATCTTGCGTTTGGTTGATCTGGCGCAGAGCTTCGGGGCGTGCTTCGGTCAGGATGGATTGTGCGAATCGTGTATAAATTTCGGAAGGGCTTTGCTGAGAGGGCTCCGCAGGGCGTGCGCGCAGTAGGCATATTTCGATGTTGTTCTGCCGAAAACGATCAAAACCGTTCAGGTCTTGAAGCCCGGGCTTTCCACCCTGGGAAGACACAAAGGAATTAAGTGCGGCTTGGTAAATGTTCAGAAGCTGATCTGCGTAACCTTGCTCGCGCGCTTTCAGGGTTTCATCCTGTTGGGCGAGCACCACTCGGTTATGTTCAAGATCGGCACGCATTTTATCGAAATCGATTGACCTTGCACTTGCCTCTGCGGGTGTGACTAAGCCGTAGCGCGGCCGTTGCTGACCTGCGCTGCCGATCAGACTTCCAAAATCTACGGGTTTGCGCTGCTGTACAGGCGCTGTGGGTTGCCCTGAGTTCGGGCGTGGCGGTGCGTCGAATCGAGGATGAGAGGCCACCTTGATCTGCGCGTTGGTCCGATCGACGTTGAAGCGCCAAACATGTCGATCAGCGGCTATCGATTGGCCCGTGAGCATCAGATCGTCAAAGCGACGGGTGTCAACGCTGATGCTTGCTGTACGGAGCAGATTTGGATCGAGGCGCCCCGGTACGCAGTGGATGGATAGCGGAGCAGACTCTTTGAATGCAGGAGGTTTGGTGCGAGGGCTCAAGAGCGGGTTATAGGTTTTGCCCGGCGGGTCGTAGGCATTTGGTACGGCGCCAGGAACGAACACGTTTATCAGCCCGTTGTTTCCTGCTTGTGTTGAGCGTTGGCCGGTCTGCGCCTGTTGTTGAATTGAGGTGCATCCGGTGCATAGCGCGACACTAGTCGCAATGACGATAGACCTGCGCATTCGTTGAGTCTCCAACTAGGAAGTTTTGGTGAGACGGTACGTGGATGGTTCCTTGATGCTTGCGAACTAATCCATGAGTTACTGTAATGATATTTGGATTCTAAGGTTCTTGGTTCGCTTTTATATGGATTGAGTTCTTTCGTGTCTCTGATTGCATTGACCTGTGTAGTCCGTGGGCGTGCTCCCGGGCAGCAACGAGACGCAATCTGTGATAAGTGGCGCGTTACAACAAAAAGGGAGGCCGTAGCCTCCCTTCCTGTTGCCGCCGAACCGCGGAGTTACTGGTTCTTGAACTCGGCCTTGCGCTTCTCGACGAAGGCGGCCATGCCTTCCTTCTGGTCGTCGAGGGCGAAGGCGGCGTGGAAGACGCGGCGCTCGAAGAGCAGGCCCTCGTTGAGGCTGGATTCGAAGCTGCGGTTGATGGATTCCTTGATCATCATGACCACCGGCAGCGAGTAGCCGGCGATGGTGGCGGCGGCGGCGAGGGCTTCCTCCACCAGCTTGTCGGCGGGGATCACGCGGGCCACGAGGCCGGCCTTCTCGGCCTCAAGGGCGTCCATCATGCGGGCGGTGAGGCACATGTCCATGGCCTTGGCCTTGCCGATGGCGCGGGGCAGGCGCTGGGTGCCGCCGGCGCCGGGCAGGGTGCCGAGCTTCACTTCCGGCTGGCCGAACTTGGCGGTGTCGGCGGCAAAGATCATGTCGCAGCTCATGGCAAGCTCGCAGCCGCCACCCAGGGCGAAGCCGGCCACCGCGGCGATCACCGGCTTGCGGAAGGTCTTGAGGCGCTCCCAGTTGCGGGTGATGTAGTCGCCCTTGTAGGCGTCCATGTAGCTGAACTTGGCCATCATGCCGATGTCGGCGCCGGCGGCGAAGGCCTTCTCGGAGCCGGTGATGACCACGCAGCCGATGTTCTCGTCGGCCTCGAAGCCGTCGAGCGCCACGCCCAGCTCATCGACGAGGTCGTCGTTGAGGGCGTTGAGGGCCTTGGGGCGGTTGAGGGTGATGAGGCCAACCTTGCCGCGGGTCTCGACGATGATGTTCTGGTAATCCATGTGTCCTCCAGGTGTGTTTTGGTCAGATCGCCCCGGCACGGCGCAGGCCGTCGATGGCGTCGGGGGTGAAGCCCCAGTCTGCGAGCACGTCCTCGCCCGTGGCGCCGACTTGCGGCGGCCGCGGTGTTGCCGGGGTGCTGCGGCTGAAGCGGGGGGCCGGGGCGGGCTGCACGACGCCGCCCACCTCGATGAAAGTGCCGCGGGCCCGATTGTGCGGGTGTTCCGGCGCTTCGTCCATGTCCAGCACCGGCGCCACGCAGGCATCGCTACCCTCCATGAGCACACACCACGCGTCGCGCGTGCGGGTGGCCAGATGGGCGGCGAGGCGGGTCTTGAGTTCGGGCCAGCGGGCGCGGTCCCACTGCTGGCTGAAATCCGGGTCGTCGATGCCGGCCTTCTGCAGGAAGAGCGCGTAGAACTGCGGCTCGATGGGGCCGATGGAGAGGTACTTTCCGTCGGCGCAGCGGTAGGTGTCGTAGAAGTGGGCGCCGCCGTCGAGCAGGTTGCTGCCGCGGGTCTGCCCCCACTGGCCCATGGCCTTGAGGGTGTACATCATGGTCATGAGCAGCGCCGAACCGTCGGTCATCGCCGCGTCCACCACCTGACCCTGGCCCGAGCCGCGCGCCTCGGTGAGCGCGGCGAGCACGCCGACCACCAGCAGCATCGCACCGCCACCGCAGTCGGCCACCAGGTTGAGGGGCACCACCGGCTTGCCGCCGGGCTCGCCGATGGCGTGCAGCGCGCCGGAGAGCGACAGGTAGTTGATGTCGTGCCCGGCGGCGTGGGCCAGCGGCCCGCTCTGGCCCCAGCCGGTCATGCGGCCATAGACGAGGCGTGGGTTGGCGTTGAGGCTGTCGTCCGGCCCCAGGCCCAGGCGCTCCATCACGCCGGGGCGGTAGCCCTCGACGAGGATGTCGGCTTTTGCCACCAGCTCGCGGGCGGCGGCGAGGCCTTCGGGCTTCTTGAGATCGAGCGTGACGACGCGGCGGGAGCGGTTGAGGATGTCGATGTTGGGATCGAAGAGTGGACTGCCCCCGGAACCGCCGCTTGGCGGCGCTTCCGCCCCCCGAGGGGGCGTCGGGGCGTCTTGGGACGGCCCGGCGTCGCCCCGACTGGCCGAAGCCGGCTTGGCGCCGGGGGCGGGCTTGCGTTCGATGCGCACGACTTCGGCGCCCAGGTCGGCGAGGATCATCGCGGCCATGGGGCAGGGGCCGAGGGCGGCGAATTCGACGACTTTGATGCCGTGGAGGGGGCCCATTGGTTTTGTCTCCTTTATTTTTGTATGCGGTGCTTGTTGTATGCGCCGTTGGCCGGGGTGTCGTTCCACGGCCGGGTTTGCACACCCGGCCGGCTGCGGCGGCGCGGAGCAGTGCTCCGCGAAACCCCGCCTCCGCCCCCGGCGGGCGACTTCCTTTCTTGCTTCGCCAAGAAAGGAAGCAAAGAAGGCGACCCGGCTTCACCGGTCATTCGCTATGCGAATGACTCCCTGCGCTGCTCGAAGCGGGCGGCCGGCGCGGAACTCGCCGGCTGCGCCGGCTCAGACAGCCGCGCCGGAAGGCCCCGCCCGCTTCTCCGCTGCTCGGCGGTTCAGACGGGCTTTGGTTGAGCACCGAGCCTCTTCGGGAGCCTCGGGTGGTTTGGGATGGTCTTTCCGTGGCGAACTTGCGTTCGCCTCGACAACTCACGCGTCGTAAAGGGTGTGAAGGGCGTAGCGAGCGGCCTGAGGTTGCGACGAGGAACGCAGCCGTACTTGAGTACGGCGAGTACCGGAATCGCAAGATCGGGCCGCGCAGTAGCCCGGCGCGCCCTTTACTCCGCCGCGATGCTCCGGCCGATGACGAGCCGCTGGATGTCGTTGGCGCCTTCGTAGATCTGGCAGATGCGCACGTCGCGGTAGATGCGCTCGACCGGGAAGTCGCTGGTGTAGCCCACGCCGCCGTGGATCTGGATGGCGTCGGAGGCGATCTTTTCGGCGGCTTCGGAGGCGAACATCTTGGCCATCGAGGCTTCCTTCAGGCAGGGCTTGCCGGCGTCCTTGAGCTGGGCGGCGCGCCACACCATCAGGCGGGCGGCGTCGAGCAGGGTGTTCATGTCGGCCAGCTTGAAGTTGACGGCCTGGTGCTCGATGATCGGCACGCCGAAGGTGACGCGCTCACGGGCGTAGCGGACGGCGGCTTCGAACGCGGCGCGGGCCATGCCGATGCTCTGGGCGGCGATGCCGATGCGGCCGGCTTCGAGGTTGGAGAGGGCGATCTTGTAGCCTTCGCCCTCCTTGCCCAGCAGCGCGGTGGCGGGCACGCGGCAGTTCTCGAGGATGATCTGCACGGTGTCGGAGGCGTGCTGGCCCATCTTCTCTTCGGTGCGGCCGACGATGAAGCCCGGGGTGGCGGTGGGCACCAGGAAGCAGCTGATGCCCTTCTTGCCGGCGGCCTTGTCGGTGACGGCGAAGACGATGGCCATGTGGGCGTGCTTGCCGGTGGTGATGAACTGCTTGACGCCGTTGAGCACGAAGCTGTCGCCTTCACTGTCCTGCACTCGGTCGGCGCGGGTGGTGATGGCGCCGGCGTCGGAGCCGGTGTGGGGCTCGGTCAGGCAGAAGCAGCCGAGCTTCTCGCCGCGGGCGAGCGGCTTGAGCCATTCTTCCTTCTGCCGGTCGGTGCCGTACTTCTGGGTGATGCCACAGGCCAGCGAGTTCTGCACCGACACGATGGTGGAGGTGGCGCCATCGCCGGCAGCGATTTCTTCGAGGGTGAGCACCAGGCTCATGTAGTCCATGCCGGCGCCGCCCCATTCTTCGGGCACGCACATGCCCATCGCGCCCAGCTCGCCGAGTTCCTTGAGGGCCTGGGCGGGGAAGGTGTGGTGCTTGTCCCATTCGGCGGCGAAGGGGGCGAGGCGCTCCTGGGCGAAGGCGCGCATGGAGTCGCGGATCATTTCCTGTTCTTGGGTGAGGATCATGGTGCGGTGTCCTTTTGGTGTTTCTTGCGTTGTTCGTGTGGGCCGTTTGCACCGGCCGGCGGGTTGTCTGGAGCGCGGCGTTCGGTCCGTCGGCCCTGTTGTCGCCGTGGGGTTGCAGGACGGCTTTCCGTTGTCTGGAGTTGCGTTGGCGGGGACTCGCCCCCGCAGGCGACCTACTTCTTTGCGTCGCCAAAGAAGTAGGCAAGAAAGGCGACCCGGCCATCCCGGTCATCCGCTTTGCGGATGACTTCCCTGCGCTGCTCGCAACAGGCGGCCGGCGCAGAACTCGCCCTGCGGGCTCAGACAGCTGCGCCGGAAAGCCCCGCCTGTTGCTCCGCTGCTCGGCGGGATGGAACGGGCTTTATTCTGGCTCCGAGCCTTTCCTGAGCGGTCGTGTGCCGGGTCAGCCTTCGTAGGTCGGGTTAGCCCGTAGGGCGTAACCCGACTTCCGGGGCTGCCTTACAGCATCTCCACGGCCAGGGCCGTGGCTTCGCCGCCGCCGATGCACAGGCTGGCGATGCCGCGCTTGCCGCCGGTCTTCTTGAGGGCGCCGAGGAGGGTGACGATGATGCGGGCACCGGAGGCGCCGATGGGGTGGCCCAGGGCGCAGGCGCCGCCGTGGATGTTTACCTTGGCGTGATCCAGCTTCAGATCATGGATGGCGGCCATGGTGACCACGGCGAAGGCTTCGTTGATTTCCCACAGATCCACGTCGGCGACGCTCCAGCCGGTCTTGGCGAGGAGCTTCTGCATGGCACCGACCGGGGCGGTGGCGAACAGGTTGGGCTGGTGGGCGTGGGTGCTGTGGCCGACGATCCTGGCGATCGGCGTGAGGCCCTTGGCTGCGGCGGTGGAGGCGCGCATCAACACCAGCGCGGCGGCGCCGTCGGAGATGGAACTGGAGTTGGCCGGGGTCACGGTGCCGTCCTTGCGGAAGGCGGGCTTGAGGGTGGGGATCTTGTCGAGGTTGGCCTTGGGGGGCTGCTCGTCGCTGGCGATGGTCACGTCGCCCTTGCGGCCGGCCACGGTGACGGGGGTGATTTCCCACTCGAAGGAGCCGTCCTTGATGGCGGCCTGGGCGCGGGTGAGGGACGCAATGGCGTAGGCGTCCTGCTGCTCGCGGGTGAAGTTGTAAAGGCCGGCGCAGTCTTCGGCGAAGGTGCCCATCAGGCGGCCCTTCTCGTAGGCGTCTTCGAGGCCGTCGAGGAACATGTGGTCCATCACCTGGCCGTGGCCGAGGCGGAAGCCGCCGCGGGCCTTGGGCAGCAGGTAGGGGGCGTTGGTCATGGATTCCATGCCGCCGGCGATCATTACGTCGTTGGTGCCGGCGGTGAGGAGGTCGGCGGCGAGCATGGTGGCTTTCATGCCGGAGCCGCACATCTTGTTGACGGTGGTGCAGCCGGCCGACAGGGGCAGCCCGCCACCGAGGGCAGCTTGACGGGCCGGGGCCTGGCCCTGGCCGGCGGGCAGCACGCAGCCGAAGATGACTTCTTCGACGGTGTCGGCGGCGATGCCGGCGCGCTCGACGGCGGCCTTGATGGCGATGCCGCCGAGCTGGGCGGCGGTGAGGCTGGCGAAGTCACCCTGGAAGCCACCCATCGGGGTGCGGGCGGCGGAGACGATGACGATCGGGTCGTTGGCGTTGCTCATTCGGAATTCCTTTTAAGTTCTGTGAGGCGTGAGGCGTGAGGAGTGAGGAGTGAGGAGGCCGGGCTGGGCGGTT
>NZ_JAYRMI010000062.1:0-24955 GCF_041904905.1 Zoogloea sp. | reverse complement strand
TGCGCGCCGGCAAGCGGGCTGCGGCGATCATGAGCCTGATCCAGTCGGCGCGCCTGAACGGGCATGAGCCCTTCACGTATCTGAAGGATGTCCTCACCCGACTGCCGACTCAGCCGCAGAGTCGGATAGGGGGGCTGTTGCCGCATCGGTGGAGGCCTGAAAACGTCCTCATCTGAGCAGGCGGATTCCCGTCAAGGACGAGTTGGCCGGACGCTCACATAGTGTCCTCACACCACACCCCAGAAGTGGACACTTCCATGATCCTCACCCCGCCCCGCCGAACCTGGGAGTCACTGCCGCATCGGTGGAGGCGGGAGTCAGCCTGAGGCACGGTCAGGAGGCGATTGCCGGGGGCTTACGTTTGTAGCCGGCCTCTGTGACGCCTTTGGCGATCCGGGCGGAGGGGGGAAACAGAAACCCCCAGGAGCGCGAGGGCGTGGCCTGGGGGTTTGGACTTTAGGCGTTGTGCTGGCTTCGGGGAAGCCAGAGGCGGCCGGGGTCAGCCGACGATCATCCCTGCACCGACGGTGTTGTTGGTGGATTCATCGATGAGGATGAAGGCACCGGTGGCGCGGGAGTCGGTGTAGTTGTCGGCGAAGATCGGTTGGGCGAGCTTGAGGCTCAGTTGCGCGATGTCGTTCATGGCGAGGGTGGCGGTGGCGTCCTTCGCCAGCGTGTTGATGTCCACGCGGTGGGCGATGGCGGCGACCTTGGCCTTGACTTCGCGGGTGGTGTGGCGCAGCCAGTAGGTGCGGGCCGGAGACAGGGGCGTTTCCGAGAGCCAGCACACCACGGCGTCGATCTGCTTGGCCTGGGCCGGCACTTCGTCGCTGTTGACGATCATGTCGCCGCGGGAGATGTCGATCTCGTCTTCCAGCAGCAGGGTCACCGATTGCTCGTGGATGGCCTTGGGGAGTGACTGGCCGTAGAGCTGGATGTCCTTGACCTTGGTGGTGAGGCCGTTGGGCAGCACGGTGACGCTGTCGCCGACCTTGATCTCGCCGGATTCGACGCGCCCCATGAAGCCGCGGTAGTCGTGCAGCTCGGGGTTGTCGGAGGCTTGCGGGCGGCACACGAACTGCACCGGGAAGCGGAAGCTCTCGGCCTTCTCGGTGTGGGCGGCCGGCGCGGCTTCGAGGATTTCGATCAGCGTGGGGCCGTCGTACCAGGAGAGGCTTTCGCCGCGATCCACGATCATGTCGCCGACGAGGGCCGACAGGGGGATGAAGCGGACGTCGGTGAGGCCGATCTGGTCGGCGAACGCTTTGTATTCGGCGACGATCTTGTCGTAGGTGGCCTGGTCGTAGTCCACCAGATCCATCTTGTTCACGGCCACGACCACGTGGGGGATGCCCACCAGCTTGGCCAGGTAGCTGTGGCGGCGAGTCTGGGTGAGGACGCCCTTGCGCGCGTCGATCAGGATGATCGCGACGTTGGCGGTGGAGGCGGCGGTCACCATGTTGCGGGTGTACTGCTCGTGGCCCGGGGCGTCGGCGATGATGTACTTGCGGGTGCCGGTGGAGAAGTAGCGGTAGGCGACGTCGATGGTGATGCCCTGCTCGCGTTCGGCCTGCAGGCCGTCGGTGAGCAGCGACAGGTCGACCGCGGTGAGGCCGCGCTTGCTGGAGGTCTTCTCGATGGCGGTGAGGGTGTCGGCGAGGATGGCCTTGGTGTCGAACAGCAGGCGGCCGATCAGGGTGCTCTTGCCGTCATCGACGGAGCCGCAGGTGAGAAAGCGCAGCAGGCCGTTGTCGACGTCGGGGAGGTTTTCGGGTGCGGACATGATTCGGGTTTCCTTGGATTCCGGGGCGGCGATCAGAAGTAGCCTTCCTTCTTGCGCTGCTCCATGGAGGCGTCGGAAGTCTGGTCGTCGAGGCGGGTGGCGCCGCGCTCGGTGATCGTGGTGGTGGCGGTTTCGATGACGATCTTCTCGACGGTGTCGGCGTCGGATTCGACCGGCGCGGTGCAGGAGATGTCGCCCACGGTGCGGAAGCGCACCTGGAGGTCGATGATCTCTTCGCCGGCCTTGGGCAGGTTGGTCAGCTCGCCGCTCATCAGCGGCACATTGACCGGGACGATGGCGCCCTGGCGCATCACCACCGGGCGGGTGTGGGCGAAGTAGATCGACGGCAACTCGAGCTGTTCGCGCTCGATGTACTGCCATACGTCCATCTCGGTCCAGTTGGAGATGGGGAAGGCGCGGATGTTCTCGCCCTTGTGGCTGCGGGCGTTGTAGAGGTTCCAGAGTTCGGGCCGCTGGTTCTTCGGGTCCCATTGGCCGAACTCGTCGCGGAAGCTCATGATCCGCTCCTTGGCGCGGGCCTTTTCTTCGTCGCGACGGGCGCCGCCGATGCAGGCGTCGAAGCCGAATTCCTCGATGGCCTCGAGCAGGGTGACCGACTGGTGCTTGTTGCGGGATTCGTTCTCGTGCTTGAGGACGACCGTGCCGCGCTTCATGGAGTCTTCGACCGAGCGCACGATCAGGCGCTCGCCCAGCTCGGCGGCGCGCTTGTCGCGGAACGCGACCACTTCACGGTAGTTGTGGCCGGTGTCGATGTGCATCAGCGGGAAGGGGAACTTGCCCGGCCGGAAGGCCTTTTCGGCGATCCGCAGCATGCAGATGGAGTCCTTGCCGCCGGAGAACAGCAGCACGGGGTTGCTGCACTGGCCGGCCACCTCGCGCATGATGTGGATGGCTTCGGATTCGAGCCAGTCCAGGTGGCTCAGGGTTTGTTTGGTGAGCGTCGACATTGCTTTACTCGTTTGAGGGTTCTTCGGTGCGCGTCACTTCTTGACGTGCAGGCCGCATTCCTTGGATTCCGGATTCTCCCACCACCAGCGCCCGGCGCGCACGTCTTCGCCAATCGAAACCGGGCGGGTGCACGGCGCACAGCCGATGCTCGGGTAGAACTTGTCGTGGAGCAGGTTGTACGGAACCTTGTTCAGCCGGATGTAGGCCCAGACTTCCTTTTCGGTCCAGTCGGCCAGCGGGTTGAACTTGACGAGGCCGTTGCCGGCGTCGAACTCGCGCTTGGGCAGGTCGGTGCGGGTGGTGGATTGCTGGGCGCGCAGGCCGGTGATCCACGCCTGTTTGCCGGCCAGGGCGCGGCCCAGCGGCTCGACCTTGCGAGCGTGGCAGCAGGCCTTGCGCAGTTCGACGCTGTCGTAGAAGGCGTTGATGCCGTGCTCGCGGGTGTAGGCCTCGATGGCGTCGTGGTTGGGGTAGAAGAACTTGAGCTTGAGGCCGTAGTGCTGCTGCACCTTGGCCATCAGGTCGTAGGTTTCGAGGGGCAGGCGGCCGGTGTCCAGCGAGAAGATCTCGATGGGGAGCTTGCCGGTGGCGATCACGTCGGTGAGCACCATGTCCTCGGCGCCGAGGCTGTTGGCCAGGGTGATGGCGGGCAGTTCGGCAGCCCAGGCGGCCAGGTCGGTCTTGAGCTGGGCGACCTTGGCGTCGAGGCTGGCCAGCAGCGCCGGGTCGTCGAGCTTGGGGTTCTGGTTGGGGTGCATGGCGTCTCCGGGTTCAGGCGGCGCGCTGGGCGCGACGGAACAGGGGCTCAGGCTGGTCGATGGCGGCCTGGTAGGGGGCCGAGAAATCCTTCAAGCTGGCCAGGGCCGCTTCGAGCTGGGCGTCGGAGTACTTGCCGGCCTTGGGCTGGATGGCGTCGAAGCCGCAGCGCTGCATGAAGAAGAACTGGTCGCGCAGTACGTCGCCGATGGCGCGGATCTCGCCCTTGAAGCCGTAGCGGCTGCGCAGCAGGGCGGCGGCGGAGTAGGCGCGGCCGTCGGTGAACTTGGGGAAGTTGAGGGCGATGGCCTGGACGCCGTCGAGGTTTTCGGCCAGCTCGTCCACGTCTTCGTGGCTGTCGAGCCACACGCCCACGTTGCCGCGGCTGGAGAGCGGGCCCTTGTGGGCCTGCCACACGGCGAGCGGCACGAAGAGCGGGCCTTCGGGCAGGGTGAGGGCTTCGGGCGCCTGGGTTTCGTCCAGCACGAGGATCTGGGCCGCGTCGTCGATGAGCTGGCCGTTCTTGATGAGCTTAGGCATTGTGCTTCCTTTCCTTGACGGCGGCTTCGCCATACACGCCGAGCTTGAACGGGTCGAGGCCAGTGCGGCGGACGGTTTCGATGAAGCGCTCGCCGTTCTGGCGCTGGGCCAGATAGACGTCGATGATCTTGCCGATCACATCGGGCATTTCGGCAGCGGCAAACGAGCGGCCGATGACCTTGCCGATGCTGGTGGCGTTGCCCTGGCTGCCGCCGAGGCTGACCTGATACCACTCCTCGCCGTTCTTGTCGACGCCGAGGATGCCGATGTGGCCGACGTGGTGGTGGCCGCAGGAGTTCATGCAGCCGGAGATGTTGAGTTCGATGTCGCCGATGTCGTGGAGGTGGTCGAGGTCGTCGAAGCGGGCCTGGATGGCGTTGGCGATGGGGATGGACTTGGCGTTGGCCAGGGCGCAGAAATCGCCGCCCGGGCAGCAGATGATGTCGGTCAGGAGGCCGAAGGTGGGGGTGGCCAGGCCGGCGGCGCGGGCTTTCTCCCACAGGGCGAAGAGGTCGGATTGGCGGACGTCGGCCAGCACGAGGTTCTGTTCGTGGGTGGCGCGGATCTCGCCGAAGCTGAAGGCGTCGGCCCAGTCGGCCACCAGGTCGAGCTGTTCGGCGGTGATGTCGCCGGGGGCGCGGCGGGGGTCCTTCAGCGAGAGCACCGCGATGGCGTAGCCGGGCACCTTGTGGGCCAGCACGTTGCGGCGGGCCCAGGCGGCGAAGGCCGGGTTGGCGCTGCGCTGGGCGGCGTAGCCGGCGTCGTCGGCGGGCAGGGGGGCGTAGGCCGGGGCGGTGAAGTGGCCGGCGACGCGGGCCACTTCGGCTTCGGTGAGGGTGCTGGGGCCGTTCTTGCCGAAGGCCCATTCTTCTTCCACCTGACGCTTGAACTCGGCGATGCCCAGGGCCTTCACCAGGATCTTGATACGGGCTTTGTACAAATTGTCCCGCCGGCCGTATCGGTTATAGACCCGCAGGATGGCCTCGCAGTAGGTGACGATGTGCTGCCACGGCACGAAATCGGCGATCTCCTCGCCGATGATCGGGGTGCGGCCCATGCCGCCGCCCACCAGCACCCGGAAGCCGATCTCGCCGGCCGCATCGCGCTTGAGTTCGAGGCCGATGTCGTGGCACTGGATGACGGCCCGGTCTTCGTGGGCGCCATTCACGGCGATCTTGAACTTGCGCGGCAGGAAGGCGAACTCGGGGTGGAAGGTGCTCCACTGGCGGATGAGTTCGCACCACGGGCGGGGGTCGATGTACTCGTCGCCGGCCACGCCCGCGAAGGGGTCGGAGGTGACGTTGCGGATGCAGGCGCCGGATGTCTGGATGGCGTGCATCTCGACGGTGGCCAGCTCGGCCAGGATCTCGGGCACCACCTTCAGTTCGGGCCAGTTGAACTGGAAGTTCTGGCGCGTGGTGACGTGGGCGTAGCCCTTGTCGTGGGTGCGCGCGATGTGGGCCAGCTTGCGCACCTGGGTGGAGGAGAGCAGGCCGTAGGGCACGGCCACCCGCAGCATCGGGGCGTTGCGCTGGATGTACAGGCCGTTCTGCAGGCGCAGGGGGCGGAACTCGTCGTCGGTGAGTTCGCCGGCCAGGTAGCGTTGGGTCTGGTCGCGGAACTGGGCGACGCGTTCGTCGACGATCTTCTGGTCGTAGGGGTCGTAGCGATACATGATTTGAGTTGTGTCCTGGTTGTCGGGGCGCGCAGGCCTGGTCAGGCCGCGATCAACTTGCTGCCCACCAACACCAGCATGGTTGCCAGAATCGGACGCAGCACCCGGTCGGGCACCCGGGTGGAAACATGGCTCCCCAGCCAGATGCCGGGCAGGGAGCCGATCAGCAGGCTGCCGAGCAGGGCCCAGTCCACGCTGCCGAGAAACCAGTGGCCAATGCCGGCGACGAGGGTGAGCGGCACGGCGTGGGCGATGTCGCTGCCGACGATGCGCAGCGTGGGGAGGCGAGGATACAGGAAGAACAGCGCGCTCACCCCCAGGGCGCCGGCGCCCACCGACGAGATCGACACCAGCACGCCCAGCACGGCGCCGGTGACTACGGTGAGGATGGCGGTGCGCCGCGGGTTCTCGCGCCCCTCCGAGTGCCTGAGGGCGAAGGCCTGGATCTGCTTGCGGAAGACGATGGCGACGGCGGTGAGCAGCAGGGCGATGCCCAGCGAGAACTTGATGAGCCCGATCGCGCCGCCGATGCCGCCGGGGAAGAAGTGGCCCACCACCAGCAGGGTGAGCGCGGCGGCCGGAATGCTGCCGGAGGCCAGGCGCCGGGTCACCGTCCAGTCCACCGTGCCCTTGAGCCCGTGGGCGAGGGTGCCGCCGGCCTTGGTGATGGCGGCGTAGAGCAGGTCGGTGCCCACCGCCACCGAGGCCGGCACGCCGAACAGCAGCACCAGCAGAGGCGTCATCAGCGAGCCGCCGCCGACCCCGGTAAGGCCGACGATGGCGCCGACGGAGAAACCTGCAACGGTGTAAGCGATATCCATGGTGAGGTCCAATTTCTTGTGCAGCGCATCGTAAAGGCTGAGGTTAGAGTGTAGAAGGCGGTGTGGGTTAAACTATAAGAACAAAAAGTTATATAGGCCGGCATCGTCGGCCGGAAAGCCGGCATGAACATCCAGCAGCTACGTTACGTTTTCGAGGTGGTCCGCCATCGGCTCAACGTGTCGGAGGCGGCCGAGGCGCTGTTTACGTCCCAGCCCGGGGTGTCGAAGCAGATCCGTCAGCTGGAGGACGAGCTGGGCATCGAGATCTTCGTGCGCCACGGCAAGCGCCTGGTGGCGGTCACCGAGCCGGGGCGGCAGGTGCTGGCGATTGCCGAGCGGATGCTGCTGGACGTGGAGAACCTGCGTCAGGTGGGGGCGGAGTTCAGCAACGAGGCGAGCGGCAGCCTGTCGATCGCCACCACCCACACCCAGGCCCGCTACGCGCTGCCGCCGGTGATCCGGGCCTTCATGAGCCGCTACCCCAACGTGCGCCTGTCGCTGCACCAGGGCAACCCGCGTCAGGTGTGCGAATACGTGCTGTCGGGCGAGGCGGACATCGCCATCGCCACCGAGGCCATCGCCGAGGAGCACGAGCTGGTGATGCTGCCCTGCTACCAGTGGAACCGCTGCGTGATCGCGCCGGTGCGCCACCCCATTCTGAGCGCCCAGCCGCTCACCCTGGAGGCCATCGCCCGGTACCCGGTCATCACCTACGATTTTGCCTTCACCGGGCGCAACCAGATCAACAAGGCCTTCGTCGGGCGCGGGCTGAAGCCCAACGTGGTGCTCACCGCCATCGACTCGGACATCATCAAGACTTACGTGGGCATGGGGCTGGGGGTCGGCATCCTGGCCAGGATGGCCTACGACCCGCTGGCGGACAAGGAGCTGGGGATGCTCGACGCGGCCCACCTCTTCGAGTCGAGCACGACCCGCATCGGGGTGCGTCGCAACGCGTGGCTGCGGGGTTACGTGTACGCCTTCATCGAGCTGTTTGCGCCCCACCTCACCCGGCACGCGGTGGATGTGGCGCTGGCGGGCGGCGGCGAGGACCCGGGGTTGTGATCGCCGCCGCCCGGCCGGTCAGCGTTGCCGGCGGCGGATCGCCGCGCCCAGCAGGCCCAGGGCGGCCAGGCTGAGGGCGGAGGGTTCCGGCGTTTCGTACATCGCGGCGCCGGCGACGATGAACACGTCCCCGAAGCCGCCGCTGTCGCAGTTGGCGGTCTGGCCGGCGTCGCTCAGGTAGCCCGCCCCGTTGCCCTTGGCGGTGCCGCCGAAGCAGCCGAACAGCAGGCGCACCGAGAGGGTGTCGTAGCCGGCGGCGATGTAGCCGTCCAGGTTGGCGTTGAGTTCGGGCAGGAAGGCCAGGAACTCGGCGTTGGCGGTGCCCAGGGCGTTGTCGATGGTCTCGATCAGCGGGCCGGTCGAGCCGCTGGCGGCCGGGCAGCTGCCGCCCGGGTTGGCCTGGGTGACGTGCTCGTAGATGCAGATGGTGCCGAACACCGTCGCGAAGTCGGTCGAGGCCGGCGCGTCGTAGAACTGCTTGGTGCTGGTGAAGGCGGCGTAGGAGAGGCCGGTGTTGCGCCCGACCTCGAAGTGGATGTCGGCCAGGGCGCCGTCGGTGTCGCGCACGCTGACGAGCCCCCAGTAGTCCATCGAGCTGGTGGCGCTCTGGGGCTGGTTGTAGTCGAAGCCCAGCATCAGCTCGCGGCGGATGCCGCCGGCACTCAGCGCGTCCCGCAGCCAGACGGTGCTCACGTCCCAGGTGCCGATGCCGTCGGCGCCGGTGGGGAGCTGGTTGTTCGCCGGGTCGCCCATGTTGCCGGCCTCCATCGTCGTGCCGGTGGCGCGCCCGGTGGCGAGGAAGTTGTCGCCGCCCCGGTTGGTCTTGAAGCCGTTCTCCACCTGGCTGCCGTTCGCGGTGGGGGGATTGGCGGGGGCGGTGTCGCCGTTGTCGAGGGCCGCCGTGCCGCCCGCCTGGATGACCACCGCCTCCTTGAGCACGCCCTGCGGGGTGGTCAGCACGTAGCCGCCGCTGGCGGTGTCGGCGCTCTGGGCGAAGCCGGCGAGGTAGTTGAGCATGGGCGCCGAGCAGCTGACCATGTCGCCGAAGGTGGCGCAGGCGGGCGAGCTTTTGTCGATGGCGGGGCCGGCGTACACGGCGAGGGGCGTGGCGTCCGCCAGGGGTGACAGAAATGCCGAAACGATTGCAGCGGCTGTCAGGGTCTTGTTTTTGCTGATTTTCATTTTTTCCTCCGGGATGCTTGCTGGGAATTCGCGAAAAATCGGGCAAGACACAAAAGTTGACGCACAAGCCGTGCCATTTTGTAAAAGTTCGGGTAAGTGGCCGTGTTTGTTTTGTTTTTGGTGTTTCTGGATTCCTCCGGCGTAGGGGCGAGAAGCCCCGGTGTAAAGCCGGGCGACAGGCCCGGCGGGGCGCGAGGGGGCGATCCCGTGACGGAGTTGGCGGGCCGCGGCCCTTTTGTTTCCGGATCCTTCCATTTCGAATTGCCCCGGCGCTTTGTGAGAGACTTCGGCTCTCCCCGCCGTCTTCCGTCTCGCCCGCCATGCAATCCCTGACCACCTTTGCCGCGCTGCTGCTGGCCTCCGTGCTGTTCGTGCCTTTGTTCAAGCGGGCCGGGCTGGGCACGGTGCTGGGCTATCTGGCGGTGGGCATGCTGATCGGCCCCTACGGGGTGAAGCTCGTCCGCGATCCGGACAACCTGCTCCACACCGCCGAGCTGGGCGTGGTGCTGCTGCTCTTCGTGATCGGGCTGGAGCTCAAGCCGTCGCGCCTGTGGGCCTTGCGCCAGTCGGTGTTCGGGCTGGGGGCGCTGCAGCTCTTCGGGGTGGCGGCGGCGCTGGCCGGGGCGGGCTGGTATCTGGGCCTGTCCCTGTCGGCGGCGGCGCTGGTGGGGATCATCCTGGCCCTGTCGTCCACCGCCTTCGTGCTGCCCACGCTGGCGGAGCGGCGCGAGCTATCCACCCGTTACGGGCGCGAGGCCTTCGCGATCCTGCTGTTCCAGGACCTGTCGGTGATTCCGCTGCTGGCGCTGATTCCCCTCTTCGGCACCGGCAAGCCCACCGCGCTCACCCACCCGGCGGTGGGCCTGGGCCTGCTGGTGGCGGCGGCGGCGGTGGGGCGGCCGCTCCTCAACCTGCTGTTCCGTCATGTGGCGCGGGTCAATAGCCGCGAGATGTTCACCGCCGCGGCGCTGGTCACCGTGCTGGGGCTGGCGCTGCTGATGCAGGCGGGGGGGCTGTCCATGTCGCTGGGGGCCTTCGTGGCGGGGGTGCTGCTGGCCGACTCGGAGTTCCGCCACGAGCTGGAGGCGTCCATCGCGCCCTTCCAGGGGCTGCTGCTGGGCTTGTTCTTCATGGCGGTGGGGATGTCCACCAACCTCACCCTGCTGGTCAGGTTCCCGTGGCAGATCGCGGGGCTCACCGCCGGGCTGGTGCTCATCAAGATCGCGGTGCTCTACGGCCTGCGCCGGCTGGTGGGCGGGCCCAAGCTGGGGGCGCGGATGCTGGCGCTGGCGCTGGCCCAGGGCGGCGAGTTTGCCTTCGTGCTGTTCGATGCGGCCCAGTCGTTCAAGGTGCTGGGCGAGGTGCAGGCCGACAAGCTGACGCTGGTGGTGGCGCTGTCGATGGCGGTGTCGCCGCTCTTGCTGATGTTCGGCGACTGGCTGGCCCGGCGCGAGGCGGGCCGGCAGCCGCCCAAGGCCTTCGACGAGATGCCCTCGGAGGCGAGCGACGTGGTGATCGCGGGCTTTGGCCGGGTGGGGCAGGTGGTCGGCCGGCTGCTGCTGGCGCGGGGCATCCGCTTCACGGCGCTGGACGCCGACGCCGGCCAGGTGGAGACGGTGCGCAAGTTCGGCTTCAAGGTGTTCTACGGCGACGCGGCGCATCTGGATCTGCTCCACGCGGCCCAGCTGGGGGAGGCGAAGGTCTTCGTGCTGGCCATCGACGACGTGGAGGCTTCGCTGCGCACCGCCGAGCTGGTGAAGAAGCACTTCCCCCACGTGCAGATCGTGGCCCGGGCGCGCAACCGCTTCCACGCCAGCCGGCTGATGGACATGGGCATCGAGCGGCAGATCCGCGAGGCGCTGCCGTCCAGCCTGGAGATGGCCCGCTGGACGCTGGAGCTGCTCCATGAGCCGCCGGCGCTGGTGGATCAGATGGTGACCCGCTTCGCCCGCCACGACGCCGAGGTGCTGGCCCGTCAGCAGGCCATCGACCACGACGAGGGCAAGCTGATCCAGTCGTCCCGCGAGGCGCGGGAGGAGCTGGCCCAGATCCTCGAGGAGGCCCGCGAGGCCTTTGCCAAGAAGGAACGCCCGGCCAAGGTGGCCGGCGCCTGAGTCAATCCGCCTCGAAGGGGCGGCCGCAGGCGAGGGCCAGCATCAGCGCGATGCGGGCCTTGGGCGGCGGCAGGCTGCCGGCGGTAAGCCAGCCTTCGCCGTCGTCGTCGGCGTTGGCGTTGCGGATCACCGGCCCGGCGCAGCGGCTGGCCCGCAGGATGGCGACCCCCGCGTCCCGCGCCCGGTGCAGCGCCGGCCGCCACGCGGCGGGCACGCTGCCGTGGCCGGCGAGGGCCAGCACCAGGCCGCGGGCGCCGGCTGCCACGCTGGCGTCGATCAGCCCGGCGGGGGCGCCCGCGTAGCCGGGCAGGATGTCCACCCGCGGCAGGGTGTTCGCGGTCAGGTCGGCAAAGCGGCCGTCGGGTCGGGCGGTGGCCCAGTCGACGGCCGATTCGAAGGCGTCCAGCCCGGTGGTGCGGGCTTTCACCAGATGGCGGGCGGCGTGGGCGGTGGCGTTCATCACCGCCAGCACGCCCTTGCCGTGGGCTTCCGGGCTGGCGGCGAGGCGCACCGCGGCGAGCAGGTTGGCCGGGCCGTCGGCCTGGGGGTGGTCGGCCGGGCGCATGGCGCCGGTGAGCACCACCGGCTTGCCGGCGGGCAGGGTGAGCTGCAGGAAGTAGGCCGTCTCTTCCAGGGTGTCGGTGCCGTGGAGGATCACCGTGCCGTCGACGGCGGGGTTGGCCAGGGCGCGGCGCACGGCGGCGAGGACGGTGAGCCAGTCCTCCGGCGTCATGTCCTTGCTGTCGAGGGCCAGCACCTGCTCGGCCGACAGGGCAAACGGGGCGAGGCCCGGCACGGCGTCGAGCAGGGCGCCGACGGGGCGGACCCCGGCGCGATAGCGGGCGCCGCCGGATTCCGGATCGGCTTCGCCGGCGATGGTGCCGCCGGTGGCGATGAGATGGATCATGGTCGTGGAGCGGGTGGGCGTGGATGGGGCGGGTTGTGTGTGAGGCGCGAGGCTCCGGCGCTGCACCTCGCAGGCCCGGGCGAGCATGCCTGGGGTGCGGGGATCCACCGCGATGGTGCTCGACCGGCGTTCAGCGCTCCTCGGGACGAGTTCCGTGCTCCTCGGGACGAGCTTGGCGCTGCTCGAGAGGAGCTTTGAGCTGCTCTGGAGGAGCTTTGAGCTGCTCGGGAGGAGCTTGGAACTGCTCTGGAGGCGCGCCGAACTCCTCCGGCGCACCGTTGAACTCCGGCCTTGCACCGCTGCGGTTCAACCCTGCACCGGGAAGGCGCTCGCGGCGAGCGGCGGGCTGCTCCGCAGGGGCGCCGGGCTGCTCGCCTGGCGGCCGGCGGGGCTACCCGGGGGTGTCGCTTCGGCCTCAGTGCTGCAGGATCTTGGCCAGGAACTGCTGGGCGCGCTCGGAGCGCGGGTTGGCGAAGAAGGCGTCCTTGGTGTCGTCCTCGACGATGCGGCCGCGGTCCATGAAGATCACCCGGTTGGCCACCTTGCGGGCAAAGCCCATCTCGTGGGTGACGCACATCATGGTCATGCCCTCCTGGGCGAGTTCGACCATCACGTCGAGCACCTCGTTGATCATCTCCGGGTCCAGCGCCGAGGTGGGCTCGTCGAAGAGCATGCAGATCGGGTCCATCGAGAGGGCCCGGGCGATCGCCACGCGCTGCTGCTGGCCGCCCGAGAGCTGGCCGGGGAACTTGTCGGCGTGGGCCTTGAGGCCGACCCGGTCGAGCAGCCCCAGGCCCTTGGCGCGGGCTTCGTCCTTGCTCCGGCCAAGCACCTTCTCCTGGGCGATGGTGAGGTTCTCGACGATGCTCATGTGGGGGAACAGCTCGAAGTGCTGGAACACCATGCCCACCCGGCTGCGCAGCCGGGGCAGGTTGGTTTTCGGGTCGCCCACCGAGATGCCGTCCACGGTAATCACCCCGGACTGGAACGGTTCGAGGCCATTGACGCACTTGATGAGGGTGGATTTGCCCGAGCCGGAGGGCCCGCACACCACCACCACCTCGCCCTTGGCAACCCGGGTGCTGCAGTCGGTGAGCACCTGGAAGCTGCCGTAGTGCTTGGAAACCTTGTCGATCGAGATCATCTGGATTGAGTCCTAAACCGTCGCCATCCGCTTCTGCAGCCGCCGCACCACTTGCGACAGGGAGAAGCACAGCACGAAATACACCGCCCCGGCAAAGAGCAGCAGCTCCACCAGCCGCCCGTCCCGGTCGCCCACTTTATAGGCGGCACCGAAGAAGTCGGCCAGCGCCGACACATATACCAGCGAGGTGTCCTGGAACAGCACGATGGCCTGGGTGAGCAGCAGCGGCACCATGTTGCGGAAGGCCTGGGGCAGCACCACCAGGCGCATCGCCTGGGCGTAGGTCATGCCCAGCGCGGAGGCGGCCGCCACCTGGCCCTTGGGTACGCTCTGGATGCCGGCGCGGATGATTTCGGCGTAGTAGGCGGATTCGAACAGCGCGAAGCCGACCATCGCCGAAGTGAGCCGCACGTCGGTGGCGGGGTCGAGGTTGAAGACGCCCTTGAGCAGCTGCGGCACGATCAGGAAGAACCACAGCAGCACCATCACCAGCGGGATCGCCCGGAACAGGTTGACGTAACCCGCGGCGAACCACGCCAGCGGCTTGATGGTGCCCAGGCGCATCAGCGCCAGCAGGGTGCCCCACAGGATGCCCACGATCACCGCGGTGACGGTGATCTCCAGCGACACCTTCATGCCCTCCCACAGGAAGGGCAGGGCGCCGGGGATGGAAGACCAGTCGAATTCGTAGTTCATCGCGTGTGCGTCCTCATTTGCCGCCGCTCATTTGCCACCGATGTAGCCGGGCACCCGGGTCTTCGCCTCGACCACCCGCATCAGGCTCATCACCGTGACGTTGATGAGCAGGTAGAGCAGGGTGACGGCGATGAAGGATTCGTAGGGCTGGGCGGTGTAATCCACCAGCTGGCGGCCCTGGGCGGCCAGTTCGAGCAGGCCGATGGTGGAGCACACCGCGGAGTTCTTGAAGATGTTGAGGAACTCGGAGGTGAGGGGCGGCACGATGAGCCGGAAGGCCATCGGCAGGAGCACGTGGCGGTAGGTCTGGCCGAGGGTGAAGCCCAGGGCGAGGCCGGCGTTCTTCTGGCCGCGGGGCAGCGCTTCGATGCCCGAGCGCACCTGTTCGCACACCCGGGCGCTGGTGAAGAAGGCCAGGCACACCATCGCCGCGATGAACTGCTGGGTGAGGGGACTTAGCTTCTGTTTGAAGGCGTCGCCCAGCCCGAAGGGCAGCAGCTCGGGCAGCACGAAGTACCAGATGAAGAGCTGCACCAGCAGCGGGATGTTGCGGAACACCTCGACATAGGCGCCGGCAAGGCGGGACAGGCCCTTGTGGGGCACGGTGCGCAGCACCCCCATCAGGCTGCCCAGCAAGAGCGCGATCACCCACGCCGAGAGGGACAGGGCCACGGTGGTCTGCAACCCGGTGAGCATCCACCCCATGTAGGTGGTCTCGCCGGTGGGCACCGGGCTTGTGAAGATGCTCCAGTTCCAGTTGTAGCTCATGGCTTGGTGGGAAGTAGGAGGTGGGTAATGGGGAGTGGGCGGGAGGGGCTGCAGGGGGCGGAGCTAGCAGCTCCCTGCTTCCTGCTCCCCCAATCAATGCGTGGGAAATGGGGCGTGGAAGGTGGGGCGTGGGAGCCGGGAGCCCGGGAAAGGGGCTCCTCCCACTCCCTACTTCCCATTACCCACTACCCACTACCCCCTGCCCGTTTCCCTTCACTCGAACGGCTTGTCGTTGGGCGCCTTGTAGAGCTTCTGCATGGCGTCGGAGAGCGGGAAGTTGAGGTTCAGGCCCTTGGGCGGGATGGGCTGGGTGAACCACTTCTTGTAGATGGCTTCGGCCTCGCCGGAGGTCATGGCCTTGGCCAGCGCGCCATCGACCACCTTCTTGAAGCCCGGATCGTCCTTGCGCATCATGCAGCCGTAGGCCTCGAAGCTCTGGGGCGTGCCGACCACGGCCCAGTCGCCGGGCTTCTTGGCCTTGGCCAGTTCGCCGTAGAGCAGGGCGTCGTCCATCATGAAGGCGACGGCGCGGCCGGTCTCGAGGGTGAGGAAGGCTTCGCCGTGATCCTTGGCGGAGATGATGTTCATGCCGAGCTTCTTCTCCTCGTTCATCTTGCGGATGAGGCGCTCGGAGGTGGTGCCGGCGGTGGTCACCACGTTCTTGCCGGCGAGGTCGGGGAAGTCCTTCACGCCGGAATCCTTCTTGGTCATCAGGCGGGTGCCGATGATGAAGATGGTGTTGGAGAAGCTGACCTGGCGGGCCCGCTCGGTGTTGTGGGTGGTGGAGCCGCATTCGAGATCGACGGTGCCGTTCTGGATGAGCGGGATGCGGTTCTGGGAGGTGACCGGGGTGAGCTTGGTCTGCAGGCCGGTGAGCTTGAGTTCGGCCTTCACCGCGTCTACCACCTTCAGCATCAGCTCCTGGCTGTAGCCCACCACCTGCTGCTTGTCGTCGTAGTAGGAGAAGGGAATCGAGGATTCCCGGTGGCCCAGGGCGATGGTGCCGGTTTCCTTGATCTTCTTGAGGGTCGGCGATTCCTGGGCCAGTGCCGGTTGGGCGAGCAGGACGGCCGTGGCGACAAGGGCGAGTTGCGAGAGACGGGACATGGGCGGTTCCTCCGGGGGCGGGATCAGGGGGGGCGACGGGCTCCTTCGCGACGATTGTAGCCCCAGCCGGTGGCCATTGTGGGCGTCAATTGCGGTGCGCCGGGGGGCTCAGCGGGCGACGAAGCGGGCCACCGGAACGCCGTCGGCGAGCAGGTCGAGCCGGTTGCCGGCCTGGATGCGGTGGGTGGCGCGGGAGAGGGCGTGCAGGAAGGCGGATTCCACGTCCGACGCGGGGCAGGCCATGCGGGTGGTGGCGAGGGACAGCAGGCTCAGGCCGGCGGCGCCCCAGCTGCGGTACTCGCCGCTCAGGCGGTTGCAGCCGGTTGCGCCGAGCAGCCGGCGCTGGGTGGGGTCGAACTGGAGCCACGGGGTGCGAGGGCCGCTGGGGATGGCGGCCTCGCTGCCGGGCAGGCTTTCGAGGGACCAGCGCATCGTCGATAGCTGGGGGGCGCCGGGGCAGCCCTGGCCGGGCAGGGGCCGGTCGACGCGATCCACGACCAGCATCTCGGCGCTGCCGCCGTCGGGGCCGGGCAGGGTTTCCAGGTGGCCGACGAGGCTGACCGCCAGCGGCGCGCCGGCCTGTTCCCGGTGGGCGAGGTAGGCCTGTTCGAGGGCGAGGCTGGCGCCGGCCTGGGCCACCGGCAGCCGGCGGCCGTCGCCGCAACGGGTGAACAGGCCGGCGTCGGCGAGGTGGACGACGATGCCGGTCTGCAGGGTGTCCGGCTGCGGGCTGGGGGTGAGGGGGCGGTACAGCCGGGAGGCGATGGGCTTGCCGTGGCGGTCGAGGGGGCGCAGGCGGCCGTCGGGCAGCTGGGCAAAGCGTCGGTGCTCGGGGCCGCCGATGAGTTCGATCTGCCCGTCGGGGCGTGTCTGCCAGCTGCCGGTTTCGCGCAGCAGGCGGTCGGGCCCGCCGCGGGGCTGGCGATCGGTGAGGTCGAGGATGTAGCTGCCGCCCGCCAAGAGCTGCAGCCGGTGGCGGGGGGCGGCGCAGTCGGCGCAGGGCAGCGCCCCCTCCCAGGTGCCGGGCGCCGCCGTTGCGGGGGCGCCGGCGGCGAAGAGGGCGAGGAGGGCGGCGAGGGCGGTGGGACGCATGGGGGCTCCGGTGGCGGCAAAGCCCCGATTAGGCGGCTGTCACCCGCGCGTGGATCGCCTTGAGGTCGGCCTCGTCGAGGGTCTCGCGGGCGAGCAGGTCGCGGGCGGTTTCTTCGAGGATGACCTTGCGCGCGGTGAGGATGGCGACGCTGCGCTCGAAGGCCCGGGCGACGATCTCGCGCACCGCGCAGTCGATCTCGCGGGCGGTCTCCTCGGAGTAGCTGCGCTCCTGGGGCGGGCTGGCGTTCTGGCCGAGGAAGTTGCTCTTCTCGGTGTCGTAGGCCACGTTGCCGAGCTTGGTGTCCATGCCGAAGCGCATCACGATGGAGCGGGCGATGCCGGTGACCTTCTGGAGGTCGTCCGCTGCGCCGGTGGAGACTTCGCCGAAGACGATGTGCTCCGCCGCGCGGCCGCCCAGCAGCACGGCCATCTTGTTTTCGAGTTCGGCGCGGGTCATCAGGAAGCGGTCTTCGGTGGGGCGCTGGATGGTGTAGCCCAGGGCGCCCACGCCCCGCGGGATGATGCTGATCTTGTGCACCGGGTCGGTGCCGGGCAGGCCCATCGCCACCAGGGCGTGGCCCATCTCGTGGTAGGCGACGACGGTGCGCTCGTGTTCGTTGAGCACGCGGTTCTTCTTCTCGAGGCCGGCGACGATGCGCTCGACGGCCACGGTGAAGTCTTCCACCGTCACGCCGCTGCCGTTGCGCCGGGTGGCCACCAGCGCGGCCTCGTTGCACAGGTTGGCGAGGTCGGCGCCGGAGAAGCCCGGGGTGAGGGCGGCCACCTTTTCGGCGTCCACGTCCGGGGCGAGGGTGATCTTCTTCATGTGCACCGCGAGGATGGCGATGCGGCCTTTCTTGTCGGGGCGATCCACCAGCACCTGGCGGTCGAAGCGGCCGGCGCGCAGCAGGGCCGGGTCGAGCACCTCGGGGCGGTTGGTGGCGGCCAGCAGCACGAGGCCGGAGGACGAATCGAAGCCGTCGAGTTCGACCAGCAGCTGGTTGAGGGTCTGCTCCTTCTCGTCGTGGCCGCCCATCGCGAAGGCGCCGCGGGCGCGGCCCATGGCGTCGAGTTCGTCGATGAAGATGATGGCCGGGGCCTTGGCGCGGGCCTGCTCGAAGAGGTCGCGCACGCGGGCGGCGCCCACCCCGACGAACATCTCGACGAACTCGGAGCCGGAGATCGAGAAGAAGGGCACCCCGGCCTCGCCGGCCACGGCCTTGGCGAGCAGGGTCTTGCCGGTGCCCGGCGGTCCGACCAGCAGCACGCCCTTGGGCACGCGGCCGCCAAGGCGCCCGTAGGATTTCGGATCTTTCAGGAAGCCGACGACCTCCTTCAGCTCGTCCTTGGCCTCATCCACGCCGGCCACGTCGTCGAAGGTGACGCCGGTGTTGGCTTCGACATAGACCTTGGCCTTGCTCTTGCCCAGGTTCATGAAGCCGCCGCCCATGCCCTGCTTGCCGGCGAACTTCTTCATCGCGAAGATCCAGATGCCGACGAAGATCACCGCCGGCAGCACCCAGCCGATCAGGTCGCGGAGCAGGGTGTTCTCGACCACGCCGGTGAACTTCACGTCGTACTGGGCGAGATCCTTGGCCAGCGCCGGGTCGACCCGGGTGGTGACGAACTTCTGGCGGCCGTCCTGGAGCGGGGTCTTGAGGCTGCCCTGGATGGTGTTGTCGGCGATGCTGATCTCGGTGACCTCGCCGGCCTTCACGAGGCGCTGGAACTCGCTGTAGGGCAGGGGTTCGACGGTGCGCACCTGCACCCACAGGTCGTGCAGGGTGAAGACGGCGAACAGGGCGAACACGAAGTACCACAGGCTGAACTGGGTTTTCTTTTCCATGGCGGGGCCGGAGGACACAGGTAGGGGTTAGATGAGGCCGCTTCGACGGGGTTCAAGGCGCCCCCGGCGACGGCGGCCGAAAAAGCGGAAAGGCACCGCGAGGGTGCCTTTCGTCAAGCGGCCGACCGGTGGGGGTCAGCGGTTGTTGCCGCCGTTGCCGCCACCGCGGGGGCTGGTGAACAGTGCCGGGGGCTTGACCTCGCCGGGCTTGCGGCCGGTGAGGGTGACCGCCGGGCGACGGGCTTCGTCCAGCGCGGCGGGGGTGCCGCGGTTGGGGTTGCCGCCGTTACCCTTGTTGCCAAAGCCGTTGCCGTGGCGATGGCCGCCGTGGGCCTCCGGGTCGCGGTAGTTGTTGCGGGCGCGGGGCTGGTAGTCGACGCGGTTGCCGAAATCGTCGTCCATCGGCTGGCCGTCGCCCTTGCGGGCCGGGCGCGGGCCCTGCTGGTTGCCACGGTTCTGGCCCTGACCCTGCGCCGGTTTGGCGTGCTGGCCCTGGGGCTTGCTGCCCTGGCGAGGTTGGCCGTCGGCCTGCTTCTGGCTGCGCCCCTGGCTCTGCCCTTGCCCTTGGCTCTTGGGTTTGCCCTGGCTTTGGCCCTGACCCTGACGTGGGCTGTCGCCCTGCTTGGCGCCCTGGCCCTGCTGGGGCTGGCCCTGGCGGTCGCCGCGGTTGCCGCCGCGCTTGCCCTGACCCTGGCGCGGGCCCTGGGGCTCGCGGGGCGGCCGCTCGTCGGATTCGGCGGGTGCGGCGGAGGGCACGAAATCGGGCACTTCGACCTTGTCGATGAGGCGCTTGATGAGGCGCTCGATGTCCTTCAGGAGCGGCAGCTCGTCCCGGTCCACCAGCGACACGGCGGCGCCGGTGGAGCCCGCGCGGCCGGTGCGGCCGATGCGGTGGACGTAATCTTCGGGCACGTTGGGCAGCTCGAAGTTGACGACCTGGGGCAGCTGGTCGATGTCGAGGCCGCGGGCGGCGATGTCGGTGGCGACCAGCACCTGCAGCTTGGCGTCCTTAAAGTCGGCCAGCGCGCGGGTGCGGGCCGACTGGCTCTTGTTGCCGTGGATGGCGGCGGACGGGATGTCGTGCTTGCCCAGGTATTCGGCCAGCTTGTTGGCGCCGTGCTTGGTGCGGGTGAACACCAGCACCTGGAACCACTGGTGCTTCTTGATGAGGAAGGCCAGCAGCTCGCGCTTCTGCTTCTGCGGGCACAGGTGCACCGACTGCTGGACGAGTTCGGAGGCGGTGTTGCGGCGGGCGACCTCGACGTAGCCGGGGTTGTGCAGCAGGCCGTCGGCGAGGGCTTTGATCTCGTCGGAGAAGGTGGCCGAGAACAGCAGGTTCTGGCGCTTCTTGGGCAGCAGGGCGAGGATCTTCTTGATGTCGCGGATGAAGCCCATGTCGAGCATGCGGTCGGCTTCGTCCAGCACCAGGATCTCGACGCCGGAGAGGTCGATGGTGCCCTGGGTCTGGTGGTCGAGCAGGCGGCCGGGGGTGGCGACGAGGATGTCGATGCGCTTCTTGAGGCGGGCGATCTGCGGGTTGATGGCGACGCCGCCGAACATCACCATCGAGGTGAGGGGCAGGTGCTTGCCGTAGGTCTGCACCGATTCCTCGACCTGGGCGGCAAGCTCGCGGGTGGGGGTGAGGATCAGGCAGCGCGGGCGGCCGGCCTTCTGGTTGTGGGCGTGGGCCTCGGAGAGCAGGTGCAGGATCGGCAGCGTGAAGCCGGCGGTCTTGCCGGTGCCGGTCTGGGCGGCGGCCATCAGGTCGCCGCCGGCGAGCACGAGGGGGATCGCCTGGGCCTGGATCGGGGTGGGGGTGGTGTAGCCGGTTTCGGCGATGGCCTGCTGGATGGGCGCGCTGAGGGCCAGATCGGCAAAGCCGACGGCCCCTGCCGCTTGCGCGGCGGGCTGGGGTTGGGTCATTGGATTGTGTGCTCCTGCGACGGCCTGACCGCTCGGGAGGAGCGGCACCAATCGGGGCGGGCGCAACGAGTGTTCGCGATCGGTTGGATCGGGCGAAACGAGTATTGGAATGCCGGTACGCTGATTGGTTGGCGTACGGTCGGCGGATTGTACGGCTTTGGCGCGGCTTGTGTTGACTTTTTTTGCAGATTGGGGGCGCGGCGTGAAGTGTGACCTCCCCACCGCGCCGATGCCGCTCAGGTCGGCAGGGTGTCGTCGAATACCCGGTTCCAGAGGGCGCGCACGCCGGCGGCCATGGGGGCGACGAGCGCGGGGTCGAGCCGCGAGGGCTGGTTGTTGAGGCGCAGGCCGTGCTGCAGGCGGCGGTACTCCCGGTAGCTGTCGGCGGCGACGGCGGCCTGGTCGGCGGGGATCAGCCCCAGTTCGGCGGCCATCCCGAGCAGCGCGATGTTGCCCAGGTTGCCGGTGAGGCTGGGGTGGGCGTGGGCGTGGCCGAGCACCAGGTATTGCACGATGAACTCCACGTCCACCAGCCCGCCCCGGTCGTGCTTGAGGTCGAACAGCTCGGTCTTGTTGGGGTGGCCGTCGAACATGCGCTGGCGCATGGCCATCACCTCGTCGCGCAGCTTGGCGAGGTCGCGCGGCTGGCGCAGCACCTCGATGCGGATGGCCTCGAACTTGCGGCCGATGGCGGGGTCGCCGGCGCAGAAGCGGGCGCGGGTGAGGGCCTGGTGCTCCCACACCCAGGCGTTCTCGAGCTGGTACTGGCGGAAGGCGTCCAGCGACACCACCATCAGGCCCGAATCGCCGTTGGGGCGCAGGCGCAGGTCGGTCTCGAAGAGCTGGCCGGCGGGGGTCTGGGTGGATAGCCAGGTGTTGGTGCGCTGGCCCAGGCGGGTGTAGATCTCGGCGGCTTCGGGGGCGTCGTCGTCGTGGACGAACACCATGTCGAGGTCGGACGCGTAGCCGAGTTCCTTGCCGCCCAGCTTGCCGTAGGCGAGCACCGCGAAGAGCGGTTCGTCCCGGTGGCGGTTCTTGATCTTGCGCCAGGAGCAGGTGACGGCGAGGTCGACCATGATGTCGGCCAGCGCCGAGAGGAAGTCGGCGTGGCGCTCGACGGTGAGCTTGCCGGCGATGTCCTTGGTGAGCAGGCGGAAGACCTGGGCGTGGTGCTGCTCGCGCATCAGGTCCATCTGGCGTTCCATGTCGGGCTCCAGCTCGTCGAGCTGGCGGGCAAGGTCGGTGCGGAAGGCGGGCAGGTCGAGTTCTTCTTCGAGCATCCGCGGGTCGATGGCTTCGTCGAGGAGGATCGGGTGCCGGTTGAGGAACTGGGCGGCCCAGGCCGACGCGCCGACCAGCTCGGCGATCTTGTGCACGGTTTGCGGATACTGCTGGAGCAGCGCCAGGTAGGCGCCCCGGCGGCTGATGGCGTCGAGCAGGTCGAGCAGGCGCTCGAAGGTGGCGTTGGGCTGGGCGGTTTCGGCGGCGGCTTCGATGACCCGCGGGATCAGGGGGTCGAAGCGCTGCTTGATGGACGGGGGCATCTGCTGGTAGCGGTTGCCGCTGCGCAGGGTGGACAGGCGGCGGGCGGCGGAGGCCGGGTCGGGGTAGCCAAGGCGCTGGAACTCTTCGGTGCCGCGGGCTTCGTCGCAGGCGCTGGCCCACAGGGTGTCGAGGTCGTGGCCGGCCTCGGTGGGGTTGCCGAAGACGCCGTTGAAGTGGCGGCCGACGGCTTCGCGGTGGTCGTCCAGTTCGGTGAGCAGGGCGTCGTAGGAGGCAAAGCCCATCGCCCGGGCGACGATGGCCTGGTCGTCGGGGTTGGTGGGCAGGTTGTGGGTCTGGGCGTCGTCCAGGTATTGCAGGCGGTGCTCGACCCGCCGCAGGAAGTCGTAGGCGGCAGCGAGTTCGCGCTGGGCTTCGTGGGTGACGATGCCGCGCTCGGCGAGCTGGGTCAGCACCTTGAGGGTGGGTTTGATCTGGAGGGCAGCGTCGCGCCCGCCGCGGATCAGCTGGAACACCTGGGCCAGGAACTCGATCTCGCGGATGCCGCCGGGGCCCAGCTTGACGTTGTTGGCCATGTCCTTGCGCGCCACTTCGCGGCGGATCTGGGCATGGAGGTCGCGCATGGCGTTGATGGCGCCGAAATCCAGGTACTTGCGGAAGATGAAGGGGCGGGCGATGGCGTTGAGTTCGGCGCCGCGGATGCCGGTCATCACGCGGGCCTTGATCCAGGCGTAGCGCTCCCACTCGCGGCCCTGGGTGATGAAGTAGTTCTCGAGCATGTCGAAGCTCGCCACCAGCGGGCCGGAGTCGCCGTTGGGGCGCAGGCGCATGTCGACGCGGAACACCTGACCGTCGCCGGTGAGGTCGTTGAGCGCCTGGATGATGCCGCGGCCGAGCTTGGTGAAGAACTCGAAGTTGTCGATGACCTTGGGGCCGGCGGTGCTGCCGTCTTCGGGATAGACGTAGATCAGGTCGATGTCCGACGAGACGTTGAGTTCGCGCCCGCCGAGCTTGCCCATGCCGATGATGATGAACTCCTGCTCGCGGCCGTCGGCCGACAGGGGCACGCCGTGGCGGGCGATGAGCTGCTCGCGCAGGATGTCGTGGGCGGTCTCGACGGCGATGTCGGCCAGCAGCGTCATCGTCTCGGTGACCTCGGTGAGGTCGGCCAGGCGGGCGATGTCGCGCACCAGCACGTGGCAGATCACCCAGGCCCGCAGCCGGCGCAGCACGGGCTTGAGGGTGTTGTCGTCCACCTTCTCGTCGCGCAGGAAATCCCGCAGCGCGGCGGCGTCGAGGGGGCGCTCATGGCTCGCCACGAGGCGGGGGGCCAGCCAGCTGCGGCTGTCCAGCTGGCGGCGCAGGAAGCGCGAGCAGGCGAGGGCGTCCTGGATCGGTTTGGGCAGGCTGGGGGCGGTATCGATGGGCTGTTCGGACATGGCGTGGGCCGATTGGTAGAATGGGCGATTGTCTATGTTCCCCCCGAGTTATGTCTGCCGGACTGATTTTCGTCAAGCCTGATGCCGGATGCGTCGGTGCGCGGCGGCGCCTCCCTGTCGATTCCCCCCGTGCCCCGCAGCTTCTCTCCGCGTGACTGAACGGCGCTCTTCCCTGGCGGCCCTGCTTCACCTGCCGCGCCTGTGCGCCCACCGGCTGGCGGTGCTGGCGCTGGTGGCGTATTTCGTGGGCGGGCTGGTCTTTCTGGGGGTGCGCCACGGGGTGCTGCCCAACGTGCCGGCCTATCGGGCGGAGGTCGCCGGGCTGCTGTCCCGCTCGCTGGGGCGGCCGGTGGAGATCGCCAGCCTTAGCGCCGAGTGGCGCGGGCTGCACCCCACCTTCCGGATCGGCGGGCTCACCGTCAAGGACGCCGCCGGCCTGCCGGCCCTGACCCTCGACCGGGTGGAGGCCGAGCCGGCCTGGATGTCGCTGCTGCTGATGCGCCTGCGCCTGAACCGGCTGGAGATCGACTCCCCCGATCTGGCGATCCGCCGCGATGCCGACGGCCGCCTCTTCGTGGCCGGGCTGGCGGTGCAGGCCGACGGCGGGGAGGGCGACTTCGCCCAGTGGCTGTTCGACCAACGCCGCATCCAGATCCGCAACGCCCGCCTGACCTGGCACGACGCCCTGCGGGGGGCCGACCCGCTGGTGCTCGACAAGCTCGAGTTCCGCCTCGACAACAGCGGCAGCCACCACCGCTTCGGGCTCACCGCCCATCCGCCGTCGCGCCTGGCCGCGGCCCTCGATCTGCGGGGCGACCTGCGCGGCAGCGACCCGGCCCGGCCCGAAGACTGGCGCGGCGAACTCTACGCCGGGCTCGATTACGCCGACCTGGGCGCCTGGCGGCCGTGGGTGGATTACCCCCTGCCGGTGGATGGGGCCGGCGGCTTGCGGGTGTGGTTCGAGTTCGGTGCCGGCCGCGTCACCGGGGTGACCGCCGACTTTGCCCTCAGCAACGCCCGCGCCCAGCTGGCCAAGGATCTCGAGCCGATCCCCCTGGTGCGGGCGTCCGGGCGGCTGCGCTTTCACGACGAGGGCGGGCTCACCGAGGCCAGCGGCCGCCAGCTCAGCCTGGAGACCGCCGACGGCCTGAGCCTCGCGCCCACCGATTTCTTCCTCGCCCTGCGCGCCAAGAGCGGGGCCACGCCGGCCCGCGGCGAGTTCGTGGCCAACCGGCTGGATCTGGGCGTGCTGTCCCGGCTGGCCGGCCGCCTGCCCTTCGACCCGGCCTTCCGCGCCCGGCTGGCGGAGCTGGCCCCCCAGGGCAGCGTGGCGCCGGTCAACCTCAAGTGGAGCAACGACGCCGGCCGGCTCCTCAGCTATTCGGTGGATGCCCGCTTCGCCGGCCTCGGGATCGAGCCGGTGGGGGCGTGGCCGGGCTTCTCCGGCCTGTCGGGGCGGGTGGATGGCAACGAGCGGGGCGGGCGCTTCAACCTCACCGGCCGCGACGCCGCCCTCGAACTGCCGCAGATCTTTCCCCAGCCCAGGCTCGCGCTGGCCGAAATCTCGGCCGAAGGCAGCTGGAGCCACCCGGATGGGCGGCTGGAGGTGAGCCTCGCCAGCGCCA
>NZ_JAYRMI010000061.1:0-25017 GCF_041904905.1 Zoogloea sp. | reverse complement strand
GCACGAACTCCGTCCCCGCGTGGTCGTACCCGGGCACGCGGGTCAGCACCTCGCGCCGCACGTGGCGGGCGCGCCCCTCCATCGGGGCGAGCAGCAGCCGGGTCATCGTCGAAAACACCTTTTACATCAAAGCCGGGCGCGAAATGTACCGGAGAATCGCCCCCGGCAGAAGCCACCCGATGCCACCCGGCGTCCGGCGCGGTAAGATTCGCCCCCCCCAACGCCGCACGACCGCCCCCCCATCATGCGCCGCCCCACCTCCGCCTCCGGCGACACCCGCAACCTGCGCGACCTGCTGCTGCGCGCCCTGCCGGCGCTGCTGCTCGTCGCTGCCGCCTTCGTGCTGGCCTGGCAGTTCGTCAAACCGGCGCCCCCCAAGAAGATCGTCATCAGCACCGGCGTGGCCGGCGGCGCCTACCAGTATTTCGGCGAGCGCTACCGGGAGAAGTTTGCCCAGGAAGGCATCGAAGTCGAGCTTCGCCCCTCCAGCGGCGCGGTCGAGAACCTCCGCCGCCTCAAGACCGACGACGACGTGGACGTGGGCTTCGTCCAGGGCGGCATCGCCAACGAGCCCGAGTCCGACGATCTCGCCACCCTGGGCAGCATGTACCTCGAACCCGTGTGGGTGTTCCACCGGGGCGACGCCCGGTACGACCGCCTCTACCAGCTCCAGGGCCGGCGGATCGCCATCGGCGTGCAGGGCAGCGGCGCCCAGCTCTTCGCGCTGCAGCTGCTGGCCGCCAACGGCTTCGCCACCGACGACCCGAAGCTCCTCGCCATCGGCGGCATGGACGCCGTGGAGGCCCTGCGCCGCGGCGACGTCGACGCCTTCTTCGTGGTGGGCGCGCCCCAGGCCCCGGTGGTGGATGCCCTCCTCCACACCGACGACGTCAACCTGCTCAACTTCGCCCAGGCCGACGGCTACGTGCGCCACTTCCCCCATCTGGTCAAGGTGGTGCTGCCCCGGGGCGCCATCCAGATCCAGGCCGACAAGCCCGCCCGGGACACCCAACTACTGGCCGCCACCGCCAACCTCGTGGTGCGCGCCGACATCCACCCGGCCATCGTCACCCTGCTCCTCAAGCACGCCCGCGAGATCCACAGCCCGCCCGGCCTGCTCCAGGACGCCAACGCCTTCCCCACCCCCCGCGACCACGCCCTGCCGCTGCACCCCATGGCCCAGCGCTTCTACGACTCCGGCCCGCCGCTCTTGCAGCGCTACCTGCCCTTCTGGCTGGCGGTGCTCATCGACCGGCTGCTGGTGATGGTGCTGCCCTTCTTCGCGGTCGTCATCCCCCTCACCAAGATCGTCCCCGGCATCTACAACTGGCGGATGCGCTCGCGGGTGTACCGCTGGTATGGCGAACTCAAATACCTCGAAGCCGAGATCGACGCCCAGCCCGACGCCGCCCGCACCCCGGAAGCCCTCCAGGCTTTCAACCTGCGCCTCGACCGCATCGAGATGCGCGCCGCCCACCGCAAGCTGCCGCTTGCCTTCAGCAACGAGCTTTACACCCTGCGTGAACATATTGGCCTTGTCCGCCGCCGGCTGGCCCGACTCGCGGAAAGCGTCACGACAAGCCCCCCGTCATCGTCCTAGAGTGAGCGTGCCGGCCAGGCCCGGCACCGCAATCGCCGTTTCCCGCAGAGCCCCATCATGAGCCCCCACCTCGACCTCACCGCCCCCTACGCCCCGCTGGTCCGCCGCATCGAAACCGAAGGCAGCGTCGACGGCCAGATGCTGGTCATCGACCACTTCCTCAACCACCGCATCGAACCCGGCTTCATCTTCGAGCTGGCCCACGAGCTTGCCCGCCGGCTGTCCTTCTTCCAGCCCAACGTGATCCTCACCGCCGAAGCCAGCGGCATCGCCCCGGCGCTGATCGTCGCCCAGGCCCTGAGCGTGCCGATGGTGTACGCCAAGAAATACTCCACCGACGTGGAAGCCCCCTCCATCTGCCGCAGCATCCCCTCGCCCACCAAGGGCGCCGAGACGCGGCTGGCCATCTCCACCCGCTACATCCGCCCCGGCCAGCGGGTGGTGATCGTCGATGACTTCCTCGCCAACGGCCGCACCGCCGCCGCCCTCATCGAGATGGCCCGCGAAGCCGGCGCCGACGTACTGGGCGCGGGCTTCGTGGTGGAGAAGCGCTTCAAGCACGGCCGCGAACACATCGAAGCCCTGCACGTCCCCGTCTCCACCCTGGCCCAGGTAGAACGCCTGGAAAACAGCCAGGCCATCCTCGTCCAGCCGCGGGAGGAGTGAGCCTTCCGCCGGTGGCAGCTTGCTCGTCCGTTCGCGTTAGAATCGCCGTCGCCACACGCAACAGCCCCCCTCTTCGCCAGGACGCATCCCATGGATTTCGCCACCCAAAGAAAGTACTACAACCGTTGTCACTTCCTCGAATCCCTCGCCCCCAGTGACGAGCGCAATCTGGATATCGACGGGTATGGCACCGAGAAGGTGCGCGGCATCAACTGGGTCGAAAGGCTCGGGCGACGCATCGAGATGTCCGACCCTCCCGTCTTCATCCTGTTCACGGGGCTGCCCGGCTCCGGCAAGTCCACCGAACTTCGCCGACTGTCCGAACGACTGGCCGATCCCGACTGCGCCAACTTTCTACCGGTGCTGGTAGATGGCGAAAAAATGCTGGACCTCACCAATCCGGTCGATATCCCGGATGTGATCGCCGCGATCCTGTTCGCGGTCGAAGAGGCTGTGCTCAAAGCCGAGGGCAAGGACACCGACAAAGCCATGGGCGAAGGCTATTTCCAGCGCCTCTGGAACTGGCTGTGCCGCACCGATCTGGACCTTGGCAAGGGCGAACTCTCGATTCCGGGCGGCGCCAAGCTGGTGGCCGAAATGCGCACCCGCCCCAGCCTGCGCCGCAGGGTCAGGTCCATCATCTCAAGTCACCTGTCGTCCTTTCTCAGCGAAGCCCGCAACGAACTCGTGCTGCTTGAAGACCGCGCCAGGCAACTCGGCCGCTCGCGCCTCGTGGTCATTTTCGATTCCCTCGAGAAGCTCCGTGGAACCAGTGGAAACTGGGAGGAAGTGCTGGCCAGCGCGGAGCGCATCTTCGCCGGCGGCGCGCCTCATCTGCATCTGCCGGTGCATGTGCTCTACACCATTCCTACTGCACTGGTCAGCCGGCGCTTCGAGGATGTCAGCTTTCTCCCGATGATCAAGCTCGCCAACTTCGACGGCAGCCCCTTCGCGCCGGGCGTCACTGCGGCACGCGAACTCGTCCGCCGACGCATCCCGGACGACGTGCTGGCCGAAGTCCTGGGCCCCGATTGTGAAGCACGCATCGCCGAACTCATCCGCTGGTCGGGCGGCTACCCGCGGGAGATCGTCCGCCTGCTCCAGTCGGCCCTCGCCAATTCCCACCTTCCCCTCTCCGAGCCCGACTTCCAACGCATCTTCAACGAGCTGAAAGACGCCTACCGGATGATCGTCACCGCCGACGCTTTCGAGTGGCTGGCGCTGGTAGCAAAGGAGCGCAACTACACCGCGCTGAACGACGGTCACCGCCAGATCGCCGATCAGATGCTCCTCAACAACGCCGTGTTGCGCTACGTGAACGGCGAATCGTGGTTCAACCTCCACCCCGCGGTGGCCGAGATCCCGGGCGTCAAGACCGCCCTCGCCGCCCTCGCGGCGCCAGCCGCCGATCCTGATGTCCAGCAATAACGAAGCCGCGCTGCAGCGGCTGGCCAACGCCCTGGCGCTCGGCGACGGTTTTCAGTTCCACATCCTCGTCTGTCATTCGCCTCTTCAAGTCGGCCAAAGCCTGACGACACTCGCCGAAGCCATCCCCGCGCTCCGCGGCGGAAGCCTGATTACCCGACCGCTGCTGCCCGCCACCTTCTCTCCCGACAAGCCCCTCGACAGCGCGCTCACCGCCGCCGTCACCGAAGGGCTCTCCACCCTGCCCCCCCCGGCCGCCGACGAGCGGGTACTGGCTGTGCTCGACGCAAGCTTCGTCGCCGAAACGGAAATCCCCGCCTGGCGACAGCTCTTCCGGCGCCTCAACGAACAACGCAACGCCGTCGCCGATCAGGTAGACGCGGCGCTACTGCTCTGCCTGTCCCCAACCCTCGAACCGATCTTCGCCCACGAGGCACCGGATTTCTGGTCTATCCGCGGGGTGTCTGTGCGGCTGGAGGCGGAAGCGCAGCCCACCCTCCCATCGTCCCAATTCATCCAAGCCGCGCCGTCCGCCGAAATTAGTCTCGCGCCCCTCGCCTCCACCGCGGATGAGCTTCCTGCCCTCCGTCAGGCAGTGGAGGCGCTCCGTCAGCGGGCAAGCGCCAACCCGGACAATCTGGACATTAGGCACACGCTGGTCATCCAGCTAGGTCGATTGGGCGATGCAATGCATCGAAGTGGCTGCTCCTTGGATGCAGTGCAGGCCTATCTGGAGTCACGAGACATCCTTGAGCAACTGATCGCTGCCAAACCAGATATCGCGAGTCTCCACGCCAACCTCGCCGTCGCCTTCGAGCGTCTAGGCGAAGTCATGACCGCTCTTGGCCAGGGCGAGGACGCGCGCGAATACTTTCTCAAAGCCCTCGCCATCGGTGAGCGACTAGCTTTAGCCGAGCCGCAGCACACCAACTACCAACGTAATCTCTCAGTCGTCTACAACAAACTCGGCGACCTTATGACCTCCCTAGGCCACGCCTTCGAGGCTCATGAGTACTTTGAAAAAGCTCTCGATATTCGAGAGCAGCTCGCCCAGGTCGAACCCCAGCACTCCATTTATCAGCGAGACCTTTCTGTTTCATACAACAGGTTGGGCGCTTTAATGGTCGCCCTGGGCAAGAGCAATGAAGCAAGCGATTACATTGCCAAGGCCCTCGCCATCGCCCAACGACTCGCCCAGGCCGAACCCCAGCGCGCCGACTACCAGCGCGATCTGTCCGTCTCCTGCATCAAGCTCGGCGACCTCATGACCGCCCTCGGCAAGGGCGACGAGGCCCGCGACTACTTCCTCAAGGCCCTCGACATCGCCCAGCGGCTCGCCCAGGCCGAACCCCAGCGCGCCGACTATCAGCGCGACCTGTCCGTCTCCTACAACAAGCTCGGCGACCTCATGACCGCCCTCGGCAAGGGCGACGAGGCTCGCGATTACTTCCTCAAAGCCCTCGACATCGCCCAGCGGCTCGCCCAGGCCGAACCCCAGCGCGCCGACTACCAGCGCGATCTGATCGTCTCCCTCGTCCGCATCGCCCAGACGGACCCAGCCCACGCGGTCGAGCACCTGAGGCACGCCCTCGACATTGCGCGGGCACTCAAGACCAGGGGGCTGCTGGTCGAGGGGCTCGACGAGATGATTGCCGGGCTCCAGGCCATGCTGGCCCAGGCAGGCCCGGGCTGAGCAAGCGCCGGGCGATGCCCCGGCTTCAGCCCGCCTTCCTCAGCGGAACCTCACCCCCACCGTCGGGTTCCCCGGCAGCCCTTCGTATTTCGCCGTCACGGCCATCCCCGGCTTGGGCGGGAAGAGCTTGGTGAAGGAGCCCAGCGACAGCAGGTCGCCGCGCTTGAGGGGGATGCCGGCGCTGGCCAGATCGCGGGCCAGCCAGCTGGCGGCGGTGAGGGGGTTGCCCAGGATGGCGCTGCCCTTGCCGGTGTCGAGCACGGCGCCGGTGGCGTCGGTGAGGGTGACGGTCATGGTGGCGAAGGTGTCGGCGAGCCCGGGGCTGGGCTGGATCGGGGTGGCCTTGCCCAGCACACCGGCGCGGGCGCCCACGTTCACCATCGCCAGCATTGCGCCGCCCAGTTTGGAGGGGTCGGCCACCATCAGGTCGGGCAGCTCGATGAAGGGGGCGTAGCTTTTGAGCGCCTTGAGGGCGGCCAGGGGCGTGTCGGCCTTGGCAAGGGCGGCCGGGTCGGCCACCTCCACCACCAGATCGGCCTCGAACACCGGGCGGATGCCGTAATCCACGGCAAGCTCGGCGCCATCCCGCAGCAGCATGCCCTGGAACAGGGTGCCGCGCAGGGGCGCGTCGTGCTTGAAGCGCTGCTGTACCGCCAGGTTGGTGAGCCCGGCCTTGTAGCCCACCACCGGGCCGGAGATCTGGGCCAGATAGCGCACCACCTTGTCGCGGCCGCACAGGCCGTCGGCCACGCTCATCTCGCCGGCGGGGACGGGCACCGGCTGGCGGGCGACGATGGCGGCGGCCACGGCGGCAGCTTCAAGATCGGTGGGGCAGGCGGCGTGGGCAGCCAGGGGCAGGCCGGTCAGCGCAAGCAGCACCAGGGCAGGGATGGGGAAGACGGATTTCATGGCGTGGTTCTCCTGAGTGATGGAATGATGGAATGAGGGCCGCAACGCAGCCTGAGCGGCGCGATGCGAAGGTGCGCCGGGGTCGGAGCCCGGCCGCTCCGACCGGGATCTTTTTGCGCTGAGTTGGGGGCTTTTTGCTCCCGGTCGGATATTTTTTGCTCCCGGTCGGGAGCTAATTGGTTTCAGGCTGGAACAAATTGCTCCCGGTCGGGAGCAAAAAGGCCCCGGTTGAGCGCTTTTTGGTCCCGACCGGGAGAGAAAAGCGCCGGGGTGGGAGCAAAAAGATCCGGGTACGGGGCTTTTTGCTCCCGCCGGGAGCCCAGGGGCCCGAACCGCGTCAGCGCCCTGCCGGCAGCGGGTAGAACAGCTGCTCGTTGCCGATCTTGTAGGCGGCGATGGCGCGACGGCCTTCGGGCGAGGTGATCCACTGGATGAAGCGCTCGCCCGCGGCGCGCTTGACGTGGGGGTGCCGGGCCGGGTTCACCAGGATCGCGCCGTAGGGGTTGTAGAGCCTGGGGTCGCCCGCGTAGAGGATGGCCAGATCCTGGCGGTTCTTGAAGCTGGCCCAGGTGCCGCGGTCGGCCAGGGTGTAGGCGCCCATGCCGGCGGCCATGTTGAGGGTGGGCCCCATGCCGGCGCCGGCCTCCTTGTACCAGCCCTGCCCCTTGGGCTCCACGCCGGCGCTCTGCCAGAAGCGCAGCTCGGCCGCGTGGGTGCCGCTGCGGTCGCCGCGGGAGACCCAGCCGGCGCCCTTGCGGGCGATGCGCCCGAAGGCGTCCACGGCGTCCTTGGCGCCCTTCACGCCGGCCGCGTCGGCAGCGGGGCCCACCAGCACGAAGTCGTTGTACATCACGTCGCGGCGGTCCACGCCGTAGCCTTCGGCCACGAACTTGTCCTCGGCGGCCCGGTCGTGCACCAGCAGCACGTCCGCGTCGCCCCGCCGGCCCACGTCCAGGGCCTGGCCGGTGCCCAGCGCCACCACCTTGACGGCGATGCCCGACGTCTTCTCGAAGATCGGCAGGATGAAGTTGAACAGGCCGGATTGCTCGGTGGAGGTGGTGGAGGCCAGCACGATGGTCTCGCCGGCCTGGGCGGCGGAGGCCAGCGCGACAAGGCCCAGCAGCGTGGATTTGAGGAGCATCAGAAAGCCATGCGCCACGGTAGTTCTCCCTGGATGTAAAGCCGCGCGGCCTGGGATGCCGGGCGGGCAAAAAAACGTTGCACAGGCGCATGCTCGCACACTCTGCCCGCATCCATAAAGACAACATCATCGGCCAGCCGGGTGGCCTGACCGAGGTTGTGGGTGGTCATCAGGATGCGGGTGCCGTCGGTGCGGATCTCCCGCACGATGCGTTCGATGGCCTCGACCGCGCCGGGGTCGAGGCTGGCGGTGGGTTCGTCCAGCAGCAAAAGGCGCGGCCGTGTGACCCACGCGCGGGCCAGCGCCAGGCGCTGGCGCTCGCCGCCGGAGAGCCCGCGGGCGCTGTCTGCCGCCCGGTGGGCCAGGCCCACCCGCTCCAGCACGACGTGGGCGCGGCTGCGCCGCTCGGCGGCGGCCACACCCAGCGGGCGCAGGGCCAGCTCCACATTGCCCAGCAGCGAATCGCGCAACATCCTGGGCTGCTGAAACACCATCGCCACGCCGGCCGCCGGCCGCGGCCCGCCGCCCCAGTCGATGCGGCCGGATTCCGGCTCGATGAGCCCGCACAGGGCACGCAGGAAGACGCTCTTGCCCGCGCCGTTGGGCCCCAGCAGGATGGTGATGCCGTCGCCGCCCAGCTCGAGGGTGAGGCCGTCCAGCACGGCGCGGCCGGCCACATGCCAGCGCAGGTCGCTCACCTTCAGGGGAAACACGCCGCCCCCCTCATGCGTAACGCCGCATGGCCCACTGGCGCAAGGCGTAGGCCAGCCCGTTGAGCAGCAGGATGACCGCCAGCAGCACCATGCCCAGGGCCACCGCCAGGGGCAGGTCGCCCTTGCTAGTCTCCAGGGCGATGGCGGTGGTCATGGTGCGGGTGGAGCGGTCGATGTTGCCGCCGACGATCATCACCGCGCCCACCTCCGACATGGCCCGGCCCAGGCCCGCCAGCACCGCCACCAGCAACGAATGCCGGCAGTCGTAGAGGAGCACCCGCACCCGCCCGGCCCAGTCGAAGCCCATCGCGGTGAGTTCCTCCGCGTAGTCGCGCCAGGCGTCGTCCACCACCTGCCGGGCGATGGCGGCCATCAGCGGCACCACCAGCACGGTCTGGGCGATCACCATCGCGGTGGGGGAATAGAGCAACCCCAGGCTGCCCAGCGGCCCCGAGCGAGACAAGGCCAGATACACGACCACCCCCACCACCACCGACGGCAGGCCCATGCAGCCGTTGAGCACCACCACCAGCAGCTGCCGCCCGGGAAAGCGCCCCACCCCCAGGCAGGCGCCCAGGGGCAGGCCTATGAGCGTGCCCAGCAGCACCGCCAGCCCGCTCACCGCCAGCGACAAGGCGACGATCTCGGCCACCCGATGGTCGAAGCCGGCGAGCAGCGCGAAGGCGTCGGAGAACGCCGCGCCCAGGCCGCTCATCCGCCCCCCCGCTGCATGGCCCGGTCGAGATGGGCCAGCAGCGCCAGCCGGGCAGGCACATCCCCCGACAGAAAACGATAACGGGCCAGCAGCACTGGCAGGCGGAACTGCCCCAGGCGCCGCTCGGGGCGCTCGGTGACTTCGATGGAGAGCAGCGTGCCGGCAACGCTCACCCGCAGGTGGCCGGGCTGCGGCCGGGCGACGCCATCCGGCACCGCCAGCCGCAGCCCCCGTTCAAACTCGGCCACCGTCGCGCCGATCTCCCGCACAAAACCGTCCGGCGCGCTTACGTCTTCCGTCATCGGGCGGGTCAGCCTCCGGCAATCGGCGGCCAGATCGCTAGCTCGTCGCCCTCGGCCAGCACCTGCCCGGCCCGCGCCCCGGGCGCGATGTAGTGCCCATTGACCAGCACCAGATGGGCGCTCTTTTCGGGCACCCGGTACTGGGCGATGAGATCGCCCACCGTGGTGCCGGCCGGCACGTCCAGCGCCACGATGTTGCCCCGCCGCTCGGCGGGCAGGTAGTCCGCCAGGGACGCAAAAAGCTTGAAGACGACGCGCATGGGGGCTTTCAGGCGAAGGCGGCGGCGGCCTGCCGGCGAGCCACCGAGTCGGGCTGGGTGGCCGCCAGATAGGCCTCGAAGAAGCGCTGGGGCGACTCGAGCAGCACGTCCTTCCAGCGCCCCAGCCTGAGCTGGCCCTGGATCAGCCCGCGCAGGGCGCCCACGTGCTGGGTCATGCCGATGGAGGTGGCGCCGATCAGCACGTCCTCCTTGAACTGGAGGCTGAGGTAGCGATAGGCCGCCTCGTCCACCACCTCGACGCCCTGCCCGTCCGGCTCGCCCCACCACTGCCCGAAGGAGGTGGAGATGAGCCCCAGGGTGTCGAGCACGTTGATGGCCAGCACCCCGCGCATCCGCGCGTTGCCGCCGGCCATGTTGATGGCGGCGACGCGGGCCTGGTCGGCGGCGTTGGGCTGGATGGCCGACACCAGGTGGGCGCCGGTGAAGAGATCCGGCGCCTCGGCCACGTCGCCGGCGGCGAAGATGCCGGGCACCGAGGTCTCCATCCGTGCATCCACCAGCACGCCCTTGGCCACGTGCACCGGGGTGGCGTCGAGGAAGGCGGCGTTGGGCGCCACGCCCGCTGCCACGATCACCAGATCGCAGGCCAGCTTGTCGCCGGTGGAGAGGCTGACGGTGAGCGGCGCATCGCCGCCCGCGGCCCGGTCGATGCGCTCCACACCCGCCGACGTGACCACCCGGATGCCCTGCTTCTCGACCCAGCGCTTGATCATGCCGCCGGCCTGGGGCGTCATCATCCGCGGCACCATCCGGTCGCCCATCTCGACCACGGTGAGCTGCACGCCGCGCTTGGCCAGCGCCTCCATGATGATGCAGCCGATGAAGCCGGCGCCCAGCTGCAGCACCCGCGCGCCGGGTCTGGCCAGCGCGGCGATGGCCCGGGCGTCGGCGAGGGTCCAGCAGGTCTGCACCTCGGGCAGGTCGACGCCGGGGATCGGCGGGCGCACCGGGTGGGAGCCGGTCGCCACCAGCAGCCGGTCGTAGGTCTCAAAGTGGCCGTCGGCGAACAGCACGGTCTGCCGGGCCACGTCCAGCGCCACCGCGCGGCCGTTCAACTGGCGCACGCCCAGGGTGTCGAAGTGGCCCGGGGTCTTGCGCAGGTAGGTGCCGGATTCGTCGATGTTGCCCTCCAGCAGGTAGGGGATCGCCATCCGCGAATAGGGCGGCAGGCTCTCGCTGCCGACCATCACGATTTCGTCGCGGGGCGCAGCGCGACGCAGGGCCTCGGCGGCAACCACGCCGGCCGGGCCGTTGCCCAGGATCAGATGCTTCATCGGGAAGTCCTCATCTCGCAGGCACAACGACGCCGGCCGCAGCCGGCGTCGCGTGCGCGTGGATCGACAGGTGGGGTACTGCGGCCGTCCGGCCCTCAGAGGCCCAGGCGCGCCAGGGTCTCGGGCGTGGGCACGCCCTCCTGGGTCCAGCCCCGCACCTGGTAGTACTCCGGCAACATCTTGTCGATGCCATTCACCAGGCCCTTGGCGGGGCCGCTCTTGGCCGGCTCGGTCTTGAGGCGCGGTGGCAGGTCGTCGTCCTTGCGGGTGAGGCCGGCGGCGTTGTTGAACTGGCGCTCCATGTTCCAGATCCGCTCGCCCATCAGGTTGAGCTTGTCCATCGACCAGTCGCCCTCGCAGGCGGCCTCGATCTGCGGCTGCACGTCGGCCACCGTCCAGGCGAAGGACGTGAACACGCAGATGCCGGCCGAGTCGAACACCGCGGTGGCATCCTGGAAGGCCTTCACCAGCTCGGGCTTGCCCTCGGTGGTGAGCGGATCGGTCTTGACCGGGATGCCCAGCACTTCGGAGGCCACGGTGTAAGAGCGCAGGTGGCAGGCGCCGCGGTTGGAGGTGGCGTAGGTGAGGCCCATGCCCTGGATGCCGCGGGAGTCGTAGGCCGGGAACTCCTGGCCCTTCACGGTCATGGAGAGTTCCGGGTGGCCGTATCGGGTGCACAGGCGCTTCGAGCCCTCGCCGATCTCCTTGCCGAAGCCCTCGCCCCGGGCGGTCATCTCGGCCAGCCGGGCCAGCGCCTCGGCCGAACCGAAGGGCGCCTCGATGCCGATCTGCTCCTTGGTGAGCACGCCCATCTCGTAGAGTTCCATCACCGCGCCGATGGTGGCGCCGAAGGAGATCGGGTCCATGCCCTGCTCGTTGCACAGCAGGTTGGCGTACTGCAGGGCTTCCAGGTCGCCCACGCCGTTGGCGGCGCCCAGCGCCCAGGCAGCTTCGTATTCCAGGCCGCCGGAGGCGCCCCAGTATTCGGGCTTGTTCACCACCGTGAAGTGGCCCTTGTCGATCTCGGAGATGCGGCCGCAGGCGATGGTGCAGCCGAAGCAGGCCGCGTTGGTGACGAGGTGCGGCTTGTTGTCGCTGGGGCGCTTCTCGTGCATGGCCTCGGCGGAGATCTTGCCGGCGTCCTCGAACTGCACGTCCCGGTGGTTGCGGGTGGGCAGCGCGCCCATCTCGTTGATGACGTTCATCAGCACCTGGGTGCCGAACTTGGGCAGGCCCTGGCCGGTGACGGCGTTGTCGGCCAGCACCTTTTTCTTCTCGGCGGTGATCTTCATGAAGGCCTTCATGTCCTTCACGCCCGCCACGCCCTTGGTGCCGCGCAGCGCCACCGCCTTGAGGTTCTTCGAGCCCATCACCGCGCCCACGCCGGAACGCCCGGCCGCCCGGTGCAGATCGTTCACGATGCAGCCGAAGAGCACCTGGTTCTCGCCCGCCAGGCCGATGGACGAGACGCGGACCAGCGGGTCCTGCAGCTCGTGCTTGATGGTCTCCTCGGTGTGCCAGCAGCTGGTGCCCCACAGGTGGGAGGCGTCCTTCAGCTCGGCCTTGTCGTTCTCGAGGTAGAGGTAGACCGGCTTGGGCGAGCGGCCTTCGAAGATAATCATGTCCCAGCCCGCGAACTTCATCTCGGCGCCAAAGAAGCCGCCCGAGTTGGAACAGGCGATGGCCCCGGTGAGCGGGCCCTTGGTGACCACCGTGTAGCGCCCGCCGGTGGACGCCATCGTGCCGGTGAGCGGCCCGGTGGACATGATCATCTTGTTGTCGGGGGACAGCGGGTCGACCTTCGGGTCGACCTCGGAGACGAAATACTTGGTGGCGAGCCCGCGGGAGCCCAGGTAATCCTGAGCCCATTCCATGTTGAGGGGTTCGGCGGTGCAGGTGCCGGCGGTGAGGTTGACGCGCAGCAGCTTTCGGTTCCAGGCCATGGTTCTCTCCTTATTCGGTCACTGCGGTGTTGGCCTTGGCAGCCCAGGCACGCATCTTGTCGATCCCCGTCCAGTCGGCATCCACGTAGGTGATGGCGCCGGTCGGGCAGGCTGCGGCACAGGCGGGGTCGCCGCCGCACAGGTCGCACTTCTGGACCTTGCCGGTTTCCTGGTTGTAATTGACGGTGCCGAAGGGGCAGGCGATCGTGCACACCTTGCAGCCCACGCACACGTCGTCGAAGACCTGCTTGGCGCCCGTGGCCGCGTCGACGCGGATCGCATCGACCGGGCAGGCGTTGAGGCACCAGGCGTCCGAGCACTGGGTGCAGGTGTAGGGAACCTTGCGCCCTTCGGACTCGAAGTTGAAGACCTTGATGCGCGACCGGGAAGGATTGATCGCCCCAGTGTGCTCCACCGAGCATGCCATTTCACACTGAAGGCAGCCGGTGCACTTCTTGGGGTCGATGTGCAGCGATTTCCACATGGATGTCTCCTCGTTTTTATTGGCCCGCAGAACGCAGACCGGGGCTGCAGCGAAAGAAGCGGCGAGCACCGGCCCGCATACCGGCGCAGACTCACCGCCGGCCAGCATACCGACGTCGTCACGCGTGTCAATGCGCACCGCCGCAATGAATCCAGCCGTTCCGATTTGTGTTACTAATCCTGCCTGCCAACCGACCGCCAGGAGCCCAAGATGAGCATCGACGCAGGATGCGCCGCCCCCCGCCAGACACTCTCCGTCCCTGAAGCGCGCCGGATCATCCTCGATGCCGTGGCCCCGGTCGGCGGCCATGAATGGGTGGCGCTGCGCGCCTGCCTGGGCCGCCCCCTGGCGCGGGATGTGATTGCCCCGTGCAACGTGCCCGCCCACGACAACTCGGCGATGGACGGCTACGCGGTGCGCGCCGAAGACGCGGGCGCGGGCGAGACGCGGCTCACGGTGGTCGGCAGCGCCTTCGCCGGGCGCGGGTTCTCGGGCATGGTGGGCAAGGGCCAGGCGGTGCGGATCATGACCGGCGGCGTGATGCCGCTGGGCGCCGATAGCGTCGTGATACAGGAATCCGCTCACATCGACGAAAACAGTATCGTTTTCTCGGGGCCGGTGCGCGCCGGCCAGCACGTGCGGCGCGCCGGCGAGGATCTGACCGAGGGCGGCGTGGCGATTCCCCGCGGCAAGCGCATGGGCCCGGCCGAGCTGGGTCTGGCGGCCTCCCTGGGGCTGGCCGAGGTGGCGGTGGCCCGGCGCCTGCGCGTGGCCTTCTTCTCCACCGGCGACGAGCTGGCCAGCGTCGGCCGCCCCCTCGCCCCCGGCGAGGTGTACGACTCCAACCGCTACACCCTCCACGGCGCCCTCTCCCGCCTGGGCTGCGAGCTGATCGACATGGGCGTGGTGCCCGACCGGCCGGAGGCGCTGGAGGCGGCCTTCCTCACCGCCGCCGACAGCGCCGACGTGGTGCTCACCACCGGCGGCGTGTCGGTGGGCGAAGCCGACTTCATCCGGGCGCTGATGCAGCGCCTGGGCGAGGTGGGTTTCTGGAAGATCGACATCAAGCCCGGCCGGCCGATGGCCTTCGGGCGCGTCGGCAAGGCCTGGATGTTCGGGCTGCCCGGCAACCCGGTGGCGGTGATGGTGACCTTCTACCAGTTCGTGCTCGATGCCCTGCTCAAGCTCTCGGGGGTCGACCCGCTGCCCGAGCGGCCGCTGATGCCCGCCGTGTGCGTGGCGCCGGTGCGCAAGCTGTCGGGGCGCTGCGAGTTCCTGCGCGGCCGGCTGTTCGCCGAAGACGGGGTGTGGAAGGTGAAGCCGGCGTCGGCCCAGGGCTCGGGGGTGCTGCGTTCCCTCTCCGAGGCCAACTGCTTCATGGTGATCGACGCGCACCGCGGCGATGTGGCGGCCGGCGAGACGGTGCCGGTGCAGCTCTTCGAAGGGCTGATCTGAAGCCGCTCAGGGGTTGCGGCACGCCCCCACCCCGCGCACGCCCCGCCGGCCGCAGGGGGTGAGCGCGCCGGGCACCGGATGCGGCGTGCCGTCTGCGTCGATGTGGGCCAGCCGGGTGTGCCAGGCCACCAGCCCGCACTTGTCCAGCTCGATCTGCAGCAGCCAGCCTTGCCACGCCTCCGGCGCGTCGAAGCCGTCGAACACGAAGTTGCCCAGGCTGTAGGCGACGATGCCGTCGCGGTAGCGCTCGACCGGCTGGATCACGTGGGGATGGGCGCCCACCACCAGGGTTGCGCCGGCGTCGATCATCCGCCGGGCCAGCGTGCGCTGGCGGAGCGAGGGCGCCTCGTCGTACTCCAGGCCCCAGTGCATGAACGGGATCACCGCGTCGGCGCCGGCACGGCGGGCGGCACGGATGTCGGCGAGGATCTGCACGTCCTCGCCCCAGGCAACGCCGGGCACATCCACATCCGCCTCGAAGCGCCGCGGCCTGAACTCGTTGTAACCGAGCACCGCCACGCGCAGGCCCTTGTGCTCGATCCACCAGGGCGCGTGGGCCTCGGCCAGATTGCGCCCGCCGCCGATGCGGCCAATGCCGGCCGCGGCGAGCAGATCGAGGGTGTCGACGAAGGCCGTCTTGCCAAAATCGCCCGCGTGGTTGTTGGCCACCGACACGGCGTCGAAGCGCCCCTTGAGCACCGCCATCGCGCCCGGATCGGCGCGGAAGGTGTAGCGCTTGCTGGCGAGGGCCTGGCCCCGGGCCGACACGGCGCACTCCAGGTTGGCGATTCGCACATCGGCCTCGCCCAGCACCGCGGCAAAGGGCGCCAGCGGATCGCCACCCGCGGCGATCGCCCGCCCCGGGCCTTCGGCCAGCATCACGTCGCCGACGAAGGCAATGCGCAGCGGGTCGGCCAGCGCAGGCAGGGCGAGCAGCGCCAGGGCGGCGGCGCAGTATCGGAGGCGGGTCATCGGCGTGCCCCTCGGGTGCGCCCGGGCAGCGCCTCGCACCAGTAGGTGAGTTCGGCATCGCCGACCGGCTCGAAGACCCGCTGCAGGCCGGTGAAGCCGTGCGTGCGGCCACCGCCCGGCGGCCACGGGTAGCTGGCCTGCTGGATCATGGCCGGGCCGTCGGCGGTGGGGGTGTACACGGCGACGGTCACCCCGGCCTCGTCGGCGGGCCGGGTGCGCAACACCAGCCGGAACAGGAAATCCCGCTCGAAGGCGACCGGCGCCACGGTGTAGGGCTGGGCCGTCGGGCCTGCCGAGACGATCCGGCTGTCGCCGAAATACGCGGTGTGGCAATCCACCCGGGCCCCGGCGAGGGCCACGGCCGGCGCGAGGGCGAACATCGCCAGAAGTCTCTTCTTCATGGTGTCGAGTGCAAAAAAAGCCGACCGGCAGACCGGTCGGCTTTCGGGTTGGCCCAGGGCCGGATCAGGCGCCGAGGGCGGACTTGATCTGCTCCAGGGTGCTCGGGTCTTCGATGGTGGTCAGATCGCCCGGGTCACGGCCTTCGGCCAGGGCCTGGATCGAACGACGCAGCATCTTGCCGGAGCGGGTCTTGGGCAGGCCGGAGATGAAGTGCACGCGGGCCGGACGGGCGATGGCGCCGAGGCTGCCGTCCACGATCTTCATCACGTCCTTCTCGAGGGCGGCGACTTTCTCGGGGGTGTCGATGGTGGTCGGGTCCTTGACCACGGCGAAGGCCATCGGCATCTGGCCCTTGAGCTGGTCGGCCACACCCACCACCGCCACTTCGGCAATCGCCGGGTGGGACTGCACCGCTTCCTCGATCTCGCGGGTGCCGAGACGGTGACCGGCGACGTTGATCACATCGTCGGTACGGCCGAGGATCTTGTAGTAGCCGGCGTCGTCCTTGATGCCCCAGTCGAAGCTGGAGTAGACCAGCGGCTCCTTGAACAGCGTGAAGTAGGTGGATACGAAGCGCTTGTCGTCGCCCCACACGGTGGACAGGCAGCCCGGCGGCAGCGGCGGCACGACACCGACGATGCCCTTCTCGTTGGGGCCGCACTCGGAGCCGTCGTCGCGGAACAGGCGCACGTCGTAGCCATACACCGGGAAGCCCGGGGAGCCCAGCTGCACGTCGTGCTTCTCGACGCCCGGCATCAGCGACAGCATGGCCCAGCCGGTTTCGGTCTGCCAGTAGTGGTCGATGACCTGGATGCCCAGCTCGTCCATCATCCACTGGTGGGAGGTCTCGTCCATCGGCTCGCCGGCGCAGTAGAGGGCGCGCAGCTTGGAGAGGTCGTACTTCTTGAGGAAGGCCGGATCCTGCTTCTTGAGCACGCGGATGGCGGTGGGCGCGCTGAACATCACGGTGACTTCCTGCTCCTGGCAGATCTTCCACCAGATGCCGGCGTCGGGGCGCAGCGGCGTGCCTTCGTACATGACCGTGGCCATGCCGGCAATCAGCGGGCCGTAGATGATGTAGCTGTGGCCCACCACCCAGCCGATGTCGGAGGTGGAGAAGAAGGTCTCGCCCGCGTTGCCGCAGTAGATGTGCTTCATCGAGGCGGCCAGGGCCACCGCGTAGCCGCCGGTGTCGCGCTGCACGCCCTTGGGCTTGCCGGTGGTGCCGGAGGTGTAAAGGATGTAGCTGGGGTCGGAGGATTCGAGCCAGGTGACCGGCACGTTGGCGTCCAGGTTGGCGGCGCGCAGGGTGGCGTAGTCCACGTCGCGGCCTTCGACCACGGCCATGTCCTTGTCGAGGCCACGATTGACCATCAGCACCTTGGCGGGCTTGTGCTCGGCCAAGTTGATGGCTTCGTCCAGCAGGTGCTTGTAGGGCACCGGGCGGCCGCCGCGCATGCCGGCGTCGGCGGAGACGATCACGGTGGGCTTGGCATCGTCGATACGGGTGGCGAGCGAGTGGGAAGCGAAGCCGCCGAACACCACCGAGTGGATCGCGCCGATGCGGGCACAGGCCAGCATGGCGAAGCAGGCTTCGGCGATCATCGGCATGTAGATCAGGACGCGGTCGCCCTTCTTGACGCCGAGGCTCTGGTAGATGGCCGCCATGCGCATGACTTCGGTGCGCAGCTCGGAGAAGGAGTAGGTCTTCTCTTCGTCGGTTTCGGTGGAGATGTAGACCAGCGCCTTGCGGTCGGGGTGGCTTTCCGCGTGACGGTCGACGGCGTTGTAGCAGAGGTTGGTCTCGCCGCCCGGGAACCACTTGACGAACGGCGGGTTGGAGTAGTCGTAGATCTGCGCGGGCTGCGTGTTCCAGTGGATCAGCTGGGCTTGCTCGCCCCAGAAGCCGTTGCGGTCTTCGATGGAGCGCTTGTGAAATTCCTTGTATGAAGCCATGGGTTCCTCCCCCAAGTAAAGTCCGAACAAGGGCAGCGCTGGCGGTACGTCATGGCGCCCGCTCAGTCGTTTTGGTGCGCTGCCGTTTCCAGGCCGGCTTGTGCGACGCGTGCGAGGGTGGCAAGCGGCAGGCCGGACGGGTGCTCGGATTCTATCAATTCCAGCAGGGGAAGGAGGGTTCGGATGGCATCCGGGAGTTTTCGGCGCAGGCCGACGTCCGGCCCGGCGGTGGAGAGCTGCTGCAGAAGCTGGTCGATGCTCACCGGCGGCGGCGCGGGCGGTGCGATCGACTCGGGGGTCACCTCGCCATCCTCGCCGATCACCCGGTTGCCGCCGGCCGCCTGCCCGATGGCGAGCCGCTCGACGGCGATGCCGATGAGGTGGCTCACGGTCTGCGCCAGCTGGGGGTCGGCCGCCGCGATGCCCATCGTCAGGCGGATGCGGATGCGCTCCTCCCGGTAGGTCATCACGATGTGCTCGATGGCGCCGCGCAGGCGCATCGCGAAGCCGCAGGCGCCGGCCATGTCGGTGCTGGGCGAGACCACCGCGAAGCGCGCCGGGGCCAGCTCGGCCACGGTGTCTTCCTTGCGCAGCTTGGTGGCCATGATCTTCGACAGCTTGCGGTTGACCAGCTGGGCCACGTGGGCCCCGTAGCGGGTGACCAGGGCGTCGAACTGGTCGATCTCGATCACCATCACCGTCAGCGCGCCATGCCGGCGCTGGGCCAGGGAGAGTTCCTGGGAGGCGTGGTAATGCAGGTACGACTGGGTGGCGAGCCCGGAGGCGGGGTCGACCGGACTGGCGGAAGCCAGCGCGGCGCGGCTCTCCTCCAGATCGCGCTGGGTGCGGGCGAGCTGTGTGAGCGCCTCGAGGCGGGCCAGCAGCTCGATGTTGCCGATGCTCTTGGAGATGAAGTCGGTGGCGCCGGCGCTCTTGGCTTTGACGCGCACATCCGGCTCGTCGTCGCCGGAGATGACCACCACCGGCAGGGTGTTGATGCGCGACAGGCGCGAGGAGCGGATGCGCTCCAGCAGCCCGTAGCCGTCCAGGTTCGGCATCCCGATGTCGGTGATCACCGCCTGGATGGTCGGGTCGACCAGCAGCGTGCGCCAGCCGGCCTCCCCGTCCGCTTCCTCGCGTACATCGAAGCGGTCCCGCACGTGCCGGATGATCGAGGCTCTGACCATCCGGGAGTCGTCAATGATCAGAACGCGCGGCAGGGCCTGATCGGTTGAATCGTTCATGCTGGGGACTCGCTGTTGGGGATTTCACCCCTTAACGGCAATCACCGTGCGCCCCTTGACCTTCCCGGCGATGAAGTCGTTAAAAACGCCCGGAAGCTCGGCAAACGGCACCGTGCGGGTCATGGCGGCCAGGTGACGCGGCTTGAGATCGCCGGCCAGACGCTGCCACACGCGGGTGCGGGTCGGCTCGCCCATGTAGCCGGAATCCACCCCCAGCAGGCTCACGCCGCGCAGGATGAACGGGAACACGGTGGTGTCGAGCTTGATGCTCTGGGCGTTGCCGATGCTGGCCACGGTGCCGGCCTGTTTCATGGTGGAGAGCACCCAGGCGAGGATGTCGCCGCCCACGTTATCGACGGCGCCGGCCCACAGGCCCACGTCCAGCGGACGGGTCTTGGCGGGGTCGATGGTGTCGCGCAGCTTGATCTCGGCGGCGCCCAGATCCTTCAGGTAGGCCTCTTCGTGGGCCTTGCCGGTGAGGGCCACCACGTGATAACCAAGGCCCGCCAGCATGTCGATGGCGAGGCCGCCCACGCCGCCGCTGGCGCCGGTGACGATCACCGGGCCGTTGGCGGGCGCGAGGCCGTTGTCCTCCATCCGCACGATGCCCAGCGCGGCGGTGAAGCCTGCAGTGCCCAGGGCCATCGCGTCGAACAGCGACAGGCCGTCCGGCAGCGGCACCACCCAGCCGGCCGGCACGCGGGCGTACTGGGCGTAACCGCCGTGGTGGGCCACGCCGATGTCGTAGCTGGTGGCGATCACCGCGTCGCCCGGCTTGAAGCGCGGGTCGGCGCTCTCGACCACCGTCCCGCTCATGTCGATACCGCCCACGCACGGGAAGCGCCGGATGATCTTGCCGGCGCCGGTGGCGGCCAGCGCATCCTTGTAATTGACGCTGGAGTAGGCCACCTCGATGAGCACCTCGCCGGCATCGAGCTGGTCGACGCTGAGGGGCTCCATCGCGGCGAGCACCTTGCGGTTCTCGTCCTGCCGCAGAACAAAAGCCTGGAAGGGGTTAGGGACGCTGGACATGGTTTTGCTCTCCTCATGAACGGGATGCGCACGGGCACCCCTTTTTGTGTTGGTCGGCCGATTATAGCCTTGGCCGCCGGCACGCCCACCGGCGTATCGGCCCCTGCACTCAATCCCGCAGCCGCCCTGCCGTAAATGAGGTCATCGCCCGCCGGAGCACGACCATGGCCCTGATCCACCAGCCCCTCGACACCATCGACAGCTACACCGCATTCTTCAGCCAATCCCCCCTGCCGGTGCTCAAGCACACGGTGAAGGAGCTGCAGACGATGCGCGAGCAGGAAGACAGCATCAACGGGCGGACGGTGGCGGCGCTGGTGCTCTCCGACCCGATGATGACGCTGAAGGTGCTGATCCACATCGAGGCCAACCGGCGTGCCCGGCAGAACCACGACATCACCACCATCGAGCGGGCGATCATGATGATGGGCATCTCACCCTTCCTGCGGGATTTTGCCGACCAGCCCACCATCGAAGGCCAGATCGCCCAGCACCCCAAAGCCTTGGTGGGGGTGCTGCGGGTCATCAGCCGCGCCCGCCGGGCCGCCCGTTACGCCCGCGACTGGGCAATCGTGCGCCATGATCTGGATGTGGATGAGGTGACCGTGGCGGCGCTGCTGTCGGAGGTGACCGAGATCCTGTGCTGGTGCTTCGCCCCAACCCTCACCCAGCAGGTGTATGAACTCCAGCGCGTCGACCGCGGGCTGCGCTCGGCGGTGGCCCAGCGCTCGGTGTTCAACTTCTCGGCGAAGGAGCTGCAGCTGGCCCTGGTGCGTTACTGGCACCTGCCCGAACTGCTGGTGTCGATGATGGACGAGCGCTACATCGACAACGCCCGGGTGCGCACCGTGCAGCTGGCCAACAGCCTGGCCCGCCACACCGCCCAGGGCTGGGACAACCCGGCGATCCCCGACGACCTGTCGGCCATCGAGAAGTTGATCCACATCGGGCGCGACAACCTGCTGGCCCGGCTGCAGGTGCCCCACGAGGCCATCGAGCCGCTGCTGGCGGCCGGTGGCAACGCCGAAGGCGCCCTTCCTACCGCCTGAGCGCCCGGCTCACTTGCCCGCCGAACGGGCCTCGAGTTCTTCCCAGCGCAGCATCGCCGCCTCGATCTCGCCCTCCAGCGCCTGCAGGCGAGCGTTGAGTTGCGGCACCTCCTGGGGCGCATCCCGGTAGATGGCCGGGTCGTTGAGCCGGGCCTGGATGCCGCCCTGCTCGTCCTCCAGCGCCGCAATGCGATCCGGCAGCGACTCCAGCTCACGCTGTTCCTTCCAGCTCAGCTTGGCCGGCTTGTTGCCGGCAGCCGGCGCGGGCGCAGCTTCCTTCTTCGGCGCAGCGGGCTTGGGTGTCGCGGCTGGCGCGGCGGCCTAGCTGGTCTTGCGCACCCGCAGCCAATCCTCGTAACCGCCGGCGTATTCCTTCCAGCGGCCATCGCCTTCGGCGGCGATCACCTGGGTCACCACGTTGTCCAGGAAGGCCCGGTCGTGGCTCACCAGAAAAACCGTGCCGTCGTACTGGGCCAGCAAGTCTTCGAGGAGATCGAGGGTTTCGATGTCCAGGTCGTTGGTCGGCTCGTCGAGCACCAGCACGTTGGCCGGCCGGGCGAACAGCCGGGCCAGCAGCAGCCGGTTGCGCTCCCCGCCCGACAGCGACTTGACCGGCGAGCGGGCGCGCTGGGGCGAGAACAGGAAATCCCCCAGGTAGCCGATGATGTGAGTGCGGTGACCGGCGATCTCCACGTAGTCCGAGCCCGGGCTGATGACCTCGGTGAGCGGCGCTTCGGGGTCGAGCTGCTCGCGCAGCTGGTCGAAGTAGGCCACCGTCTGGCGGGTGCCGCGGCGGACGCGGCCGTCGTCCGGTTCCAGCCCACCGAGGATGAGCTTGAGCAGGGTCGTCTTGCCGGCGCCATTGGGGCCGATCAGGCCAATCCGGTCGCCCCGCAGGATGCGCGTCGAGAAGTCGCGGACGATTGCCCGGTCGCCAAAGCGCTTGTTGACGTTCTCCAGCTCGGCCACCATCTGGCCGCTGCCTTCGCCCCGGTCCAGCGCCAGCTTCACCGTTCCCAGCCGGTCGCGCCGCGCGCCGCGCTCCCGGCGCAGGGCCTCCAGCCGGCGCACCCGGCCCTCGTTGCGGGTCCGCCGCGCCTCCACGCCCTTGCGGATCCACACCTCCTCCTGGGCCAGCAGCTTGTCGAAGCGGGCGTTGGCCTTCTCCTCGGCGTCCAGCTGTTCGGCCTTGCGGGCCAGGTAGTCGGCAAAGCGGCCGGGGTAGCTGGACAGGATGCCCCGGTCCAACTCCACGATGCGCGTCGCCACGTGATCGAGGAAGACCCGGTCGTGGGTGATGACCACCACCGCCCCGGCAAAGTCGCGGATCAGCTCTTCAAGCCACAGGATGCCGTCGATGTCCAGGTGGTTGGTGGGTTCGTCCAGCAGCAACATCTCGGGCTCGCCCACCAGCGCGCGGGCCAGCGCCACGCGCTTGATGCCGCCGCCCGACAGGCTGCCCACCGCCGCCTCGCCCGACAGTTTGAGCTGCCCCAGCACCTGCTCGACCCGCTGCTCCAGGCGCCAGGCCTGGGCGTCTTCAATGCGATGCTGCAAGTCTTCGAGCCGGGCCAGCGCGGCCTCGCTGGCATCCTCGGCCACCGCCAGGGTTGCCGCGTGGTAATCCACCAGCAGCTGGGCCACGTCGCCCAGGCCGTCGGCCACCGTGGCGAACACGCTGCGCTCCAGCGGAAAATCCGCCTCCTGGGGCACATAGGCCACCCGCGCCCCAGGCTGACGCCACAGCCGCCCGTCGTCCAGCGTCGCCTGACCGGCGAGCGCCTTCAGCAGGCTCGACTTGCCGCTGCCGTTGCGACCGATCAGCGCCACCCGCTCGCCGGGATCGAGCTGAAAGGACGCCTTGTCGAGCAGGGCGACATGGCCGAAGGCAAGGCAGGCATCGTCGAGAGTAATCAGCGGCATGGCGGTGTGAAGGGGCGGGAAAAGGAAAGCAGCGGATTCTACCCCGCCCACCGCCCGCCAACCGCGCTCCCGACACCCCGTGATGCGCGCTGCGACAACTTCACCGCGGTCATCGGGCCCGACCGGGAAGCAATGCAGCCGGTACGCCGCGATACCGCCGGGCGCGAGCCTTACCTGGTCTCGATCATCCGGGTCTCCAGCACACCCTTCCGGCCCTCTTCCTCGCCCACGAGGTGAAGCTTGCTGCGCGCGAAGAGGATGCCCATCTTGACCTCCTGCCACACGTAATAGAGCGCACCTGGGCGGGTATCCACCTCGAGGGTAGCCGTATCTTCGGCGGAAGACGTGATGACGTGCTTGCCGGGAGCAACTTCCTTGTAGAGATAGGTCTTGGCGACGGTTTGCCCGACGTCCTTCCCGTCGATGGCAACGTCCATCTTGACGGCGCTACCGATGAGCTCGTTGCGATAAACATAGAGCCCGGCCTTGTCGGCGGGAGCGACGAAGGTCTTGGCTGCGGCGTCGCGCTGCGGGTCGACCATCGCGACGGACGCACAACCCGACAGCACCCCCACGCCCATCAACAATCCGATCAGTGCCTTTCGCATTCCTTGCTCCTCTGTTTGCGCTGCATAAGTGGATTTCAAATGTACCGCAAATAGCGCGGGGCAATCGTCCGGGGCCGGCCGAAGCCACCTTGGGCAAGCCCCGAAGGTACATGGCAGCGGCTCTGCTCCGCCGGTAACGCTGGCCTGCCGCGCGGGACGAAGGCGGTGGCGACGACGCCCGATCGATCCATCAAACGCCCGCCCGATTCCTGCAGAATCGAACTTCTTCAGCTGCGGACCTGTGTCACGCAGCCTCGCAAAGCGTGTTGACTAACGGCAGCGCCATATGTTTAATACGAATTGTTCTCATTTGCTTTAATATTACCGTGAAGACCCCTGACGATATGGCCGCAGCACCGCACGCTCCAGAGGCACCACGGGTCCAGGTCGGACAGCTCGAGACGCCGATCCGCAGCAAAGACCTGTTCGACGACCGTAACTGTGTCTTCATCGAACATGAAGGCATGATTTATGCGTTACGTACCACACGCGCCGGCAAACTGATTCTCACCAAATGATCTTCACGACTCCTCTGCGCCCACCCATGCCATCGGCCTCACCCACCTCACCGCGCCCGTCGCCCCTGAAAATCGCGCTGTGGCTGGCGCTCGGGCTGGCGGGCGGCTTCGGCGGAGTCCATCTGGTGCTGCAGCTCTACCCGATCCACTGACCGCTCCGCTCGCCCACGAAACACTGGAGGAAACTGGACAATGTACGTTTGTGTTTGTCGCGCAGTCACGGAAAAGCACATCGAATCCGCCGTCGTTGGCGGCGCCCGCCGGCTCCGCGACCTGCGCGCGGAACTGGGGGTGACCGAAGACTGCGGGCGCTGCGCCCAATGCGCCAAGCAGTGCCTTCACGCAGCCCTCGACCAGCACGCGCCCGGCACCGCCACACGCCCACCCCACCGCCCCATCCTGATCCAGGAAGCCGCCTGACACGCACGCGCCCTGCCAGCCCGGAACACATGAAGGCATGGCGTTTTCCGGGCTTGCCGGGATAGAATGCCGCCCTCCTCTCTCCGTAGTTCAATGGATAGAACGGGCGCCTCCTAAGCGCCAGATACAGGTTCGATTCCTGTCGGGGGGACCAGACCCGGCAAGGCCCTCCTCGTGAGGGCCTTGTTCTTTTCGTGGCGCGCTCCGCGTCTCAGGCTCGATTGTCGGGTAACGGCTGTCCCGTCCTGCTATAGCTTGACAGCCTTCGGCGTGCCGTTTCGCCGATCAGCTT
>NZ_JAYRMI010000060.1:0-25801 GCF_041904905.1 Zoogloea sp. | reverse complement strand
GGGGTGGGGCGAGGGGCGGAATATACGCCTGTCGACGGGGCAAGGGGAAACCCCTTCGCCGCCCCGCGCACGTCACACCAGCCGCACCTGCCAGCGATACCAGCGGGCCGACAGGCGGTCGGCCAGGGCCTCGGCCATCGCCTCGAGCTGGGCGTCGAAGCGACCGTCCTTGCCCCCGGCGAGGAAGGCGATCTTGTTGCTCCAGCTCACCTTGACGCCCGGGCACAGGCGGCCGTCCACCTCGACCGCTTCGTACTCGAAATCGGCCCGGCCCCACGGCTCCATGTTGAAGATGCGCGCCATCTCGCCGGCCTGCACGGCGATCACGTAGGTTTCCACGTAGGCGGCGAAATCCTGCTCGTCGGCGTATTCGCGGGCTTCCGCCTCCGGGGCGCGCTCGACGGCGTTGCACGGGCCCAGGGCCACGACGAGGCAGGCATCCTTGTAGAGCGCCTGCATGCGGAGCATGAGGTTTTCGCTGGGGCCGTTCTCGGCCAGCGCCTTGAGCAGGGCGTCCTGCTCGAGCTTGAACTGTTCGTACTTGTCCATGAGATCTCCGGGGCGGCCCGGTCCGGCATTGGCCGGCCGACGCCTGTCGCAATGAAAACCGGCGCAGACTAGCAGGTTGTCGCCCGCCGTGCCGGCCCCGGAAACAGGACGAGCGCCCGAAGGCGCCCGTCCTGTCTGCTACCGGGGAAAAGCCGCTTACATGTGGTAGGCGGTTTCGCCGTGGGAGGTGATGTCGAGGCCTTCGCGCTCTTCGTCTTCCGGCACCCGCAGGCCGATGAACATATCCACCAGCTTGTAGGCGATGAAGGCGACGACGGCGGACCACACGACGGTGATGCCGACGGCGGTGGCCTGGATGATGACCTGGTCGGCGATGGAGTAGCCGTCCGCCACCTTGTTCGCGACGTAATCCCAGATGCCGGCGCCGCCCAGGGACGGGGAGGCGAACACGCCGGTCAGGATCGCACCGAGGATGCCGCCGACGCCATGCACGCCGAACACGTCGAGGGAGTCATCGGCACCGAGCATGCGCTTCAGGCCATTCACGCCCCACAGGCAGACCACGCCGGCCAGCAGGCCCATCACGACCGCGCCCACCACGCCGACGAAGCCGGCAGCCGGGGTGATCGCAACCAGACCGGCAACCGCACCGGACGCAGCGCCCAGGCCGCTCGGCTTGCCCTTGATGATCCATTCGGCCATCAGCCAGGCGAAGGCCGCGGCGGCGGTGGCCACCCAGGTATTCACGAAGGCCAGGGCGGCAACGCCGTTGGCTTCCAGCGCGGAGCCGGCGTTGAAGCCGAACCAGCCCACCCACAGCAGCGAGGCGCCGACGATGGTCAGGGTCAGGCTGTGCGGAGCGAAGGATTCGCGACCGAAGCCGATCCGCTTGCCGATCATGAAGGCACCCACCAGGCCGGCAACGGCGGCGTTGATGTGCACCACGGTGCCGCCGGCGAAGTCGAGGGCGCCCTTCTGGAACAGGAAGCCAGCCGTCGCGGTGGCCGCTTCAGCCGCCTCGGCGGAGGTGTAGGCGTCCGGACCGGCCCAGTACCACACCATGTGGGCAACCGGCAGGTAGGAGAAGGTGAACCAGAGCACCGAGAACAGCAGCACGGCGGAGAACTTGATCCGCTCGGCGAAGGCGCCAAGGATCAGGCCCACGGTGATGGCCGCGAAGGCGCCCTGGAAGGCCACGTAGATGAACTCGGAGACAACCACGCCCTTGGTGAAGGTGGCGGCGACCGAATCCGGCGTGATGCCCTTCAGGAAGACCTTGTCGAGGCCGCCGAAGAAGGCGCTGCCTTCGGTGAAGGCGATGGAGTAGCCGTAGAGCACCCACAGCACGCTGATGAGCGAGAACACCGCGAACACCTGCAGGAGCACCGACAGCATGTTCTTGGCGCGCACCAGGCCACCGTAGAACAGGGCCAGGCCGGGAATGGACATCAGGATCACGAAGGCAGTCGAGACGAACAGCCAGGCGTTGTCACCCTTGTTGGGGACGGGCGCCGGCGCCGCTTCGGCGGGGGCGGCTTCGGCCGGCTTGGCCTCGGCAGCGGGGGCCGCGGCTTCGGCGGCCTTGGCGGCAACCGGCGCTTCGGCAGGCTTGGCATCGGCGGCGGGCGCCGGCGCGGTCACGGCCGGCGCGGCGGCAGCGGCAGGCGCCTCCGCCTTGTCCTGCGCCAGCGCAGAGCCCGCAAAGCTGACCGCCACGGCGGCCAGCAGGGCTGCGAAGAGTTTTTTCATGATGGCACGCTCCCTTACAGCGCGTCGGCACCGGACTCGCCGGTACGGATGCGGATGGCTTGTTCCAGGTCGAAGACGAAGATCTTGCCGTCGCCGATCTTGCCGGTGCTGGCAGCCTTCTCGATGGCTTCGATGACCTGATCCAGGATGTCGGTGTTCACCGCGGCCTCGATCTTCACCTTGGGCAGAAAATCGACGACGTATTCGGCGCCGCGGTACAGCTCGGTGTGACCCTTCTGACGGCCAAAACCCTTGACCTCGGTCACCGTGATGCCTTGCACGCCGATGGCGGACAGGGCCTCGCGGACTTCGTCGAGCTTGAAGGGCTTGATGATGGCGGTAACGAGTTTCATGTTGGCTTCCTTTGCAGGGCGGCCCAAAGGCCGCCAGGCGAAATCGGGATTAGAAGGTGCGGGTCAGGGAGAACAGCACGCGACCCTTGCCCAGATCCTTGCCATAACCGTTGGTGTACCAGGCTTCGCTGGCGTTGGTGGTGATGTAGCTGAGGCCCAGCACGGTGCCGCTGAAGTCCTTGGTCACGCCCACCTTGTAGTCGGTGTAGCTGGCGCCGTTGGCGCTGGAGCCGTTCACCTTCTGGCGACCCACGTGGCCGATCAGGTTCACGGTGGGGACCAGTTCGTAGGTGGCGGTCAGGTCGAGGTAGCCGGAGTTCTTCGAGCCCACCCAGCCGAACAGGTCGGAGAAGGAGTGGGAGTACTTCAGGGTCAGGAAGGTCCAGGTGCCGGCGACGTAGCCTTCCAGGGTGTTCGGGTTGTTGCCGTAGCCAGTGCCCGGGTAGAAATACTGCAGCAGGCCGACGTCGTAGCCGATGTCGCCGACGGCGCCCTTGTAGCCGCCGTAGAAGTCCCACTCAAGGCTGTTGCTGGTGGTGCTGTTGGCGTCGGACAGCCAGGACACGTTGGAACCCCAGGTGCCCACGTACAGGCCGCTGGAGTGGGCGTAATCGAGACCACCCTGAATGGCCGGCTTGCGGTTGGTCTGGCCGATACCGCGGTAGATGTACTCGGAAGCCACCGTCACGTTGCTGGTGTAGGTGTGCTCCGGAGCGGGAGCGGCGTCGGCGGCGCTCGCCAGCGAGGGCAGGACAACGCCGGCGGCAATCAGGGCGGAAGCGATGACGGACTTGCGCATGATGAAAATCTCCAGGTGGTCAAAGTTGGTGAGCACAACAAAGCAACGCACGTGCCAGTTTATAAATTCACTTTTAATTCATCGAACTAGAACTGACTCTCGAATTCTGCCGCGACGCACAAAATGGGCTCCGCGCACCAGTTTGGAATCATGCACCAGAAAAGGGCGCACTTTTGGTGCGCCCACCCGCCAGCGTCGACGCCCCGCGACGGTGCTAAACTCGGGCCCATCCAGAACCGCTTTATTGCCCGTGAGGAATGCAGTCATGACCAACCCGAAAATCCTCGACGAAATCGGTGCCAAAGTCTCCGAACTCCTCGCCAACAGCCCCGCCAAGGACATCGAGAAGAACGCCCGCGCGCTCCTCGCCAGCGGCTTCTCCAAGCTCGATCTGGTCACCCGCGAGGAGTTCGAGGTGCAGCGCGAAGTGCTCGCCCGCACCCGCGAGAAGCTCGCCGACCTGGAACACCGGGTCGCCCGCCTCGAAGCCGAGCTGGCGAGCCGCCCGCCCGCCCAGGACTGAACCGCCACCGCACCCCCGAGGGCGCCGCGGCGCCCTCTTCTTCGTCCGCCTCCCGGGAGTCGCCATGAAGCCCCGCACCGCCGCCCCCCTGCTGCTCGCCCTTGCCGCCGTCGCGGCGCCCGCCCTGGCCGCGCCGGTGGGCTACACCGTCGATCCGAACCACACCTTCCCGGTGTTCGAGGTGGACCACCTGGGCTTCTCCACCCAGCGCGGCCGCTTCAACAAGACCAGCGGCCGGATCACCCTCGACGCCGCCGCCCGTCAGGGCACCGTGGAGGTCACCATCGACGCCGCCTCCATCGACATGGGCTTCGCCAAGTGGAACGACAACATGCGCGGCGAGAACTACTTCAACACCGCCGAACACCCCACCGTCGTCTACAAGGCCGACCGGCTGGTGTTCGACGGCGAGCGCCCGGTGGCCGCCGAAGGCAGCCTGACGATGCTCGGCGTCACCCGGCCCGTCACCCTCACCATCAACCGCTTCCGCTGCGCGCCCCACCCCCTCAACAAGCGCGAGACCTGCGGCGCCGACGCAGTGGCCACCCTCAAGCGCTCCGAGTTCGGCATGACCAAGTACATCCCCTCGGTGGGCGACGAGGTCCGCCTGCTGATCGCCGTCGAAGCCTACCGCGACTGACGCGACGCCCTGTCACACAACCCCGGCACACTCATCGCCCCGCCTCTCGCCCCGCAGCCATGCCCTCCCGTCTCCGCACCGGCCTCCTGATCCTCGCCGCCGCCCTGGGCCTCTCCGGCTGCGCCAGCGTCGGCCCCGCGGCGCTGGACGACACCCGGCTGCAGTACAACGAGATCATCAAGCGCACCACCGAGCAGCAGCTCCTGCTCAACATCGTGCGCCTGCGCTACACCGACACCCCCAGCAGCCTGGGCGTGTCGGGCATCGCCGCCCAGTTCGAGCGCAGCCAGAGCATCGGCCTGCTGCCCTTCTTCACCGCGGTGGCCGGCGACGGGAGCCGGGGCAGCTTCACCGCGGTGCTGCCCCAGGCCCAGATCGCCGGCGCCGACCGCCCCACCTTCAGCCTCACCCCGCTGGACGACCAGGAATTCACCCGCAAGCTGTTCACCCCGCTCCCCCTCGACGGCGTGATCTACCTGGCCAAGACCACCTGGCCGATCTCCAAGGTCTTCCGGCTCTACCTCGAAAACCTCAACTGGGTGCCCAACGCCCAGACCGCCAGCGGCCCCACCCCGCGGGAGGCCCCGCCGGTGAGCGACTTCCTGCGCGGCGTGGCCGCCCTCCAGACCCTCCAGGACCGGGGCGCCATCGTCTTCGGCCTCACCGAGCAGGTCGACCAGGTGGGCGGCACCCTGCCCGTCGGCGCGGTGTCGGCCGCCGATCTCATCGAAGCCAGCAAGAACGGCCTCGAATACCGCCCGGCCAGCGGCGGGCGTGGCTGGCAGCTGGTCCGCCGCAGCACCGTGCCCGTGCTGCGCCTCGACCCCGACGCGCTCGACTCGCCCGAAATGCGCACCTTCGAGCACGCCTTCCACCTCCGCCCGGGCGTCACCGAGCTGCGCATCACCCAGGAAGCCCTCACCCCCTTCCGCTCCGCCCTGCCCAAAGACGGCGTCGCCAGCCTCGACCTGGAAACCCGCTCGCTGCTGCAGGCGCTGTACTACGTGAGCCACGGCGTGGACGTGCCCACCGAGCACCGCGCCCGCGGCCTCGCCACCGTCACCCGCGACGCCGCCGGCCGCGAGTACGACTGGAACGAAGTGATGCGCGACCTCTTCCACGTGCGCACCAGCCCCGAGCGCCCCGCCAACGCCCACGTGGCCGTGCAGTACAAAGGCCAGTGGTTCTACGTGGCAGAATCCGACCAGGACACCAAATCCACCTTCTCGCTGCTGGTCGAACTCTCCCGCCTCGAACTGGCCGGCAAGACCGGCCCCGGCCCCCAACTCACGCTCCCCATCGGGCGCTGACCCGCCAGCCTGTAGAAATCCACAGCCCCAGGCGATACACTCCGGGTTTTGGATGCGGGAAACATCATGAGCCTGGCCGTCCTCGCCAGCCGCGCCCTCGTCGGCCTGCAGGCACCCGAAGTGTGCGTCGAGGTTCACCTCGCCAACGGCCTGCCGGCCTTCACCCTGGTCGGCCTGCCCGACGTGGAAGTGCGCGAGGCCCGCGACCGGGTCCGCGCCGCCCTCCAGACCGGCCAGTTCGAGTTCCCCCAGCGGCGCATCACCGTCAACCTCGCCCCGGCCGATCTACCCAAAGAGGGCGGCTGCTTCGACCTCCCCATCGCCCTGGGCATCCTCGCCGCCTCCGGGCAGATCCCCGCCGACAAACTGGGCCACTACGAATTCGCCGGCGAACTCTCCCTCACCGGCGAGCTGCGCCCGGTGCGCGGCGCCCTGGCGCTGGCCCGGCAGGCCGCCGAGCGCGGCCGCACGCTGGTCCTGCCCGCCGCCAACGCCCCCGAAGCCGCCCTGGTGAGCGGCGTCACCATTCTGCCGGCAGCCAGCCTGCTCGCCGCGGTCGCCCATTTGTGCGGCCACACCCCCATCGCCCCCTACGCCGGCGAGCCCCTCGTGCAGGCGCCGGACTACCCCGACCTCGCCGACGTCAAGGGCCAGAGCCAGGCCCGCCGCGCCCTCGAGGTCGCCGCCAGCGGCCAGCACTCCCTGCTCTTCTACGGCCCGCCGGGCACCGGCAAGTCGATGCTCGCCCAGCGCCTGCCCGGCCTGCTGCCGCCCCTGGGCGACGCCGAAGCCCTGGAAAGCGCCGCCGTGCACTCGGTGGAAGGCAGCTTCCGCCCCGAGCGCTGGCGCCGGCGGCCGATGCGCGCGCCGCACCACTCCGCCTCCGCCGCCGCGCTGGTGGGCGGTGGCAGCACCCCGCGGCCCGGCGAGATCAGCCTCGCCCATCACGGCGTGCTGTTCCTCGACGAACTCCCCGAGTTCGACCGGCGCGTCCTCGAAGCCCTCCGCGAGCCGCTGGAGACGGGCCACATCACCATCTCCCGCGCCGGCCGGCGGGCCGAGTTCCCCGCCCGCTTCCAGCTCATCGCCGCCATGAACCCCTGCCCCTGCGGCTACCACGGCCACCCGGACGGCCGCTGCCGGTGCACGCCGGACCAGATCGCCCGCTACCGCGGCAAGCTCTCCGGCCCCCTGCTCGACCGCATCGACCTGCTCCTCGAAGTGCCCACCCTGCCGGTGGCCGACCTGCAGGCCGCCCCCGCCGGAGAACCGTCGGCGACGGTGCGTGCCCGGGTCGCCCGCAGCCGGGCGATCCAGCTCGCCCGACAAGGCAAGCCCAACGCCCTGCTCGCCGGCGCGGAGATCGACGCCTGGTGCCAGCCCGACGAAAACGGTGTCAAACTGTTGCGAACGGCCATCGATCGCCTCCGTCTCTCGGCGCGCGGTTACCATCGAATCCTGAAAGTGGCGCGTACAATCGCAGACATGAACGAGGCCGAAGTCATCCAGGCGGCCCACGTGGCCGAAGCCATCCAGAGCCGCCGCGGCCTCACCGCCTTCGTCTAATCAAGCAGGAGTCCTCCCGTGGCATCCACCCCGACCCCCGGCGCGCCCCGCGCCAGGAACTGGTTCTTATGGTTCGCCGGCTTCGTCGCCGTGCTCGTGGCCCTCGCCGCCGCCTACACCTGGCTGGTGCTCAGCTGGAGCTACTCCTCCGGCGAGCGCGCCGGCTACGTCCAGAAATTCTCCCAGAAGGGCTGGCTGTGCAAGACCTGGGAAGGCGAGCTGGCCATCGTCGCGATTCCCGGCAGCCTGCCCGAGATCTTCAAGTTCACCGTGCGCGACGACAAGGTGGCCGCCGAGATCAACGCCGTGATGGGCAAGCGCGTCGCCCTCAGCTACGAGCAACACCTGGGCATCCCCTCCACCTGCTTCGGCGAGACCGGCTACTACGTGAGCAAGGTCCACTCCGTCGAGTAGGACGCCCGCCCACCCCGGGGTGCCCAGGCGCACCCCGACCCGGAACCCCCTCATGCCCTATGTCCAGCTGGCGGCGCTGCTCGCGGCGCTCGCCACCGTCGGCCCGTTCTCGATCGACACCTACCTGCCGGCGCTGCACGCCATCGGCACCGATCTGGGCGCCAGCACCGTCCAGACCCAGCAGACCCTCACCGCCTACATGCTGCCGATGGCGCTGATGGTGCTGTGGCACGGCGCCATCTCCGACGCCTACGGGCGCAAGCCGGTGATCGTGGTGTCGATGCTGCTGTTCACCCTCGCCTCCGTGCTGTGCGTGTTCGCCGGCAGCATCGAGATGCTGCTGGTGGGCCGGGCGCTGCAGGGCATCAGCGCCGGCGCCGGCATGGTGGTGGGGCGCGCGGTGGTGCGCGATCTGCACGAAGGGCCCGCCGCCCAGCGCCTGATGAGCCACGTGAGCATGGCCTTCGCCCTCGGGCCGGCGATTGCACCCATTCTGGGCGGCTGGATCTTCAGCGCCTTCGGGTGGCGCGCGGTGTTCGTCTTTCTGGCCCTGCTGGGCCTCGCCCTGGCCACCCTCACCGTCTGGCGGCTGGACGAGACCCATCCGCCGGCGGCCCGTCACCCGCTTCACCCCGGCCCGCTGGCCCGGCGCTACTGGAGCGTATTCACCTCGCCCGGCTTCGTGCTCCTCAGCCTTGGGGTGAGCTACAACTTCAACGGCTTCTTCCTCTACGTGCTGTCGGCGCCGGTGTTCCTCATCCAGCACCTCGGACTCACCGAGACCGGCTTCGGCTGGTTCTTCATCCCCACCGTGAGCGGCATGATGGCCGGCTCGGCCATGTCGGCCCGGCTCGCCGGCAAGCTGTCGCCGCCGCGGACCATCGCCCTGGCCCTGGGCATCATGATCCTCGCCGCCGGCAGCAACCTCGCCATCGCCCACCTGCTGCCGCCGGGCCTGCCCCAGTCGGTGCTGCCGATCATGCTGTACACCTTCGGCATGGCCATCGCGATGCCCAGCCTTACCCTGCTGGCGCTGGATCACTTTCCCACCCACCGGGGCCTCGCCTCCAGCTGCCAGAGCTTCCTGCAGATGCTGGTGAGTTCCCTCACCGCCGGCCTCGTGGCCCCCGCCCTGTGGGATTCCGTGGGCAACCTGGCGGGCGGCATGGTCGCCAACCTCGCCGTCGGGCTGGGCTGCATCGGGCTGTGGTGGGTCATGTATCGACGACAGGCGCAGCCGACATGAACTGGACCGAACACATCGACGTTTACTGCGAGCGGACCGACCCCGGCCTGTGGGCGGAGCCCTTCAACGCCCTCACCAACCTGGGCTTCCTGCTCGCCGCCGCGCTGCTGTGGCGCCGGGCCGGCCGCGACGCCCCCTTCGACCTGCGCCTGCTGATCGGCCTGATCGCCGCGGTGGGCATCGGCAGCGGGGTGTTCCACACCGTGGCCACCCGCGGCACCGCCATCCTCGACATCGTCTTCATCGCCCTCTTCGTGATCGCCTACCACCAGCGTTTCCAGGTGCGCGTGCTGGCCCGCAGCGGGCCGGCGGCGTGGGCCGGCGTGGGCGTCTTCGTGGCGCTGGCGGGCGGCTTTGTCGCCGCCACCCGGCTGCTGCCGCCGCTGCCGCTCAATGGCTCGGAAATCTACCTGCCGCCCTTCGCGCTGCTCGTGGCCTGCGCCGTGCGGGCGCGCCGGCGGGCCCCGGCGGCCGCCCGCTGGCTGGCGACGGCCGCGGCGCTCTTCGTGGTGAGCCTCACCTGCCGGGCGGTGGATCAGCTACTCTGCGCCGCCTGGCCGGTGGGCACCCACCTGGGCTGGCACCTGGTGAACGCGGCGATGCTCTACTGCTGCATGGCCGGGCTACTGGCCGTGCCCCGCTACCGCCCCTTCGGCTGACGCCGGCGAGGCGGCCCTCAGGCCCCGCGCAGCTCCCGCTCGGCCCAGTACAAGGCCGCGATCGTCTTGCCGTCGGTGATGCGCCCGTCGAACACCGCGGCCCGCGCCTCGTCCAGGGTGAGATAGACGATCTCCATGAACTCGCCCTCGTCCCACGAGTGCCCCACGTGCCGGAGCCCGGCGGCGAAGAAAATCTCGATGCGCTCGTCCGAATAGCCGATGCAGGGGTGCATCACCCCCAGGTGACGCCAGTCCTCGCCCACGTAGCCGGTCTCCTCCTGCAGCTCGCGGCGGGCGCAGGCCAGGATGTCCTCGTCGGGGTCGAGCTTGCCGGCGGGCAGCTCCAGAAACGCCCGGCGCAGCGGGTAGCGGAACTGGCGCTCGAAGATCAGCCGGCCGTCGGCGCACACCGGGATCACCACCACCGCCCCCGGATGCTTGATGTACTCGCGCACGCCGGTCTTGCCGTCGGGCAGCTTCACCTCGTCGCGGAAGACCTTGAGCAGGCGGCCCTGGAAGGCCGGTTCGGAGGTCAGTTGTTCTTCGTGCAGCGGATCGTTCATGCCGGGGGCTCCGGGTAATGGCCAAAGCTGCAAGCATGGCATTCGCCCGCCCCCCTGACCAGCCCCCGGCGGCCGCCTCCGGCATAATCGCGGCATCGTGACCGCACCCCTGCCCCCCGCCCTCCCGGCGCTCCGCGACCAGCTCCTCGACCCCACCGGCGGGCTGGTCTATCACCTGCGCGCGGCGCGCCATCGCCGCCGGCTGTGGGCGCCCTTCCATGCCGCGGTGGCCGACTGGCTGGCGGGCTGGCAGCCACCGCGGGCCCACCTGGCGATCGTCGGCCCCAACGCCGGCTACGCCCTGCCGGACGGCTTTCTCGCCCGCTTCGAGCGCGTCACGGCACTGGAGCCGGACCCGCTCGCCCGCTGGCTGCTGCGCCGCCGGCCCGACGCCGCCCGGCTCCGCTTCGACCGCCTCGACTGCCTGCGCGACGCCGACGGGCTGGCGCGGCTCGCCGACCGTTTCCCGGATGCGGCGATCCTGTTCTCCAACGTCCTCGGTCAGGTGAGCGCGCCCGCCGCCGACTGGGCCACGCCGATCGCCCGCCACCTCGCCGGCCGGCCCTGGGCGAGCTACCACGACGCGATCTCCACCGCCGTGCCCCCGGCCCGCAGCACCCCCTGCAGCCTGCCCGACGCCGCGGCGCTCCCCGACGTGCTGGCCCGGTTCTGGGACGGCGGCGAGCTGCCGCTCGCGGACCACGCCACCTTCGGGCTGGGCGGCCCCGGCCCGCGACGCTACGCGGTGTGGCCCATCGCCCCGGGGCGCTGGCATCTGGTGGAATGGGTTGCCCGGCCGGCGGGCTGATCGCAGCGGCGGCGGCCGGGCTCAGGCCCAGACATCCACCTGCCCGCCGGGCACCCCGGCCGCCCCCGCATAGGCCCCGGCCCCGCGCGTGCCGGACGCCGCTGCCGGCGCGGCGGCGGCGATCTCCAGCCGGGCCTCGGCCGCCATCCGGGCGGCCTCGGACGCCACCTGACGATCCTGGGCGGAGGGGTCGGCGGGCGCCAGGGCTGCCGCGCGGATGCGCTCGGCCCGGGCGAGGGTGTCCTCCGGCGTGCGGCCTTTTGATACATCTATACCCACTTCGCCGCCTACGGCGTATCGCTTTCCGTCAGGGCCGGTCTCGTAGGTGAAGCTGGCGCCCCGGGTGATGAGGCCCGCGCCGGCGGCCAGATGCGCGGCTTCGTGGGCGCGCACAAGCCGATCCCGCGCCGCCAGCCGGCTCACCAGTTGCTGCTCGGCATCGGACAAGCCCGCCCCCGCCGCCCGGGAGGCGGCGCCCGACGAAAGGGTAGGGGCGGATGCGGCCCCGAGCGCGGAAACGGACATGCCAGGGGAGGAAACGCGGATGGCTACGCTTACAGCCTAGACCGGAAAAAGCCTTTCGTCAGCTTGCCGCCGGCAGGGCGCCGCGCCCGGGTGCCCAGACGCCACCGGGACAGGACCAGCAGCCCCATGCCCAGGAGCAGCAGGGTGCCCAGGGCCGGCTCCGAGACCGCCACGACGAGGGGCGTCTGGGTGCCGGTGAAGCGCCCCGCCCCGGTGAAACCAAGGCCGGCCACGAAGGCCGTCGGGCTGGCCGGGTCGAGGCCGGCGGCGACCTCGATGCCGCCCACCCGGAAACGCTCGACCCCCGCCGGGCCAAAATCGTAGGCCACGCCGCCCGGCAGATCGTGCACCGCCAGCAGCGGCGTGCCGGCGGGGTCGAAGGTGAACAGGTCGAACAGCCCGTCGCCCACGCCCACGGGCAGCAGCACCGAGCGGAAGCTCGGGTCGCCGGCACCGATGGCATAGGTATAGCCAATCGCCACCGGCGGATCGATGAAATAGGTTTGGCCGGCGAGGACGGGAATGTCGAACCGGAAGCCGCTGTCGGTTGCGGCAACCGGCAGGTGGATCGTGGGGGCCACGGCGCCAGCCGCAGGCAGCGGCGCCATCGCGGCCATGGCCAGCCAGGCCAGGCCCGCCAGGCGGAACATCGGGTTGAGGGTGCGCAGGAGAGCCATGCTCTGCTCCGTTATTGTTGTCGTCTGTGGGCGACTGCGCCAGACATGCAGCCGCCGACAGAACTTCAAGCAATTTACGCACCAGACCGTGAAAAACCTGACACGGCGCCACGTGCCGCCAAACACAGCAACCCAAAATGGGCGTCCGTGTAAAAAACGCCGACACGCGCCGCCCTACACCTCGCCCAGATAGGCGGCGCGCACCTTCGGGTCGGCCAGCAGCGCATCGCCCGAGCCGGTGAGGGTGATGCGGCCGGATTCCATCACGTAGGCCCGCTGGGAGAACTCCAGCGCCAGGTTGGCGTTCTGCTCCACCAGCAGGATGGTCACGCCCTCGGCGGCCACCGAACGGATCACCTCGAAGATCTTTTCGACCACCAGCGGCGCGAGGCCCATCGACGGCTCGTCGAGGAGCAGCAGCCTGGGCCGCGACAGCAGCGCGCGGCCGATGGCGACCATCTGCTGCTCGCCGCCCGACAGGGTGCCGGCCACCTGCTGGAGCCGCTCCTTGACCCGCGGCAGCATGGCGAACACCCGCTCCAGGTCGGCCTCGACGGCGTCGGCGTCGCGCCGGCAGTAGGCGCCCATGCGCAGGTTCTCCTCCACCGTGAGGCGGGTGAAGATGCCGCGCCCTTCGGGCACCAGCGCGAGGCCCTGGCGCAGGCGCTTGTGGGCGGGCAGCTTTTCGATGCGCTGGCCGGCATACAGCAGCTCGCCGCCGGCGATGGGCAGGGTGCCGGCGATGGCGTTGAGGGTGGTGGTCTTGCCCGCGCCGTTGGCGCCGATCAGCGACACCAGCTCGCCTTCGGCCAGCACCAGATCGATGCCCTTGACGGCCTCGATGGCGCCGTAGGCGATGCGCAGGTCGCGCAGTTGCAGGATTGGAGTGCTCATGCCGCCGCCCCCGCCTTGGCCGTGCCGTGGCCGCCCAGGTAGGCGGCGATCACGGCGTCGTTCTGCTGCACCACGGCGGGCACGTCCTCGGCGATCTTCTTGCCGAAGTCGAGCACCGCAAGGCGATCGCACAGGCCCATCACCAGCTTCACGTCGTGCTCGATGAGGAGCACGGTGACGCCGTCGTGGCGGATGGTCTGCACCAGCTCGCGGAGCTTGGCAGTTTCGGTGGCGTTCATGCCGGCGGCGGGTTCGTCCAGCGCCAGCAGCTGGGGCTCGGTGGCCAGCGCACGGGCGATCTCGAGGCGGCGCTGGTCGCCGTAGGAGAGGTTCTTGGACACGATGTCGGCGAAGCGCTCGATGCCCACGTAGCGGAGCAGCTCGAAGGCGCGCTCGGTAATCAGATGTTCCTCCTCCTTCGCCTTGCGGGTCTGCAGCAGGATCGAGAGGGGGTTGGCGCGGGAGCGGATGTGGTGGCCGGCCATCACGTTTTCCAGGGCGGTCATCTCGCGGAACAGGCGGATGTTCTGGAAGGTGCGGGCGATGCCGGCGGCCACCACCCGGTGCGGCTTGCCGGTGGGCAGCTCGGTGCCGCCGAAGACCAGCTCGCCCTCGTCGGGCACATAGGCGCCGGTGAGCACGTTGAAGAAGGTGGTCTTGCCGGCGCCATTGGGGCCGATGAGGCCGTACACCTCGCCCTTGCGGATGGTGAGCGACACGTCGGACAGCGCGGTGAGGCCACCGAAGCGCTTGGTGACGTGCTTGGCTTCGAGCAGGGTAATCACCGGCCGGCCTCCTTGCCCACCACCAGCTCGGGCCTGGAGTAGCGGCTGTGGGCGGGGATCAGGCCCGCCGGGCGCAGCAGCATCATGAAGATCATCGCCAGGGACAGGAGCAGCATGCGCAGCACTTCGGGGTCGAGGATGACCTTGTCGAACACCGCCTGCTGTACCGGCACCGCCACGTAGCGCAGCACTTCGGGCAGCGCGGTGAGGGCCAGCGCGCCGACGATCACGCCGGCCAGGTTGCCCATGCCGCCGAAGACGATCATGGTGAGCACGGCGATGGATTCCATCAGCGAGAAGCTCTCGGGCGACACGAAGCCCTGGAAGGCCGCGAACAGCCCGCCCGACACGCCGCCGAAGGTGGCACCCAGCGAGAAGGCCAGCAGCTTCATGTTGCGGGTGTTGATGCCGATGGCCTTGGCGGCCAGCTCGTCGTCGCGGATCGCCGCCCACGCCCGGCCCACCCGCGACACCTGCAGGCGCTGCACCAGCAGCACCGACAGCGCCACGAAGGCGAGGAACACGTAGTAGTACAGGAACAGCGAGTTGATGGTGATCTCGTCGCCCACCTTGAGGGGCCGCGAGATGTCCCAGCCGAACAGCACCAGCGGGTCGATCATGTTGATGCCCTGGGGCCCGTTGGTGATGTTGATCGGGTGGTTGAGGTTGTTCATGAAGATCCGCACGATCTCGCCGAAGCCCAGGGTGACGATGGCGAGGTAGTCGCCCCGCAGCCGCAGGGTGGGCAGGCCGAGGATGATCCCGGCCAGCGCCGCGAAGGCCGCCCCCATCGGCAGCACCAGCCAGAAGGGCAGATGCAGCTCGAAATGGGGCGAGGCGAGGAAGGCGAAGGTGTAGGCGCCCACCGCGTAGAAGGCGATGTAGCCCAGATCGAGCAGGCCGGCAAAGCCCACCACGAGGTTGAGGCCGATCGCCAGCATCACGTAGAGCATGGCGAAGTCGAGGATGCGCACCCAGGTCTTGCCGAACAGCATGGCGATGAGCGGGGCGCCCAGGGCGAGGGCGAGCACCACCCAGCGGGCCGCCGCCGGGTTGCGCTTGCCGAGATACGGAATGGCGAGGGCGAGTTCGTTCATGGTTCGAGGTTGCCTCAGGCGCGGTCGGCCACGCGCTCGCCGAGCAGGCCGGTGGGGCGGAAGATCAGCACGATGCCGAGGATGATGAAGGCGAAGATGTCCTGGTAGCTGGAGTTGAGGAAGCCGAAGCTCATGTCCTCGATGTAGCCGGCGCCGATGGATTCCACCAGCCCCAGCACGATGCCGCCGAGCATCGCGCCCGCCAGGTTGCCGATGCCGCCCAGCACCGCCGCGGTGAAGGCCTTGAGGCCGGGCATGAAGCCCATCGCGTAGTGGGCGATGCCGTAGTTGGACGAGTACATCACCCCGGCCACCGCGGCCAGCGCCGAGCCGATGACGAAGGTGGCGGCGATGATCTTGTTGGTGTCGACGCCCATCAGGCTGGCGACCCGGTGGTTTTCGGCGGTGGCGCGCATGGCGCGGCCGAGGCGGGTTTTATTGACCAGCAGCACCAGCCCGATCATCAGCACCGCCGACACCACGAGGATGACGATCTGCACCGGGGTGATGAACACGCCGGCCACCGGCTCGATGGGGGTGGTGGAAACGAGCTGCGGGAAGGTGTGGTAGTTGCGGCCCCAGACGATCATCGCAAGGGTCTGGAGCAGGAAGGAGACGCCGATGGCGGTGATGAGCGGGGCCAGCCGCGGGGCGTTGCGCAGGCGGCGGTAGGCGGTGCGCTCGATGGTGTAGCCGAGGATCATGCACACCACCACGGCCACACCCAGGCCGGCGAGGAGGGTGGGCACCAGGCCGAGGTCGGGGTAGTGGGTCTGGATCAGGCTGATGGCTTCGAGGGCCACCAGGGCGCCAACCATCAGCACGTCGCCGTGGGCGAAGTTGATGAGGCCGAGGATGCCGTAGACCATCGTGTAGCCGAGGGCGATCAGCGCATACACGCTGCCGACCACGAGGCCGTTCACGGTTTGCTGGAGGAGGGTTTCCATGGTAACGACCGGTGAGGGTTGAAAAGAGGCAGGGGCGGACACAGCCGCCCGCGGTCGTCGAACTGCGCGACGGGCGAAAGGCGCCGCCCCTGCGGCGGGCTCAGGCGAGACGGCTTACTGCACCGCCTCCCACTTGCCGCCCTTGAACTGATAGACGGTGACCGCGCCGTCCTTGATGTCGCCCTTGGCGTCGAAGGCGACGGTGCCGATCACGCCGGGGAAGTTGACCTTGCCGATGGCCGGGGCGTACTTGGCCGGGTCGGACGAGTTGGCGGCCTTCATGGCCTCGATGATCGCCGAGGCGGCGTCGTAGGCGTAGGGCGCGTAGATCTGCACGTCGGCGTTGAAGCGCTTCTTGAAGCGGGCGTTGAAATCCTTGCCGCCCGGCATCTTGTCGAGCGGCAGGCCCGGCTGAGTGCAGTAGGCATTGGGGCCGATGGCGTCGCCGGCCAGCTTGATGATCTCGCCGGTGCAGCCGCCGTCGCCGGTGATGAACTTGGCGGCGATGCCCAGCTGCTTGATCTGCTTGAGCATCGGGCCGCCCTGGGTGTCCATGCCGCTGTAGACGATCACGTCCGGCGTCTTGCCCTTGATGCGGGTGAGGATGGCGAGGAAGTCGGTGGCCTTGTCGCTGGTGAACTCGCGGGTCACCACGTTGCCGCCGCTGGCCTTGACGGCCTTCTCCACCTCGTCGGCGAGGCCCTGGCCGTAGGCGGTGCGGTCGTCGATGATGGCGACCTTCTTGCCCAGCACGGTAGCGGCGTACTTGCCGATGCCCAGGCCCTGCTGCACGTCGTTGGCGATGGTGCGGAAGGTGGCCTTGAAGTTCTGCTGGGTGAGCCGGGGGTTGGTGGAGGCCGGCGACACCTGCGGCACGCCGCCTTCGTTGTAGATGCGCGAGGCGGGGATGGAGGCGCCCGAGTTGAGGTGGCCGACCACGCCCTTCACGCCCGCATCCACCAGACGCTGGGCCACGGTGGTGGCGGTCTTGGGGTCGGCCGCGTCGTCTTCGGCCATCACCTCGAACTTCACCTTCTTGCCGCCCAGGGTGACGCCCTTGGCGTTGTATTCCTCGACAGCGAGGCGCACGCCGTTCTCGATGTCCTTGCCCAGGTGCGACTGGGTGCCGGTGAGGGGCGCGGCGGTGCCGAGCTTGACGACTTCCTGGGCCTGCACGGCGGATGCACCAAGACCGAGCACGGCGAGGGCGACAAGGGTGATTTTCATGCGGGTTTCTCCTCTGGATGGTTCAGGCAGGGCGATTCAAGCAAATTCGGCGCCAGTTGGCCGGCGCGTTTCGTTATCGATCGGACGTCGGCGGCGCCGGCCGCTCAGGGCCGGACGTCCCACTTGCCGGCGTTGAACTGGTAGAGCGCCACGCCGCCCTCGCGCACGTCGCCGTGGGCGTCGAAGGCGATGTTGCCGGTGACGCCCTTGAAGGCCACCTTCTGCAACTGCGGCAGGTACTTGTCGGGCTCCGGCGAGTTGGCGAGCTTCATCGCCTCGATGAGGGCGCTGGCGGCATCGTAGCTGTAGGGCGCGTAGAGCTGCACCGGCGCGTTGAAGCGCTTGGTGAAGCGCTCGCCGAACGCCTTGCCCGACGGCATCTTGTCCATCGGGATGCCGGCCTGGGTGCAGTACACGTCGCCGCTCATCGCCGCGCCGGCGAGCTTGATCATCTCGGAGGTGCAGGTTCCGTCGCCGCCCAGATACTTGGCGGCGATGCCCAGCTGCTTCATCTGCTTGAGCAGCGGCGCGCCCTGGGCGTCCATGCCGCCGTAGAAGATCGCGTCGGGCCTGGCGGCCTTGAGCTTGGTGAGGATGGCAGCGAAGTCGGTGGCCTTGTCGTTGGTGAACTCGCGCCCCACCGGCTTCACGCCGCGCTGCTTGAGGCTCTCGACCAGCGCGTCGGCAAGGCCCTGACCGTAGGCGGTGCGGTCGTCGATCACCGCGATGCGCTGGGCCTTGAGCACCTCCACCGCAAAACGGGCCATCGCGCCGCCCTGCTGGAGGTCGTTGGCGATCACCCGGTAGGTGGTCTTGTAGCCCTGGCGGGTGAGCTTGGGGCTGGTGGAGGACGGGGTGACCGACGGAATCCCGGCCTGCTCGTAGATGCGCGAGGCGGGGATCGCCGCGCCGGAAGTGACGTGCCCGACCACACCCTTCACGCCCGCATCCACCAGGCGCTGGGCCACGGTGGTGGCGGTGCGCGGGTCGGCCTGGTCGTCCTCGGCCATCAGCTCGAAGCGGGCCTTCTGCCCGCCCAGGGTCACGCCCTTCGCGTTGGCGTCGTCCAGCGCCAGCTGGGCGCCGAACTGCTCGTCCTTGCCCAGATGGGCCACCGGCCCGGTCAGCGGGCCGGCAAAGCCGATCTTCACCACCACGTCGGCCTGGGCCGCGGCGCTCAGCGCCAGGGTTGCGCCGGCCACGGCCAGCGTCGCAAAGGAGCGTTTCACCTGTTCATCCTCCACAAAGGGTGTTCATGCCAGAATGGGCCGATTGTAACCAAGCCCGGCCGTTTTGGCGGGGCGCCGCCACTTCGACCCCGCAGGAGGCCCTCCGATGCGTAAACTGCTTGCTTTTCTGATTGGCGCCCTGGCCGTGCTCGGCCTCGCGGGCTGCGACGCGGTGAACATGAAAGACCTCAAACCCGGCGTCTCCACCGGCTACGACGTGCGCGACAAATTCGGCACCCCCGGCATCGAATGGCGCAACGACGACGGCAGCGTGACCTGGGAATACACCCGCCAGCCCCAGGGCACCGAGTGCTTCATGATTACCGTGGGGCCGGACAACATCCTGCGCAGTATCGAGAACGTGCTCACCCCGACCAACTTCGCCCGCGTCCAGCCCGGCTGGACCCGCGACCAGGTGCGGCGCCTGCTCGGCAAGCCCCGCTCGGTGCAGAAGTTCGCCCTCAAGAAGGAAGAGGTGTGGGATTGGCGACTGCCCGAGGAATTCAGCGCCCACGTGTTCTTCAACGTCCATTTCGACGAGGCCGGCACGGTCACCGGCACCAGCCGCTCCACCGAACAGAAGGGCAACTGAGCCCGGGCAGGTGCTCCAGTGTGCACATGGCATGGAGCACCTGTCCAGCTATTAAACAGATCGCCCCGCCCGTCGCTGCGCCGCAGCATCTTTCATATCGCCAGCCAAGCGGCTGATAAGCAAGACTTTTGATCGCATAGGCGGGCTTGATCCACCCCTGGCACGTCCCCTGCTGAGTAGACGCCAACGCTGCACGAAGCGTTTTCGATCAAATTCAGGAGGAGACTTCCATGCTGTATGCACTGCCCGGTTCCGCTGACGCCAAGGTTCAATACAAGGCCCGCTACGACAACTTCATCGGTGGCAAGTGGGTTGCCCCGGTCAAGGGCGAGTACTTCGACGTCATCACCCCGATCACCGGCAAGCCCTACACCCAGGCCGCCCGCTCCGGCGCCGAAGACGTGGAACTGGCCCTGGACGCCGCCCACGCTGCCGCCGACAAGTTCGGCCGCACCCCGGCTGCCGAGCGTGCCAACCTCCTCCTGAAGATCGCCGACCGCCTCGAAGCCAACATCGAGAAGCTCGCCTATGCCGAGACCGTCGATAACGGCAAGGCCATCCGCGAAACCCTGAACGCCGACATCCCGCTGGCCGTCGACCACTTCCGCTACTTCGCCGGCTGCCTGCGCGCCCAGGAAGGCGGCATCTCCGAGATCGACGAGAACACCGTCGCCTACCACTTCCACGAGCCCCTGGGCGTCGTCGGCCAGATCATCCCCTGGAACTTCCCGATCCTGATGGCCGCCTGGAAGCTGGCTCCTGCCATCGGCGCCGGCAACTGCGTGGTGCTCAAGCCCGCCGAATCCACCCCGATCTCGATCCTGATCCTGACCGAGCTGATCGCCGACCTGCTGCCGCCGGGCGTGCTGAACATCGTCAATGGCTACGGCCGCGAAGCCGGCATGCCGCTGGCCACCAGCCGCCGCATCGCCAAGATCGCCTTCACCGGCTCCACCGCCACCGGCCGCGTGATCGCCCAGGCCGCCGCCACCAGCCTGATCCCCGCCACCCTCGAGCTGGGCGGCAAGTCCCCCAACATCTTCTTCGAGGACATCATGGCGGCCGACGACGCCTTCCTCGACAAGGCCGTCGAAGGCATGGTGCTGTTCGCCTTCAACCAGGGCGAAGTGTGCACCTGCCCGTCCCGCGCCCTGATCCAGGAATCGATCTACGACCGCTTCATGGAAAAGGTCATGGCCCGCGTCAAGGCCATCAAGCAGCTCAGCCCCCTCGACACCGACAGCATGATGGGCGCCCAGGCTTCCCAGGATCAGCTGAACAAGATCATGGCCTACATGGAGATCGGTCGTCAGGAAGGCGCCCAGTGCCTGACCGGCGGCGACCGCACCCACATGGACGGCGATCTGGCCGGCGGCTACTACATCCAGCCGACCCTGTTCAAGGGCCACAACAAGATGCGCGTCTTCCAGGAAGAGATCTTCGGGCCGGTGCTGGCCGTGACCACCTTCAAGGACGAAGCCGAAGCCCTCGAGATCGCCAACGACACCCCGTACGGCCTCGGCGCCGGCGTGTGGAGCCGTGACGGCAGCCGCGCCTACCGCATGGGCCGCAACATCAAGGCCGGCCGCGTGTGGACCAACTGCTACCACGCCTACCCGGCCCACGCCACCTTCGGCGGCTACAAGGAATCCGGCATCGGTCGCGAAACCCACAAGATGATGCTCGACCACTACCAGCAGACCAAGAACCTGCTGGTCAGCTACAGCCCGAACGCCCTCGGCTTCTTCTGATGTGTTTGTGTCGTCCCTGTTGTAAGTAAGGCAAGGTGTTGCAGGGCGGGAGCAATCCCGTCCCGCTTTTTTCTTGGAGGAGCCCCATGACACCGAGAATCATTGCCACCGACGCCGCCCTCGCCTTCATCGACGAGCTGCGCGCCGAGTTCGGCCCCCTGATGTTCGTGCTCTCCGGCGGCTGCTGCGACGGCAGCGTGCCCAACTGCTACAAGCTCGGCGAGGTCATCCCCGGCCAGACCATGCTGCTGATCGGCGAAGTGGGCGGCGCCCCCTTCTACCTGGGTCACCAGGAGTTCGCCTACTACGGTTCGTCCCAGCTCACCCTCGACGTGCAGCCCGGCGGCGGCGGGGATTTCTCCCTCGACTGCGGCAAGGGACGTGCCTTCGTCACCCGCTCGCGCCTGTTCACCGACCAGGAACTGGCCGTCGCGACACCCGTTTCGGGCGGATAGCCCCCCACCCGGCGTTGCCGGAGCGCCCCCACACGTATATCTTTTGATATAGAAACCTAAAGCTGAAGCGGGTGCCGGACGTAACAGTCGTCGAGCACGACCGCGGCAGTCCGAGGGTCGGCTCGTCCGCGCTCTCCCGGCGCGAACAACCTCCAGCCCAGGCGGAACTCCACGATGGCAACCCTTCTCTGGCTCCAGACCGGCGCCTGCAGCGGCGACACCATGTCGCTGCTCAATGCCGACAGCCCCTCCGTCGAAAGCCTCGTTCGCAGCGGCAGCCTCGACATCCTGTGGCACCCCTCCCTCAGCGCCAAGCCGGCCGGCGCCCTGGGCGCGCTGATCGCCGCCATCGAGACCGGCAGCCAGCCCCTCGACATCCTGTGCATCGAAGGCAGCCTCATCACCGGCCCCTACGGCACCGGCATGTTCGACAGCTACCGCGGCCGCCCCAAGATCGAGATCGCCGACGCCCTCGCCCGGCGCGCCCGCCACGTGGTGGCGATGGGCACCTGCGCCGCATTCGGCGGCATCCCCGCCGCGCCGCCCAACCCCACCGACTGCACCGGCCTGCAGTTCGACCGTGAACAGCCCGGCGGCCTGCTCCCGGCCGACTGGCGCTCGGCCTCCGGCAAGCCCGTCATCAACCTCGCCGGCTGCCCGGTGCACCCCAACACCATCACCCGCAGCCTGGCCATGCTGGCCCAGGACCAGCCCCTCGAACTCGACTTCCTCAACCGCCCGCGGGCCTTCTTCAGCAGCACGGTGCACCAGGGCTGCACCCGCAACGAATACCACGAGTACGACATCGAGGAGAAAGACTTCGGCGGTCGCGGCTGCCTGTTCTTCAACCTCGGCTGCCAAGGCCCCAACACCCTCGCCAACTGCAACGGCGACCTGTGGAACCGCCGCAGCAGCAAGACCCGCGCCGGCGTGCCCTGCTTCGGCTGCACCTCCCCCGCCTTCCCGCGGGACGGCGACCTGTTCCGCACCGAGAAGATCGGCGCCGTGCCGGTGGCCCTGCCCCTGGGCGTCTCCCGCGCCCACTACATGGCCTACAAGAACCTCGCCCACGCCGCGGCCCCGCTGCGCATCAAGAACCGGGACATGGAGACCTGAACGCCATGACCCGCACCACCCTCAACATCGACCTCAACCGGGTCGAAGGCGACCTGGAGTTCCAGGTCGATCTGGACGGCAAGCGCGTCGTCGACGCCCGCTGCGTCGGCACCCTGTTCCGCGGCTTCGAGCAGCTGCTCATCGGCCGCGCGCCCAAGGACGGCCTCGTCATCACCCCGCGGGTGTGCGGCATCTGCGGCACCGCCCACCTCTACACCGCCGCCCTGGCGCTGGAGCGGCTGGCCGGGCTGCCGGTGCCGCCCCAGGCCACCCTGGTGCGCAACCTGTGCCTGATGGCCGAAAACGTCCAGAGCGACCTGCGCCAGAGCTTCCTGTTCTTCACGCCGGATTTCATCCACCCCCGCTACGCCGGCCAGCGCCTTTACCCGGACATCGAAGCCGCCTTCGCGCCCCTCAAGGGCCGGGTAGTGCGCTCTACCCTGGCGATCGCCCGCAAGGTGGTCGAACTCGTCGCCATCTTCGGCGGCCAGTGGCCCCACTCCTCCTACATGCTGCCCGGCGGCATCACCCGCGGCACCACCGCCCGCGACCTGATCGATTGCCAGGACATCGTCGACCAGGCCATCGAGTGGTACGAGTGCGAAGCCATCGGCGACAGCCTGGACAACTGGCTCGCCCTCGACGGCAGCGACGCCTTCTTCAGCTGGCTCGAAGCCGACGCCCACGCTGCCAGCGCCATCGGGCTCCTCACCCGCTTCGCCCGCGCCATCGGCCTGCAGAAGATCGGCGGCGGCGCACGCCACTTCCTGTCGGCCGGCGCCTGGCACGACCCGCAGCGGCAGGCCCAGCCCCACGCCGACGGCGCCACCCTCGTCCCCGGCGGCATCTACCACGCCGACGACGCCCGCCTCGACCCCTTCGACCAGACCCTGGTGAACGAGCACGTCCGCCACGCCTGGTATCGCCCCTACCCCGGCGGCCGCCACCCCTTCATCGGCGAGACGGTGCCCGACTACCAGCCCGACACCGACCGCTACACCTGGGCCAAGGCCCCGCGCTACGGCGAACTGGTCGTCGAAACCGGCCCCCTGGCCGAACTCCTCGCCGGCGGCGACGGGCTGGTGGCCAGCCTGCTCGCCATCGAAGGCCCCAACACCTGGCTGCGCCAGTTTGCCCGCCTGCGCCGCACCGCCCACACCCTGCGCTGGATGAAGCACCATCTGGCCGAACTCGCCGGCCAGCTCGGCACGCCCCACTACCTCGCGCCCCCCGCCGACGCCTTCCGGCACGGCGAAGGCTACGGCTTCGTGCAGGCCGCCCGCGGCACCCTGGGCCACTGGCTGCAGGTGGAAGACGGCCGCATCAGCCGCTACCAGATCGTCACCCCCACCGCCTGGAACGCCTCGCCCAAAGATAGCGCCGGCCGCCACGGGCACTGGGAGGAGAGCGTGATCGGCGTCGAGCTGGCCGACCCGGCCGACCCCATCGAGATCGGCCACATCGTCCGCTCCCACGACCCCTGCCTGGTGTGCACCGTACACTTCGTGGGCCGCGGGGAGCGCCACCGCTATGGCGTCTGAACCGTCCCGCCTCCACATCGTCTGCTTCGGCAACGAGCTGCACGGCGACGCCGGCTTCGGCCCCGCCGTGCACGCCCGCCTCGCCGCCGGGCCGCTGCCCGCCGGGGTGCGCCTGCTGCGCGCCGACCTGGCCGGGCTCGCCGCCATCGGCTGCTTCGAAGGCTGCGACGACGCCATCGTGGTGGACGCCGTCGCCGGCTTCGGCCCGCCCGGCTCCCTGCACGAACTCGACGCCGCCGGCCTCGCCGACGCCGCCGCCCGCGACGAAGCCCCCGGCGGCTTCCACGGCGCCGGCGTGGGCAGCCTGCTCCGCCTGCTGCCCGCCACCCTGCCCCGCGTGCCGTCGATCCGCCTGCTGGGCGCCGAGATCGGCCAGCTCCAGCCCTACTCCCCTGGGCTGTCGCCCCCCGTGGCCGCGGCCGTCGCCACCGCCGCCGCCCGCATCCGGAGCCTGTGGTCATGACCGGCAGCGAAGCCATCCCGATCCGCAACCTGCGTCAGGTGGTCGGCCGCGCCGATCGCCTGTGCGGCGTCATCGACCTGCCCGGCCACACCGGCCCGCTGCACATCCTGGTCGTCCGCCGTCACGACGGCTGGGTGGCCCTGCCCGCCGCCTGCCCCCACGAAGGCCATCGCCTCGACCACAGCCCGGAAGACGGCGAGGGCCGCCTGATCTGCCCGGCCCACGGCCTGCAGGTCGAAACCGCCGACGAAAGCAGCGTCCTCCAGGTTCGCCAGATGGGCGACGACTTCTGCGTCGTCGCCGCCGGCCACCCCGCCGACGCCCAGCCCACCCGCGGCGAGGTGGCCCGCCTGCGCGTCGAGCTTGACGCCCTCCGCCAGGCCAACGCCACCCTCGAACAGCAGATCATCGCCGTCACCGGCATGATGGACGCCATGGTGGACGAGGTCAGCGCCAAATCCCGCCTGCTCGAACAGCAGAGCGCCGAGCAGGTGCGCCTGGGCAGCTTCATCGCCAACGTGATGGACACCATGGACAGCCTGCTGCTGGTGATCGACCGCTTCGGGCTCATCGGCCGGGCCAACGCCGCGGTGCGACGCAACCTGGGCATCGACCCGGCCGGGCTCATCGGCGCCTCGCCCGACACTCTGCTGGCCGACGAGACCCTCGCCGGGCTGCGCGCCGCCTCCCCCAGCTTCGCCCCCGGCAGCGTGCTGTTCCGCACCATCCTGCAGCAGGGCAGCGTCGAGATGGAAACCTGCCTCGAAAGCCGCCTGCCCGGCATGGGCACGCGCCACTACATCCTGCGCGCCGCCCCCCTGCACGAGCGCAGCGGCAAGCTCGAAGGCGTCGTCATCGTCGGCTCCGACATCACCGCCCTGCGCCTGCGCGAGCAAGCCCTCAAGCACAGCGAGCAGCGCTTCCGGGATTTCTCCGAGATCTCCTCCGACTGGTACTGGGAGACCGACGCCGACATGCGCTTCGTCGGCTACATCGGCCACGGCCCCGAGGGCCACACCATGATCGATCTGGTGCGCGGGCGCCGGCGCGAGGAGTTCGCCGCCCCGGAAGACCTCGCCGACACCGAAAAGTGGGCCCGCTACCACGCCGCCATCGCCGCGCGGGAACCCTTCCGGGATTTCGAATACCAGGTGCTCCACCCGATGCGGAGCATCACCTGGCTCAGCCTCGCCGGCCTGCCGGTGTTCTCGGCGGCGGGCGAGTTCCAGGGCTACCGGGGCACCTCCAAGGACATCTCCTCGCGCAAGGCCATCGAGGCGGAGCTGCGCCGCCACCGGGACCACCTCTCCGAGATGGTCGCCGCCCAGACCGCCGACCTGGTGCGCGCCAAGGAAACCGCCG
>NZ_JAYRMI010000059.1:12529-26313 GCF_041904905.1 Zoogloea sp. | reverse complement strand
GGCGTCGGGCGTGGTGGGTGCGGAGGGATTCACGGTCGGGGTTGGCACGGTGGGCGTCAGCCCGCCCTGGCGGAGGGCCGGCGGGGTGGATGGACGATGGCGGCCGTCCGGGCGCGTGGGGTGGAGGCGGACAGGGGCATCGCGGATTTCGGGGCAAGGCGAGGGGGCGCGGTGGGGCTGGCCTGCCCCACCGCCGGCTCAGGCGCGCGTCGGACGGCGGCGGCCGATCAGCGCCGCCAGCGCCACCGAGGTCAGGGCGAGGACACCCGGCTCGGGCACGCCGGTCGGGGCGTCCGGCACCAGCAGGAAGGACACGTCGTTGCCCGATCCGTCGTAGCCGTTGGCAACGATCCAGCCGTCGTCGTTGACGGCCAGCGCCTGGGCCAGATACCAGCCGGCGATGGACAGCGCCGGGTCGAGGTAGTCGTTCAGGTCGATGGCTGCGCCGCCGCTCCACAGGGTGGCGTGCTCCTCCACGTCGGCCACGGTGTAGGAGGCGCCGGTCACCTGCCCGTGCTTGTTGATCCAGAACGCGGTGCTGTAGGAGCCGCCCAGGGTGCCCAGATCGACGATCGTGCCACTGCGCCACAAGGTGGCATGGCGCTCGGAATCGCCCGCGACGGCGGAGCTGCCGACGGCGTCGCCCGCGTCGTTGAGGGCATTGACCCAGCTGTAGGAGCCGCCCAGGGTGCCCAGATCGGTCGCGCTGCCGCCGCTCCACAGCGCAGCGTGCTCGGCCGCGTCGCCGGCGGTGAGCGCCGAACCGGCGATCTGGCCCAGATTGTTGATGGCGTTGGCCCAGCTGTTGGAGCCGCCCAGGGTGCCCAGATCGGTGGCCACGCCCGCGGCCGACCAGGCGGTGGCCCGCTCGGCCGCATCGCCGGCAATCGACGAGGTGCCGGCGATCAGTCCGGCGTCGTTGATGCGCATGGCCCAGGCGTAGCTGCCCCCGAGCGTGGGCAGCTCGGTGGCCACGCCACCGCTCCAGCGCACCGCGCTCTCGGTCAGGTCGCCCGCGGTGGCCGATCCGCCGACCACCTGCCCCACGCCGTTCACTGCGAAGCCCCAGCTGTAGCTACCGCCGACGGTGCCCAGATTGGTGGGGACGCCGCCGTTCCAGATCACGGCACGGGATTCGACATCGCCCGGCAGCGCGGCTTCGCCCACCACCCGACCGGCGTTGTCGATGCCCCAGGCGGCCGTATAGGTGCCGCCGAGGGAGGGGAGCTGGGTGACGGTGTAAGCCGTGGCGCTGGCGGCCCCCGCCGCGCTGCCCAGCAGCAGGGCGACGCTGCCGTGGCGGAGCATCTTCATCCAACGGTGCGCTGCCGAGGCGGCGCCTTTGCGCTTCAAGACCATGATCTCTTTCTCCAAGAATTTCATTTTGCTTTCCTAGAAGTACCCAAATCGGTGTGCGGCACCCCGCATTGCGGCGCCAGCCGGCCGCGCGCCCGCGCCACGTCGTGGCAAGGAAAGGGCGCGCGGCACGGCCCCGGTGGCGTCTGCGGGGCGTGACGAACCGCCGCCCGGGCGCACGGCCTGGGCGGGGGTGTCGATTGCGGGGAAATCAGCCGGGAACGGCCAGCGAGAGGTTGCGCGGGTCCGTCGCGAACGACGCGGCCACCAGCGCGGCGGACGCGCTGCCGCTGTCCAGCCCGGCCATGGCCTGGACGAGCTGGTCGGCGGGGCCGCTCATGGGGTAGCGGTCCCAATCCACGGCGCCGGCGGGGGCGTCTTCGTCGGTAATCAGCACGTAGCTCTCGCCAGTCCAGAGCTGCGAGAAGCTCAGGTCGAAAGTGCCGATCCAGTCGTCTCCGCCAGCCGCGCCCCAGGGGTTGCGCACCGTGAAGGTGTCGGCGCCGGCGTGGTATTCCAGCACCGAGAACATGTGCTTGTTGACCAGCATCTCCTTGCCGGCGCTGTCGTTGAGCGCAGTGAAGCTGGCGTACATCACCTCTTCGTCGTCGGTGGTCAGGGCGTCGATCATGGCCTTCTTGGCGGCGGCGGGGTCCTGATCCTTGTCGGTGACCTCGTAGTAGTCCATGTGACGGCCGGTGAAGGCCTGCATGCCTTCGGCGTTGCCGCCGTCGATGGAGACGTAGGCGTTATCGACGCCCCGGACGATGGCGTCGTAGCCGACGTAAGCCTTCTCGATCATCGCCACCCAGTTGGCGTTGCGGGTGGAGGTTCCCGTGCCCTTGGTGCCGCCGCCGGGCAGCTCGTCGTTCACGGTGAGGTACATCGGCTGGTCTTCCAGGCCGTACATGCGCACGCCGTAGGTGCCGTTGCCGTTGTCGGTAATCATCGACTCGATCAGCCCCGGGTCGTCGTACGCCACATTCACCAGGGCAGCCAGCATGTAGCAGTTGCCGATCTTGTGCTGGCTCACTTCAGCGGCGTCCGGCCCGTACATGGAATACAGCGGCAGATCGGCGCGGGCATAGGCGGTGTTGTTTCTCCAGGTGGGCAGATCCTGGCCCAAGAACCACTTGTCGATGAGCTTATCGAAGGTGTAGGCGGAGCGGCCGACGTCGAGGTTGCCCAGCGCGTTGTGGATGGCGGAGCCGCCGGTCCAGGTGGCGTTGCCGGCGTGGCCGTTGATCGTGGCGTTGGTGATGCCGTAGAGGTAGGAGTCGGTGCCCAGCACCTTGCCCACCGAAGCCGTGAGGGCCTTCAGGTCGTTGAACTGGGCGCTCGTGAGCGTGGCGCTGCCCATGGACGTGTTCACATCCTGCAGCACCTTGAGCAGGCCGTTGTAGCTGAACAGCGACTCGCCGCTCTGCAGCGCGGCATTCACCTGCAGGCGGATGCCGCTGTCGCTCAGGCGGTTGAGCAGCGCGGCGGTTTCGTCCCTGGCCTTCTGCACGACGCCCTGCTGCGCAGGCGACAGGGCAGCCAGCTGGGCGGCGCTGAAGTCGGCAGCCAGTTCGGTCAGCAGGGTGCTGTTCAGCCCGGTGACGGCAGCCGGGCTGAGCCACTGCACGTGCCCGCGCAGGCCGTCGAGCTGGCCGGGGGTGAGGATCTTCACCTGCGCGGCGCTCAACGCGCCGAGTTGCTGGGCGCTAAGTGCGGCAAACTGCGCCGCCGTCAGGGTGCTGAGCTGCAGATTGGCGAGGCTGGCGATGCGGTCGGCCGGCAGCGCGGCGAAGGCCGCGGGGCTCAGGCCGTGCAGGTTGGTGCCCAGCGCCGCCAGCTGGCTGGCGCGCAGACCGGCGACGGCCTGGGCGCCGAGCCCGGCCACTTGCGGGCTGCTCAACCAGCCGATCTGGGTCGAACTCATGGCGGCGATCTGCGCGCCGGTAAGGCCGCCGATCTGGGTGGCCGTCAGCGCCTTGACCTGATCCTGCGTGAGCGCCGCGAGGATGCCGGTGTTCAGCACACCGATCTGGGCCGGCGACAGCGCTTCGAGCACGCCCTCGGGATGATCCAGCGCGGCGAACTGTGCGGCGGTGAGCGCGGCCAGATGGGCTGCGTCCAGGTTTCCGACCGTCCAGCTGCCCAGCGACTTGAAGATGCCGGCGGGCAGCTGGCCAAAGGTGGCGGGGGCCAGACGGTTGAGCCACTCCGAATCGGTGTAGTACCAGAAGTAGTCGGACTGCTGGGCCAGCTGGGCGGCGCTGAGGGCGCCGATGTGGGCGGCATCGAGCGCCCACAGCTTGTCGTCGCCCATCCGGTGGATGCGGTCGGCCGACAGGGCGCCGAAGGTGCCGACGCTGAGCGCGTTGAACCATTCGGGCTTCAGGTAATAGAAGTTGTAGTCGCCGATCGCGGTCACCTGGGCCGCCGTGAGCGCGCCGATGGCGGCGGGGCTGAGGTTCTCGGGGGTGTTGAGCGCGCCGATCTGGGCCGGGGTCATGGCCTTGACGTGGGCGACGTCCAGCGCGGCCGTGGCGCTGGATGTCCAGTTGCCGACGGCGAGGGTGGAGAGCTTGGGCAGCGCAGCGAGGGAAATCCCGTTGATCCACGCGCCCGACACGCGGCCCCAGCGCGAATCGGACACCTGAGCCAGCTGGGTGACGGTGAGGGCGCCCACATGGGCGGCGTTCAGCCCCGACAGCGCGGTGAAGGAGATGTTGGGGATGCGGCTGGCGGGAATGGCCGCAAAGGCCCGGGGCGACAGTGCGTTGAGCCAGGTGGCATCGAAGAGATACCACGCTCCGCCGATGATCGAGGGCACCTGCGTCGGGCTGAGGGCGGCATCGCCGAGGGGAGCAGCCACTCGGGGTGGGCCATCTGGCCGATCTGCGCGGGCGACAGCGAGATGACGCCGGAGGCACTGAGCGATTGATATTCGGCCTTTGTCCAGCTGGCAATCTTGGCAAGGTTAGGCATGGCAATCCTTCTGATCCGTTACGCCGGTGCAGACGCCTGTACTGACCGGCAGGGTTGTCGTTGCGGATATGCGACGGGCGCTCAAGCCAATCCCGGCGTGACCACCGGAACCCCCCCCTCTTCTCCGCGATCCGGACTCCCCCAATGGCATCGCAGGGGAGCAAAAAAACCTTTTTATACAAACTTTTGTAGCAAAGACAGCTGCGGATGTTAGCGCCCGCCCCTTCCATGTCAAGGGGCTAACCGGTACGCATGAATGGATGTAAAGCAAAACAAAAAGACAAATGCGACATCCGTCACAAGCCATGCCAAACGACCCCCCTCAATACACCTGTATATAACATTCGTTCACAAACTTGCGAGGGGTGCGATGGATGCTCCCGGAGGGGCTTCAGGTGCCCGATCGGTCACCAGCCCCAGCCCGATGTGCCGACCGGGGACGGGCGTTGCCCTTGCACGGCGCCCTCGACCGGGCTGCCTTCCCCGGGCGCTGGACGAAAAAAAACCCGGTCATTGCTGACCGGGCCGTGGCGCGTTGGGAGGAACGCGCTTGAGGTGAAAAGCTTGGGTTTACTCGGACTTGGCGACCATGAAGTCGACGATCTGCTTGATCTCGTCGTCGTTCAGGGCCGGGTTGCCGCCCTTCGGGGGCATGGCGCCCTTGCTGCCGTTGAAACCTTCGGTGGCGTGCTTGTAGAGGGTGTCCTTGCCTTGGGCGATGCGCGGGCCCCAGTCGGCCTTGTCGCCCAGCTTGGGAGCGCCGGCCACGCCGGTCTGGTGGCACATGGCGCAGGTCTTCTTGAAGAGGGCTTCGCCCTGACCACCGTCGGCAGCGACGGCGGCCACCGGGGCAGGTGCGGGTGCCGGTGCGGCTGCGGCGGGGGCCGCGGCCGGGGCTTCGGTCTTGGGGGCTTCGGATTTGCCGCAGGCGGCGAGCAGGCCGACGAGGATGAGCGGGAGGAGTTTCTTGGGCGACATGGCTTCTCTCAATATGAATTCATGGGGTGAGGCGATGGTATGTGCTGGGGGGGCCGGGGCTCATTGACCCGAATCAATTGGCGCCACGCCCGCTTCAGAAGCGCACCCGCAGGCCGGCGGTGAAGGCCCGCGGCTGGGACAGGCTGCGGTTGTAGGGCTGGTTGTAGGCGTAGCTGTTCTCGGAGTAGCCGCGGTCGAAGAGATTGACCACGCTGCCGAACAGATCCACCGATTTCTCCAGCGCGTAGGTGGCGCTGGCATTGACGATGGTGTTCGAGCCCTGCCCGAAGCGCATGGTGCTGCCGTTGCTGGTGGTGTCCAGCAGCATGGCGCCGATGTAGCGGATTTCGGCGAAGGTGCGCAGGCGGTCGAGGGGCTTCCAGTTGGCGCCCAGGCTGGCGAGATCCTTGGGCACGCCCACCAGCTGCACGCGCAGCGGGTCGGTGACGATGGCGCCGTGGCGGGTGAGGAAGGTCTCGGTGTGGGTGTACCAGGCGTCGAGGCTCAGGTTGGGGGCCACGCGCCAGGCGCCGGTCAGCTCGATGCCGTGGGAGCGGCCGTCCTGATCGTTGGTGTAGTAGCGCGCCGATCCGCCGCAGCCGGGCAGCGCCGCGCCGCCGCAGATGAGCTGCACCTGGGCCGGCGCGCTGCCGGCCTTGGCGGTGTAGGTGGCGATCATGTCCTTGATGTCGTACATGAAGTAGGTGGCGGAGAGGGCCAGCGGGCCCTTGCGGTAGTCGCTGCCCGCCTCCCAGCCGGTGAGGGTTTCGGGTGCCAGATCGGGGTTGGCGATGGTGGTGCCGGTGCCGGTGCCGAAGGTGCGGGTGAGGTTGTTGAAGCCGGGCGCGCGGAAGGCCTTGTAGGCGGCGGCGCGCAGCGAGGCGGCGTCGGTCAGCTCGTAGCGCAGGGCGAGGCTGGGGTTGAAGGCGGTCTTGTCGGAGGACGGCAGCTCGCCGCCGGTCGTCGCACCGGCGGCGGTGGTGCGGGTGTTGGCCCGGTCGCCGATGCGCCAGGTGTCGTAGCGGGCGCTGAGGGTGATCTCCAGCGGGTCGATGGGGAAGATGCGGGTCTGGCCGAAGAGCCCGGTAAACGTCTGGCGGCCTTCGCCGAAGGTGGTGCTGTTGAAGTTGCCCTGGGGGTTGGCCGGCGAGCTGGGCGCGGTGTAAAAGCGCTCGAGGTCTTCGGCCTTGAGGCCGCGGTAGTCGAGGCCGGCCTCGAAGCCGGTCCAGCGGCCGGCGAGCCGCTGGCTGTAGGTGAGCGAGGCGCCCTGCTCCCGGTAACGCTGGTGGCCGTACTGGGTGTAGAACTCGACCACGTTGGCGTTGACGCGGGCCGGGGTGAGGGTGGCGCTGTTGCTGTTGAGGCAGCTGGTGCCGCCCTGGTAGTAGCAGGTGCTGCCGTTGTATTTCTCGAAGCGCACCTGCTGGGCCCAGGCGCTGGCGCTGAGGCTGCGGGCGGTGTCGAAGACCTTGGTGAGGTTGGCGGCGAGGTCGGGGCTGCGCTGGACGTTGCTGCCGTTCTCGTAGCCGATGTCCTGATCCTGCACGTGGTAGCCCAGGCGCACGAAGCCGGAAAGATCCGCCGCCGGCTTGAAGTAGGTGGTGAGCTGCAGGTTGCGGTTCTCGGTGACCACCGCACCCTTGTTGGGGAAGCGCCACAGGTGTTCGGAGGGCGTCGTCTGATAGCCGTCGGTGTGATAGACGTCGGCGGCAAGGTGGAAGCTCAGGGCGTCGGACACCGCGAAGTTCTTCGACAGGGCGATGTTGGCGGTGCCCCGGCTGCCCAGCGACACCAGCGCCTCGCCGGCGTTGTCCTTCACCCGCTTGCTTACCACGTTCACCACACCGGCCACCGCCATGTTGCCCCACAGGCTGGAGTTGCCGCCGCGCACGATCTCGACCCGCTCGATGTTGGAGAGCGGCAGCTTGAACCACTGGGTGGTCATATAGAAGGGGTCGTGGATGGGCACGCCGTCGAGCAGCACCAGCACCTTCGAGTTGCCCAGGCCGCGCATCTTCGTCTGGTGGCCGGTGGGGTCGGACTGGCTGGCCGGCACGCCGGAGAAGTTCATCCCGGGCACGTTGCGCAGCAGCTGGTCGAGCGTCTGCGCGGGGGATTCCTCGATCTCGGCGCGGGAGATCACGGTGGTGTGGAGCGGCATCTCCTCCACCCGGGTCTCGCTGCGGCTGGCGGAGATGGTCACGGCTTCGAGTTCGCGCGGCTCGCCGTCGGCGGCCAGGATGAACGGCGAATTCATCAGTGCAATTGCAAAGGCCAGCGGCCGGATTCGGGTCTTCACGTCGGCTCCCATTTCTTCTTATTCAGGTTTCAATTCGGAAAAAGTGGCCGGATTATCGACGGAGCGCGCGCCGCCCCCAGTGCGACATATCGCCACACCCCTGCCGGACGAGAAACACAAGACCCTGATTCATAAGATTTTGATGATGAACCACGGCAACTGCCAGGATGGACGGGGCGGGCCCCGACGGCTACCATTCAATTGCGCGACTATTCGCCCAATTGAAACGCCAATTAACAGATAACAATAAGACCTGAATTGATCCGCGATAAGAGATGATTGAATTGACCCACGCCGCCATCCGCCTTTTGCTCGTCGCCGGCCTGATTGCCACGGCCGGGCTCTTGCCGCCGCTGGCGGCCGCCCACGACGCCGCGATGCACACCGCCGCCAGGCCGGCACGGGCGGAACTCGCCACCGCCGCGGCCTTTGGCCCCGACGGCACGCTCTACGCCGTGAGCAAGGATGGCGAGCACCTGCAGCTCTTTCGCAGCGGCGACGACGGCGCCAGCTGGCGCGGCCCGCTCAAGGTGAATGCCCGGCCCGAGCCCATCGCCGCCGACGGCGACAGCCAGCCGCGGATCGCCTTCAACCGCGAAGGCGACCTGCTGGTGAGCTGGACCAAGCCCCTGCCCCGGCCCTACACCGGCGAGATCCGGCTGGCCCGCCTGCCCGCCGGCGGCGCGGCCTTCGACGAGCCCATCACCGTGCACCGCGACCGGGCCGAGATCACCCACCGCTTCCAGAACATCCTGGCCGGGCCCGACGGGCGCGTCACCGCCGTGTGGATCGACAAGCGCGACCAGGAGGCCGCCCGGGGCCGCAAGCAGCCCTATCGCGGCGCCGCCATCTACGCGGCGGTATCCGCCGACGGTGGGCGCAGCTTTGCCCCCGAGAACCGGGTGGCCGACCACGCCTGCGAGTGCTGCCGGATCGCCCTCACCGCAGATCGCGACGGCACGCCAATCGCCCTGTGGCGCCATGTGTTTGCCCCCAACGAGCGCGACCATGCCATCGCCCGCCTGAAGCCCGACGGCGCCCCCGAGGCCGTGGCCCGCGCCACCTTCGACCGCTGGCAGGTGGACGCCTGCCCCCACCACGGGCCGGCGCTGGCGGTGGATGAGGCCGGCACCCGCCACGCCACCTGGTTCAACGTGCGGGAGGGCGAAGGGCGCGTGTTCTACGGCCGGATCGGCGCGGCGGGCGTCGAAGGCCAGATGCCGGTGGGCGGCCCCCGCGCGGCCCACGCCGACATCGCCACCGCGGACGGCGTGCTGGCCATTGTCTGGAAGGAGTTCGACGGGGAGCGGAACCGCCTGCGCGGGCTACGCTCCACCGACGGCGGGCGCAGCTTTGTGCCGCTGGAACTCGCCGCCACCGCCGGCGCCGCCGACCAGCCCCGCCTGCTCGCCCGCGCTGGCCGGCTGTACGCCTTCTGGCGTCAGGCGGACGAAGGCTTCCGGCTCTACCCCCTGCCCTGAACCGGCCCCAGCCGCCCCCACGATGAAATCCGCCCTCGCCGCCCTGCTCCTCGCCACCGCTGCCGCCACCGGCGCGGCCAGCGACGCCGGCAGCTTCACCCTCCTCGACCGCCACGCCGCCAGGGCCGTCGCCGCGCCCCGCAGCGACGCCCGCCCGACAGTGGTGGCCCTGTGGGCATCCGACTGCGCCTACTGCAAGCAGAACCTGCGCACCCTGGCGGTGCTCGCCAAGGCCAACCCGCAGCTGCGCATCGTCACCGTGGCGGCAGAGCAGCCGTCCCCCGCCACCCGCCCCGAACTCGACAAGACCGGCGTGAAGAGCGAACGCCTGGCCTACGGCGACGACGTGCCCGAGGCCCTCGCCTACGCCATCGACCCCCACTGGCGGGGCGAGCTGCCGCGCACCTATCTCTTCGACGGCAAGGGGGGCCTGCAGGCCCGCTCGGGGGTGATCGACGCGGCGGGTTTCAAGGCGGCGCTGGGGCTGAAGTAAGCCTCAGCGGGAGCGGGCCAGATCCACGTCGGCCCCGTTGCGCTCGTCGGTGTAGGGCTTGGTTAGCGCCGGCTGGCTGCTGGCGTGGCAACTCACGATCACGTTGGAGAGGGGCTTGCCCCGGTGCAGCACCTCCACCCCGCAGCGCCCGAACACGCTCTCGATGGTGGCCAGCAGGTTGCGGGCGTAGGGCGTCTCGAGCCGGCCGTCGAGGATCAGGTTGGCGAACAGCACGCCCTCCGGCGCCAGCACCCGGCGGGCGTCGCGCCAGAACGCCTGGGTGACCAGATGGCCGGGGATCGACGTGTGGCTGCTGAACACATCCACCACCACCGCGTCGAAACGCCGGTCGGTGTGCTTCACGTAGCGACGGGCGTCGTCCACCACAAAATCGCCACGGATCGGCCCCTTGAGCAGGCGCGTCTCGGCGATCTGGCGGATCTGCGGGTCAATGTCCACGTAGGTGTAGCGGTTGAGGGGCTCCCGGTGGGAGAGGGTGAAGCCCCCCGCGCCCAGCACCAGCACCTCCCGGCCGCTCAGGCCCAGCTCGTCGAGCAGGATGTGGCGCAGGTGGACGATGTAGCGGGCGTAGCGCGGCGGCTCGCTGGCGTCGATGAGCGAGGCCAGCGAGTTGTTCACGAAGAAGGCCCGGGCGTCGTGGCTGCCGGGCAGCGCCACCGGCGTCACGGTGTAGTCGGCGTAGGGGGTGTCGTCCACCTCGGTGGGCGGAAAGAGGTTGATCGCCACCGCGGCGGCCGCCACCAGCGCCGCACCGGCCCAGCCCCGCCAGCCGGGCAGCGCCAGGCGCAGGCTGCCCAGCGCCAGCAGCAGCGCGCACACCAGCACCGCCGCCGATACGCCCAGCCACTGCATCGCCCCCAGCGACAGGCTCACCGAACCGAGAAAGCTCCCCAGCGTGGACCAGTACAGCGCGTAGCCGCTCGCCTCGCCGGCGCGCATGTGCTTCATCAGGTTGGTGAGCACCGGCACCGTCTGCCCCAGCAGCCACGCCAGGGGGCACAGCACGCCGCCGATGAAGAACAGGTAGGCCACGCCCGCCGGCTGCAGGTGGGCAAACAGGCCATCCACCGTGAGCCGCGCCAGCCCCAGCCCGGCGAGCAGCGCCGCGATCAGGAAGTTGCGCGCCACCGTCTGGGTGAAGCGCTCGCTCACCTTGGCACCCGACGCATAGCCCAGGGCCAGCGCCAGCAGAAAGAAACCGATGGTGGGCGCCGTCACCACGATGGCGCTGCCCACGTGGGGCACCAGCCGGCGCAGGGCGATGACCTCCGCCCCGAGGGAGCAGAAGCCTTCGATGAAGACGATCAGGTAGAGCAGGTGTCGGGGCATGGCGGGGAGCAGGACGGGCGACGGCGCGGCCGCCATTATGGGGCGTCGGCGGGGCCGGCCAGCGCCGCGCGCCAGGCGGCCGCCATGGCCGGGTGAAAGGCGGCGTGGCCGCAGTCGTCGATCCACACCAGCCGGCTGCCGGGGATGGCGGCGTGGAGGCGCTCGGCGTTGGCCGGGGGGCACACCCGGTCGTCGCGGCCGTGGATCAAGGTGACCGGCAGGCCGGCGAGCCCGCCGCAGTCGGCCAGAAACGCCGCTTCGTCCAGGAAGCAGCCCGCCCGCAGGTAGTGGGCCTGCACCCGATACCTGGCCACCAGCCGGTCCAGCTCCACCGGCGGCGGCTCGGGCAGCGGGGGCGCCGCCGGTTCGGCCACCGCAGCCTCGTAGCGCGCCCACGCGAGGGCGGCGGCCCCGGCCGCGGCTGCGTCGTGGCCGTTCAGGCGGTGCGCCAGCGCCGCGAGCAGATCGCCCCGCTCGCCCTCCGCCACGCTGGCGGCGAGCGCCTGCCAGGCGGCCGGGCAGACCGTCGCCAAGCCCTGAAAGAAGCCCCGCACGTTGCCCATGCCCGGCACAAAACTGCTGCGCAGCACCAGCCCGGTCACCGCGGGCCGGTGGGCGATGGCGTAGGCCAGGGCCAGCGCAGCCCCCCACGACCCGCCGGTCACCCGCCAGCGCCCGATCCCCAGGTGGCGGCGCAGGCGCTCGATGTCGGCGATCAGGTGGGCGGTGGTGTTGGCCCGGGTCTCGCCAGCCGGCTGCGAGCGCCCTGCCCCGCGCTGGTCGAAGGCCACGATGCGCTGGCGCGTGGCGTCGTAGAGCGATAGCAGGCGCGGGCTGCAGCCGCTGCCGGGCCCGCCGTGGAGCGCCAGCACCGGCTCGCCGGCCGGGTTGCCGGCCAGCTGCACGGCCAGGGCGTGGCCATCGCCCACGGGCAGGAAGAAGGAGTCGGCGGAGGCGGTCATCGGGGTGGGTGCGAAATCATGATTTTCGTGAGGCGCGAGTATGCCGCCCTTCGCAACAATGCGTCTCACGGTGCTGCCATCCGGGCACACCGGCAACCACATCGATGGAGACAAACATGACCTGGACCACCCCCCAAGCCTGCGATCTGCGCTTCGGTTTCGAAATCACCATGTACATCGCCGCCAAGTAAGCCACCCCGCGTCTGCGGCCCGGCCCCCCGACCGCAGACGCCCCCAAGGGCATCGCCATGTTCATCCGAGTTCTCGGCTCCGCCGCCGGCGGCGGGTTTCCCCAGTGGAACTGCAACTGCCGCAACTGCCAGGCGGTGCGCGCCGGCCAGCCCGGCTTTCAGCGCCGCACCCAGTCGTCCATCGCGGTGAGCGCGGACGGTCGCCGGTGGACCCTGGTCAATGCCTCGCCGGACATCCTCCAGCAATTCCAGGCCTTCCCCGGCAGCTGGCCCACCGGAGGGCTGCGCGGCTGCGGCGTGGAATCCGTGGTGCTGGTGGACGCCCAGATCGACCACACCACCGGCCTCTACATGCTGCGCGAGAAGGGCAGCCCGTGGCCCATCTGGACCACCGACCCGGTGTACGAAGACCTCACCCGCGGCAACCCGATCCTGCACCTGCTCGAACACTACTGCGGCGTGCAGCGCAACCCGATCCCCGAGCACGGCCGGCGCTTCCACCCCCAGGGTTCGGAGCAGCTCGACTGGCAGGCCCTCCCGCTGGTCTCGGCCGCGCCGCCCTACTCCCCCCACCGCAACGCGCCGGTGCCGGGCGACAACGTGGGGCTGACGATTGCCGACCCCGGCAGCGGCCGCCGGGTGTTCTACGCCCCGGGGCTGGCCGAGATCGACGAGACCCTCTTTGCGGTGATGGCCAGCAGCGACTGCGTGATGGTGGACGGCACGTTCTGGACCGACGACGAGATGATCGCCATGGGCCTCTCCAGGAAGCGCGCCCGCGACATCGGCCACCTGGCCCAGAGCGGCCCGGGCGGCATGGTCGAGCAGCTCGCCCGCCTGCCCCGCCACGTGCGCCGGGTGCTCATCCACATCAACAACACCAACCCGATCCTCGATGAAGCCTCGACGGAGCGGGCCATCCTCGCCGCCGCCGGCATCGAGGTCGCCTTCGACGGCATGGAGATCGCACTGTGAACACCACCCACCCCTGGACGCCCGAAGAATTTGAAGCCCAGCTGCGCGACAAGGGCGCGGCCTACCACATCCACCACCCCTTCAACGTGATGCTCAACACCGGCAAGGCCAGCCGCGAGCAGATCCAGGGCTGGGTGGCCAACCGCTACTACTACCAGATCATCATCCCCCAGAAGGACGCCGCGGTGATGTCCAACTGCCCGGACCGCGAGGTGCGGCGGGAGTGGATCCAGCGCATCCTCGACCACGACGGCCACGGCGACGACGCCGGCGGCATCGAGGCCTGGCTGCGCCTGGGGCAGGCCGTGGGCCTCACCCGCGAGGAGATCGTCGACCAGCGTCACGTGATCCCCGCGGTGCGCTTCGCCTGCGACGCCTACCTCAACTTCTGCCGCCAGCGCCCGTGGCAGGAATCGGTGTGCTCCAGCCTCACCGAACTCTTCGCCCCCACCATCCACAAGCAGCGCCTCGCCAACTGGCCGGAGCACTACCCGTGGATCGAACCGGAAGGGCTGCAGTATTTCCGCAACCGCGTCACCCAGGCCCGCCGCGACGTGGAGCAGGGGCTGGCGATCACCCTCGCCTACTTCGACACCCGCGCCGCGCAGCTCAAGGCGCTGGACATCCTCAAGTTCAAGCTCGACATCCTGTGGTCGATGAACGACGCGATGGCCCTGCGCTACGGGCTCGAAGGCGGCGGAAAGTAAAACACCCCTGTAGGTC
>NZ_JAYRMI010000059.1:0-12519 GCF_041904905.1 Zoogloea sp. | reverse complement strand
GTAACCCGACATGGCCTGCGCCAAACCCGTCAGTGAACCGTCGGGTTACGCTGCGCCAACCCGACCGACGCGAGAGACCATGAACCCCACCGCCCGTCCCGTCCTCCAGCGCCTCTACCGCTTCCAGTGGGAGCCGGCCCAGCAGGCCCACGTGCTGCTCTACCCCGAAGGCATGGTCAAGCTCAACCAGAGCGCCGGCGAGATTCTCAAGCGCTGCGACGGCAGCCGCGACGTAGCCGCCATCGTGGCCGACCTGGAGGCCGCCTTCAACGCCACCGGCCTGGGCCCCGACGTGGAGGCCTTCCTGCAGATGGCCGAAGCCCAGAACTGGATCGTCTGGAACCCCGCGTGATGGAAACCCTGCTCGTCCCGCCCCGCCCCGGGCCGCTGTGGCTGCTGGCCGAAGTCACCTACCGCTGCCCGCTGCACTGCAGCTTCTGCTACAACCCGGTGGATTTCGCCCAGGCCGGGCCCGAGCTATCCACCGACGACTGGCTGTCGGTGATCCGCCAGGCCCGGGCGATGGGCGCGGCCCAGTTCGGCATCTCCGGCGGCGAGCCGCTCTTGCGGGACGACATCGAGATTCTGGTGGCGGAGGCGCGCAAGCTCGGCTTCTACACCAACCTCATCACCTCCGGCGTGGGCCTCAACGAAGCACGCCTCGCCGCGCTCAAGGACGCCGGGCTCGACCACATCCAGCTCTCGTTTCAGGACGCCACCCGCGAGGCCAACGACCTCATCACCAACACCCGCACCTTCGACCTCAAGCGCAAGGTGGCCGCCCTCACCAAGGCCGCCGGCTACCCCACGGTCATCAACTGCGTGCTCCACCGGGGCAACATCGACCACCTCGACCGCATCGTCGAGATGGCCGCCGGGATCGGCGCCGAGTTCCTGGAGCTGGCCAACACCCAATATCACGGCTGGGCCTTCCTCAACCGCGCCGCGCTGATGCCCACCGAGGCCCAGCTGGCCGAAGCCGAACGCGTCACCGAGCGCTGGCGCCAGAAGCTCGGCAAGGCCATGCGCATCCTGTTCGTCACGCCGGATTACCAGTCGAAGAAACCCAAGAAGTGCATGAACGGCTGGGGCGAGGTGTTCCTCGCCGTCACCCCGGACGGCCTCGCCCTGCCCTGCCACACCGCGCGCATGCTGCCGGGGCTGGAGTTCCCCGACGTGCGCCAGCACAGCATCGAGTGGATCTGGCGCGATTCCCCGCTCTTCAACCGCTACCGGGGCAACGCCTGGCTGCCCGAGACCTGCCAGACCTGCGACGACAAGGACAAGGACCACGGCGGCTGCCGCTGCCAGGCCTTCATGCTCACCGGCAACCCGGACGCCACCGACCCGGTGTGCCCCAAGTCGCCCGATCATCGCCTCGTCGCCGCCGCGCTGGCCGAAGCGGAGCGGCCCGGCGAGGTGCGACCGCTCGTCTTCCGCGACCCGCAGGAATCCCGCCGCCTCGCCCGGCCGTTCTAGGCCCGCGCCCTACACGATCTCGAGATACAGGGAGGCGTGGTCCGACACGTCGGCGAGAAAGCTCGCCTGGGTGGCACCGGACAGGTCGGGCCAGCCCTTCACCTTCACCTGCGGCGCATCCGCCTCGGGGCCGAAGCGGCTGAAGCTGAGGGACGCCGACGCGATGGCGTGATCCAGGTTCGACTCGCCCGCCGACCCCTTCCAGGTCACCGGCCGATCCTTGGTGAGCAGCTGCATCCCCGCCTCCAGCGCAGCCTCGGCCAGCGCGGCGATCTCGGTGGGCGCATCCACCCGCAGGAACTTCTTGGCCGGCTTGGGGAACATCAGCCCCATGGTGTTCAGGTCGCCCATCACCAGCAGCCGCGACGCACCGTCGCCGCCCAGGTTGCGATCCAGCGCCGACTTGAGCTTCCAGGTCTTGCCGAACATCTCCGCCCGGTTGCCGAAGGCCGGCGCGTCGGTGCCGCTGTCGGTGTGCAGGAACAGCAGGTTGTACCAGACATCCGCGTGGCGCACGCTCAGGAGCGCCCCGGGCCGCAGCCGGTCGTTGCCCACGTCGAACTCCCGCTTCTGGGAGAACACCGCCTGCTGGAAGGCCGAACGCCGCCAGCCCACCAGAATCTCCTGCACCTCCGGCCCGTCGGTGAGGGCAAAGTCGTAGCCCGGGAAGGCCTCCTCCATCAGGGCCCGCACGTCCACGTTCTCGATCTCCAGCAACGCGAACACATCCGGCTTCTGCTTCCGGATATGGCTTGCCACCTTCTTCAGGCGCGCCGCGCCCCCCTTGAAATGCTCGATGTTCCACGACAGGACCGAAAACTTCATGCGTCTGCTTCCTCGCGAGTTGAATGACCTCATCATTATCGCATCCTCGCCGCAACATCGCTGAAACACGCGCGGGTTTCAATGCACGTCCCGCCACCGGCCCACCAGGAGGCCCACCATCAAGGACGACCTGCTCATCGGCCCGATGCACGACGACGACCGCGAAACCGCAGCCGACGTGATCCTCGCCGCCTTCGCCGACCCCACCCGCTACGGCCGCGAGCGCCTCGTCGAACAGCTCGCCCCGGCGGCGATGCCCTTCTATCGCCGCTTCTTCGTGGCCCGCAGGCAGGGCGAGCTGGTAGGCGTGGGCGGCATCAAGGCCGCCGACTGGGCCAGCGACACCCACATCCTGTATCTCTCCGCGGTGGCCGAGCACGCCCGCGGCCAGGGCATCGCCCGGGCCCTCATCCACACCCGCATCGCCTGGCTGATGGAGAACTACGCCCACGGCCGGCTGCTGGTCTCCACCGCGCGCACCCGGCGCTTCACCCGGCTGGGCTTTCGCATGGCCGGCAAGCACGACGCCGGCGGCCGGCGCCTGATGCTGCTCGAGTTCTAAGCCCACGCGCGCACCGGCGGGAGCCACATCGCCCTGTATAATCGCGGGTTTTTCGCATCCGCCGTCTCCCGCCATGTCCGCAGCCGTCCAGCAAATCGCCCGCCGCCGCACCTTCGCGATCATCTCCCACCCCGACGCGGGCAAGACCACCCTGACCGAAAAGCTGCTGTGGTTCGGCGGCGCCATCCAGGTGGCCGGCGAGATCCGCGCCCGCAAGGCCGCCCGCCACGCCACCTCCGACTGGATGGAGCTGGAAAAGCAGCGCGGCATCTCGGTCACCTCGTCGGTGATGCAGTTCCCCTACCGCGACTGCGTCATCAACCTGCTCGACACCCCGGGCCACGAGGATTTCTCGGAAGACACCTACCGCACCCTCACCGCGGTGGATTCGGCGGTCATGGTGATCGACTCGGTGAACGGCGTCGAAGCCCAGACCATCAAGCTGCTCAACGTGTGCCGCCTGCGCGACACGCCCATCGTCACCTTCATCAACAAGCTCGACCGCGAAGGCCGCGAGCCCATCGAGCTGCTCGACGAAATCGAATCCGTGCTGGGCATCCAGTGCGCGCCCATGACCTGGCCCATCGGCATGGGTAAGCGCTTCCGCGGCGTGTACCACCTCTACACCGACACCATCCAGTTCTTCGACCCCCAGGCCGAAAAAGGCACCTCCGAGATCATCCAGGGCCTCGACAACCCGCGCCTCGACGAAGTGATCGGCGAACAGGCCGACGAGCTGCGCATGGACATCGAGCTGGTGCGCGGTGCCTCCCACACCTTCAACCGCGAGGCCTACCTCGAAGGCAAGCAGTGCCCGGTGTTCTTCGGTTCGGCCGTCAACAACTTCGGCGTGCAGAGCCTGCTCGACGCCGTGGTCGAACTCTCCCCCGCGCCCCTGGCCCGCCCCGCCAAGAGCCGCATGGTCGAGCCCATCGAGCCCAAGTTCTCCGGCTTCGTGTTCAAGATCCAGGCCAACATGGACCCGAAGCACCGCGACCGCATCGCCTTCATCCGCGTGTGCGCCGGCCGCTTCGAGCGCGGCGGCAAGCTCAAGCAGGTGAGCACCGGCAAGAGCCTCGCCATCAACAACGCCATCACCTTCATGGCCCAGGACCGCAACACCACCGACGAAGCCTGGGCCGGCGACATCATCGGCATCCCCAACCACGGCACCATCCACCTGGGCGACACCTTCACCGAAGGCGAAGACCTGCAATTCACCGGCATCCCCAGCTTCGCGCCCGAGCACTTCCGCCGCGCCCAGATCAAGAACCCCCTCAAGATGAAGCAGTTGCAGAAGGGCCTCGAGCAGCTCGCCCAGGAGGGCGCCACCCAGCTCTTCCGCCCCACCACCACCAACGAACTCATCCTGGGCGCCGTGGGCACCCTGCAGTTCGACGTGGTGGCCCACCGGCTGGAGTTCGAATACGGCGTGGACGTGATGTTCGAATCCTGCAGCTACGCCACCGCCCGCTGGCTGCGCGGCACCGACGCCGACCTGCGCGCCCTCGCCGACAAATCCCCCGCCAACATGGCGCTGGACGGCAACGGCGACTACGTCTACCTCGCCCCCAACCGGGTGAACCTGCAGATGGCGCAGGAACGCTTCCCCAACATCAAGTTCCTGGAGACGCGGGAGATCTACTGAGGCCGGCGCGCCGGATCAACCGGATTCACCCTGAATCCGCGTGACTTGCCGGGCAGGCTCTCCTGCCCGGCGCCCGTTTGAACAGACGCCTCCAACGCCCCTCGCGCCGGATCGCTGCACGGCGTCGAGGAGGGAGGCTGACCACCCCTCTTCCGCCCATGCGCCACACCGGATGCGCGCAGGGGTATGGATCACGTCTCTCTGCCTCAGCAAGCGCGCAAGGGCGCACTTCCGTTCGAGGGCGCCCCTTTTGTGCATCCGCCGTCGGGTCAGCGAAGTTCTCTGCGATCCCACTCCCCCCCGATACGTCCCTCGCAAGCCGGCGAGGCAAGCTCGCACGGGTGCGAACTGTCCTCGCATCGTGCAGAATCATCCTCGCGCCCGCGCGAGGTCTTCTCGTGCCGGTGCGAGGTGTCCTCGTACATGCGCGAGGCTTCCTCGCGTGCTGCAGAATCGTCCTCGCGCCGCGCCGAGGGCTTCTCGCGCCAGTGCGAGGCGTCCTCGTGCACGTGCGAGGCCTTCTCGCACCCGGCCGAGGCGTCCTCGTGCGCCGCCGAGGCTTGCTCGCGCGGGTGCGCGGGGGGAGATGGCGCGGCGGCGATACGGCCGGCGCCTGGCGTGAGGGCTGCGGCCCCGGCCCGACGGGGCGAGGCTCAGGAGGCATGTGGGCGTGTCAGTAATCTTGTGTTGGAGGCGAGTTTCGATTGATCCCGGCCCCATCGCCCGGACGCTCGCCCGCTGGTCCTGACCGCCCGACGCCACCATGCACCCGCTCCTGCAACAGCTCTCCGGCGGCGACCGTCGCTCCATCGGCGAGGCGGATCGCGTCGCCGCCCGCGTCGCCGGGGCGCCGGCACTGCTCGCCGTGCTCTTCGAGGGGCTCGATGGGGACGATTCGGTGCTGCGCATGCGCTGCGCCGACGTCATCGAGAAGGCGACCGCAGCGCGGCCGGCGCTGCTGGTGCCCTGGAAGGACGCCCTCATCCAGCGCCACGCCCTGGTCACCCAGGCCGAGGTCCGCTGGCACGTGGCGCCCCTGCTGGCCCGCCTGCCCCTGACCCCGGCCGAGGCGGATGCGGTGGTGGCGCGGCTGCTATCCTTCACCCAGGATCGCAGCCGCATCGTGCGGACCATGAGCATGCAGGCCCTGGTCGACATCGGCCTGCGCCATCGCCACCTCCTGCCCGACATCGCCCGGCACATCCGGGAACTCACCGTCACCGGCACGCCGGCCATGAAGGCGCGGGGCAGGCGCCTGATCGACATTCTCGAACGAGCCTCTGGCGGATAGACTCCATCCCGCCCGCGGCTTCGCAAGCCACCCCGACCCGTCCGCCAACGCTCGCCCATGCGCCGCCTCGCCCTCGCCCTGATCCGCTTCTATCAACGCCATCTGTCGCCCCGCAAGGGCTTCTGCTGCGCCTACCGCACCCACACCGGCCGACAGAGCTGTTCGGCCCTGGGGTATCGGGCGGTGCGGCGCTTCGGGGTGATCGGCGGGGTGCGGGTGCTGCGGGCGCGCACCCACCTGTGCGGAGTGGCCCACCGGCGTTACGCCGCGCCGCCGCGGCGCCTGCCGCCGCTCGCCCAGCGCGGCGTGTGCGACGTGGGCTGCGATCTGCCCTGCGACGGCAGCTGCCACCTGCCGGGCTGCGACACCTGCACCACGCCCCTCGAGTGGGCGCTGCGCGTGGCCGACTGCGGCTGCAACTGCGACTGGCCGTCCCGCAAGGACGAGCGCCAGCGCAAGGCCGAGGCCAGCCTCCACCTGCCGCCCCAGCGACGTTTCCCCCACCGCGGGCAAGGCTGAAGCGCCGCCGGGCCCCCCCCCCCCCCCGGGGGCCCCCCCCCCCCCCGCGGGGGGGGGGGGCCCCCCCCCCCCCCCCCGGCCGGGACCCTCCCCGCGGGCCCGCGGGCGACGGGGGTGGACGACCACAGCGCAGCGGAGGTCTTCCATGTGCCCCACCCCTTCAAACCCCCCCTATCCCTGCCACCTCGAAGCCGGCGAGACCCTGACGGTGGAAGTCGGCTACAACCTCGACGACCGGATCGAGCCCTTCGGCTTCGCCGTCTCCAACCAGGCCGTGCACGTGCTGCTGAAAGACGCCGGCCTGCACCTCGAGCCCCAGTTCCACATGGAGCGCCTGCCCGCCGCCACGGTGCGCCGGGTCTGGCTGGAGCCGGTGTCCGCCCTGGGGCGCCGCTTCAAGGGCACGCTGCTCCTCGTCGCCGGCGCACTGACGCTGCTGTGGGGCTGGGACGAGTTCGTCGAGCGGGGCGACTGGCGGGTGCTGGGCTCCGCCGCGCTGCTCGGTGGCCTTGGCGTCTTCATGTTCCGCCATAACCGCGAGCGCCACGCCATCGTGATCGAGACCGCCCGCGAAACCTTCACCCTCACGCCGCCCGTCCCGCTGATCGCGCCCGACGTCGCCGAACTCCACGCCTACCAGGAAGCCTTCGTCGCAGCCTGCGCCGCCATCGGCATCGCCACCGGCAAACCCGCCTGAAGGCGCCGCCCGGCCGCACGTCCCACCGCCTGGCCGCCGGGCTTGGCAGCCTGTCGCCCCCGGGACTAAGATGGACAAGCCATCCGGATAATCCCCCTCGCACCCGAAAGCGCCGCCATGAAACTTCACGCCTTCGTTGCAATGCCCTTCGGCACCAAACCCGACCCGGACGGCAAGCCCATCGATTTCAACCGCATCTACGACGAGCTGCTGCGCCCCGCCCTCGAACGGGTCGGGCTCGACGTGATCCGGGCCGACGAAGAACAGCGCGCCGGCGACATCCGGGTGGACATGTTCCAGGAACTCCTGATGGCCGACCTGGTGCTGGTGGACCTCACCCTCGACAACCCCAACGTGTGGTACGAGCTGGGCGTACGCCACGCCCTGCGCGCCCGCGGCGTGGTGCTCACCCTGGGCCCGCGGGGCACCAAGCCCTTCGACATCTACACCGACCGCAAGCTGGGCTACCGCCTCAAGGACGGCGCCCCCGACCCCGACCACCTCGCCGCCGACATCGCCGCGCTGGCCGAGATGACCCGCGAGACCCTCGAAGCCGGCCCCGAGCGCGTCGTCAGCCCCGTGTACGCCCTGCTGCCCAACCTCGCCGAGCCCGACTGGAAATCCCTGCGCGCCGGTGCCGCGCGGGAGTTCTGGCGCCACCACGACGACTGGTCGATGTGGATCGAGCGGGCGCGCAAGGCCGAACGCCCCGAAGACGTGCTGGTGCTGGCCGAAGAAGCCCCCGTCACCGCCCTGCGGGTCGAGGCCCGGCTGCTCGCCGGCAAAGCCCTGGTCAAGGGCAGGCACTTCAACTTTGCGCTCGAACAGTTCGAGGCCGCCTGCCGCTTCGACCCCACCAACCTCGACGCTGCCCGCAACCGGGGCATGTGCCTGCAGCGCATCGGCCGCAACGACGACGCCCGCGCGGTGTATCGCAAGATCCTCGCCGACCATCCCCGCGACGTGGAAACCCTCGCCCTGCTGGGCCGGCTCGACAAGGACGCCTGGGTGGCCGCCTGGAACCGGGACGGCAGCACCCCCGAACAGAAGCGCAGCGACGCCGCCTACGAAGACGCCCTCCTCCTCACCGCCATCGAATCCTACGTCGCCGCCTTCCGCGCCGCCCCCGGCCACTACTACTCGGGCATCAACGCCCTCACCCTGATCCACCTCTACCGGGATCTCACCGGCCAGCCCTCGCCCTACGACGCCCAGCTCGACTGCATGGCCGGCGGCGTATCGTGGGCCACCGGCTGCGAACTGCTCGACAACAACACCTACTGGGGCCGCGCCACCCTGGGCGATCTGGCGGTGCTGTGCGGCGACACCGCCGGCGTCACCCGCGCCTACAAAGACGCCATCGCCCTGGCCGACAAAGACTGGTTCTCCCTCGACTCCACCCTCGGCCAGCTGCGCGTGCTGCAAGCCATCGGCTTCGCCCCCGAGCGGGTGGCCGCCGGCATCGCCACCTTCGAGCGCGCCCTCGACCGCCTCCAGAAACCCGCCGACAGCTGGAAGCCCGAGAAGGTCTTCCTGTTCTCCGGCCACATGATCGACGCCCCCGGCCGCAAGCAGCCCCGCTTCCCCGCCGACAAGGAGCCCGTCGCCGCCGCTGCCATCGCCCAAGCGCTGGACGACCTGGGCGCCAGCGCCGCCGACCTCGCCCTCACCCAGGGTGCCTCGGGCGGCGACATCCTGTTTGCCGAAGCCGCCATCGCCCGCGGCCTGCGGGTGCAGTTCCTGTTCCCCCTGCCCGAACCCGACTTCATCGCCGAATCCGTGCTCCCCGCCACCAACGGCGACGCCTGGCGCAAACGCTTCCTCAAGCTGCGCGAACACCCCCTGTGCCAGCCCCCGCGGACGATGCCCGACGAGCTTGGCCCCCTGCCCTGCGACAGCCACGGCAACGAACTCAACCCCTACGAGCGCTGCAACCTGTGGCTGCTCAACAGCGCGCTGGCCTGCGGCATCAAGCGCACCCGCTTCGTCTGCCTGTGGAACGGCGGCGGCGGCGACGGCCCCGGCGGCACCCAGCACCTCGTGGAAGAGGTCAAGCGCCGCACCGGGCAGGTCACCTGGCTGGACACGCGCACCATGTGGTAACCCCCGACCGCCCCACCCCAGGAAAGGACTCCGCCATGCCCACCGCCCTCGAAAAGCGCATCGCCGCACCCGGCCCCAAGAAGATCCTCTCCTGCGACGGAGGCGGCATCCTCGGGCTGATGAGCGTCGAGATCCTCGCCCGGCTCGAAGCCGACCTGCGCACCGAAACCGGCAACCCCAAGCTGCTGCTGTGCGACTACTTCGACTTCGTGTGCGGCACCAGCACCGGCGCCATCATCGCCGCCTGCATCGCCGCCGGCATGAGCACCGACAAGATCCGCAAGTTCTACGTCGATGGCGGCAAGCAGATGTTCGACAAAGCCTCGCTGCTCAAGCGCCTGCACTACGCCTACAACAAGGAACCCCTGGCCAGAACCCTGCAGAAGGAACTCTCCGCCGCCCTGGGCGACGACATCACCCTGGGCAGCCCCGGCCTGCGCTCGGTGCTCATGATGGTGATGCGTAACGCCACCACCGACTCCCCCTGGGCCGTCAGCAACAACCCCTTCGCCAAGTACAACCAGCGCGACCGGCCCGACTGCAACCTGCTGCTGCCCCTGTGGCAGCTCGTGCGCGCCAGCACCGCCGCCCCCACCTACTTCCCGCCCGAAGTGGTCACCCTTGGCAAGGGCAAGGACGCCTACGACTTCGTCTTCGTCGATGGCGGCGTCACCACCTACAACAACGCCGCTTTCCTGGCCTTCCAGACGGTCACCGCCGCCCCCTACCGCATCCAGTGGCAGACCGGCCCCGACCGCATGCTCATCGTCTCGGTGGGCACCGGCAGCGCCCCCGCCGTGCGCCCCGGCCTCAAGCCCGACGACATGTGGCTGCTCGACGCCGCCAAGACGGTGCCCGGCGCCCTGATGAACGCCGCCGCCGCCGGCTGGGACATGGCCTGCCGGGTGCTGGGCGAATGCCGCTTCGGCCGCCCCATCGACCAGGAAGTGGGCGATCTGGTGGGCAGCGACACCTTCTCCGGGGCCAAGCAGTTCGCCTACGTGCGCTACGACCCCGACGTGAGCCAGCCCGGCCTCAACGCCCTGGGGCTGGCCGACGTCAAGGCCGCCGACGTGCAGACCCTCGACGCCATCGACCACATCCCCGACATCCAGCGGGTCGGCAAGGCCTTCGCCGCCCGCCATGTGGATGTGAAACAGCACCTGCGCGGCTTCCTCTGAGGCCCCGCCCCCTGCCGCGGGCCGCGCAGCACCCCGGCCCGCCCAGGCCCACGCCATGACCGGCCCGCCCCTCCCCTCCGCCCCCCCCGCCCACCCCCGGCGGCGCCCCCCGCGGACGCGGCGCTCCTTCGCCGCCCGTCTGTTCGGCTACGACCTGTTCATCTCCTTCGCCCTCGGCCAGCTGCCCCGGGGCACCCAGTCCTACGCCTCCGACCTCGCCCGCCAGCTGCGCGAGCGGGATTTCGCGGTGTTCTACAGCGAAGACGAAGCCGCCCCCGGCGACGAACTCACCGACACCCTGCGCCAGGCCCTCCGCCGCGCCCGCATCCTGGTGGTCATCGCCAACAAGGGCATGCTTATGCGCCCCGGCTGGGTGAAGACCGAAGTCGAGACCTTCCGCGCCCTGCACCCCGGCCGGCCCATCATCCCCATCAGCATCGACGGCGCCCTGGGCGACCCGGAAGTCCTCGCCGCCATCCAGGGCTGGCTGCCGGTGGGCGACACCATCTGGCTCGACGAAACCCTCGACGCCGTCGCCCACGGCATCGCCAGCCGCGACGTGGTGGAACGCCTCAGCATCGCCCCCCGCCACGTGCGCATCGGCCAATGGTGGCGGGCCACCGTCACCGGCGTCGGGCTCGCCCTGGTGGCCCTCACCGCCAGCTCGATCTGGTCCGAACACCGCGCCCGCCAGCACGCCGAAGAAGCCCAGGCCGAAGCCATCCGCGCCCAGCGCGCCGAAGAACGGGCCCGGGCCGAACTGCGCAACTCCACCGGCCTGCGCCTGCGCGCCGAATCCTCCGCGATGCTCGCCGGGCTGCGCCCCGAACCCGACGAACGCGCCCTGCTGCAGCTGCTCGCCGCCCTGCGCCTGGGCGGCAACGAACGCCCCCCCGACCCCGAAGCCGAAGGCGACCTCCTCGCCAGCCTGCGCCACGAACGCTACCTGGTGCGCCTGGTGGGCACCGCCACCCCCCTCATCGCCATGGCGGTCAGCCCCGCCGGCGACCGCCTCGTCACCGTCGCCGACGACCGCAGCCTGCAACTCTGGAACGCCCGCACCGCCGCCCCCCTGGGCCCGCCCATCGAAGCCGACGGCGGCACCCTGCGCAGCGTCGCCTTCAGCCCCGACGGCCGGCGCCTCGTCACCGGCAGCAACGACACCACCCTGCGCCTGTGGGATGTGCTCGACGACCGCCTCGCCCCCGCCCTCGCCTTCCCCCTCACCGGCCACATGGACGCCGTGCGCAACGTCGCCTTCAGCCCCGACGGCCACCTCGTCGCCTCCGGCAGCGACGACGGCACCGCCATGCTGTGGGACGTGGGCACCAGCCTCCCCGCGGCGGCGCCCCTCACCGGCCACCGCGACGCCGTCACCGCCGTCGCCTTCAGCCCCGACGGCCGCCGCCTCGTCACCGGCAGCAACGACAACACCCTGCGCCTGTGGGACGTCGCCAGCGGCAAGCCCATCGGCAAGCCCTTCGTCGGCCACACCGACTCCGTGCGCTGCGTCGCCTTCAGCCCCGACGGCCGCCGCCTCGTCTCCGGCGGCTGGGACAACACCCTCATCGTCTGGGACCTCGCCCGCGCCCGCCCCATCGCCCCGCCCCTCGCCGGCCACACCGGCCTCGTGCGCAGCGTCGCCTTCAGCCGCGACGGCCGCGAGATCGTCTCCACCAGCGAAGACGGCACCCTCCGCCTGTGGGACGCCGCCACCGGCGCCCCCCGCGGCGAACCCCTCGCCGGCCACCGCGACGCCGTCACCGCCGCCCGCTTCATCCAGGACGGGCGCGACCGCATCGCCTCCATCGGCCTGGACGGCAGCCTGCGCCTGTGGAACCCCCGCACCGTCTCGCCCCTGGGCGCCCCCCTCGCCGACGGCGGCCACCGGCGCGGAAGCCGCGCGGTCAGCCCCGACGGCAAACGCATCGCCGGCGCCGGCGAAGACCTGCGCCTGCACCTGTGGCGCGTCGGCGCCAGGCGCAACGGCGACAGCCCCGACCCCCGCGACGAGCCCCCCACCGGCGACATCGCCCTGCCCCCCTGGCCCGCCCCCACCCTCGCCCTGCGCTTCAGCCCCGACGGCGCCCGGCTCGCCGCCGGCGGCTACGACGGCAGCCTGCGCATTCTGGACGGGCGCAGCGGTCAGGCCCTCGGCGAGGCCAAACCCCCCCCCCCCCCCCCCCCCGCCGGGCGAGCCCGGGGCCCCCCCCC
>NZ_JAYRMI010000001.1:0-155279 GCF_041904905.1 Zoogloea sp. | reverse complement strand
CCGTCCAGAGCGTGGATGGCACCAGCACGACGGTGACCCTCACCGTCCTCGGCACCAACGACGGCCCCGTCGCCAACCCCGACACCGCCAGCACCGACGAGGACAAGCCGGTCACCTTCGCGGTCCTCGGCAACGACACCGACCCGGACAGCGACCCGCTCACCGTCACCGGCGCCACCGTCGATCCGGCCAAGGGCTCGGTCACCGTCAATCCCGACGGCACCCTCACCTTCACCCCGGCCGCCAACGTCAATGGCCCGGTGACCATCACCTACACCCTCTCCGATGGCCACGGTGGCATCACCACCGGCACCGCCACGGTCAATGTCGCCCCGGTGAACGATGCGCCCCAGGCCCAGCCCGACACCGCCACCACCAGCGAGGACGCCCCCCTCACCGGCACCGCGCCGGGCGTGCTCGCCAACGACACCGACAGCGATAGCACCACCCTCACCGTCACCGGCGCCCAGGTCGGCACGGCCGGCAGCTTCAGCAACGTGGGCAGCACCGGCCTCACCCTGGCCGGCGCCTACGGTACCTTGCTGATCCGACCCGATGGCAGCTACACCTATACCCCGGGCGCCGCCGCTCAGGCCCTCAACAGCGGCAGCACCGTGCAGGACGTTTTCAGTTACCGCGTGAGCGACGGGGCCCTGACCAGCACCGCCACCCTCACCATCAACGTCACCGGCGCCAACGACCCCGCCCAGATCAACGGGCCGCTCGCCGGCTCCGTCAAGGAAGACACCGCCGGCCAGCTGGTCGCCAGCGATAGCCTGTTCGTCACCGACGTGGACAACCCGGCCGCCTTCAACCCCGCCACCGTCACCGGCGCCTACGGCACCTTCAGCATCAACGCCGCCGGCGACTGGCGCTACGTGCTCAACAACGGCGCCGCCAATGTCCAGGCCCTGAAAGAAGGCGACACCCGCGTCGAGACATTCACGATCTCCACGGTCGACGGCACCACCCGCACGCTGACCATCGACGTGCTGGGCACCAACGAGCTGCCCACCGTCAGCGCCGCCAGCGGCAGTGGCAGCGAAGACCCCGCGGCCCCCATCGCCATCGCGCTCGGCGGCACCGACGTGGACGGCACTGTCACCCGGCTCACCATCGCCGATCTGCCCGCCCACGGCACCCTGTACCGCGACGCGGCCATGACCCAGCCGATCGCCGTCGGCGCCACCCTCAGCGGCGCCACCGGCACGGTCTACTTCAAGCCCGACGCCAACTGGAACGGCAACACCAGCTTCCACTACACCGCCACGGACAACAACGGCGGCGTCTCCGCCCAGGGCACGGCCAGCATCGGCGTCACCGCGGTGAACGACGCCCCGGTGGCCGCCAACGACGTGGGCAGCGTGCTTGAAGACGCCACCCTCACCGTCGCCACCGCCAACGGCCTGATCGCCAGCACCGCCAACCCCGCCGGCACCGACACCGACGTGGATAGCGCCAGCCTCACCGTCACCCAGATCCGCACCGGCGCCGAAGCCGCCACGGGCACCGCTGGCGCCATCGGCACCGCGCTGGCCGGCACCTACGGCACCCTCACGCTGCAGGGCGACGGCAGCTACGTGTATGTCGCCAACAAGGCCGCGGCCCTGGCCGCCGGCGTCACCGCCACCGACGTCTTCACCTACACCGTCTCCGACGGCAGCGCCACCGACACCGCCACCCTCACCCTCACCGTCACCGGCACCAACGACACCCCGGTCACCGTCGGCAACCTGCCCAACGTGGGCGGCACCGACGCCCAGGGCGTCAGCATCCCCACCGCCGGCGGATTCCGGGATCCGGACAGCGGCGACGTGCTGCGCTACACCGCCAGCAACCTGCCGGCCGGCCTTGCCATCGACCCGGTCACCGGCCTCATCACCGGCACCCTCGGCGCCGGCGCCTCGCAAGGTGGCCCGTACGGCATCGTCGTCACCACCACCGACGGCAGCGGCGCCAGCGTCACCCAGACCTTCCAGCTCACGGTCGCCAACCCGGCGCCCAGCGCCGTGGCCGACACCCTCGCCGTCACCGAGAACCTTAGCGCCGGCGGCAACGTGCTCACCGGCATCGGCATCGGCGGCGACCGGGCCGACAGCGATCCGGACGGCGACACGCTCACCGTCACCCGCATCGGCACCGGCACGGGCACCCCGACCACCGCCGTCGGCGCCACCGGCACCACGCTAACCGGCGCCCACGGCACCCTGACGATCCGCCCCGACGGCAGCTACACCTACGCCGCCACCGACAACAGCCTGCAGGCCGGCCAGCACGCCACCGACACCTTCAGCTACACCGTCTCCGACGGCCAGGGCGGCAGCGCCACCACCACCCTCACCATCGACATCACCGGCACCGACGACGTCCCGGTCATCGGCGGCACCGCCCTCGGCAACGTCACCCAAGACCTCACCCTGAGCGCCACCGGCACCCTCACGATCGCCGACCCCGACGCCGGCCAGTCCGGCTTCGTCGCCAAGACCACCGCCGGCACATACGGCAGCCTCAGCATCGACGCCACCGGCAACTGGACCTACGTGCTCAACAACGGCGCCGCCAACGTCCAGGGGCTCAAGCAAGGCCAGCAGGTGGTCGACCGCATCACCGTCACCAGCCTCGACGGCACCCCCCGCGAGATCGCCATCACCGTCACCGGCACCAACGACGCCCCGGTGGTCGGCACCGGCAGCGCCACCGTCTCGGAAGAAGGGCTCGCCACCGGCGCGCCGGACGGCAAGGGCACCAGCGACACCACCAACCTCACCACTGCCAGCGGCACCATCGCCTTCGGCGACGCCGACGGCAACACCCTCACCGCCACGCTCAGTCCCCCGCCGGTGGACATCACCTCCGGTGGCAAGTCGATCAGCTGGAGCGGCGCCGGCACCTCAACGCTGATCGGCACCGCCGGCGGCGTCGAGATCATCCGCGCCACCATCGCCGCCGACGGCAGCTACACCGTCAAGCTCTCCGGCCCGGTGGATCACCCCGACAAAACCGCCGAAGACGTGCGCGCCATCGACTTCGGCGTCAATGTCAGCGACGGCATCGCCACCACCTCGGGCGTGCTCACCATCAACGTGGAGGACGACGCCCCGGCAGCCACCGCCGCCACCCAGGCCATCTCCGTCGCGCCCACCGACACCAACCTCCTCATCATGCTCGACACTTCCGCCAGCATGATCCGGACCGACGGCGTCGGCGGCACCACCCGCCTCGCCAGCGCCATCGGCGCGCTCAACACCCTGCTCGACAGCTACGACAGCTTCGGCGAGGTGCGCGTCCGACTGGTCACCTTCAACAGCAGCGCCAAGGACATCGGCGCCACCTGGTTCACCGTGGCCCAGGCCAAGGCCGAACTCGCCAAGATCACCGCCACCGGCGGCACCAACTACGACGCCGCCCTGGCCACCGGCCAGACCGCCTTCACCACCCCCGGCAAGCTGGCCTCGGGGCAGAACATCGCCTACTTCCTGTCCGACGGCGAACCCAATCTGGGCACCGACATCGGCACCACCGACGAAGCCGCCTGGAAAACCTACCTGCAGACCAACCAGATCACCAGCTTCGCGCTGGGCATGGGCGGCGGTGCAACCCAGTCCTACCTCGACCCGATCGCCTACAACGGCGCCACGGCCAGCAACCTCGACGGGAAGGTCATCAGCGACTTCAACCAGCTCTCCACCGCGCTGCAAGCCACCGTGCCCGCCCCTGCGGCTGGCGAGATCCTCTCCGGCGGCCTGCTGGGCGGCACCAGCGTCTTCGGTGCCGACGGTGGCCACATCCAGTCGATCACCGTCGACGGCGTCACCTACACCTACAACAACTCCGGCGCCGGCAGCATCGCCGTCAGCGGCGGTGCCAGCCACGGCAGCTTCAACACCGCCAACCAGCAGCTCAGCGTCACCACCGCAACGGGCGGCTCGCTGGTCATCAACATGAGCACCGGCAGCTACACCTACACCCCCAGCGCCATCGTCGGCACCTCGGTGCAGGACGGCTTCGGCTTCACCCTGGTGGATAACGACGGCGACACCGCCTCTTCGACCGTCGATTTCAACGTCAGCCGCGTCACCGAAAACGTGCTTACCGCCACCGCCACCACCAGCGCGATCGCCAGCGGCAATCTCGGGCTCACCGGCGAGTTCTACGGCTACAACGAAACCGCCGGCCCCGCCAACACCCGCATCCACGCCGACGACACCCGCTACGGCAACTTCGATCACGTCTCCGACATGACCGCCATCGTCAACGGGCGCAGTGGCCAGACCATCGTCGGCACCTACAACGCCGCCACCGCCACCGGCGCCGACGCCACCTTCAGCGCCGACAAGATCGACTACGGCTTCGGCTACACCACCGGCACCACCACCGTCGGCGCGGTCAATGGCAACCTGGGCAACAACCCCACCCAGCTCGGCAGCAACCTGGCGATCAACTCCGGCGCGCTCTACAACTTCCTGCGGGGCGGCACCGCCGGCGCCGACACCGCCGAACTGCGCACCACCACCGGCATCGGCGTCACCACCGACTCCGGCCTGCGGTTGGTCGGCCTGGTCAACCTGGATGGCGGCAGCTACGACATCCGCGTGACCGCCGACGACGGCTTCCGGCTCAACATCGCCGGCAAGACGGTGGCCATGTTCGACGACATCCAGTCGCCCACCACCCGCACCTACACCGGCGTCTCCCTGGGCAGCGGCCTGCAGCCCATCGAGCTGCTGTACTGGGAACAGGGTGGCAACGCCCGCCTGCGCGTCGAGGTCAAGCTCTCCAGCGAAGCCGACACCGCCTACAAAACCCTCGGCACCGACGACTTCGCGCTGTTCACCCCGACCAGCGCCCCCACCCTGTCGGCGCTCCAGGACATCATCGAGAACCCCAGCCAGAACGGCAGCTGGCTCGTCCGCACCGGCGCCCAGCTCACCGGCTCCACCGGCAACGACGACATCACCGGCACCGACGGCCGCGACATCCTCACCGGCGGCAGCGGCAACGACATCGTCCGCGGCGGTGGCGCGGCCGACCTCATCGCAGGCGGCGCCGGCAACGACACCCTCACCGGCGGGCTCGGGTCCGACACCTTCAAGTGGAGCCTCGGCGACGCCGGCACCACCGCCAAGCCGGCGGTCGATGCCATCACCGACTTCGACAAGGCGGCCGCGGGCGGTGCCAGCACCGGCGGGGACATCCTCGACCTGCGCGACCTGCTCCAGGGCGAAAGCCACACCGGCACCGCCACCGGCAACCTGGGCAACTACCTGCACTTCGAGAAGGCCGGCACCGACACCGTGGTGCACATCAGCACCAACGGCGGCTACACCGGCGGCACCTTCGTCGCCGGCGCCACCGACCAGAAGATCGTCCTGCAGGGCGTGGATCTCACCAACAGCGGCGCCCTCGGCACCGACGCGCAGATCATTCAGGACCTGCTCACCAAGGGCAAACTGAGCGCCGACTGAGCCGCGGGGCGGCGTGAGGAATAGGAAGCGAGGAGAGGAGAGATCGCGGGCTGAAATGGGTGCGCTGGCGACAGCTGGCGCACCAGCAGAGGCCTCCCACCTCCTCACCCACACCGCCTTCTACAGCCCAAGCGGGCATCAAAAAAACGGCAACAATGATCGACTCATTGTTGCCGTTTCTGCACATCTGAAAGGCGCGGGCCCTGCCCGCCCTGCCAAACCCGACTCAGCCCTGGGCGACCAGTCGCCGCGACGCCTCCGGGCCGGTCATCCCGCCCACCCCGAGCGCCGCCGCCGCCGCCCACTCTTCGGCCGAATGCACCTGCTCGGCGTACACCACCACGTTCAGCCCCCGCGCCACATCCACGATGGCCCGCACCAGCCGCTGGTGCCCCGGGTTCTCGTGCAAGCCGGCCACAAAGCTGCCGTCCAGCTTCAGGTAAGCCAGGCGGATCGCGTAGAGCCGCGGCAGCGCCGCCAGCTGACGCCCGAAGTGCTCGATGCCCAGGTGCGCCCCGTGGCGGGCCAGCACCTCGGCGAGCGCCTCCAGCCCTGCCAGGTTGGCGTCCAGCCCGCGCTCGCTCACTTCCACCGCGACACGCGACGCCCCCGGGCCGGCGGTGGCCAGCAGCACATCCAGCCGCTCGAGGAAATCCGGCTCGATCAACGAGCGCGGCGCCACGTTGATGGCCACCGGGTCGGCCGTACCGGCCAGCCGCTCGATCCCCAGGCGTAGCGCCTCCAGGTCGCACGCCGAAGCCAGCCCCACCCGCACCGCGGCCGGCATGAACTGCCCCGCGGTGAGCACCGGCCCGCCCGCAGTGGGCAGCCGCAGCATGAACTCCCGATGCGCCAGCGCCCCGTCGCCGGCCAGCACCGGATACTCCACCAGCGTGAACTCCCGCCGCGCCAGCGCCCCCTCGATCAGCGTCCGCCACTCGCCCTCGCCGCGCACCGGTAGCGGCACGCCCGCCTCCTCTCCATCCACCACCAGCGCCCCCTGGGCCTCGGCACGCATCAGCGCCGAATCCACCCGGGCCAGCACCGTGCCGGGCACCTCGCCCCGGCGGTAGGCCATCACCGCCGCGTGGGCGCGCAACCCGCCGGCCTCCCCGGCCTGCAGGTCGAGCGCCGTCACCGCGCTCAACACGCCCTCGAAAATCCGTCGTCCCGCATCCAGCCCGTCGCCCGGCAGCAACACGGCGAACTCCGCGCCCCCCACCCGGGCCAGCGCCCCATCCTCCAGCCCCTCCAGGCTCGCCTGCATCGCCTTGCCCACCGCCGCCAGCCACTCGTCGGTGTGGGCCCGGCCCAGCTTCTGGTTGAGGCTGGCCAGATCGGCGATCCGCAGCATGCCGATGCAGCCGGTCGCCGGCACGTCGGCATCCGTCAGCACCCGGCGCAGCTCGCCGCTGAAGCACGCCCGGTTGAGCAAGCCCGTGCCCGGATCGCGGCTGCCCTCATCCCGCAGCCGCTCGATCCGCGCGGCCTGCTCGGCGAACAGCGCCCGCACCCGCTCCGACATGTGGTTGAGCGCCGCCGCCATGCTGCGCAGCTCCACCACCTCCGGCTCGGCCAGCACCCGGAATTGGCCGGCGCCAATCGCCTCGGCCTGCTCCGCCATCTCGGCCAGCGGCCGCCGCACCCAGCGCAGCAGCGCCGACACCGCCATCGCCCAGAACAACCCGATCGCCAGCATCAGGCTGCCCAGCTGGAGCACGCCCCGCCACAGCGAGCGGTAGGCGTAGCCGCGGGCCGCCTCCACCGACACCACGCCGATCTGCCGCCAGCCATCGCTCACCTGCGCCTGCCCCGGCCGAACGTCCATCGGCAGCACCCGGACCAGCCAGCCCGGCACCTCATCCGGGTGATCCGGCTGGGCGCGCTCGATGCTCACCTTGCCACTCGCGTCCACAAAGCGGATCGACCGGTAATGGCCACCGTCGAACAGCGCAGTGACCAGCAGCTCCATGGTCGCCGCGTCCTTGTTCTGCTGCGACATCGACAAGGCCAGCGACACCGCGCCGTCGCTCGACTGCGCCCGCAGCTGCTGCTCGAAGTAACCGCGGGCGGTGAGCAGGCTGACCGCAAACGCGCCGATCAGCACCAGCCCCATCGCCACCACCACACTCACCCACAACCGTTTCAACAGAGACATGTCGTCAATCCTTCAAACCTTCTGCATTCATGCGCAGCAGCAACTCCCGCCAGCGGGAGACGCGATCCACCGGCTGGGAAGCCTGGCTCGCCCCGCCCACGAAGATACCCTGCATATTGAAACTGAAAACCGGCGTCAGGTCGGGCCGGGCCGTCGCCGGGCGGATGCCGGTCATCAGATTGTCGAGCACCAGCGGCACCGCATCCGGCGAAGGGTAATAGCTCAGGACCATGTGCGCCTGAGTGAGTGTGCCGCCCGCCCCGCCGATCCGCGCCCGCACGTAGGTCATCCGCAGCCGCTGCTCATCCACCCCGAGCTCGCGCAGGGTGAAATACTTGGCGAAGACGTAGTCCTCGCAATCGCCGGCACCCCGGGCGAGCACTTCCAGCGGCGTAGCCCAGTAATCCGCCTGGCCCCACAACTGGCTGTCCTCCGCAAAGCGGATGCGCCGGTTGAAGAACTCATTGACCCGCTGGAGCTGCATCTCCTCGGGCAGCTCGCGCCACCCCGCCAGCGCCGTGCGCCAGCCATCCACCGCCTCCGCCGCCCCGGCCCCGAAGCGCTGAAGGGCAACGGCGCGCATGCGGTCCAGATCGAATCCCCCCACCGCCCCACCCGCCGCCAGCATCAGCGCCGCGCCACCGGCCGCCGCCACACGACGGCACACCGATGCCGAAAGGCGCAGGCGCGAGGCGAACGATAAGCGCATTGAATGTACGATATGGGAGAAACTGTTGGCGTCCACGCGCCGGACGGCGCTCACCTACCCAAGACGGGGAGGCCGGCAGCCTTGGTGTACGGCAAGTTGGGATGAAAGTTAAATTTCTTCCATCGGCGCCGTAAATTGTGAAATATGTATTCCGTTAGGTCATATTGGCAGGCTGAACGATCAAAACTCCAAATACTGCGCAACTTCGACAGATTCGGGCCCTTAGAATCCAGTCGCAGTAGCCCGTTCGGATCAGCGATCCTCGATCCCTCTGCTGAGTCCATGCACAAGCACGGCAATTTCGACATCACGAGACGACAATGTTCAAAGTAACAAAGCTCTCCGCCTGCCTGACCCTCTCCCTCCTCACGCTGGCGCCGGCCCACGCCGCACCGGGCACCATGCGCGACGCGATCGAACGGGCCATCCTGCGCAATCCGGAAGTCCTGGCCCGACTGCACGATTACCAGGCCGCCGACGCCGAACGCGACGTGGTGCGCGGCGGCTACTTCCCCCGGGTCGACCTCCAGGGCTACACCGGCCGCGAGCGCCGCGAGACGCCCACCTCCGGGCCCGACAGCTACAGCCGGCCGGGCTACCAGCTGCAGCTGCGGCAACTGGTCTTCGACGGCTTTGCCACCCGCAACGACGTCAAGCGCCTGGGTTTTGCCCGCGCCACCCGCTACTTCGAGCTGCTCGGCACCACCGACGACACCGCCTACGAAGCCGCGCGCGCCTATCTCGACGTGCTCCGCTACCGCGAACTCGCCAGCCTCGCCCAGGAGAACTGGGCCATCCACAAGGAAACCGTCGACCAGATCGAACGACGCGTGAAGGCTGGCGTGGGCCGCCGGGTCGACCTCGAACAGGCGTTCGGCCGCCTCGCGCTCGCCCAATCCAACTGGCTCACCGAAAGCTCCAACCTCCACGACGTCTCCCAGCGCTTCCAGCGCCTGGTCGGCGAAGCGCCGGCCGACACCCTGGAGAAGCCGCCGGTGTTCACCGACAAGCTGCCCACCGAAAAAGACGTGCTGCGCCAGGCCATCGCCGACAACCCCGGCTTCAAGGCTGCGGTCGCCAACATCCGCGCGTCCCGCGCCAATATCGACGTCCAGCGCGCCAACTACTCGCCCACCGTCGAGTTCCGCGCCAGCACCGGCATGGACAAGAACCTCCTGGGCGTCTCCGGCGAAACCAACACCAGCGCCGTGCAGGTGCTGATGAACTGGAACCTCTTCAAGGGCGGCGCCGACGAAGCCCGCGTGCGCCGCTCCCACGAACAGCTCTACAACGCCACCGACCTGCGCGACAAAGCCTGCCGCGACATCCGCCAGCAGACCGCCATCGCCTGGAACGACGTCAAGAAGCTCAAAGAGCAGCTGATCTACCTCGAGCAGCACCAGCTCTCCACCGAAAAAGCCCGCGACGCCTACCGTCAGCAGTTCGACATCGGCCAGCGCAGCCTGCTCGACGTGCTCAACACCGAAAACGAACTGTTCGAGGCCAAGCGGGCCAGCGCCCGCGCCCGCTTCGACCTGACCCAGGCCGAACTGCGCGTCCTCACCCAGACCCACACCATCCTGCCCAGCGTGCAACTGGCCCCCGTGGCCCGCTCCGGCCCCGAAGAAGCCAGCGCCACCGAGCCCGGCGAAGACGAAACCCTGCTGTGCAGCACCGTGCTGCCAGTGGTCGCCCCCCTCGACACCGCCGGCGCCATGAAGGGCCGTACGCCGCCCGCCGCCGTGCCCCTGCCCGTCGCCGAAGCCGTGGCTGCCAGCGCCACCGGTACTGCCAGCGCAACCCCGGCCGCCAATCCGGCCATCGAGCCGCTGGTCCGGTCGTGGGCTGCCGCATGGTCGGCCAAGGACGTGGCACGGTACAAGTCGTTCTACTCCACCGCCTTCAAACCCGATCTGGGCACCCCGAGCAACTGGCTGGCCGTACGCGAGAAACGCGTCACCAAGCCCGGCACCATCGCCGTCGAAGTGGATCAGCTGACGGTGCGCAGCCTCTCGCCCACCTCCGCCGAAGCCAGCTTCATCCAGCACTACCGCTCCAAGGGCTTCAACGACGCAATGAAGAAGACCCTCCAGTACCAGCTCGAAAACGGCCAGTGGAAGATCGTCCGCGAATCGAACCGCTGACCGCCCACACCGCAAAAACAAAGGGAGCCAATACGGCTCCCTTTGTTTTTTCCATCGCCCGTCCGGCCAACGGCCGGCAGGCGTCGATCACAGGTGCGGCTGCATGATCCGGCGGTAGAACTCGTGGAAATGCTGCATCCCGTCCTCGTAGGGCGACTGGTAGGGCCCGACTTCGGAGCGACCCTCCTTCAGCAGCGCCAGACGGCCGCGGTCCATCCGCTCGCCGATATCGTCGTCCTCGATGGCGGTCTCCATGTAGGCCGCCTGCTCCGCCTCGACGAACTCCCGCTCGAACTCCAGGATCTCTTCCGGGTAGTAGAACTCGACGACGTTGGTCGTCTTGTTCACATCGGTCGGGATCAGGGTGCTCACCACCAGCACGTTGGGGTACCACTCAACCATGATGTTGGGGAAATAGGTCAACCATATTGCCCCATGCTTGGGCATTTCCCCGCCGTTGTAGTTGAGCACCGCCTCGTGCCAGCGCTTGTAGGCGGGCGAGCCCGGCTTCTTGAGCGAGGTGATGCCCACCCGCTGCACCGAATACCACTCGCCAAACTGCCAGGTGAGGTCGTCGCAGGTGACGAACTGCCCCAGCCCCGGGTGGAACGGCACCACGTGGTAGTCCTCGAGGTACACCTCGATGAAGGTCTTCCAGTTGTAGTTGCACTCGTGGATCTCGACCCGGTCCAGCTTGTAACCGTCGAACTTCAGCTCGCCCGCCACCTGCATCCCCGCCAGGTCGGCGTTGGCCGAGCGCGGCCCCTTGAAGAGCAGGCCCTGCCAGTCCTCAAGCTTGTCGCGCTGCAGGTTGAGGCAGGGGTTTTCCGGGAAGTGCGGTGCGCCGATCAACAGGCCGTCGGGGTTGTAGGTCCAGCGATGAACCGGGCAGACGATGTTCCGCTCGGCCGTGCCGGTGCCTTGCAGCATGATGGCCTGACGGTGGCGGCAGATGTTGGACATCTGGTAAAAACCATCGTCGCGATTGACCAGCAGCTTGGCGTGATCCCGCCACTCCAGCGAGCGGTATTGATTGACTTCCGGCACCATCAGCGTGTGGCCGACGTAGCCGGGACCGGCATCGAAGAGGAGACGCTTCTCCAGCTCGAAAACTTTTTCGTCGAAGTACCACGAGACCGGCAACTGGGAGATTGCCGGCGATAGATGTGCCTGAGAAGCGATGTCAGACATCCCGAACCCCCTTGTCGAAAGCGAAAGCCCGAAACGTAAAGCCGTACATTATATAGTATTACGCGTTTGACCTGAAGCCCGACGATAGGCTATTTTTACGCTTTGCTTCACCTGCGTTCCGGCAACATGGTCAAAACCTCCGCCAGCAAAACCGCCAGTTTCGAAACCGCCGTTGCCGAACTCGAAACAATTGTCCAGGACATGGAAAACGGACAGCTCCCTCTGGATCAGGCCCTCGCCGCCTACCAGCGCGGCACCCTGCTGCTGCGCCAGTGCCAGGCCCAGCTGACCAAGGCCGAGCAGACCATCCGTATCCTCGAAACCGAGCACACCCCGGAAGACGCCCAACCATGAGCACAACCTTCAATCAATGGATGGGCGACATCCAGCAACGCACCGAATCCGCCCTAGACCGCGCCCTGCCCGGCGCCGACATCGCCCCCGCCCGCCTCCACGAGGCCATGCGCTACGCCGTGCTGGGCGGCGGCAAGCGGGTCCGGCCGCTGCTGGTCCACGCCGGAGGCCAGCTCACCGGCGCCTCGCCCGAGCGTCTCGACCGGGTCGCCTGCGCCATCGAGATGATCCACGCCTACTCCCTTGTCCATGACGACATGCCCTGCATGGACGACGACGTGCTGCGCCGCGGCAAGCCCACCGTGCACGTCGAGTACGACGACGCCACCGCGCTGCTCGTGGGCGACGCCCTGCAGACCCAGGCCTTCCTGCACCTGGCCGACGCCCCGGTGTGCGACGACCCCAGCCGCCAGATCGCCATGATCCGCCAGCTCGCCCTCGCCAGCGGCTCCCGCGGCATGTGCGGCGGCCAGGCCATCGACCTCGCCTCGGTCGGCCAGCAGCTCTCGCTGCCCGAACTCGAATTCATGCACATCCACAAGACCGGCGCCCTCATCCGGGCCTCGATCAACCTTGGCGTACAATGCGGCCGCAGCCTCGACGAGGCGCAGATGGCCTCCCTCGACCACGTGGGCAAGGTGATCGGCCTGCTGTTCCAGGTGGTGGACGACATCCTCGACGCCGAGGCCGACACCGCCACCCTGGGCAAGACCGCCGGCAAGGATGCCGCCAACGACAAGCCGACCTACGTCAGCCTGCTGGGCGCAAGCCGCGCCCGCGAGCTCGCCGAGGAAATGTGCCAGGACGCCCTCGACCGTCTCGCCGCCTTCGGCGACGGCAGCCAGCGGCTGGCCGAGCTGACGCGCTTCATCATGCGTCGCCAGTTCTGAGCCACCCCAAACCGAACATCGCCCATTAACGACCCGGTAACCCGGAATGCCTCACGCAACGCAGCCCGCCTCTCCCCGTGCCAGCCTGCTGGACCGGATCGCCTCCCCCGCGGACCTTCGCAAGCTCGAAGCCAGCGAACTCCCCGTCCTGGCCGACGAACTGCGCAACTTCCTGATCGACTCCGTCTCCCGCACCGGCGGCCATCTGTCGTCCAACCTCGGCACCGTCGAACTCACCATCGCCCTGCACTACGTCTTCAACACCCCCGAAGACCGCATCGTGTGGGACGTGGGCCATCAAACTTACGCCCACAAGGTCCTCACCGGCCGCCGGGCGGCCATGGCGGGCCTGCGCCAGTATCAGGGCATCTCCGGCTTCCCCCGGCGCTGCGAGAGCGACTACGACACCTTCGGCACCGCCCACTCCTCCACCTCCATCTCCGCCGCCCTGGGCATGGCCGAAGCCGCCCGCCTGCGGGGCGAGGACCGCCGCGCCATCGCGGTGATCGGCGACGGCGCCATGTCGGCCGGCATGGCCTTCGAGGCCCTCAACAACGCCGGCGACATCCACGACACCAACCTGCTGGTCATCCTCAACGACAACGAGATGTCCATCTCGCCGCCGGTGGGGGCGCTCAACAAGCACCTGTCGCGACTGCTCTCCGGCCGGCTCTACAACGGCGCCCGCAAGATCGGCAAGCGCTTCCTCGAGAACCTGCCGCCACCGGTCTTCGAACTCGCCCGACGCACCGAAGAGCACGTCAAGGGCATGGTGATGCCCGGCACGATGTTCGAGGAATTCGGCTTCAACTACATCGGCCCCATCGACGGCCACGACCTCGAATCCCTGATTCCCACCCTGCAGAACCTGCGCACCCTCAAGGGCCCGCAGTTCCTTCACGTCATCACCCGCAAGGGCCAGGGCTACAAGCTCGCCGAAGCCGACCCCATCCTCTACCACGGCGTCTCCAAGTTCGACCACATCGCGGGCATCGCCACCGGCAAGGATTCCAAGGGCGGCGGCAAGCTCACCTACACCCAGATCTTCGGCGACTGGCTGTGCGACATGGCCGCCATCGACAAGCGCCTGGTGGCCATCACCCCGGCGATGCGCGAAGGCTCCGGCATGGTCCGCTTCGCCCACGAATACCCCGACCGCTACTACGACGTCGGGATCGCCGAGCAGCACGCCCTCACCTTCGGCGCCGGCCTCGCCTGCGAAGGCTTCAAGCCGGTGGTGGCGATCTACTCCACCTTCCTGCAGCGCGCCTACGACCAGTTCATCCACGACGTGGCCCTGCAGAACCTGCCGGTGATGATGGCCATCGACCGCGCCGGTCTGGTCGGCGCAGACGGCGCCACCCACCACGGCGCCTTCGATCTCTCCTACCTCGCCTGCATCCCCAAGCTCGCCATCTTCTGCCCCGCCGACGAGAACGAATGCCGGCAGATGCTCTACACCGCCTACATGCACGACGGCCCCACCGCCGTGCGCTACCCGCGCGGCAGCGGCCTGGGCGTCACGCCGATGGCCGACATGAGCCTGATGCCCATCGGCAAGGGCGAGATCCGTCGCCAGGGCAACCGCACCGCCCTCCTCGCCTTCGGCAGCCTGCTGGGCAACGCCCTCGCCGTGGGCGACCAGATCGACGCCACGGTGGCCAACATGCGCTTCGTCAAGCCCATCGACCGCGACCTGATCCTGCAGCTCGCCGCCAGCCACGAGCTGCTGGTCACCCTCGAAGAGAACGCCACCATCGGCGGCGCCGGCTCCGAAGTGACCCGCGTCCTCCACGAAGCCGGCGTCCCGGTCCGCGTGCTGCAGCTTGGCCTGCCCGACCGCTTCATCGACCACGGCGACCACGCCCAGCTCTTCACCGAGATCGGGCTGGACGTGCCGGGCATCCTCAAACGTATCGAACAAGCCTATCAGCCGAATAGTTGAGTGCTTTTGTCGGGAATGATAGGATCGACTCGTTGGGAACACAGATTCCCGCGAGACCATAGAGAACAGCCATGACACAGACCCCAACCGCCATCCCGGACGTCCAGAACTCCGCGGACTCCCGTCAGCTCGCCATCAACAAGGTGGGCATCAAGTCCATCCGCCACCCCATCAAGGTTCAGGACAAGGACGGCGGCGTGCAGCACACCATCGCCGTCTTCAACATGTACGTCGGCCTGCCCCACAACTTCAAGGGCACCCACATGTCGCGTTTCGTGGAGATCCTCAACAGCCACGAACGGGAGATCTCGGTCGAATCCTTCGAGCCGATGCTGCGCGAGATGGTCCACAAGCTCGAAGCCGAGACCGGCCACGTCGAGATGACCTTCCCCTACTTCATCAACAAGGCCGCCCCGATTTCCGGCGTGCAGAGCCTGATGGACTACGAGGTCACCTTCATCGGCGAGATCCGCGAAGGCAGCCTCTACGAGTTCACGATGAAGGTCGTCGTCCCGGTGACCAGCCTGTGCCCCTGCTCGAAGAAAATCTCCGAGTACGGCGCCCACAATCAGCGCTCCCACGTCACCGTCACCACCACCACCAACGACCACCTGTGGATCGAGGAACTCGTCCAGCTGGTCGAAGGCCAGGCCTCCTGCGAGCTCTACGGCCTGCTCAAGCGCCCCGACGAGAAATACGTCACCGAGCGCGCCTACGACAACCCCAAGTTCGTCGAAGACATGGTGCGCGACGTCGCCGGCTGCCTCAACAACGAGCCCCGCATCGACGCCTACGTGGTCGAATCCGAGAACTTCGAATCCATCCACAACCACTCCGCCTACGCGCTGATCGAGCACGACAAGCGCACCCGCTAAAGGCCCCGCCCGGACGCCCAAGGCGCCCGGGCCTTCTTTCCCCTCTCGCGCCCGGGCCTTCCTCTTCTCGACGCAGGCACGACGGCTCCCGCCCCACGCCCGCGACGGCACCCTCCGCTTAGCCCCGCAACGCCCTCACCACCCCCGCCGAAAGCGCATTCAGCGGGTTGGCCGCACCCAGCGCCGGCAGGCTGTCGGCCAGAGTCGCCTTCGGCGCCTCCGGCGCCATCGGGGCCCTCCCGGCGACCATCGCCCGACCACGGCTTCGCCGCGCCATCCACCGCTCAGCGCCAGCCGGCGCCGCCGGCACACTGGCTGAAACCTGCGCGGTCGCATCGATGGGCGCCGCAGCCGGCAAATTCACATTCAGCGAATGCCCCTTCGCCGGCAGCCACGTCCTCTTCGTCCAGGGCGTGGAATTTACGATACCAAGCAGATCAAAAGTGCCGATGTACTGTATCAGATTGGCAAAACGATCCGGCACATCCACCACCGCCCCCAGGGTCACCACCTGCCAGTCGCCACGGCCACCGTGCAGACTCACCCCGTAAAGGGCGTCCTCGACCATGAAGCTGCCCTTGCTGTGCCCGACGAGAAGCTCGATCCCTTCCGGGTTGGCCATCAGCAGGGTGAGCAAGGCCTTGGAATCGCGGCGCAACCCGATGTTCCGCCGCAGCTGCTTCGCCAGCTCGATCAGCACCGGCTGCCTCACCGAGCCCACCGCCACCGCCGCGTCGTACAGCGTCACCCAGGCATCCACAGCCCGGTTCATCACGTTGTGCAGGTGAAAGCAGAAGAAGCCGCCCAGCGCCTCGCTCAACAGATTCGCCATGCCGTAGCCCGTCACAAGCCCGATCACCGGCCTGCCCGTCGCGTTCGCCACATCCCGGGCCAGCGCGGCCGTCCCCAGGGCCGAACTCCCCACCCCTGCCATCGCAATCGCGTTCGCCCCGTCGGCCAGCGTCGGATCGGCCAGGAACTCCTCCACCGAGAAGGCCTTGCCGATCCCGATCCTGCCCGGCTCAAGCGTCGGATAGACCACGAACAGCCCACCCTCCGGCACCGCCAGTTGCACCAGCGCATCGCACTCGGCCTCGGACAAGCCCTTGACGTCGTAGAAGAAACCGTCGGCCAGCTGGTTGAAATGACGCATCCACTCGTAAACGGTGGTGTTGAACAAGGTGTGAGGTCTGGCGGTCATGGCAGTTACCCGGAATGAATTGATTCAAACTAGCACATGAAATGGTGCACCGCAAACATGATCGTACGCGGCCGAGCCCAGTGTCGGGCACCGCTATTCTTTTGTACGAATGTGCTTGGCAAAACAGGAAAAGGTGTCTATAATGCGCAGCTTGTCGGGGCGTAGCGCAGCCTGGTAGCGCACTTGCATGGGGTGCAAGGGGTCGCGAGTTCGAATCCCGCCGCCCCGACCATTGATTCAGACAAAAGCCAATTCTTCGGAATTGGCTTTTTGTTTTGCGGCGACACAATCAACCAGCTCTTAACCAGCCAGCCCCTCCCCCAAAGTCCGAACAACCGCTTCCGCAGGGCAGTAAGTACGCCCACCCCAAAATGAAAAATGCCGCTCAGCTTGCGCTGAACGGCATTTCACCCGAAGGTGCTTCCTTGCGGAAGGCTGAAGATCAGGCGGAAGCCTTGGCAGCAGCCTTTGCAGCGAAGGACTTGTGATCAAGCTTTTCCTTGATCCGCGCGGACTTGCCGGAGCGGTTGCGGAGGTAGTACAGCTTGGCACGACGCACGTCACCGCGGCGCTTCACTTCGATGCTGGCAACCAGCGGGGAGTAGGTCTGGAACGTACGCTCCACGCCTTCACCGGAGGAGATCTTGCGTACGATGAAAGCAGAGTTGAGGCCGCGGTTACGCTTGGCGATGACGACGCCTTCGTAAGCCTGCAGACGCTCGCGGTTACCTTCCTTGACCTTGACCTGAACCACCACGGTGTCGCCGGGGGCGAACTCGGGGATGGCCTTGCCTTGGGTCAGGCGGGCAATTTCTTCCTGTTCCAGTTGCTGAATGAGGTTCATGCGTCACTCCAAAAAATGATGAGGCCTTTGGCCCTTCGTGCAGAGCAGGTCGCCACCTGGTACACGCCTTTGTTATGAAACCGGAAGATCACTCCACCGACTTCGCTTCTGCCTGCCGGAAAGCTTCCAGCAGACGGAATTCCTCTTTGCTCAAGGCCCGCCCTTCTAGCAGATCGGGCCTGCGCTGTTCGGTACGACCGAGGGACTGCTGAAGCCGCCAGCGCCGGATCTCGGCGTGGTTGCCGGACAACAGCACATCCGGCACGGCCATGCCCTCGTACGACACCGGACGGGTGTAGTGCGGGCAATCCAGCAAGCCATCGACGAAGGAATCTTCCACCGCCGAATCCTGGTCGTTCAGCGCGCCCGGCAACTGCCGGATCATCGCGTCGAGCAACACCATTGCAGGCAACTCCCCGCCAGAAAGCACGAAGTCGCCCAACGAAATCTCTTCATCGACACAGCGCTCGATCAAGCGCTGATCGACACCTTCATATCTGCCACACAGCAACACCAGGGCCGGCTCTTCGACAAGCTGGAGCACGCGCTCGTGATCGAGCCGACGTCCCTGGGGCGAGAGATAAATCACCCGCCCCTGACTGCCAACCGAAGCGAGCTGACGTGCCTTGGCTGCGACGATCGCCTTCTCCAGGGGCCCTGGCAACATCACCATTCCGGGCCCACCGCCATACGGGCGGTCATCCACGGTGCGGTAGCGGTCCTCGGCAAAATCCCGGGGATTCCAGCAGTTGAGCTCATAGAGCCCCCGCTCCTGCGCGCGACCGGTGATCCCGAATCCGGACAACGCCGCAAACATCTCGGGAAACAGCGTGACCACGTCAAAGGCCCGACGGCCCGCCGCCGCAATCACCAATCCGCTTCCCACTCGACCGAGATCACTCCGGCAGGCACGTCCACCGCGGTGACGTAGCTTGCAACAAACGGGATCAAACGCTCTGCGTCGCCATCCTGAACCTGCAGGACGTCGTGCGCGCCGGTGGAAAGCAGGCCCGTCACCGTCCCGAGCGCAAGACCGGCGGCGTTGCGCACCTGCAGCCCGACCAGATCACCCCAGTAGAACTCATCCTGAGCCGGCTGGGGCATCGCCTCCCGGGGGGCTGCGATGAAATAGCCGGCCACGGCTTCGGAGGCGTTGCGGTCAGGCACTTCGGCAAAGGCAGCCACCAGATCGCCCTTGCCGTGTTCCTTGCAGCCCGTCAGCGTGTAGGGCACCCAATCCGAACCGTCCGGATCGGTACCCAACCACCACTGGGGCATCTTTCTCCACGACAGCGGATCGTCCCCGAAAGGATGAACCCGCACCCAACCCTTGACACCAAAGGGAGCGACAATTCGCCCCAGGACAATCATTGTTCGACGCTCAAGAGGCTGGGATTGATCTCGATGCTCAGGCAGCAGCCTTGGCAGCCTGCTTGACGAGGCGGGAGACGGTGTCGGAGAGCTGAGCACCGTTGCCTTGCCAGTAGGCCAGACGCTCGGCGTTCACGACGAGGCCTTTTTCGGCGCCGGAGGCAACCGGGTTGTAGAAACCGACGCGCTCAATGAAACGGCCATCGCGGCGATTGCGGGAATCGGCAGCGACGATGTTGTAGAAAGGACGCTTCTTGGAACCGCTACGGGCAAGACGAATGACAACCATGACTATCCCTGATCCGATGGAAATTGGAAAAACGTCGGATATTAAGCCACTACAGAGAAAACCGCAAGGCCGCCCGGCTTCATGAACCTCAACCCTGCACGCAGCGGTCGAGGGGGCCGTCGCGAGCGCCCAAGCTACGCAGTCACGCGGATTCCGGCCACATGTTTCTGGTAACTTAATTACAATAGCAAGCTGGTTACGAGACAACCTTGGCAATGAGCGCCGCCGACTCCCCAAAATCCGACCGTACGGCCCCGATCCTCGATTGGCTGGCCACCGACCTCACTGCCGACGCCGACCTCGAGCTGGCTGCCCTCGTCCGCCATCTCGACGATCTCGGCCGCCCGGAAATCAGCCGCAACCAGTTCCACCGCTGCCTGGACCTGCTCCACACCCGCGCCCTGGCGATCAGCAAGATGCATCGCGAGCGCTTCGCGAACGCCACCTTGCCGCTGTCGGTCAGCCTGCACCGCTCGGCGTCGCGTCTGGTCGCGGCGCTGGGCAAGGTGGCGGCGGGCTATGGGGAAGTCCTCGCCGAGGTGCAGCACCGGCTGGTGCGAACCATGCGCCGCAACCCCGAGATCATCAGCGCCAAGGCGCTGGAGATCCTTGGCGAGCAACTGACTATTGCCCACCTGGCCGGAAACAGCGCGCCTTTCGAGTTCTGGCAGCGGGCCCACGGCTTCTTCCAGAGCAGCCGGGCAGAATCGTCGGCGGAGGCCAAGGTGGGCGGCGTGCCCGAAGCGACCCTCAAGGCTTACAAATACCTGCTGGCCTTCATCGGCTCCCAGCCCGAGGGGCTCACCAGCACCGAGGTCAGCTGGCTCGCCGACTTCCTCACCGGCTACTCGAAGTACGTCACGATCCGCCAGTCCCCGCCCAGCGACCCCGGTCGCGGATGGCTCTGGATCGATCTCGACCAGGACGCCCCGCCTGTCTCCATGAACCGGCGCGACCCGCCGGCCGTCGAGGGGCTCGTCTATTTCACGGCGGAAGAACTCGCCCGGCGCACCACCGCGCTGATCGAACAGCTTGAAGGCGAAGGTCCCGAGCCGGCCAATCTGCCTGCCGGGCTCTCCCGCAGCGCGATGGCCACGCTCCTGCGGCGCCTGCGCGAATACTGGGCCTCGCCCCCGCACCGGGAGCACGCCCGGCGCCGCAACCAGTACGCGGTCAGCGTGTGCAGCGGCCTCGAGAGCATCTGGAAGATGCTGCGCGAACCCAGTTCCATCCGTCAGAACCGTTACGCATCCGAGTGGATGGTGGTCAACGAAAGCCCCACCGGCTACGCCGTGATGCAGGTGACGGGAACGGCGAACAACCTCACCCCCGGCATCGCCATCGCCATCCGGCGCGGCGACGAGGAGCCCTGGTCCCTGTGCATCGTGCGCTGGATCCGCACCGAGACGCCCGAGCAGATCGAGCTGGGGCTGCAGGTCATCGGCAACACCGCCAAGCCCGTCTCGGTGGGTTTTCGCAATGCGGAGCAGACGCGTCCGATGCGGCCCGCGCTGGTGCTCCCGCCGGTGGCGGCCCTGGGGCGGCAGCAGGCCATCCTGGCACCGGCCGGCACGTACTCGGCGCGGCGCTTCATGCTGGTGTCCGACATTCAACGGCTCTACATCGCCCAGGGGCGGCTGCTCAGTCTCGACATTCAGACGCCGGCGGTCGAGCTGTTCCAGTACGAGATCGACCCCTACCCCATGTAAGGCGCGCTACCGGCGCCCCTGCTGGCCTGCGGCGAGCGCAGCCAAAGTGATACAAGCTGCGCCATCCAGCGCCAAAAGTGTATCGCGCCAGCAGGCAGCCACCGCACGCTCCGCCGGCGTGACGCCGCCGACCTCGCCCCGCCCCGGATCGCGCCACCCGAACAGACGGCCGATCTCGGCAGCCCGGATGTCCTCGGCGGCCCGCGCCAGCAACCAGCCCCCCTGCTCCCGCCGCGCCACCACCCCCGCCTGCTCGAGCGCCTCCAGCAGCGCGTGCACGTCCCCATGCCCGCACCGCCCGGCCTCCGACAGCTGACCCACATCGCGACAGGCGCCCGAACGCTGCGCCACCGCAAGCTCCACCAGCATCAGCAAGGCCACGTAAACCGCCCGCCCGGGAAAGGCCGGCAGGGGCCGCCTCAACACCTCGCGCTCAGGCAGCACTGCCGCCACCACGGCCCCGAGCAGCACCACGATCCACGACAGGTAGAGCCACAAGAGGAAGATCGGCACCGCCGCGAAGGCGCCATACACCAGGGTATAGCTGGGAAAGTGGCTCAGATAGAGCCCGAAGAGGCGCTGCATGACCATGAAGGCCAGCGCTGCCAGGAAGCCCGCCAGCGCCGCATCCCCGAAGCGGACGGCGCAGTGGGGCACGACGAAATACAGCGCGGTGAACACCCCGCCCAGGATCGCCACCGACACCATCCGCAAACCCACCGCCGCCAGCCAGACCGGCTCGTTCATGATGTCGAGCGACATGCTCAACATCGCCGTGGCGCCGAACACCCCCCCGGCCAGCAGCAGCGGCCCGAACGACAAAGCCACCCAGTAGGCGGCCAGGCGCATCGCCCAGGGGCGACGGCTGCGCACCCTCCAGATCCGGTTGATGACCGTATCGATGGTCCTCATCAGCAGCACCGCGGTCACCACCAGCGCGAGGGCGCCGACGATGGTCAGATTGGTGGCCTTCTGGCTGAACTGCAGGGCGTAGGTGGCGATCACCTTACCCGCCTTCTCGGGCAGCAGATTGTCGAGGAGAAAGCTCCGCAGCGCCGCATCCAGCCGCGCCGACTGGGGGAACTTGCTGAGCACCACCGCCACCAGGGTGATGAACGGCACCAGCGAGAGCAGCGTGGTGAACGCCAGACTGCCCGCCACCTGGGCGCAGCGCCCGGCCTGGAAACGCTGCCAGATGGCACGCAGCAGATGCGCGGCGACGGCGGCCGGCGCGTCGATGCCGGACGGGTCTTTGGCGGCCTGGCCGGGCTGGAGGTCAGCGGGGGAACTCATTTACGTATAATGCCCTTCCGTTCTACAGGCCCCACCATGCAGGAAATCCTCGTTCTCTACTACAGCCATCGCGGCTCCGTCCGCACCCTCGCCGAGGTGATCGGCCGGGGCATCGATTCTGTCCCCGGCGCCGCCGCGCGACTGCGGACCGTGCCGCGGGTGTCCACCGTGTGCGAAGCCACCGAACCCGACATCCCCGGGCATGGCGCGCCCTACGCCGAAATGGCGGATCTGGAGGAGTGCATCGGCCTCGCCCTGGGCAGCCCCACCCGCTTTGGCAACATGGCGGCACCGATGAAATATTTTCTGGACGGCACGGCCGGCCCCTGGCTGTCCGGCGCCCTCGCCGGCAAGCCGGCCTGCGTGTTCACCTCGTCGGCCAGCCAGCACGGCGGCCAGGAGAGCACCCTGCTGTCGATGATGACGCCGCTGCTGCACCACGGCATGCTGCTCGTCGGCCTGCCGTTCTCGGAGCCGGATCTGACCGCCACCGCCAGCGGCGGCTCGCCCTACGGCGCCACCCACGTGGCGGGGAAGGACGAAAACACCCGCCTCACCGAAGAAGAAAAGCGCCTCGCCTTTGCCCTGGGCAGACGCCTGGCCGAAACCGCCCTGAAGCTCGCCGCCAAATGAAACCGAAGACTCTCTCGCTGATCGCCATCGTCTCGCTGCTGGCGCTGATCGCCCTGTGCCTCGCGTGGGAGGCAATCCTCGCCCCCCTCCGCCCCGGCGGCTCGTGGATGACCCTCAAGGTGCTGCCGCTGATGGTGCCGCTCTTCGGCATCCTGCGCGGCAAGCGCTACACCTACCAGTGGAGCACGATGCTGATCCTGCTCTACCTGACCGAAGGCGTGATCCGCACCAACGACGCGCCGCCGGGCAACATGCTGGCGCTGACCGAGGCCGTACTGAGCGTCGTCTTCTTCATGGCGGCGATGCTGTACGCCCGCGCCACCGCGCCCTCGCGGCTGGCCCAGGCGCCGAAGCCCGACGCCTGAGGCCCATGAATCCGCGGGTCAGACCTGCGGGTTCACCCGCTCGATGTTGCTCTGCAGCTTGTTGAGCGCGTTGAGGTAGGCCTTGGCCGACGCGACGACGATGTCGGTGTCGGCGCCCTGGCCATTCACCACCCGGCCGTCCTTCGACAGACGCACGGTAACCTCGCCCTGGGCGTCGGTGCCGGTGGTGATTGCATTCACCGAATACAGCAGCAGCTGCGCGCCGCTCTTCGCGATACCCTCGATGGCCTTGAAGGCAGCATCCACCGGGCCGGAGCCGGTGGACTCGACCTTCTCTTCCTTGCCGCCCACCGACAGGGTCACCCGCGCATTGGGCTCTTCGCCGGTTTCGGAATGGAAGGCCGCCGACAGCAGACGGAAGTGCTCCTTCGGCTCGGAGCTCTCGTCGCTCATCAGCGCCTGCAGGTCTTCGTCGAAGATCTCGTGCTTCTTGTCGGCCAGCGCCTTGAAGCGCGCGAAGGCGTGGTTGAGCTGCTCTTCGGATTCGATCACCACGCCCAGTTCCTGCAGGCGGGAGCGGAAGGCGTTACGGCCGGAGTGCTTGCCCATCACCAGCTTGTTGGCCGTCCAGCCCACGTCTTCGGCACGCATGATCTCGTAGGTCTCGCGGTGCTTGAGCACGCCATCCTGATGGATGCCGGATTCGTGGGCAAAGGCGTTGGCGCCGACGATGGCCTTGTTCGGCTGCACCGGGAAGCCGGTGATGCCGGAAACCAGCTTGGAGGCCGGCACGATGTGGGTAGTGTCGATGCGGGTGTCGCACTGGTAGATGTCGCGACGGGTGCGCACGGCCATCACCACTTCTTCGAGGGACGCATTGCCGGCACGCTCGCCAAGGCCGTTGATGGTGCATTCCACCTGACGGGCGCCGGCGCGCACCGCAGCCAGCGAGTTGGCCACCGCAAGACCCAGGTCGTTATGGCAGTGCACCGACCACACCACCTTGTCGGAGTTGGGCACGCGCTCGATGAGGGTGCGGATGGTGGCGGCAAACTGCTCGGGGATGTTGTAGCCGACGGTGTCGGGCACGTTGATCGTTTTGGCGCCAGCCTTGATGACCTCCTCGAAGATGCGGCACAGGAAGTCGATCTCGGAGCGGCCGGCATCCTCTGCGGAGAACTCCACGTCGTCGGTGTACTCGCGCGCCCAGCCGATGGCCTTGACCGCCGCCTCGACCACCTGATCGGGCGTCATGCGCAGCTTCTTCTCCATGTGGATCGGGCTGGTGGCGATGAAGGTGTGGATGCGGCTCTGGGCGGCCGGGCGGATGGCCTCGCCGGCACGCCGGATATCGTTCTCGTTGGCCCGAGCCAGGGAACAGATGCGGGAATCCTTGATCGCCTCGGCCACCGCGCGCACGGCTTCGAAGTCGCCGTTGGAGGCGGCGGCAAAGCCGGCTTCGATCACGTCCACCTTCATGCGCTCGAGCTGGCGGGCGATCCGCAGCTTTTCATCCCGAGTCATCGACGCGCCAGGGCTCTGCTCGCCGTCGCGGAGGGTCGTATCGAAAATGATCAACTGGTCGTTCATGATGGGCTCCTGCCGAGTCTCTGTAATTTGATTGGGCAATGGCCCGGCCGTTCAACGGGCCGGGCGGGAATTGGAATGAGAATGCGGATGAGAATGAAAAAGCCCGCCCGGAAGGTGGAACGCCGTCGGCGGGCTCCGGTGGATCAGGCCGTGGGATCGCCACCCTTGTCGTCTGCCACGGCGCTGCGCTTGCGGCCCTTCAGGAGGTTCCAGGCGCCCAGCACGTAGCCCGACGCGGCGTAGCACAGGAAGAGCCCGAACAGCACGCCCGGCGGATAGCTGGACACCAGCAGCAGACCGATCACGAAGGCGATGATGACGATGAACGGCACGCTCTTGCGCAGGTTGATCTCCTTGCCACTGTAGAAGAGCACGTTGCTCACCATCGAGATACCGGCAAAGATCGTCAGCGCGCAGGCGTACCAGCGGATGTCCGGCCCGGCAACGCCGTTGTCGATCATCACCCACACCAGCCCGGCCACCAGCGCCGCGGCCGCGGGGCTGGGCAAGCCCTGGAAATAACGCTTGTCCACCACGTCGATGTTGGTGTTGAAGCGCGCCAGACGCAGCGCCGCACCCACGCAGTAGATGAAGGCCGCCATCCAGCCCAGCTTGCCCATGCCCTTGAGCGCCCACTCGTAGACGATCAAGGCCGGCGCCGCGCCGAAGGACACCATGTCGGAGAGCGAGTCGTACTCGGCGCCAAAGGCGCTCTGGGTGCGGGTGAGGCGCGCCACACGGCCATCGAGGCCGTCGAGGACCATGGCGATGAAGATCGCCACGGCGGCCTGCTCGAAGAGCCCGTTCATGGCCTGGACGATGGCGTAGAAGCCGGCGAACAGCGCAGCGGTGGTGAACAGGTTGGGAAGGATGTAGATGCCCCGGCGGCGGCGCTCGGGATTGAGCAAGGGCTTTCGGGATTGCAGATCGGCCATGGATTCGGGCGATGAATGGAATCGGACGGAATTGTAACGCAGGAGAATCCACCGGGCCTGAAATGGCGCCCAAAAGGGTGGCCGGCGCAGCGGGACTCCGGAAACGACGCGGGGGACTTTCGTCCCCCGCGCGTCGATCAAGTCAGGCCAGATCAGTTCTTGGACTGGTCAACCAGCTTGTTGGCCTTGATCCACGGCATCATGTCGCGCAGCTGGCCGCCGACCACTTCGATCGGGTGGGCAGCGTTCAGGCGACGACGGGCGGTCATGGACGGGTAGTTGGTCTTGCCTTCCAGGATGAACATCTTGGCGTATTCGCCGGTCTGGATGCGCTTCAGGGCGTTGCGCATGGCTTCGCGGGACTTCTCGTTGATGACTTCGGTGCCGGTCACGTACTCGCCGTACTCCGCGTTGTTGGAGATGGAGTAGTTCATGTTGGCGATGCCGCCTTCGTACATCAGGTCGACGATCAGCTTCAGCTCGTGCAGGCACTCGAAGTAGGCCATCTCGGGGGCGTAGCCGGCTTCGGTCAGGGTCTCGAAACCCATCTTGACCAGCTCGACGGCACCGCCGCACAGCACGGCCTGTTCGCCGAAGAGGTCGGTCTCGGTTTCTTCGCGGAAGTTGGTCTCGATCACGCCGCCCTTGGTGCCGCCATTGGCAGCCGCGTAGGACAGGGCGATGTCACGGGCCTTGCCGGACTTGTCCTGGTAGACGGCGATCAGGGTCGGCACGCCGCCGCCCTTGAGGTATTCGGAGCGAACGGTGTGACCCGGGCCCTTCGGGGCAACCATGATCACGTCCAGGTCGGCGCGCGGCACGATCTGGTTGTAGTGAACGTTGAAGCCGTGGGCGAACGCCAGGGTGGCGCCCTGCTTGATGTTCGGGGCGATGTCGTTCTTGTAGACGTCCGGCTGGGATTCATCCGGCAGCAGGATCATGACGACGTCGGCGGCCTTGACGGCCTCGGCCACTTCCTGGACGTTGTGACCGGCAGCCACAGCCTTGTTCCAGGAAGCGCCATCCTTGCGCAGACCGACGGTCACATTGACGCCGGATTCCTTCAGGTTCTGGGCGTGGGCGTGGCCCTGGGAACCGTAGCCAACGATCGTGACCTGCTTGCCCTTGATGAGGGAGAGGTCGGCGTCCTTATCGTAAAAAACCTTCATTTCTTGCCTTTCTGACAGAAGATGAGCAAATCAAGGGGCGACGCGAATCGCGACGGTTCGCGACACCCCGAACATTAAACCTTCAGTACCCGCTCGCCACGACCGACGCCGCAGATGCCCGACCGCACGGTTTCGAGGATCAGCGCCGGCTCGATCGCACCGACGAACGAGTCGAGCTTGGCCTGGGTGCCGGTGAGCTCGATGACGTAGCTGGCGTCCGTCACGTCGATGATGCGCCCGCGGAAGATGTCCGCCAGGCGCTTCATCTCCTCCCGATCCTTGCCGGTGGCCCGCACCTTGATGAGCATCAGCTCGCGTTCGATGTGGGCCGACTCGGATAGGTCAACCACCTTGACGATTTCCACCAGCTTGTTGAGCTGCTTGGTGATCTGCTCGACGATGTCGTCCGAACCGGAGGTGACGATCGTCATGCGGGAGAGGGAAGCGTCCTCGGTGGGGGCCACCGTGAGGGACTCGATATTGTAACCCCGCGCGGAAAACAGCCCGGAGACGCGCGAGAGCGCACCGGATTCATTCTCGATGACAAGGGAGATGACGTGTCGCATAGTGTTGATTTCTGGGAGTTGCATCAGCCCGCGCAGCCAGTGGGCGTAGAGCGGAGTCGATGAATCGGGCAGCCGACGGGGAATCGTCACCGCGGCCACCCTGCCGTTATCAGAGATCCTCGGCCGACAGGATCATGTCGGTCAGGCCCTTGCCACCCTGGACCATCGGATACACGTTCTCGGTCTGATCCACCTGGATGTCGAGGAAAACCAGATCGCTCTTGCGCTGGAACGCCTCGCGCAGCGCGCCTTCCACATCACCCGGCTTGTCCACCCGGATGCCCACGTGGCCATAGGCCTCGGCCAGCCGGGCAAAATCCGGCAGCGCGTTCATGTAGGACTCGGAGTAGCGGTTGCCGTGGAAGATCTCCTGCCACTGGCGGACCATACCCAGATAACGATTGTTGAGCATCACCACCTTGATCGGCAGCCGGAACTGCTTGCAGGTGGAGAGTTCCTGGATGTTCATCTGGATCGACGCCTCGCCGGTCACGCAGGCCACGGGCGAACCGGGGTGGGCAAGCTGCACGCCCATCGCTGCGGGCAGGCCGAAGCCCATCGTGCCCAGGCCGCCGGAGTTGATCCAGCGCCGCGGCTTGTCGAATTTGTAGTACTGGGCCGCCCACATCTGGTGCTGGCCCACGTCGGACGTCACGAAGGCGTCGCCGCCGGTGACTTCCCACAGTTTCTGGATCACGAACTGGGGCTTGATGAGATCTTCGCCCTGGTTGAACTTCAGGCAGTCGCGACGACGCCATTCCTCGATCTGCTTCCACCACACGCCCAGGGATTCCTGGTCGTTGGTCTCGGCACCGGCGTCGAGCATGGCGAGCATCTCGCCCAGCACTTCGCCCACATCGCCCACGATGGGCACATCCACCTTCACGCGCTTGGAGATGGACGACGGGTCGATGTCGATGTGGATGATCTTGCGCGGCTCGGACGCGAAGTGCGCCGGGCTGCCGATCACGCGGTCGTCGAAGCGGGCACCTACGGCAAGCAGCACGTCGCAGTAGTGCATGCCCATGTTGGCTTCGTAGTTGCCGTGCATCCCGAGCATGCCCACATACTGACGGTCGGTGGCAGGATAGCCACCGAGGCCCATCAGGGTGTTGGTGCACGGAAGGCCGAGCTTGCGCACCAGCGCGGTGAGCTTGTCCGCCGCGTTACCGAGCACCACGCCGCCGCCGGCATAGACCATCGGGCGCTTGGCTTCGAGGAGCAGTTGCAGCGCCTTCTTGATCTGCCCCTGGTGCCCCTTGACGACGGGGTTGTAGGAGCGCATCGAGACCGTCTGCGGGTATTCGAATTCGCACTTCTGGGCGGTGATGTCCTTGGGGATATCGACCAGCACCGGGCCGGGGCGACCGGTCTTGGCGAGGTAGAACGCCTTCTTGATGGTGTCGGCGATCTCGCGCACATCGCGCACCAGGAAGTTGTGCTTGACGCACGGCCGGGTGATCCCGACCGTATCCACTTCCTGGAAGGCATCCTGGCCGATGGCGCCCACGGGAACCTGACCGGAAATCACCACCAGCGGGATGGAGTCGCAGTAGGCGGTGGCGATACCGGTGACCGCGTTGGTGGCGCCGGGACCGGAGGTCACTAGCGCAACGCCCACCTTTTCGGTGGAGCGGGCGTAGCCATCGGCAGCATGGATCGCGGCCTGCTCGTGACGCACGAGCACATGCCGAACCTTGTCCTGCTTGAACAGCTCGTCGTAGATGTAGAGAACGGCCCCACCGGGATAACCGAAAAGATAATCAACCTTTTCTTCCTGGAGACACCTGATTACAATTTCCGCACCGGTCAATACCATCTATGCACCCGAAGCTGTCTCGGCAATGTAAAACGTCGAACCATACCGCCGAGGCAACGATTGGTCAAGGCGCGCCACAGCGCCCCGCCTGCCGACAAGCCTTCCCATCTGCAGCACCGACCGGCCTGCGCGCCCTGGCGGCGCACTTTCCCGACACCAGAGGATCTTCCCCTGCCCTCCCGCCTCGAACTATCGGACTTTCTCGCGAGCGTTGAAAAACGGGCATTCAAACAAGCCCTGTTTGCGGTCCGCAACGAAGAGTCGGCCCTCGACATCGTTCAGGACGCGATGATGAAGCTCGCCCAAAAATACGGCGACAAGCCTCTCGAAGAGCTGCCGATGCTCTTCCAGCGCATTCTCCAGAACGTCATCCGCGACCACTACCGCCGACAGAAGGTCCGCAGCATGTGGACCACCCTGCTGTCCGCGTTCTCGGGCCCCGAGGAAGACGAGCACGACCCCCTCGAATCGATCGAATCCGCCGATAGCGACCACAAGAGCGAATCGCCCCAGGCGCAGCTTGAACAACGCCAGACCTTGAGTGTCATAGAGAAGGAAATCGAAAAGCTTCCGCCACGTCAACGCGAAGCCTTCCTGATGCGTTACTGGGAAGAAATGGACATCGCCGAAACGGCAGCGGCAATGGGGTGCTCCGAGGGCAGCGTCAAGACGCATTGCTCCCGGGCCACGCACACCCTTGCGGCTGCCCTTGCAGCAAAGGGCATCACCTTATGAACGAACACGATCTTCAGTTCCGGATCCGGCAGCACCTCAACGCCTCGACGCGCAACCTCTCGCCGGACGTCTCCAGTCGCCTCCACGAGGCGCGCCGCAAAGCGCTTTCGCGACAGAAGCTCGCGGTCGGCGGGTTCAGCCTTGCCGGCATTGGAAGCCTGTTCACCGAGCACATCGCACCGCGGGGCAAGACGGCCCTTGCCATGCTGCTGATCGTCCTGGCGGTGGTGGGCAGCGGTTTCCTTGGCGAGCTGCAGCACACCGCCGAGCTGGAGGAACTCGATAGCGCCCTCCTCGCGGACGACCTCCCCATTGACGCCTACCTGGATCGCGGATTCGACGCATGGGTTCAAAACGAATCGCCCGAGTGATCGCATCCCTGGCGATTGCGTGCTCCGCCGCAGCCGTGGCGGCACCGCCTCTCAAGGCACCGACCTGGAACGAGCTTACACCCGATCAGCGGCGCACCCTCGCGCCGCTGGCAAAGGAGTGGGACAGCCTCTCGGACGAACGCAAGCGCAAGTGGGCGGGCATTTCCGAACGCTTCCCCGGCTACACGCCGGAGGAGCAGTCGCGCCTTCAGGGGCGGATGGAAACCTGGTTCTCGCTCACGCCCGAGCAGCGGGAGGTGGCGCGGGATCAATATCGCAACCTGCAGCGGATTCCGCCGGAACAGCGCGAATCGCTGCGCCAGAAGTGGAACGCCTACAAGGAGCTGCCCACCGAGGAGAAGCAGCGCTTCGAGCAGGCCGCCAAGACCCCGGCGGCCAAACCGGCCATCCCCAAGATCGGCGCCCCGCCGATCAAGCCCCTGACCGCGCCACCGCCGCCCCGCCCGACGGCACCCAAGATCGTCGTGAAGAAGCCGCCCGTCGAGCCTCCCACCTCGATTGCGCCGGCAAGCGGCACTGCAACGGCCGCCCCCGCCGACCTGCCTGCCACCGCCGCCGCAAGCCCGGCGGCAACCCCAGTCGTCAAACCCTGACCCGATCTCGATGCCCCCGAATCAACTGAAGCCGCCGGCAGCGCCGTCGGCTCGGCAATCCGCCGAACTCGCCGGCCTTCGCCGCCGTCTTGCCAGCATGCTGTACGAGAGCCTCCTCCTGCTCGGGGTGCTGGCGCTCACTTTCATGGTGCCGCTGCTCATTGTGGGCGTGGGCACAAACTACACCCCGGGTGGCGGGTTCCTGTGGGCGTACATCTTTGCGGTGCTGGGGGGCTATTACCTGTGGTACTGGCGACGTGGCGGGCAGACCCTCGCCATGCAGACCTGGAAGCTGCGGATCGTCGATCTGGAAGGCAAACCGCTCACGACCGGACAGGCTGCGCTGCGCTATGTGCTGGCCTGGCCGTCGGTGTGCCTCTTTGGCGTCGGGCTGTTGTGGGCCCTGCTTGACCGGGACCGTCAGTTTCTGCACGACCGCCTGGCCGGCACCCGGATCGTGCTGTTGACGCCCACAAAATAAACGTCACAGATCGATTGCCGCAGCCACAGCTGACGGCTAGCGGCGCTCCACCCACCACATCATCACACCCGCCGCGAGCAGGAAGGTGGCGCTGGGGGTAAGTGCCGCGACGGCCGGAATCCAACCGTTGATGACGCCAAGGTTGGAGAACAGGCCGTTCAGCAGGTGGAAGCCGACGCCGATCATGATCCCCGAGAACACCCGCAGGCTCACCCCGCCCATCCGCGTCTGCATGTAGCCGAAGGGCAGCGCCAGCCCCATCATCACCAGCGACGCAAACGGGTAGGCCAGCTTCTTCCAGAGGGCGATCTCGTAGCGGGTCGTGCGCTGGTTGTTCTCCTCGAGGTGGCGGATGTACGAGTACAGGGTTTCCACCGACATCCGCTCCGGCACCACCATCAGCACCGACAGCACATCCGGCGTGAGCTCGGATTTCCAGAGCAGGTCGGGCAGCTTTTCGGTTTCGGTGCGATCGGGCAGGAAGCGGGTCTGGGCGACGTTGGTCAGGCTCCAGCCAGCGCGCTCGTCGTAGACGCCCTTTTCGGCCTCGCTGATGGACAGCAGCACCGCCCGCTCGTCGAATTCATACAGCCGCACGCCCTGCAGCGTGGTATCGGGCAGCACGTTGCGCACGTTCACGAAGCGGCGACCGTCGCGCACCCACAGGCCGGTGCGCAGTTCCTGGGAGACCATCGAGCGCGTCGCCGCCAGCCGCCACTGCTGGGCAGCCCGCTCGGCCGGCGGGGCAAGATATTCGCCAAAGATGAAGGTCACCACTACGAACACGCTGCCGATCGACAGCAGCCCCAGCAGAAAGCGCCGGGTGGACAAGCCCGAGGCCCGCAGCACGGTGATCTCGGAATGCCGGGCGAGGGTGGTCAGGGCGTACAGGGTGCCGATCAGCACGGCGATGGGCAGCAACTCATAGACCCGCCCGGGCATGATCATCGCAACGTAGATCGCCGCGTGGTGGAGCATGTAACCGCCCTTGCCGATCTCGTCGAGCTCATTGACCAGATCGAAGAACGCGAACAGCCCCAGGAAAGCCAGCAGGACCAGGAACACCGCGGAGTAGATCTCGCGGCTCAGGTAGCGGATGTAAACGGGAATCATCAGCGCCTCCGCCAACGCGCGAACACGCTGATCCGCCGGTAAAACAGGATGGCCAGCACCCCCAGCATCGCCAGATGGGGAATCCACAGGCCCACGTCGAAGCGCAGACGCCCCTGCCCCACCCAGGCCTGGCAGACGCTCACCGCGTTGCTGTAGATGAGGTACACCAGCACCGCCAGGATCAGGTTGTTGGTCCGCCCGGCGCGGGGGTTGACGAACGAGAGGGGAATCGCGAGCAGGGACAGCATGGTGGCCAGCACCGGGGTGCTGATCCGTGCCAGCAGCTCGCCGCGACTGCGGTCGTCAGGGCTCTTGATGAGGGCCGGCAGCGCCAGCGTCTTGGGCTGACGGGGCGCCGACTGCGCCTCCTTGGACTCCATCAGGATCTGGTAACGCTCGAATTCCATCACCCGGTAGCTCGGGGTGCCTGGCGTGCCTTCGTAGCGCCGCCCACGCTCCAGCACCACGTAACGGTTGCCCGACGAGGGGTCGACTTCGGTGTGGCCTTCGGAGGCCACCATCACGCCCAGCCGGCCGTTCTGCATGCTGCTGGCGAACACGTTGCGGGCGCGCCCCTCCTCACCCGACAGGGCCTCGACGAAGAACACCCGCTCACCGCCGGACGATTCGCGGAACAGCCCGGGCGCCACTCGGGAGACGTCGTCGCGGTTGTTCAACTGCTCCTTGTACTCGACGCTCTTCTTCTGGGCCCATGGCGCCACGAACAGCGACAGCGCAGCGATCAGCACCACCACCGGCAGCGCAAACCGAAGCACCGGCCGCACCCAGGCGGTGAGCGGCAGGCCGCTGGAAAACCACACGACCATCTCGGAATCCCGATACCAGCGGGAGAGGGTCATGAGCACCGCGATGAAGACCGTGAGGGACAGCACCACCGGCATCTGAGCGACGGCGCCGAAGCCGATCAGGGCCAGCACCGCATCGGCCGGCACACGGCCGCCCGCGGCCTGCCCCAGCAGGCGGATGAGCACGGTGGAGATCAGGATGGCAAACAGCGCCACGAAAACCGCGACGGCGTTCTGGGTGAATTCGCGCTGGGCGGCTCGGAGAAAAATCATGCGGAGAAGGGGTCTAGCGTTGCCGGACAGCCGTTTTGACGTCCGCCAGGGTGCCGGCCATAATGGCGCGATTGCCCAAAGACGCGTATTGCCAAGGAGAAGCGGGTGGAATTTACCATAAAGGCCGGAGCGCCGGAAAAACTCAAGAGCGACTGCGTGGTGGCCGGTGTGTACGCCGGGGGCGATCCGAGCGCAGCCGCCAGGTCGCTCGACAAGGCCTCCGACGGCGCCATTGGCGCCCTACTCGCCCGGGGCGAACTCGACGACAAGGCCGGCGCCACCCTGATGCTCCACAACCTCCCCGGCATCGCTGCTCCGCGCGTGCTGCTGGTCAGCCTCGGCAAGGCCGACGAACTCACCGACAAGCTCTACCGCGACGCCGTGACGGCCGCCGCAAAGCAGCTCGCCGGCACGGTGGCGGCCGACGCTGCGTTCTGCCTCACCGATGCCGAACTGCCTCACCGCGATCTCGCCTGGCGCATCGCCCAGGCCGCGCAGATCCTCGAGGACAGCACCTACCGCTGCGACGAACTCAAATCGAAGCGCGACGAATCCAGGAAGGGCGTCCGGAAGATCGCCTTCCTCACCAAGACCAAGGACACCGCTCCGCTCGAGGCGGCAGTACGTCGCGGCACCGCCATCGCCGAAGGTATGGCGCTCGCCAAGACCCTGGGCAACCTGCCCGGCAACGTGTGCACGCCCACCTACCTCGCCACCGCCGCCCGCAAGCTGGCCAAGGATCACAAGATCAAGGTCGAGGTGCTCGACCAGGGCGACATGGAGAAGCTCGGCATGGGCGCCCTGCTGTCGGTGGCCCGCGGCTCCCACGAGCCGCCCAAGTTCATCGTCCTCAACTACAAGGGCGGCAAGGCCAAGGACAAGCCGGTCGTGCTGGTGGGCAAGGGCATCACCTTCGACACCGGCGGCATCTCCCTCAAGCCCGGCGAGGGCATGGACGAGATGAAGTACGACATGTGCGGCGCCGCCAGCGTGCTGGGCACCTTCAAGGCCATCGCGCAGATGGCGCTGCCGATCAACGTGGTCGGTCTTGTCCCGACCACCGAGAACATGCCCGGCGGCGCTGCCACCAAGCCCGGCGACATCGTCACCTCCATGTCCGGCCAGACCATCGAGGTGCTCAACACCGACGCCGAAGGCCGGCTGATCCTCTGCGACGCCCTCACCTACGCCGAGCGCTTCGACCCGGTGGCCGTAATCGACGTAGCCACCCTCACCGGCGCCTGCATCATCGCCCTGGGCAACCTCACCTCGGGCCTCCTCGCCAACGACGACGCGCTCGCCGCCGAGCTGCTCGCCAGCGGTCAGGCCGCCGGCGACAAGGCCTGGCAGCTGCCCCTGTGGGACGAATACCAGGACATGCTCAAGAGCAACTTCGCCGACATCCCCAACATCGGCAGCAAGGGCGCCGGCACGATCACGGCGGCGTGCTTCCTGGCCCGCTTCACCAAGGCCTACAAGTGGGCGCACCTGGACATCGCCGGCACGGCCTGGAAATCCGGCGCGGACAAGGGCGCCACCGGCCGACCGGTGCCGCTGCTCACCCAGTTCCTGATCGGCCGCGCCGGCCTGTAAGCCCCGCATGACCGACGTCCGCTTCTACCACAACGCCCCCGACCGGCTTCGGGTGGCCTGCGTGCTCACCGCCAAGGCCTTCGGGGGCGGACGGCGGGTGTCGGTCTTCGCCCCGGACGGCAACACCGCGCGGCATTTCGACCAGATGCTGTGGAGCTTCCAGCCCCTCGCCTTCGTGCCCCACGTGGCGGCCGGCTCGCCCCTGGCGGCCGAGACGCCGGTGGTGATCGGCAGCCGCCTTGACGCCCTGCCCGCCGACGACGTGCTCATCAACCTGGGCGACGATCTGCCCGACGGCTTCGAGCGCTTCTCGCTGGTGATCGAGGTCGTCGGCCCGACCGATCCGGAACGCCAGGCCGCCCGCGGGCGCTTCCGGCGCTACAAGGAACAGGGGCACGCGCTGAGCGCCCACGACCTGAACCAACGGAGCGGCGAATGACCTCTCACCCCAAGACCGAACTTGAGATCCCCCTCGAGGACGAAGACGGCGACGTCCTGATCGAAAAGGCCGCCGCCCTGATGCACCGCCACGAGCACCTCATCGCGGCGGACGACGACGACCTGCCGGTGCTCACCGACGTGGTGGAGGAGCGGATCGAGCCCTTCATCGGCGAGCGCGCCCCGATCGTCCTCACCCCCGCCGACGACGAGCCCGCCCTGGGCGAACCCGAGATCGTCGACGACAGCCCGGTCATCGCCCCCGCCGCTGCGGCCGTCGACTTCCAGGCGCAGCTGGTGGCCCTCGATGCCGCCATCGCCCGCCACATCGAGCACTGGGTTGCCAACGAACTGCCCCAGCTAGTCTCCCGCGAGCTGGACGAACTGGCCGCCCGCATCGGCGACAAGGCCGCCGCCCATCTGCGCGCCACCCTCCTTCCCGCCGTCTCCGCAGAGATCGCCGACACCCTCGATAACCAATCGGGCGACTGATCTCCGCCTCCAGGCCGGGTCACGCCACCGGGCGGGCGGCGTGCATCCGCTATAATCCGCGTTTTGCCTTCAAAGACAGACCCCATGGAACTGGCCAAAAGTTTCGAGCCGGCGGAGATCGAACGCCGCTGGTATGAGCACTGGGAGTCGAGCGGCTACTTCGCCGCCGGCCTCGACCGCAGCAAGCCCGCCGACCAATCCTTCTGCATCCTGCTGCCGCCGCCCAACGTCACCGGCACCCTGCACATGGGGCACGGTTTCAACCAGACGATCATGGACGCGCTCACCCGCTACCATCGCATGCGCGGCTGGAACACCCTGTGGCAGCCGGGCACCGACCACGCCGGCATCGCCACCCAGATCGTCGTCGAACGCCAGCTTGACGCCCAGGGCGTCTCCCGCCACGACCTCGGCCGCGAGAAGTTCCTCGAGAAGGTGTGGGAGTGGAAGGAATACTCCGGCGGCACCATCACCCGCCAGATGCGCCGCATGGGCACCAGCCCCGACTGGAGCCGCGAACGCTTCACGATGGACGCCGGCCTCAACAAGGTCGTCACCGAGACCTTCGTGCGCCTCTACAACGAAGGCCTGATCTACCGCGGCAAGCGGCTGGTCAACTGGGATCCCAAGCTGCACACCGCCGTCTCCGACCTGGAAGTCGTCCAGGAAGAAGAAGACGGCTTCATGTGGCACATCAACTACCCGTTTGCGGACGGCCCGATCGGCGATCTGACCGGCCTCACCGTCGCCACCACCCGCCCCGAAACCATGCTCGGCGACGTGGCCGTGATGGTCCACCCGGATGACGAGCGCTACGCCCACCTGATCGGCAAGCGCGTCCGCCTGCCCCTGTGCGACCGCGACATCCCGATCATCGCCGACGACTACGTCGACCGCGAGTTCGGCACCGGCGTGGTCAAGGTCACCCCGGCCCACGACTTCAACGACTACGCGGTCGGCCAGCGCCACGGCCTGCCGCAGATCAGCATCCTCACGCTCGACGCGAAGATCAACGAGCACGCCCCCGCCAAGTACCAGGGCCTCGACCGCTTCGATGCCCGCAAGGCCATCGTGGCCGACCTGGAAGCCGCCGGCGTGCTGGTGGACACCAAGCCCCACAAGCTGCAGGTTCCCCGTGGCGACCGCACCGGCGTCGTCATCGAGCCCATGCTCACCGACCAGTGGTTCGTGGCCATGAGCAAGCCCGGCGCCGACGGCAAGTCGATCACCGAGAAGGCGCTCGACGTCGTCGCCTCCGGCGAGATCAAGTTCGTGCCCGAGAACTGGGTGAACACCTACAACCAGTGGCTCAACAACATCCAGGACTGGTGCATCTCGCGTCAGCTGTGGTGGGGCCACCAGATCCCGGCGTGGTACGGCATCGACGGCGAATGCTTCGTCGCCCACACCGAAGAGGAAGCCCGCGCCCTGGCCGACAAGGCCGGCTACCCCGGCCCGCTCACCCGCGACCCGGACGTCCTCGACACCTGGTACTCGTCCGCCCTGTGGCCGTTCTCGACCCTCGACTGGACGCCCGACTACCCGACCAAGTCCAACGACGCGCTCGATCTCTACCTGCCCTCCACGGTGCTCGTCACCGGCTTCGACATCATCTTCTTCTGGGTGGCGCGCATGGTCATGATGACCAAGCACATCACCGGCAAGATCCCGTTCAAGCACGTCTATGTGCACGGCCTGATCCGCGACGCCGAAGGCGCCAAAATGTCCAAGTCGAAGGGCAACGTCCTCGACCCGATCGACCTGATCGACGGCATCGGAGTGGACGCGCTGGTCGCCAAGCGCACCACCGGCCTGATGAACCCCAAGCAGGCCGCCAGCATCGAGAAGAAGACCCGCAAGGAATTCCCCGACGGCATCCCCGCCTTCGGCACCGACGCCCTGCGCTTCACCTTCGCCAGCCTGGCCAGCCCCGGTCGCGACATCAAGTTCGACATGAGCCGCTGCGAGGGCTACCGCAACTTCTGCAACAAGCTCTGGAACGCCACCCGCTTCGTGCTGATGAACGTCCAGGGCCACGACCTGGGCCTCGAGCACAAGCAGGACGGCCCCAGCTGCGGCGGCAACGGCCCGCTCGATTTCTCCTTCGCCGACCGCTGGATCGTCAGCCGCCTGCAGCGCGTCGAGAAGGAGATCGAGCAGCACTTCGCCGACTACCGCTTCGACCTGGTCTCCAAGACGGTCTATGAGTTCATCTGGGACGAGTACTGCGACTGGTACCTGGAACTCGCCAAGGTCCAGATCAACACCGGCAACGAAGCCCAGCAGCGCGGCACCCGCCGCACCCTGATCCGCGTGCTCGAAACCATCCTGCGCCTCGCCCACCCGCTGATCCCCTTCGTCACCGAAGAGCTGTGGCAGACCGTCGCCCCGCTCGCCGGCCGCAAGGACGTCGAAAGCCTGTGCCTCGCCCGCTACCCGCAGGCCGATCTGGGCCGCTGCGACGAGAAGAGCGAAGCCGACGTGGCCGAGCTCAAGGGCCTCATCTACGCCTGCCGCAACCTGCGGGGCGAGATGGGCATCTCGCCGGCCCAGCGCATGCCCCTGGTCGCCGCCGGCAACAGCGAGCGCCTTAAGAAGTTCGCGCCCTACATCGCCGGCCTCGCCAAGCTCTCCGAGGTGCAGGTGGTCGACGAGATCGGTGGCGACGAACTCGCCCCGGTCGCCATCGTGGGCGAGCAGCGGCTCATGCTGAAGGTGGAGATCGACATCGCCGCCGAACGCGAACGCCTCTCCAAGGAGATCGCCCGCCTCGAAGGCGAGATCGTCAAGGCTAACGCCAAGCTCGCCAACGAGAGCTTCGTGGCCCGGGCCCCTGCTGCCGTGGTCGCCCAGGAGAAGGAGCGGCTTGCCAACTTCTCGGCCACGCTCGAAAAGCTCAAGCCTCAGCTTACCCGCCTGCCGGCAGCCTGACGACACCGCCGCCTCAAAAAAATGGCCACGCACGCTGCGTGGCCATTTTTCTTGCCTGCCCGCCGAACCTTACTTGCGGCGCAGAAAGAACTCGTAAGCACTATCCGGCAGTTCGCTCTGCCCGATCAACTCGTTGCCAGTCTGCTTGGCAAACGCGGAGAAATCCTTCACCGATCCCGGGTCGGTCGCAACCACCCGCAGCACCTGTCCGGCCTGCATCTCCGCAAGCGCCTTCTTTGCGCGCAAAATGGGTAGTGGGCAGTTCAGGCCGCGCGCATCCAGTTCTCTATCGAAATCCATCGTAAAACTCCAGCCTCCAGGGACGTGTCGGGCCCGATTTTAACCCGCGACAAACCTCAACCCGATAACAACTTCACAGCAAACAACACTCGCATTCAAATAATCACGTACGAATTGTGAAATAATGACAACTCAAAATAACGTCATAAACGAGGCGATACCCTGCATTGCGGCGCCCTGCGCCCGGGCAAGCCGGCTTCGTCCTTCCCGACAACTTTAACGCTTACTTTGAAGGTATACCACGATGCGCTCAAACATGCTCCAAACGGTTCTCAATGACCTGAACGGCACCTCCGCGGACATCGAGGCCTCCGCCATCATCTCCTCCGACGGTCTGATGATGGCCGCCCTCCTCCCCAACACCGTCGACGAAGATCGGGTTGGCGCGATGAGTGCCGCCATGCTCTCCCTCGGTGATCGCACCGCCCGCGAACTGGCCCGCGGCACCCTCGACCAGGTGCTCATCAAGGGCGAAAAGGGTTACGTCCTCATGGTTCAGGCCGGCGCCGATGCCGTGCTCACCGTGATGGCCAAGCCCAACGCCAAGCTGGGTCTGGTGTTCCTTGACGTCCGTCGTGCCGCCGACGCCATCGGCAGGATCCTCGGCTAATCGGGAGGGCTGGTAGTGAAGGATATGGATCGCGCCCAGGTACCGGGCGAAGCAGTCGAGCATACGCTGACGTTTGCCAATGGCACCAGTCGGCGGGTATTTGTCACGTCAGTCGAAACGCCCTACCCGCAGGGCAAATTGATCGTCTCCCGGACGGACACGTCGGGCGTCATCACCCAGTGCAATCAATCCTTCGTCGACATGTCCGGCTACACCGAAGCCGAACTGATCGGCCAGCCCCATTGCATTCTGCGGCACCCCGACATGCCCTCCGCGGCTTTCGACGACCTCTGGAAGACCGTCCAGGCCGGGCGCCAGTGGAACGGCTACGTCAAGAACCTGCGCAAGGATGGCGGCCACTACTGGGTCTACGCCACGGTGGTCCCCAACGTGCGCGACGGCAAGATCGTCGGCTTCACCTCGGTCCGTCGGGAGCCCTCCCGCGAAAAGGTTCTCGCCGCAGAGGCCCAGTACCGGAACATGAACTGATCATGACTTTCAATTTCACGGTTAGCCCCAGCTTCCCCAACGAGCGCATCTCCGACTGGTACATCTTCAACACCTGGCTGCAGCGCGCGCTGTCCCTCCCGATCCACCTCGAACTCTACGACAGTTTCGGCGCCCAGCGCGCCGCGATTGCCGAGGGCAAGGTGGACATCATCTACGCCAACCCCTTCGACGCCTCCCTGCTCGTCCGCGAGAAAGGCTTCCGTGCCATCGCGCGGCCTCAGGGTGCGCCGGACGAGATGGTGGTCATCACCGCAAACGAGAGCCCGATCCGCGAGATCCCCGATCTCCAGCCGGGCACCCGTGTAGCCTGCAGCGAAGACCCCAGCGTCAACACGGTGGGCCGGATTCTCCTCGAACCCGCCAACCTGGACACCGCCAACACCGTCGAACATCGCAGGGAGACCTACATCCAGGTTGCCCGCGCGATTCTTCGCGGCGAGGCCGACGTCGGCTTCCTGCCGGTCGAGGCTTTCGAGGCTCTGTCCTCCATCGTGCGCCGGGATCTGCGCGTGCTCGTCACCAGCCAGCTGCAGGTGGTTCATCATGTCCTGCTGATCGGCCCGGGCCTCATCCCCCATGCCGAACAGATCACGGAACTGCTCGTTTCGATGCATGAAACCGAAAAGGGACGCGGTATCCTCGAAGCCCTCGGCGCCCGCGCCTGGCAGGCTGTCCAGCACGAGGACGTAGAGTTCATGATCGACATCATCTCAACACTGACCCAGTGAAGCTGTTCGTCACCGATTCGTCCAACCCGGAACGCATCCGACGCCCCGCACCGCCAGCCGTCTTCGGCCTGCCGGTGCGGACGCTGCGGATCGCCTCCCGCTGGCGCTCGCCGGCAACCGGCGCGCTGCTGGCCGGCGAGATCGGCCGCAAGCCCGCCAACCTGCACCTCCACGTGCAGCGCATCTCCCTGTGGGCCAACCTCCAGGACACCGCCGCGACCGTCGCCGCCATCATCGATCTCTGGATCGTCCTCGGCACCTTCGGCGCAGAACTGAGGATGCGCATGCTGCGCGAGCACTACGACGCCCTCGAAACGCACGAAATGGGGCTCTATCTCAGCGCCCGCATCGCGGATGGCATCGACCGCCACGACCCCCGGATCGCCCTGCCCGGTGTGGTACTGGCGCGCCCGGTGGAAGGCGCACGTGTTTTCCTGCAAGATTCCGCGATGCCGTCGGGAGTCGTCTCCTGACCCCGGCCCCCACTCGCATTACACCCCAATGAGCCGCCATTCCATCCTACCGGGCCAGCCAGTCACCGCCCTTTTCCTGCTCCACGTGGGCAGCATGGACGCCCGGCTGATCGGATTATCCGTAGAACGTCACTGGAAGCACTCGGTGCGTCTGGCCGCCGACCTGGAAAGCGCCCGGGTCGTCCTGGTCGACTGCGACCGTCCGGGCGTCGAAGCGGCATTCGCACGACTCGCTCCTCACCCCCGGATCGGCGTCGTCTGCTATGCCTTCCACCCCAAGGATCACGCCCAGCGTTTTCCGAACCGGGTGATTCTGGGCAAGCCCCTCAATCTCGAGGCGCTGCCCGGCCTGCTGGCCAAGGCCGCCCACGACAGCGCCCGCACGATTGCCGTCCCGCCCATCCGGCGGAGCGCGCCGCTGACCCAGCCGGCGCCGCCTACCATCCAGCCGGCACCCGAAACAAGCTCGCCGCCGATCACCGTGGCCACCGCGATGAACCGCACGCCGCCCCCGGTGATGACGCCCCCTGCCGCCACAGGCGCATCCGACGCGCAGACCATCCAGCCGGACGTCCCCGCTGCCGCCCCGCCTTCCGAGCCCCCGGGCTCGCTCGGGCATGGCGTCCAGACCGACGACGAGCGCGATCTGTGCGGGGCGCTCGAAGACCTGCCGCCCCACCCGATCTACCCCTTGCCCGAGAAGATCTTCTTCAACCCGGACAACTACCTCATCGGGCATCTCCAGCGGGCCTTCGACCAAGCCACCAGCAGTGGCCGGCCGCACCTCATCGCCGGCCTGCCGCGGCTCATCGGCGTGCGGGTCCAGCCGGTCTCGATCTGCGTCACCGACTTCCGCGACAACCAGCTGCGTCCGCTGTCGATGGCCCAGCTGCCGCAGACCACCGCGCGCATCGTCGGCGCCTCCACGCTGTCCCACATCTCCAACCACGGCAGCACCTGGACGACCGAAGACTTCTTCTGGAACGTCGCCGCCTGGGCTGCGCGGGGACGCCTGCCGGATGGCGTCGACCCTTACCAGCCCGTCCGGCTGCGTGCCTGGCCCAACTTCACCAAAGTCTTCATGTCGCCGCACGCGCTGCGCATCGTCGCCCTGTGGGTGCGCACCTGGGCCAGCCCCATCGATATCGCCGCCCGTCTCGGGATTCCCCAGCGCTACGTGTTCTCGGTCTATGCCTCTGCCCGCTTCGCCGGCCTGCTGGACACGAAAGCACCGCAAACCAGCCCGATCACCGAACGGACGACGGTGACCGCGCCCCCTGCACCCCAGGCGCCCCCCCAACCGCAAGCCCAGCAGCAACAGCAACAACGCCCTTCGATTTTGTCCAGAATTCTCAGGAAACTCCTCAATGCGGTCTGAACGCGCCCGCCACAACAAGATCATCTTCTCGGGCACCGTCGGCGCCGGCAAGAGCACGGCCATCGCCGCCCTGAGCGACATCCCCCCGGTCAGCACCGAGGCCATGGCCAGCGACGAAACTGCCAAACTCAAGCGGACCACCACCGTTGCCATGGACTACGGCGTCCTCAACCTGCCGGACGGCGAAAAGGTCATGCTCTACGGCACGCCCGGCCAGGAACGCTTCAGCTTCATGTGGGACATCCTCTCCGAAGGGGGGATCGGTCTCGTCCTGCTCATCAACAACGCCAACCCCGATCCGCTGGCCGATCTGGAGGGCTACCTGAGCGCCTTCAAGGACTTCATCGCCAGCACCGCCGTCGCCATCGGCGTCACCCACATGGACAACTCCGAGACGCCCAACCTCGAGAACTATCGCACCAAGCTGGCCGAGCTGGGGCACCGCCCCATCCCGGCGATCTTCCGCGTCGATGCGCGCAGTCGCGACGACGTCGCCATGCTCGTCAAGGCGCTCCTCTACACCCTCAACCCCGGACTGATCGATGCTTGAGATTATCCCCGGCTCCTACCTCACCGTAACGCCCTACGGGGCCTGGCGAGCGGTTGCCCGCGCCGACGACAGCGTCGAGCGGCGCGTCCTGCTGGCCATCCTCCGCGAAGCCGCCAGCCCGGCACTGAGTGCCGAACTGGCCCGCGCCTGGACGGGCGAAGCCAGCACCGAGCGCGCCCTCGCCCCGCTGCTCAAGCTCCAGGAGACCGCCTGCCTCGAAGCCTGGTCCACCCCGCGGATGGCGCCCGTCGGCACGCTCGAATCCACCCTGCCCAGCCTGCTCGCCACCCTCAGCGATACCGGGCAGGCCGTCCTGGCAGACCGGATGGGCTTCTGCCTCGCGATGTCGGGTTACCCGGGCGAAACCGGCGAAGCCCTCGCCGCGCTGGGCGCCGACATCCTGTCGGTGGCCGAACGCCAGTCCGACGCCCTCTCCAAGCTCGGCGATCACCTGCTCGATGGCTGGGGCAACGTGGACGCCGCCGGCATCAGCGGCCTCAGCTTCTGGCCGATGCACATCGGCCGGACCCGCCTCGCCCTCACCGTCAGCGGGCGCCCGCGCTTCAACCAGAACGCCTTCGCCGAACTCGTCTGGGCGCTCTACGTGCGCTACGGCAACATCTAGCCCTCAGCGCTGGCCGCGCGACTCGCGCAACTCGCGCATCTGCTCGGCCAGCAACCCACGCACCTCCCGCAGCCGCGAATCCACCGCCGACTGCTCGAAGAAATCCCCATCGCTCGCCGCCTGGGCCAGCGCAAACTGCTCGGCCGACGCGGCGTAGTTGCCCTGGATCGCGTACACCTCGCCCAGCGATCGATGCTGCGCCAGCCGCTTGCCGAGGGCCGCTTCGGCCCGGGCCCGAAACTCCCAGAGGGTGGCATCGGCCGGGGTGGTCAGCAACTCCGCCTTGGCCACTGTCAGCGCCTCGTCGGGCCTGGCCGCCGCGAGCAGCGACTCGATCTCGCCGTACATCAGCCGATGGGATTGGGGAAAGCGCCCTCGCCCCTCCCGGAACAACCGCGCCGCGCCTGCCGGATCCCCGTGGGCCAGCCGCAGATCGCCCTCCAGCCCGTCAATCATCGCCGACAAGGCCCCGCGCTTGCGCAGCACCGCCATCTCCCGATCCGCGTCGGCCAGGCGGCGCACCTGCAGATAGGCCCGCACCAACCCATACTGGGCGGCCACCGACGGGCTGGCACCCCGAGCCGCCGTCTCGAACTCGCCGATCACCTCCCGCGTGGGCTGCCTGCCCACTTTGAGCTTGGCCTTCACCAGCTGGAAATCCAGCGAATCCGGCACCTGCCGGTAAGGCATCTGGGCGACCCGGTTCTCCATCTCGGTGATCCGGTCGCTGGTGAGGGGGTGCGTGCGCATGTAAGCCGGCGCACTGTTCTCGTAGAGCCGGGCGTTCTTCTGAAGGCGCTCGAAGAAGCCGACCATCCCGCGCACATCGAACCCCGCCGCGGCGAGGTTCTGCACCCCGATCCGGTCCGCCTCGTTCTCGAAATCCCGCGAGTACGAGAGCTGGGTGCTCATGCCCGCCGCCATCCCGGTCGAGATGGCCGCCTGGCTGGCCTGGGCGCTGGATCGGGCGGCCAGCACCGCCAGCAGCAGGGACGCCAGCATGATCATGCTGGTCTGACTCTGCTTGCCGAGCATCCGCGCAATATGGCGCTGGGTGACGTGGGAGACCTCGTGGGCCAGCACGCCGGCCAACTCCGATTCGGTCTGGGCGGCGAGAATCAGCCCGGTGTGCACGCCGATGTTGCCGCCGGGCATCGCGAAGGCGTTGAGCGACGCGTCGCTCACCCCGAAGAACTGGAAAGGCAGGCCCGCGCCCGGGCCCGACGCCACCAGACGATCGCCCAGCCAGTTGAGGTAATCCTCGACCTCCGGGTCGCGCAGATAGGCCGGCTCCTTCCAGCGGATGTCGCGCATGATCTGCGCCCCGAGGCGCTGCTCGGCCAGGGGCGACAGCTCCGACGATGCGGAATCGCCCAGATCGGGCAGGTCGTGGGCGATGCCGCGAGGGATCATCACCACACACAGCAGGGCGGCAATCAGACGTTTAATCACGGTGCTATGATACTCGACCCCCAAATTTGGTTTCCCGCCCGATGAGCGACGCCTTCACCCATTTCGACGCCCACGGCCAGGCCCACATGGTGGATGTCTCTGCCAAGCAGGAGACCCGCCGGGTGGCCCGCGCCGAAGGCCGGATCGTCATGCAGCCGGCCACCCTCGCCCGCATCCTCGCCGGCGACAACAAGAAGGGCGACGTGATCGGCATCGCCCGCATCGCCGCCATCCAGGGCGCCAAGCGCACGGCCGACCTGATCCCCCTGTGCCACCCCATCCCCCTCACCCGCGTCGCGGCCGATTTCATCGTCGAGGGCGACGACACCATCCGCTGCGCCGTCACCGCCGAAACCGTCGGCCGGACGGGGGTCGAGATGGAAGCCCTCACCGCCGTGCAAGTAGGCCTGCTCACCATCTACGACATGTGCAAGGCGGTGGACCGGGGCATGACCATGACCGGCATCCGCCTGCTCGAAAAGGAAGGCGGCAAATCCGGGCACTGGAAGGCCGACGCGGCATGAGCGCCGGCCGTCGCAGCTTCATCCAGGGCTTTGGCAGCGCGGCAGCGCTTGCCGGGCTGATCGGTGCCGGGCTGCTCAAACCCGGCCGCGCCCTTGCCGTGGAGTTCAACCGCAGCGCCTTCGACGCCAGAACCGCCGCCGACGCCCTGCGCCTCATCGGTGCAGCCGGCGCCGAAGCCAGCCGCGACATCCTGCTCAAGGCGCCCGAGATCGCCGAGAACGGTGCCTCCGTGCCCATCGAGGTCATCAGCCAGATCCCGGGCACCACGCGCCTGTCTGTGCTGGTGGACAAGAACCCCTCCCCCCTCGCGCTGCAGTTCAACTTTGCCCCGGGGGCCAGCGCCCGCTTCCAGGCCAAGATCCGGATGGCCGAGAGTTCGCGCCTGCGTGTCGTCGCCCAGGCGGGCGGCAGGCACTACACCCTGTTCCGCGAGGTGAAGGTCACCGTCGGCGGCTGCGGCGACTAGGAGACACCATGCCCGATCCAATCAAGATCCGCGCCACCGTCAAGGGCGACGAAGGCGACGTCCGGGTGCTGCTGCCGCACCCCATGGAATCCGGCCAGCGCCGCGATGCCGCCGGTCAACTCGTGGCGGCCCATTTCATCGTCTCGGTCACCCTCAGCCTCAACGGCAAGCCGGTGATCGAAGGCGCCCTGGGCACCGCCGTATCGGTCAATCCGCTGTTCGCCTTCCAGCTCTCCGGCGTCAAGGCTGGCGACCGCCTCAGCGTCGCGTGGCAGGACAACAAAGGGCAACGCGGCCAGGCCGAGAGCAGCTTCGTGGCCGCCTGAGCTGTAACCGGCGCGCGCAAGACAGCGCCCTGCCATCGGGTCTAGAATGGCGCGCGCCTGAATCCGGGCGCCAACCGACCACCGATGGCACCACCATGAGCAACGAAATCGAACTCAAGCTCACGCTTCCCCAGAAAGCCCTCCCCGCCCTCCGACGCCACCCGCTGATCGCCGACGCCCCCCGCGACGGCCGCAGCGTCACCCTCGAGAACACCTACTTCGACACGCCGGAGCTCGAACTGCGCGAGCGCCGGATGGCCGTTCGCACCCGCAAGGCCGGCAGCCGCTGGCTGCAGACGGTCAAATGTGCCGCCGAATCCATCGGCGGGCTGTCGTCGCGCCCCGAGTGGGAGCAAGCCTACGTGGGCGGGGTGTTCGACTTCTCCGCCATCGACAACGCCGACGTGCGCGGCCGCCTGGAGGAACTCCACCCCCGCCTCGTCCCGGTCTTCACCACCCGCTTCAAGCGCGAGACCTGCGTGCTCACGCCCCGCGACGGCGTGAAGGTGCTGGCGATGATCGACAGTGGCACCATCGAGGCCGGTGAGCGCAGCCGGCCCCTGTGCGAGCTGGAACTCGAACTGGTCGATGGCGACCCGGAGGCGCTCTACGCCATCGCGCTGGCGCTCGCCGAATCCCTGCCGCTCACCCCCGAGAACGTGAGCAAGGCCGAACGGGGCTACCGCCTCTTCTCCAACCACGCCCTGCGCCCCGCCAAGGCCCGCCCGTCGCGGCTGGCGGCCGAGCAGTCGCCGGTGGACGCCTTCCGGATCATCGCCCTGGATTGCCTCGCTCTGTGGCAGGCCAACGAATCCGGCGCCCGCGAGAGCGACGACCCGGAGTTTATCCACCAGCTCCGCGTCGCCCTGCGCCGCCTGCGCTCCGCCCTGCGCCTGTTCGGGCCGGCCCTGCCCGCCCAGTTCGTGGCCCGCTGGTCCCAGGGGCTCAAGGATGCCGCCGACGGTCTGGGGGCAGCCCGCGACCTGGACGTGATGCTTGCCGAAGTCCTCGGCCCGGTGGCCGAATCCGGCCTTGCCGACGAGGCCACCCAGCGCCTCATCGCCATGGCCGTAGACCGCCGCGACCGGGAGAAGGCCGCCGCCCGGGAACAACTCCTCGCCGCCAGCCACGGCCGCCAGATGCTGGCCCTGGCGGCCGAGCTGATGGCCCTGCAGAGCGACGCCCTGGTCAAGTCCGCCAATCTCACCACCTTCGCCCGGCTGCAGCTCACCCAGCTGCGCAAGAAGGCCCGCAAACGCTACGCCGCCGCGGCCACCGACCTGCACGCCGACAAGCTCCACGAGCTGCGCGTCTCCCTCAAGCGCCTGCGCTACGCCATCGAGTTCCTGCTCCCGCTGCTTCCCGAAAAGGCCACGGTCCGCTTCGCCAACGATCTGGCCGAAGCCCAGGAAACCCTCGGCTACCTCAACGACGAAGTCGTCGCCCGCAACCGCCTGAAGGCGTGGGCCGGCAAGGACCCCGAACTGCGCAGCGGCGCCGCCTTCGTCGCCGGCTGGCACGCGCCGAAGATCGCACGCCTGCGCAAGAGCGTCCTCCCGGCGCTCGAAGACGTGCTGTGGGGCAAGGCGCCCTGGCGGCGATGATGGATTCATCCGGGCGTAACCTCGACCCCGCACAATGGCCGGCTGATTCAGGAGACGAGGAGACAAACAAAATGGATCTGCTGCTATGGCGCCACGCAGAAGCCGTCGACGGGGTGCCCGACAGCACCCGCGAACTCACCGAACGGGGCATCCGCCAGGCGCGCAAGATGGCCGAGTGGCTGGAGAGCCGGCGCCCCAAGAAACTGCGCGTGCTGGTGAGCCCCACCACGCGAACCCGCCAGACCGCTGCCGCCTTCACCCAGACCTTCGAGGTCGTCCCCTCTCTCGCGCCGGGCAACGACATCTCGTCGATCCTCGCCGCCTGCGGCTGGCCCGATGCGGGCGGGTCGGTGCTGGTCGTCGGCCATCAGCCCGAACTGGGCCGTCTGGCCGCCCTGCTGCTGTCCGGGCAGGAGGCCGACTGGACGATCAAGAAAGGCGCGCTGTGGTGGTTCACCAACCGCGTGCGCGAAGGCGAAACCCAGACCGTGCTGCGTGCCGTGATACCCGCCGATCTGGTCTGATCCGGTTGCTCCAAAAACAAAAAAGCCACCTGAGGGTGGCTTTTTCGTTGCAGTGCAGGCTGGCGGTCAGACCGACATCGCCTTCACGTGCTGGATCACCTCGGCAATCGCCTGCTGGGCAGAGCCGTACAGCAGCCGGGTGTTGTCCTTGTAGAACAGCGCGTTCTCGATGCCCGAGTAGCCGGTGCCCTTGCCACGCTTCACGACGATCACGTTCTGGGCGAGATCGGCGTTGAGGATGGGCATGCCGTAGATCGGGCTGGACTTGTCGGTGCGCGCCGACGGGTTCACCACGTCGTTCGCGCCGATCACCAGTGCCACATCGGCCTGGGCGAAATCGGCGTTGATTTCCTCCAGGTCGAAGATCTTCTCGTAGGGCACGCCGGCCTCGGCCAGCAGCACGTTCATGTGGCCCGGCATGCGGCCCGCGACCGGGTGGATCGCGAAGCTCACCTCGACGCCGGCTTCCTCCAGCAGCGCGGTCATCTCCCACACCTTGTGCTGGGCGCCGGCCACCGCCATGCCGTAGCCCGGCACGATGATGACCTTGCTGGCGTAGCGCATCATCGCCGCTGCATCCATGGCGCCGACTTCCTTCTGCTCGCCTTCCACCGCCTCGCCGGCACCGGCCGCAGCCATCGGCACGAAAAGGATGTTGGAGATCGGCCGGTTCATCGCCTTGGCCATCAGCTGGGTGAGCAGCGTGCCGGCCGCGCCGACCACGATACCGGCGATGATGAGCGCCGGAATCCCCATCACGAAGCCCTCGAAACCCACGGCCAGGCCGGTGAAGGCGTTGAACAGCGAGATCACCACCGGCATGTCCGCACCGCCGATGGGCAGCGTGATGATCACGCCGAGCACCAGCGCCAGGATGAAGAACGCACCCACCAGCATCGGGTCGATGGCCGGGGCGATCACGATCGCCACGCCCAGGCCCAGGGTTGCCAGAGCCAGGACGACGTTCACCGCGTTCTGGGCCGGCAGCCGGAAGGCCTTCTTCATCACGCCCTGGAGCTTGGCCCACGCCACTACCGAGCCGGAGAACGACACCGCGCCGATCAGCGCGCCCAGCGTGGCCAGCAGCGTGACCACGGTGCCGTGCATCTCGCCGCGGGCAAACTCGACCGCCGCGATGGCCGCCGCCGCGCCGCCGCCCATGCCGTTATAAATCGCCACCATCTGCGGCATGTCGGTCATGGCGACCTTCTTGCCGGAGATCCAGGCCAGCGCACCGCCGATGGCGATGGCGATGACCATCAGGGCAAAGTTGTTCATGCCCGGAGTGAGGAACGTGACCACCGTAGCGAGCACCATGCCGACGCCCGCCCAGATGATCCCCTTGCGCGCCGAAACCGGCGAACTCATGCCCTTCAGGCCAAGAATGAAGAGCACCGCGGCCACGAAGTAGCTCGCGTCAATCAGCCACTTGATCGCCATCAGTTCTTCTCCTTCGACTTGAACATGGCGAGCATGCGTTCGGTCACCACGTAACCGCCGGCCGCGTTGGCCGCGCCCAGCAGCACGGCCACGAAACCGATGGCCTGTTCGAGCGGGGTCTCAGCCTGGCCGAGGGCGATCATGCCGCCCACCAGCACCACGCCGTGCACGAAGTTGGAACCCGACATCAGCGGGGTGTGCAGGATCACCGGCACACGGGAAATGACCTCGTAACCGGTGAAGGCGGCGAGCATGAAGATATAGAGTGCGACAAATCCGTCCATGATCGTCTCCCGGTTACAGGCCAAGGGCCTGCTTGACGCCGGCGTGGCGCAGTTCGCCCGCGTGGGTCAGGCACGCGCCCGCCAGCACCTCGTCTTCCCAGTCCAGGGCCAGCGCCCCGTCCTTGATGAAGGGCGAGATGAAGTTGAAGAGGTTTTTGGCGTACATCTCGGAGGCATGCACCGGCATGCGACTCGGGATGTTGGTGGGGCCGATGATGAGGGTTTCGCCAACCCAGGTCTTCTCGCCCGCCATCGTGCCGGCCACGTTGCCGCCGGTCTCGGCCGCCATGTCGACGACCACCGAACCCGGCTTCATGCGCGCCACCATCTCTGCGGAGACGATCACCGGCGCCTTCTTGCCCGGGATGGCCGCGGTGGTGATGAGCACGTCGCAATCGGCGATCGCCTTGCCGAGCTTCTCGGCCTGCTGACGCTTTTCGTCGTCGGTGAGCTCACGGGCGTAGCCGCCGGTGCCTGCAGCCGACACGCCGGTATCGACAAACTTGGCGCCCAGCGACTCGATCTGCTCCCTGGTTTCCGGCCGCACGTCGTAGCCCGAGACCATCGCCCCCAGCCGCTTGGCCGTGGCGATCGCCTGCAGGCCCGCCACGCCGGCGCCGATCACCAGCACCTTGGCCGGACGGATCGTGCCGGCCGCGTAGGTCAGCATCGGGAAGAACTTGGGCGAGTGGTCGGCCGCGATCAGCGCGCACTCGTAACCCGCCACCGCTGCCTGGCTGGACAGCACGTCCATGCTCTGGGCGCGGCTGATGCGCGGGAGCAGCTCCAAAGCGAAACAGGTGATCCGTTTCTGGCGCAACAGTTCGATACGCTCGCGACTGGACCACGGCTGCTGCAGGCCGATCAGCACCGCACCGGGCTTGAGTTCGTTCAGATCGTCCAGGCTGAGCGGCTGCACCTGCAGCACGACATCCGCCTTGCCAAGGACGGACGAAGCGTCGCCGACGAGTTCCGCCGAACCGTAATCTTCATCCCGGTAGTACGCCGACGAGCCGGCCCCCGCCTGGAGCAGCAACGCCGCCCCAAGCCCCTGATACTTTTTGGCTACGTCCGGAACCAGCGCGACGCGGCGCTCGCCCGGCGTGAACTCTTTGGTCACACCGATGACCAGAGGCATGGAACCTCCTTATAAGAATTGTTAGGTTTCTGCTATCGTCGTGAGAGGGTTTCGACAACGACAACACGTGCTGTTCAACCATGAAACGCCCAGGCCAGCCCTGAAAAATCGGGAAAACCGCAGGATTCTCGTAAAAGAACTCGCAATTTTCGGCCATTGAGCAAGATCACGATGAGAAAGTCTAACAAGAAACGTGCCCACCCAACCCGCAAGTTAGGGTTACCCCCAGGGTCACTGGTGCATATCGGCGAAATCAAGACCGAAAAGCCCAGCATCACCCTCATCGAGTACGATTCCCAAGGCATCACCGAGACCCGTTTTGAGGACATCGAGCTATCCCGCCGGCACCACGCCACCCGCGAGAAGATGTGGCTCAACGTCTATGGCCTGCACGACCCTGCGGTGATGGCCGAAATCGGCCGCCGTTTCAAGCTGCACCCCCTCGTCCAGGAAGACATCCTCAACACCCACCAGCGCCCGAAGAGCGACGAATACGCCGACTACCTCTTCATTGTTGCCCGCTGCTTCGACTTCGATCCAGAATCCCGCAGCCTTCATTCGGATCAGGTCAGCATCGTGCTCGGGCGCAACTTCGTGCTCACCTTCCAGGAGCGCGCCACCGGCGCCTTCGAGGCTGTCCGCGAGCGTCTGCGGGCCGAGCACGGCGCAATGCGCGCCCACGGCACCGACTACCTGGCCTACGCCATTCTCGACACACTGGTCGACCGCTACTTCGTGATGCTCGACAACCTGGGCGACATGGCCGAAGACCTCGAGGATGCCGCCCTCACCCGCCCCACTCCGGCCCTGCTGGCCGAGATCAACCGGGTCAAGCACGAGGCGCTGGTCCTGCGACGGGCCGTCTGGCCCCTGCGGGAGATCCTCAACACCCTCGCCCGGGCCGACAACGGCTTCTTCAGCGCCGACACCCGGCTCTACCTGCGGGACATCTACGATCACACGGTGCACGTACTCGAATCGCTGGAGTCAGTCCGGGATCTGCTGGCCGACCTGCTCGACATCTATCTGTCGAGCGTCAGCAACCGCCTCAATACCGAGGTACGCATCCTCACCGTGCTGACCACCCTGTTCATGCCCGCCACGCTGATAGCCGGTATCTTCGGGATGAATTTTCATGAAATGCCGTTTCTGGACGACCCAGACGGCTTCTGGATGGCGCTCGGGCTGATGCTGAGCGCGGCAGCCGTGATGGCCGCGTCTTTCTGGCGACGCAACTGGCTCACGACCCACTGAGCCAGCCCCCTTGTCGAGCCGGCGGTGGGGCAAGCCCCCTCAGCGCCCGCCCAGCCGGGGAAACTCGTTTTTGGCGGCCGGCTTCTGGACGACCTCGACCAGCTTGACGATGGCAAGCGAGATGTTGTCGCCGCCGCCTCGTGCCCGCTGACGTGCCAGCTCGATCAGTGCGGAAGCCGCGTCCCGCGGTGACTGGGTTTCAAGAATCTGCCCCATCTCGTCCTCGGAGATGTAGGCCCACAGCCCGTCGGAACACAGCAGGAAGGCATCGCCTCCCACCAGCGGCGAAGCGTGACCGATATCGACCCGCGGCTCCCGCTCGGAGCCCAGGCACGACAACAGCACGTTACGGTTAGGGTGGCGCAGCGCCCCCTCGGCATCGAGCCGCCCCTTGCGGACGAGTTCCTCGACCAGCGAATGATCGACGCTGCGGGTGACCAGCGCCCCACGCCGAAAATGGTAGAAGCGCGAATCGCCGCAATGCGCCCAATCGGCCCGATCCGGCTGCATCATGAAGACCACGGCCGTGCTGTGGGGGTCTTGTTCGCTGGTGAAGCGCGTCAGCTTGATGACGATATGTGCCTCGTCGATGATGCTGCGCAAGAGATCGGGTGCGCTCTCGGAGGCCGGCGCGTAGGCCTCGAAGTTCTGCTTGGCCTTGAGGATCACCTGCTCCGCCGCCATGGCCCCGCCGGAATGCCCGCCCATGCCGTCGGCCAGTACCGCCATGAGTGTGCCCTTGCGGGTCGGATGGGCGAACACCGCGGCCCGATCCTGCTGCTCGGTGCGGTCGCCGGTGTGCTTGGCCACGCAGGCTTCCGCCTGATAGCGCTTCTTGGAACTCACCGAGTCGGGAGCGGAAAGGGACGATAGCGTTGGATTCAGCATGTAACTCGAACAATCAGCACGTGACGCACATCATCGAGGCACGGGCCATCGGCCGCGACACCCCCCGGCCAAGAATGGCCGACAATGAAAACCGAACAAACGGAACTCCGCACTGATTCACAGGATCACGCCGCCCAGGCGGCAGACAACTGACATTCACGAAGTTTAACCGTTTATTTCTTTAGTAATAAAGACGACGTTTCGCTTTCAGGCCGATTGTGTGACTTTTTCATCGATAAGTTCAATCCAATGTCGTACCGGCAGCGTCGCTGCCGTGGCGAGATGCCCAATGCAGCCAACATTGGCCGAAACTATGCAGTCGGCACCATATTGTTGCAAGGCCGAGAGCTTGTCGTCACGTAGTTCAGTGGCCAAATTGGGTTGGAGGAGTGAATACGTGCCGGCCGAGCCGCAGCACAAATGGGAATCGCGCACCGGCGCAAGCTCGAAGCCTGCTGCGGCAAGCACGCTTTCGACCACTCCGCGCACCCGCTGGCCGTGTTGCAGGCTGCATGGCGAGTGGAAGGCGACCCGTCCTCCGCTCGTCCGGGCACCGGCTGCGGCCAGCAGCGGGTCGAGCCGCACCCGCTCGGCGGCGAGCACCTCGGCAATATCCCGGCTCATCGACGCCACCTTTGCCGCCTTTTCGGCGTAGGCCGGATCCTGCTTCAGGAGGTGCCCATACTCCTTCACGTGGGCACCGCAGCCGGACGCGGTGACCACGATTGCCTCCACCTCGCCCGACGCGATGGCGGGCCACCAGGCATCGATATTGCGCCGCGCATCGTCGCGCCCGCCCGCCTGGTCGTGCAGGTGAAAGCGGACTGCGCCGCAGCAACCGGCGGTGACCGTCTCGACCAGCGAAATGCCAAGCCTGTCCAGCACCCGGGCAGCCGCCGCGTTGATCGAGGGGCGCATCGAAGGCTGAACGCAGCCGGCCAGCGCAATCATCCGCCGGGCGTGACGCGGCGCCGGCCATCTACCGGCGCCATCTGCAGCGGGGATCTTCCCCGCGATGACGCGGGGCAGCAAGGGTTTGACCAGCCGCCCCAGGCCCAGCGCCGACCCGAACAGCGTACGCTCGGGGATGAGCGCCTTCAGCGCCGCCCGCTGCAACCGATCCACGCCGGTACGCGGCACCTGCCGCTCCACCACGTCACGGCCGATGTCGGCCAGCCGGGCATACTCCACGCCGGATGGGCAGGTGCTCTCGCACGACCGGCAGGTGAGGCAGCGATCCAGATGCAGGCGCGTCTTCTCGGTGGCCGGCTGGCCTTCGAGCACCTGCTTGATGAGGTAGATGCGCCCCCGGGGGCCGTCCAGCTCGTCCCCGAGCAGCTGGTAGGTGGGGCAGGTGGCGGTGCAGAAACCGCAATGCACGCACTTGCGCAGGATGTCTTCGGCCTCGCGGCCCTCCGGCGTGTCGCGGATGAAATCGGCGAGATGGGTCTGCATGGCTCAGGCTTCGGGGTGGAGACGACCGGGATTGAAGACGCCAGCAGGATCGAAGGCGCGCTTGAGCTTGCGCTGCAGGGCCAGCATGGGCGCCGGCAGCGGGTGGAAGGCCTCGCCCCGCACCCCGCCGCGGAACAGGGTGGCATGGCCGCCAAGTGCCGCGGCGCGGGCCCGGATCTCGGCGGGCGGCGCGTCCGAGCGCAACCAGCGCTGGGCGCCGCCCCACTCCACCAGCTGCTCGCCGGGCAGGGCCACGGCCAGCGCATCGCTCGGCACCGACAGCCGCCACAGGGGCTGCGCGCCGGCAAAAAAGTCGTCCCGGTGATCCCGCAGGCTGCGCCACAGGTCCGCCGCCGCGTCGTCCGCGAGCTGCTCGCCGCCCAGCCGTCGAGCCGCCGCATCCACCGCCGCACCCGCGCCTGACAACCGTAGATGCAGCACGCCGCCCCGCCACGCGCTGGCGGAGATCGGCAGCGGCTGGCCGGCCCAGGCGTTGAGCTGGTGCAGCGCGGCGGATTCGCCCATCTCGAAGCGCAGCGTCGTCTCGGCCACCGGCCTGGGCAACACCTTCAGCGAGACGTCGACGATCAAGCCGAGCGTACCCAGGCTGCCCGCCAACACCCGCGAGACGTCGTAGCCGGCTACGTTCTTCATCACCTCACCGCCAAAGCGCAGCACGTCGCCCCGGCCGTCGATGAGGGTGGCGCCCAGCACGAAATCCCGCACCCCGCCCACAGCCGCCCGACGCGGCCCGGCGAGGCCCGCCGCCACACAGCCGCCCACGGTGCCACCTTCGCCAAAGTGGGGTGGCTCGAAGGCCAGCATCTGGTTCTCGGCGGCCAGCGCCGCTTCGAGTTCGGCCAGCGGGGTGCCCGCCCGGACGCTCACCACCAGCTCGCTGGGCGCGTAATTGAGGATGCCCCGATGGCCGTCCACCGGCAGCGGTTCGCCGCGCTCCGGCCCGCCATAGAAAGCCTTGGTGCCGCCCCCGCGGATGCACAGGGGCTGGCGTTCCGCCGCCGCCGCGCGGATGCGCTCACTCCACGCCTGAATCTGCCCGCTCACGCTTGCCCTCCTCCTTGTTGCGCCGCTCGGCCAGCCGGCCGGCGGTGCGCAAACCCATCCAGGTGCCGATCAACGACAGCACCGGCACGGCGACGAACAGGAACTGCAGCCATCCTTCGGAGATCGTTTCCATCAGAAGCGCGGCAGCTCGGGATGGGCCTGGGCCACGCTTGCCCCCATCCGCTCGCGGCCGTATTCGGCGCAGCGGTTGAGGGTCGGGATGGCCTTGCCCGGGTTGAGCAAGCCCGCCGGGTCGAACGCCGCCTTCACCCGGTGGAAGGCTTTGATCTCGGGCGTGGCGAACTGGCTGCACATCTGGTTGATCTTCTCGATGCCTACCCCGTGCTCGCCAGTGATCGTGCCCCCGAGCGCCACCGACAGCTCCAGGATCTCCGCCCCGAAAGCCTCTGCGGTGTGCTGGTCGCCGGGCTTGTTGGCGTCGAAGAGGATCAAGGGGTGCAGGTTGCCGTCGCCCGCGTGGAACACGTTGATGCAGCGCATCGCGTACTTCCTTTCCATCTGCTGGATGGCCTTCAGCATCTCGCCCAGGCGCTTGCGGGGGATCGTGCCGTCCATGCAGTAATAGTCTGGGGAGATCCGCCCGGCCGCCGGAAACGCCGCCTTGCGCCCGGCCCAGAAGCGCAGCCGCTCCGCCTCGTCGCGGGACACCCGCAGCTCTGTGGCGCCGCAGGCTGCCAGGATGGCGCGCACCCGGGCCACCTCCTCGGCCACCTCCTCCGGCGTGCCGTCGGATTCGCACAGCAGGATCGCCTGGGCGTCCAGCGGGTAGCCCGCGTGCACGAACGCCTCGACCGCCGCCGTGGCCGGCTGGTCCATCATCTCCAGCCCGGCCGGGATGATGCCCGCCGCGATCACCGCCGCCACCGCGTCGCCGGCCTTCACCACGTCGTCGAAGGCCGCCAGCACGCACTGGGCGAGTTGCGGCCTGGGGGTGAGCTTCACCGTCACCTCGGTGACCACCGCCAGCATGCCCTCCGAGCCAGTGATGAGCGGCAGCAGGTCGTAGCCCGGCGCATCCAGCGCCAGGCTGCCGAACTCGACGATCTCGCCGGCGATGGTCACGCCGCGCACCTTGAGCAGGTTGTGGATCGTCAGCCCATACTTGAGGCAATGCACGCCGCCCGAGTTCTCGGCCACGTTGCCGCCGATGGTGCAGGCGATCTGCGACGAGGGATCGGGCGCGTAATACAGGCCGTAGGGCGCCGCGGCCTCCGAGATCGCCAGGTTGCGCACGCCCGGCTGAACCACCGCCCGGCGGGCGTGGGCGTCGATCCGGACGATCTTCTTGAAGCGCGCCAGCGACAGCACCAGGCCAAACCGGTGGGGCTGCGCGCCGCCCGAGAGCCCGGTGCCCGCGCCCCGCGCCACCACCGGCACGCCCTGGGCGGCGCAGATCGTCAGGATCGCCACCACCTGCGCCTCGGTCTCGGGCAGCGCCACCATCATCGGCACCTGACGCAGCGCCGACATGCCGTCGCACTCGTAAGGCCGCAGGTCTTCCAGATCGTGGAGCAGGCAGGCAGGCGGCAACACCTCGGCCAGGGCGGCCAGCAGCCGCGCCTTGTCCACCCGCGAGAAATCCCGTTCCGCAACGCCGAAATCCGGCGCATCGGCCACTTCGCCCATCACCTCTCCTCTCCGTCGATTGGCGCCGCCACCTGCGGCGACAGCGCCACCCCCAGGCGCGCCGCGGCGCTCACGATGTGCTGCTCGGCCGCTGCCCGGGCCGCCGCCGGATCACCCGCCACGATGGCCTCGAACACGGCCCGATGCTCGCCCTGAGATGCCCGCGCCAACCCGCAATCCACCCCGTCGCGGCTCCAGGTGGGCTGACGGGAGGCGGAAAACTCCTGACTCACGAACTCGATGAAGCGGTGGATCAGGGGGTTGCCGCTCGCCGCTGCCACCGCGCAGTGGAAGGCGTCGTCGGCGCCGGCCCCGTCGCCCGAACCTGCCACGCCGTCGAGCACCGCGTCCATGGCGGCCAGCGCGTCGGCGATGCGGGCGAGGGCCTCGGGCGTGCGCTGCGCCGCAGCCCGTTCGGCGGCGGCCGCCTCGACGATCAGGCGCAGCTCGAACACATCCCGGGCGTCGTGGCCGGCGGCCGGCGTGCCGGCGCTCATGCGGAAGGCTGCCGCCCCCGGCCGTGCCGCCACGAACACCCCCGCGCCCTGCCGGCTGTGCACCAACCCGTCGGCCTTGAGCCGCGCAATCGCCTCACGCACCACTGCCCGGCTCACCGCAAACTGGGCGCCCAGCTGGGCCTCGGTCGGCAGGCGCTCGCCGGGCACCCAGCCTCCGGTGCGGATGCGCTTCTCCAGCGCCGCCCCGACGGCATCGGACAGGCGCTGGGGACGGTTGATCGGTTGAAGTCGGGCCGCGGCCATGGGTCAGCTTGTCAGACAAGTTCGGCGCAGTCTAAGAGAGGCCGCGCGCGCCTGTAAAGCGGGTCGTGGCGCAGCTGTTCAGACCAGCCCCGGCGGCGCCACAACGCCGCCCAGCAGCCCTTCGAGGCGCGCCGCCACCCCCAGCAGGCGGTCGTCGTCCCAGCGCCGGCCCACCAGCTGAATCCCCACCGGCAGGCCGTCCTCGACCCCCGCCGGCAGGGCCACCGCCGGGCTGCCGCTCAGAGAGAACGGCACGGTCAGGCCGATGGTGGCCTCCAGGTAGCGCAGGCGCTGGCTCGCCACCGGCAGGGTCGGGGGTTTCGAGAACATTCCCAGCGCCTGCCCCGGATAGGCGACGGTGCTGGCCACCGGGCAGATCAGCCCGTCCGCGTCCGCCAGCGCCGACTCGAGCAGGCGAATCCAGGCGTCGCGCCGGTCGAGCGCCCGGTTGTACGCCCGCATGTCGAAACGCAGGCCACTGGCAATCGCCCGCAGCAGGCGCTCCGACGGCGGCAGCAGGTGCCGCAGGGCGAGCAAGGCGTGACGCTGCCAGCCGGGCATGCCCAGCCCGATCTCGGCACCGGCGATGTGCCCGAAGGTGTCGCGCAGCGCCGCCGGCTCGACCCCCGCCGGCAACCCGCGCCGAAGCTCGCAGCCGGCCGCCGTCAGCAGCGCCGGCAGGCGCGCGAAGACGGCCCGCGTCCGCTCGCACAGCGGCAGGCCCGGGTCGTCCCACAGCAGCAGGCGCAGGGGGCGCCCCTCGCCCACCCCGGCCGCCACCGGCGCGGGAAGCGCCGGCACCTCGATGTCGATCCCGTCCGGCCCGGCCATCGTGCCAAAGCCGAGCTGCAGATCCGCCACCGACCGCCCCAGCACGCCGAAGGACAACATCCGGCGCACGCTGCGCACGCCGCCCAGCCGATCGGGCAGATGGGGGATGTGGCCCGTGCGGGGAATGCGGTTCTCGGTCGCCTTGAAGCCCGCCACCCCGCAGTAGGCCGCCGGAATGCGGATCGACCCCGCCAGATCGCTGCCCGCCTCCAGCAGCGAGAAGCCCGACGCCACCGCCGCCGCGGCCCCGCCCGAACTGCCACCCGGCGTCAGCGCAGGGTTCCAGGGGTTGCGCGTGAGCCCGAAGAGCGGGCTCCAGCAATGGGGCGCGCCGGCCAGCTCCGGCAGATTGCTCTTGCCGACGATCACCGCCCCGGCCGCGCGCAGGCGCGCCACCACGGTCGCATCCCGGTCCGGCACGTAATCCTTCAGCGGCTTGAAGCTCGCCGTCGTTCGCAGGCCACGCGTCTCGAACGCGTCCTTGATCGACACCGGCACCCCCAGCAGCGGCGGCAGTTCCCCGCCCAGGGCGCGCATCCGGTCAGCGGCCTTCGCGGCGGCCCGCGCGCCAGCCTCGTCAAGGGTGACCAGCGCGTTGATCCCGGGGTTGAAGCGGGCGATCCGGGCCAGACAGGCGTCCACCAGGGCTTCGGAAGACAGGCGCCCTTCACGGATGTCACGGGCAGCCGCTGAGGCCGTGAGCGTATCGAGCTGGATCTCGGTCATCACGCCCCCTCGCTGGCAGAGGCGGCAGGAAAATCGGGCAAAGACGACAGGCGTGGCTGGATCATGGCAAGGGCAGGCCGAGTGGATCAGGGACGTCAGTCTAAGCGTGCCCCGCCCGCCCATCTTGAACCCAGACGACATGCCGGCCGGAGGAATCAGAAACCTGAAGGCCCGAAATGCCGCGCCCGCATCAGCGGGTCGATGCGATAAGGCCAGAACGCCGGATCGTCGCCCGCAACGCCCGCCACCAGGCCGGCGGGTGAATGCCCGGTGAAACGCCGCACATCCCGGCACAGATGGGCCTGATCCGCGTAGCCCGCGGCCACCGCCATTTCCGCCCAACCGTCGACCGGACTCATCGCTGCACCCAGGGCCTGCAGCAGGCGGCTGCAGCGCAGTTGCTGGCGATAGCTCCGCAGCGACTGCCCATAAGCTTCCTGGAAACGCCGTTCAAACTGCCGCTGACCAAGGCCAAACTTCTCCGCCAGCTGCGCAACCGGAAGAGACAGCAGCGTCGGCGGCACCCACAGGCCGGCCTGCCCGGCAGCGTCGCGTCGCAGCGCCTCCAGCAGGCCCCACAGCCGGGAGAGCAGATCCTGCGTCGCGGCCGCTGGCGGCAAGCCATCGACGAAACCCGCCAGCAGCCCCCGGCCGGCGTCATCCGCCACCTCCGCCAGGTCGACCGCCTCCTCCATCAGCGCCCCCGCCGGCACGCCGAACAGCGCCCCCAACCCGCCGGGCAGGAGCGACAGGGTGACGATCCGGGTGCCCGCCTCAGCCCGGGCGTCGCGGGGTCCGCGCGTCCCGCCACACAAGGCCAGCCGGGGAAGCTGCACCTCCACGCCATCGCGCAGCACCCCGATGCCCCCCTGCACGATCACCAGCAGCACCGGATGGAGCGCCGCCGGCAGGATGTAACGGCCGCCGGGCAGACGGGTCACCAACGCGCTGCGCACGCAGTCGGCAAGCCCCGGCGACGGCCAATGAATCCCGTCAGCCAGCATCCGGCGCTTGCTCAGACCATCCACTCGAAGGAATCCTCGGTGGGCCCGGTGGGCACGTATTCGCAGCCGATCCAGCCCCCGTACCCGATGGCCTTGAGATGCCGGAACAGGAAGGGGAAATTGATCTCTCCGGTGCCCGGCTGGTGCCGACCAGGGTTATCCGCCAGCTGGATGTGGCCGATGTGCGGCAGGGCCGATTCGAGCGTACGCGCCAGGTCGCCCTCCATCACCTGGGCGTGGTAGATGTCGTACTGCAAACCCAGATTGGGCCGACCTGCTGCGTCGAGCACCGCCAGCGCAGGCGCCGTGCGGTCGATCAGGAAACGCGGCGTGTCCCGGCTGTTGAGCGGCTCCAGCAACACCTGCCGGCCGGCCTCGGCCAAGGCATCGGCGGCGTGGCGCAGGTTGTCTGCCAGGGTGGCGGTGAGCACCGCCTCATCCACGCCCTCCGGCCGCAGCCCGGCGAGGCAATTCACCCGCGGGCAGCCCAGCCCCTCGGCGTAGCGCGCAGCCAGCCCCACGCCGTCGCGGAACTCGCCCACCCGATCCGGCAGGCAGGCGATGCCCCGCTCACCCGCCGCCCAGTCGCCCGCCGGCAGGTTGAACAGCACCACCTCCACCGCCGCCCGACGGGCCGCATCGGCCACCTCGTCGAGAGGAAAGGCATACGGAAAATGAAACTCGACCGCCTTGAAACCATGGGCCGCCGCCGCCGCAAAGCGCTCGAGGAAGGGCCGGTCGAGGAACAGGAAAGACAGGTTGGCGGAAAAACGCAGCATCGGAAAACCTCCCGGATCGACATTCGGAACAGGGGAAACACCAGCCAGGGCAGCCCAAAACGACCACATCACGGAAAGCCGGCCATTCGTTGGGTTATCATGCGCGACTTGAACCCGATAATCCAAGCCCCACCAATGATCCGCAAACTGCTGCGCCGGGTCTTCCGTCGCGCCGCACCCGCCAACACCCTCCCCGATCCCGCCGTGATTCCCGTCAGCCGCCACGGCGTGCGCCGGGAACAGATCTCCCCCGCCGCCAACAAGGTGTGCTCGGTGCTGCAGGAAGCCGGCCACAAGGCCTACGTCGTCGGCGGCGCGGTGCGCGACATCATCGTCGGCCAGACCCCGAAGGATTTCGACGTGGCCACCAGCGCCACGCCCGAGGAAGTCCGCGCCCTGTTCCGCCGCTCGCGCATCATCGGCCGCCGCTTCAAGATCGTCCACGTGATGAGCGGCCCGGAGACCATCGAGGTCTCCACCTTCCGCGCCATGCAGGACGCCGAATCCACCGAGACCGACGAGCACGGCCGGGTGCTGCGCGACAACGTCTTCGGCAGCATGGCCGAAGACGCCACCCGCCGCGACTTCACCGTCAACGCGCTGTACTACAACCCCACCGACGAAACCGTCATCGACTACCACCACGGCGTGGCCGACCTGCAGCAAAAGACACTGCGCATGATCGGCGACCCGCGCGTGCGCTACCGTGAAGACCCGGTGCGCATGCTCCGCGCAGCGCGCCTGGGCGCCAAGCTCGGCCTCTCCATCGACCCGGCCGCCCGCGCCCCGATCCGCGAGATGGCCGACCTCCTCGAGAACGTGCCCCCGGCGCGGCTCTTCGACGAGATGCTCAAGCTGCTGATGTCCGGCCACGCGGTCAAGTGCCTGCGCCAGCTGCGCGAAGAGGGCCTGCACCACGGCCTCTTGCCGCTGCTCGACGTGATCCTCGAACAGCCGCTGGGCGAACGCTTCGTGTGGCTGTCCCTCGAAAACACCGACGATCGCGTCCGCCAGGGCAAACCCGTTTCGCCCGGCTTCCTGTTCGCCACCCTGCTGTGGCACGAGGTGCTGGCCGACTGGGAAGCCCGCAAGGCCGACGGCGCCCATTCCCAGCCTGCGCTCTTCGACGCGATGGATTCGGTGCTCGACAGGCAATCCGGCAAGCTCGCCATCACCCGCCGCATCGCGGGCGACATCAAGGAGATCTGGGCCCTCCAGCCCCGCTTCGAAAAACGCGCCGGCAAGACGCCCTACCGCCTGCTGGAACAACCCCGTTATCGCGCCGGCTGGGATTTCCTGCGCCTGCGCGCCCAGTCCGGCGAGATCCCGATGGAGCTGCCCGACTGGTGGGACGCCTTCGCCGACGCCAACCCGGATTCCCGCGAAGCCATGCTGGTCCCCGACAAGGCCGGCACCGCCAAGAAACGCCGCCGCCGTCGCAAGCCCTCGGGCGCAGCCAGCAATCCGCCGGGCGACGCATGAGCCTCTCCGCGCCGACGCGCACCCGCGCCTACGTGGCGCTGGGCGCCAACATCGGCGAGCCCGTCCAGCACCTGCGGGCCGCCGTCCTCGATCTCGACGCCCTGCCGGGCACCACCGTGGTGGCGCGCTCCTCCCTGTACCGCAGCGCGCCGGTCGGGCTGGTGGATCAACCCGACTTCATCAACGCGGTGGTCGCCGTCGACACCGCCCTTGAACCGCTCGACCTGCTGCATGCCCTCCTCGCCATCGAGGCCCGTCACGGCCGCGTGCGCAGCGTGCCCAACGCCCCGCGCACCCTCGATCTCGACCTGCTGCTCCACGGCACCGCAACCATGACGAGCCCGGCGCTCACCCTGCCCCACCCACGCATGCACGAACGCGCCTTCGTGCTGCTGCCCCTCGTCGAGATCGCCCCGGAGGTCGTCCTCCCCGGGCTCGGCCCGGCGCAGGATTTCCTCCCCGCCGTGGCCAACCAGGAAATCGCCCGCAGCGAGCCCATGTAATGCCGATCTGGGCCCAGACCAGCCTGCTCCTGGCCGCCTCGAACGTCTTCATGACCTTCGCCTGGTATGGCCACCTCAAGAACCTCGCCACCTCGCCGTGGTACATCGCGGCGTTTGTCAGCTGGGGCATCGCCCTGTTCGAATACCTCCTGCAGGTGCCGGCAAACCGCATCGGCGCCCAGGAACTCAACCTCGCCCAGCTCAAGATCATGCAGGAGGCGATCACCCTCACGGTGTTCGTCCCCTTCGCCGTTTTCTACATGCAGCAACCCCTCAAGCTTGACTATCTGTGGGCGGCCCTGTGTATCCTAGGCGCCGTGTACTTCATCTTCCGCGCCTGAGAGGCGGAGACACCCCATGCTCGAAAAAGCGCGCTACATCGTCGTCGAAGGCCCCATCGGCGCCGGCAAGACGACCCTCGCGAAGCGCCTCGCCGCGCGCATCAACGCCGACGTGCTGCTTGAAGACCCCGCCGCCAACCCCTTCCTCGGCCGCTTCTACCAGAACATGGAACGCTGGGGCCTGCCCACCCAGATCGCCTTCCTGTTCCAGCGCGCCGAACAGCTCGTCGCCTTCGATCACGCCCACGACCCTTTCCGGCGCATCGTCTCCGACTTCCTGATCGACAAGGATCCGCTCTTCGCCGAGCTTAACCTCGCCGAAGACGAACTCCAGCTCTACCGCCAGCTCTACGCCCGCCTCAAGCCCAGCGTACGCAAGCCCGACCTGGTGATCTACCTGCAGGCCCAGCCCGACATTCTGATCGACCGGGTGCGTCGCCGCGGCGTCGAATCCGAGCGCAAGATCAGCGAAACCTACCTGCAGCGGGTGGCCGAACGCTACGCCACCTTCTTCCATCACTACGACGCCGCGCCGCTGTTCATCGTCAACGCCGAATCGCTCAACCCCGTCGACAAGGACGAGGATTTCGAGCTGCTGTATTCCCGCCTGCTGGCCATGCGCAGCTACCGGGAATTCTTCGGCTACGCCGGCTGACGCCGCCGCCCCCCACCGCCCGCCATCCCCCGACCTTTCGCACCCGACACCCGCTTGTGCCCTGCACAAGTTTGGGGTTAACTGCCGCCGCGAGGAGGAAACGCCATGAGCTACCTGCAGGACAACACCAAACCCGTCACCCTTTTCGAGCTCGGCAAGATGCGTGCCGAAGGCCGCAAGATCGTCATGCTCACCGGCTACGACGCGAGCTTCGCCGCCCTGCTCGAACGCTGCAGCGTCGACGTGATCCTGGTGGGCGACTCTCTGGGCAACGTGCTCCAGGGCCAGAAGACCACCCTGCCGGTCACCGTAGAGCAGATGGCCTACCACACCGAATGCGTGGCCCGTGGCGCCAACCGCGCCTTCGTCGTCACCGACATGCCCTTCGGCAGCTACGCCGAAAGCCCCGAACAGGCCATGCGCAACGCCGCCCGCCTGATGGCCGCCGGCGCCCAGATGGTCAAGCTCGAAGGCGGCGCCTTCATGGCCGACACCGTGCGTTTCCTGGTCGAGCGCGGCGTGCCGGTGTGCGCCCACATCGGCCTCACCCCCCAGTCGGTGCATCAGCTGGGCGGCTACCGGGTGCAGGGGAAGAGCGACGCCGGCGCCGCCGTGCTCAAGGCCGACGCCCTGGCGCTCGAACAGGCCGGCGCGGCCCTCGTCGTGATGGAGATGGTCCCCTCCCAGCTCGCCGCCGACATCACCGCGAGCCTCAGCACCATGGCTACCATCGGCATCGGTGCCGGCGTGGATTGCCACGGCCAGGTGCTGGTGCTGCATGATCTGATCGGGGTCTTCCCCGGCAAGCGCCCGCGCTTCGCCAAGAACTTCATGGAAGGCGCGTCGAGCATCGACGACGCCGTCACCCGCTACGTGACCGACGTGCGCGAGTCCCGCTTCCCCGGCCCCGAACACAGCTACTGATCCCCGCCATGCAGATCCACCCGACCATCGCCGGCCTGCGCGCCGCACTCGCCGCCAACCCCGCCGCCCGCGTCGCCTTCGTGCCCACCATGGGCAACCTCCACGACGGCCACATCTCGCTGATGCGCCAGGCGCGCGAGCACGCCGACATCGTGGTGGCGAGCATCTTCGTCAATCGCCTGCAGTTCGGCCCCAACGAAGACTTCGACAAATACCCGCGCACCTTCCAGAACGACTGCGCGCGCCTCACCGAGGCCGGCGTGGATCACCTTTTCGCCCCCGACGAGCAGGAGATGTACCCCGAGCCCCAGCGCTACCACGTCGAGCCCAACCCGGGCCATACCGACATCCTCGACGGCGCCGCCCGACCCGGGCACTTCCGCGGCATGGCCACCGTGGTGCTCAAGCTGTTCAACATCGTCCAGCCCCAGGTCGCCCTGTTCGGCAAAAAGGATTACCAGCAGCTGATGATCATCGCCAACATGGTGCGGGAGTTCGCCCTGCCCATCGAGATCGTCCGCGGCGAAACCAGCCGTGCCGACGACGGCCTCGCCCTGTCGTCCCGCAACGGCTACCTGACGCCCGAGCAACGCGCCGAAGCCCCGCGCCTGCAGCGCCAGCTCAAGTGGATCCGCGAGCGCATCCACGCTGGCCAGCATGATTTCCTGCGCCTCGAAACCGAGGCCGTGGCCGAACTGGCCGCCCACGGCTGGCAGCCCGACTACATCTCGATCCGCCGCCAGCGCGACCTGCACCCGCCCCGGGATGCCGCCGACGGCCCGCTGGTCGTGCTGGGCGCCGCCAAGCTCGGCACCACCCGGCTCATCGACAACCTGGAAATCTGAACCCTGCCCGGCGGCACGCGCCCCCAAACTGGGCAAGCTCCGGCCGGGATTGCACCGCGCGTCGCCCCGCGTCAAGCCCAAGGCCCGAACCGTCGGCGGCCGCCACCCGTGTGGACGCCCCGCCCAAGGCTCCGATGACACCCAAACCTGCTCGCCGATCCCGACGGCTCTCCAGCCGCAGCTTGCGTCTCCCGGTCAGCGGCACGATCGGCGTATTCGCCCTCGCGCTGCTGGCGATGCTCCTCACCATGAACCGCACCGTCGGCGTTTACGACGAAGGGCTGATCCTCACCGGTGCGGCGCGTGCACTGGCTGGCGAGCACATCCACCGCGACTTCTACGCAAACTACGGGCCCGCCCAGTTCCACCTGCTGGCCACCCTGTTCGGCATCTTCGGCCCCGGCGTGCTCGTCGAGCGACTGGCCGACATCGCGATCCGCGCCTGCATTGTCGCGGCCGCCTGGGCCGGCCTCTCGGGCGTCTGCCCACGCCCAGTCGCCGCCGTCGCAACCATGGTGATCGGCGCTTGGCTGGCCTTCGTCGGCAACCACGGCTATCCGGTCTACCCTGCGCTACTGTTTGCGCTCCTCGCCACAATCCTGCTTTCCCGCGGTGAAGCTGCCACGCCAAGCCGCTGGCAAGGCTTGCTCGCCGGCATGCTGGTCGGGCTGGCCGCGCTCTTCCGCTACGACATCGGCTTCATGGCCGCGGCGGCCCATCTGGCCGGCATCCTTGTCACCCGTCGCGACGGGCGGCTGCGCGCCCTACCGACCTACGCCATCGGCGCCACCCTGCCCGTGGTACCGCTGCTCGCCTGGTATGGCGCCAGCGGTGCGCTCAGCGCCTTTCTCCACGACACGCTTACCTTCCCAGCCCGGGATTACGTGGCGATGCGCGGCTTGCCTTTCCCAAAGCCCAGCCTGACCAAGCTCTCCATCTACCTTCCGATCATCGCCGCAGCACTGGCGCTGATCGCCTGGCACCGGCGGCGTGTGTCGGCGGACGGCAAGCTACGGCCGTTTCTGGCCTTCTTCCTGCTCATCACTCTGGCCTTCTACCTCAAGGGCGCCGGCCGGGTGAGCATCGAACACATCCAGCTTGCGCTGATCCCCGCCATCATGCTGCTGGCCGCCTTGTCAGGCGACATCCGGGGGCCGCAGCGCTGGCTCGCGTACAGCGCCAGTCTGTGCCTCTTCATCGCCGCCATCAACGCCGGCGCGGCCGGTCAGCGCAAGCTGAACGCGGCCGACCAGGTCGTCCTGAAGGATCTCCCGGGGTTTCTGGCGAGCCCCGGCCAGTTCCAGGCCGAAGGTGCCGAACGCAACGCCGCACTGGCCTACATTCGCGACCGCACTCGCCCCGAAGACCTGTTGTTCGTCGGTCTCACCCGGCACGACAAGATCTTCGTGAACGACGTTTCCGCCTACTTCCTGGCCGCCCGGCACCCCGCCACCCATTGGCACCACTTCGATCCGGGGCTGCAGACCAGCGAGCCGATCCAGCGCCAGATGATCGCCGACCTCGAAACCGCCAGGCCGCCGCTCGTGTGGCTCGAATCCACCTGGAACGACGTCCGCGAGCCCAACCGCAGCGCCGAGAGCAGCAAGGTCCATCTGCTCGACGACTATCTCGCCGCCCACTACGCGGCAGAGGCCACCTTCGGGTCCATCGTCATCGCGCGGCGCAAATAAATCGGGGCCGATCCGCCCGGCGGACCAGCCCCGACCGCCCCCTGCCGCAGCCTCAGGCCGCGTGATGGAAGCGGGCAATCAGGATCGCCTCGGCGCCGGTGTCGCGACGCCGGATCTGCCCCAGACACTCCGCCAGCTCCTCGCACTGCCGGATATCCTCGATCAGAAAGTGCCGCAGGCGCACGCACAGCGCCAGCTCGCTCACCGCCGGCTCCACCACGCAGGCGGTGCGGATGGCGTGGACCACATCCGGATACACCGGGTCCTTGGCCAGGAGCGCCGCCAGCTTGATCCGCACATGATGGGAAACCGGCGAACCCTTGGGCAACTGCCGGAGGGCATGAATGACCTGCAGGGCACCGCGGCGGGCGTCCCGGTGATGACCAAGGGCCTGGTCGTTGGCGATCCGTCCGATCGCCACGATCCACTCCGCCGGGATGGCGCGGCTGCCGCCCGAGCGCGAACGCAACACCTGCCAGGCGGTCAGCAACGCCACCAGCAGCCCGATACCCGCAACCAGCGTGGTGTTCATGATGAGCCTCCTCCAATGAGTTCCGTGCTCAAAGGGTAGAAGGCGCCCGACGCCCCTGTTGCCGATTTCGTCACGCTCTCCCGAGGACATCCCGACGGCAAGGGGCAAAGTGCCCCGCCTTTGCGAAATCGGTCACATTCTCATTGCGCCCGGGCGGGCGCGGGGCTCCGAGACCGCCTCTCAGGACTCCCGCAGTGCGCTCACGATGTTCATCCGGGCCGCCCGGGCCGCAGGCATGAAGCCGCCCACCAGCCCCATCCCCAGGGCGAAGAGCAGCGTCTTGGCGACAATCGCCGGGGTCAGGCGGAAGCTGAAGGCCAGCTCCGAGAACGACTGCCAGTTCATCGTCGAGATGGTGAACACCTGCATCAGCGACGCCGCCGCCAAGCCGGCGAGCCCGCCCAGCAGCGACAGCAGCAGGCTCTCCACCATGAAGGCCAGCAGCACGCTCGACTTACGAAATCCCAGCGCCCGCAGGGTGCCGATCTCCGCGGTGCGGCTGGCCACCGCGGCGTACATGGTGATCGCCGCCCCGATCACCGCCCCCACCGAGAAGATCACCGACAGGGTAAGCCCCAGGATGTTGATGAAGTTGGCCAGCACCGCCGACTGATCGGCGTAGAAGCTGCGCTCCGGCTTGGCCTCCAGGGTCAGCCGGGGGTCGTCCTCCAGCGCCCGCCGCGCATCGGCAAACGCCGACGCCTCCGTCAGCCGGAACACCACCGACGAATACGCGTTACGGCGGAAGGTCTGCAACAGCTGATCGGCGTCGCCCCAGATCTCCGAATCGAAGCCGCTCTTGCCAGCATCGAAGACGCCCACCACCCGCCAGTCCCGCCCACCGAAGCGCACCGGATCGCCCAGGCCCGCCCCCCGGAAGCGCGTCGCGATGCTGCTGCCCACCACGATCTCGTTCGAACCCTGGGCGAACATCCGCCCCGCCACCAACCGGAGCTGCGGTCGCAGCATTGCCCCCGCCGGCCCCACGCCGCGGATGATGACGTTGGCCGGCTTGTCCCCGTCGCGCTTGGCCAGGGTGATGAGCACCACGGTCTCCTTCGACACCAGCGGCACCCCGCCACCGCCCCGGGCGATCCACGGCAGGCTCTCGATCAACGCCGCCTGGTTGCGCTCGATCGCGCTCTGCACCTCGGTCTCGGCGCCCTTGCGGATCACCACCGCGTTGTCGGGCTGGCCGGTCTCCACCAGGGTTTCCTTGAGGCCCTGGTCGAGCATCAGCACCGCCGCGAAGACGAACACCACCAGCGCCATGCCGCCGGCCGTCAGCGCCGTGGTGAGCCGGCGCGCCCACAGGTTGCGCAGGCTGTAGGAGAGCGGGATCGCCTTCACGCCACCGCCCTCAGGCCATCCACGATCGCCAACCGGGCTACCCGCCGCATCGGCAGGATTGCGGCCACCACGCCCACCGCAAAGGCACAGCCGGCCTGAAGCATCACGGTGTCCGCCGACACGTTGAACACCGGAAACAAGGTGCCCATCTGCGCGGCAAACGCGGTGGCCACCGGAAAGGTCAAGCCGATCCCGATCAGCCCGCCCACCCCTGCCAGCATCAGGCTCTCGCCGCAGATCATCGCCGCCACGAAGCCCGGCGGAAACCCCAGCGCCCGCAAGGTGGCGTACTCCGCGGTGCGCTCCCGGGCGGTCATCGCCATGGTGTTGGCCATCACCGCCATGATGATGAAGATCACCAGATACGACACGATGCGGATCGCCACCACGATGGCCTCGGTCATCGCCACAAACCCCAACTGGAAAGCCTTCTCGGTCTCGGTGAGGGTCTCGGCGCGGGAATTGACGAACTCGGCGTCGATGGCCCGCGACACCGACGCCACCCGGTCGGCGCCCGTCACCTCGGCGATGAACACCCCCACGTTGTTGCCCCGGCCCGGCATCCTGGCCTTCACCACCTCGTTGAGGTAAGCCCAGTGAAAGAACATCTGGGACTGGTCCGTGCCCTTCTTCGCGCCGTCGTAGATGCCGCGCACCACAAAATCCCAGTTGCCCGGATAAATGGTGCCCTTCAGCGTGAGGGTGTCGCCCACCTTGAAGCCGTAGGTGTCGGCCAGCTTGCGCCCGACAATGCAGCCCTTGCGGTCGCGCAGGAAGTCGCGCATCCGGTCCTCCGCCAGCACGAACTCCGGGTACAGCCGGAAATAGCTCTCCCCATCCACCGCAAACTGGGCGAAGAAGTTCTTCGGCTCCTTGTAGATGCCGCCGAACCAGCTCGCCCAGCTCAGGTCGCGCACGCCATCGACGGCGCGGATCTTGTCCTTGTAGGTGAGCGGCAGCGGAAACACCAGCGAGATCGAACTGCGGGTGATGAGCCGGTTGGCCGCGGCCCCGTCGGCGCCCGCGTACCACGCATCCACCACGGTGCCCAGCAGCCCGAAGGCCAGGATCGCCACCACCATCCCGAGCACGGTGAGCCCCGAGCGCAGCCGATGCCGCCACGCGTTGCGGAAGATCAGTCGGAAAAAGCTGCCCGACATAGCCCTAGCCCACCGCCGGAATGCATGAAACCCCCTGCAGCCTCTTGCGCTCTTTCCGTCCAGCCCCCAAGCTATGCACTTCTGACGGACGGCGCGTGCGCGCCGTCCTGCGCCTGGAAACCAATAACGAGGAGGGACAAAGACAATGGCTGCAACGGTTCAACAAATTCTCCAGACCAAGGGCAACGCGAGCTACGCCGTCACCCCCGACACCACCGTGCTGCAAGCCCTCCAGCTGATGGCCGAACGCAATATCAGCGCGGTGCTGGTGATGGAAGGCGAACGCCTCGCCGGGATCTTCACCGAGCGCGACTACGCCCGCAAGGTGGTGCTCAAGGGCCTCGCCTCCAAAGACACCAAGGTCGGCGATCTGATGACCGCGAACGTCCTCACCGTCTCGCCCACCCACACCATCGACGACTGCATGGGCATCATGACCAAGAACCACGTCCGCCACCTGCCGGTGGTCGACCACGGCAAGCTGGTTGGCCTCATTAGCATCGGCGACGCGGTCAAGTCGGTGATGGAGCAGCAGCAGGCCACCATCGACCAGCTGGCCGGCTACATCTCGGGCGGCATGAGCACCTGAGTCAGCGCCCCGGCGCTGCCCCAAAACCCCGTCCTGCCCGCGCACGACGGGGTTTTTGCTGCCTGCGATCAGGCCTCCGCTCATCGCCCGCGCACCGCCTCGCGCAGCGACAGCTCGCCCTTCTCCAGGTGCATGATCGCGTGGGCCGCCTCGGCCGCCCGCTGGTCGTGGGTCACCATCACGATAGTCTTGCCGACCTCCTCGTTCAGCCGCTGCAGCAAGCTCAACACCTCGGTGGCCGACTCCCGGTCCAGGTCGCCGGTTGGCTCGTCGGCGACGATCAGGGTCGGGTCGGTAACCAGCGCCCGGGCGATCGCCACCCGCTGCTGCTGACCGCCCGACAGCTCGCCGGGGGTGTGATCCATCCTGTCGGCCAGCCCCACCATCTCCAGTGCGAACTCGGCCCGCGCCCGCCGCTCGCGGCTGCCCAGGGCCGTCAGGAGCAGCGGCAGCTCCACGTTTTCGCGGGCGTCGAGCACCGGCATCAGGTTGTAGAACTGGAAGATGAAGCCGATGTTCTTCGCCCGCCAGTCGGCCAGCCCGGCCTCGTCGAGGGTCGTGATGTCCTCGCCCGCCACGATCAGCTCGCCCGAATCGGCCCGGTCGATGCCGGCGATCAGGTTGAGCAGCGTACTCTTGCCCGAACCCGACGGCCCCATCAGCGCCAGGAACTCGCCCGCCGCGATGTCGAAGCCGATCCCGGCCAGCACCGGCACCCACTGCTTGCCCCGGCGATAGCGCTTGTGCACGCCGCGCAGGCGCACCAGCGGTGCGGGCATCTCGCTCACTTGCCGACGCTCACCGCCGCGCCATCCCGCAGCGACGCCGGCGGGCGCAGCACCAGCCGCTCGCCCGGCTTCACGCCGCTCACCTCCACCAGATCGCCGATCTTCGCCCCGGTGCTCACCGCCACGCGCCGGGCCGTGCCGTCGGCCACCCGGAAGACCGCGGCGGCGCCGTCCGCCTGCACCACCGCATCCCCGTGCACCGCGGTGCGCGCCCGACGCTGCGCCGGCGGCAGGGCTTCGGCCAGAAACGCCACCTTGGCGCTCATCTCCGGCAGCACCCGCGGGTCAGGGTCGAGGAAGCGGATCTTGGTCATCACGCTGGCCTTGGTCCGGTCGACGGTGGGCACCAGCCGCGACACCTCGCCGCGGAAGCGCAGCTCGGGAAAGGCGTCGAGCTGGATCTCGCAGGGCTGGCCGGGCTGGATGCGGGCGATGTTGGACTCCGACACGTCGGCCTCCACCTCCAGGGTGCCCATGTCGGCCATGCTCACCACCGCCCCCTTGCTGTCGGCGGCGGCCGAAAGATTGGTAATCAGATCGCCCACGTTGGCGTTCTTCATCAGCACCACGCCGTCGAAGGGCGCGCGGATCTCGGTGTGGGCCACCGCCACGCTGGCCGCCAGCCGGCCGGCCTCGGCCGCCCGCTCGGCGGCCTGAGCCGACCCCAGCGCCGCCCGCGCCTTGAGCAGGCGCGCCTCGGCTTGGTCCACCTGCGCCTGGGCGATGAAGTTGCGCGCCTTCAGATCCCGCGCCCTGCCGAAGGCCAGCTCGGCGTCCCGCAACTCTGCCCGCACCTGGCCGACATTGGCCCGGGCCACGCCCACGTTGGCGTCGGCCTGCTGCAGCTGGGCGGCCACGTCGCGCTGTTCGAGCCGGGCAATAAGCTCGCCGGCCTTTACCACCGACCCCTCCCGCACGCCCAGCCACTCAAGCCGCCCGGTGGCCTTGGAGCCAACCGCCGCCTTGCGCTGGGCCACCACGTAGCCGGTGGCGTTGAGCAGCGTCACGCCCTGGTAAGGCCACGCCTCGCCCACCGTCACCGTCTCGACGGCGACCGGCGCGTTGATCCGGCCAAACACCGCCAGCGCGCCCACCACCACCGCCGCCAGCCCGCCCAGCACCCAGCGTGTGTTGAGACGCCGCCGGGCCGGCCGGGGGGCCTGGCGGTCGATACGCAGACGAGAGAGGTCGGATTCGCTCATGGCGAGGCCATATCAAGTGGGGTCGAGACCGCCATTCTACCCCGCGCCTCCCGGCGCAAAGCGCACCACGGCCGCCAGCCCGACGCCCCCGTCGCCCCGCGGCAGCCCGTCCTCCAGCGTCAGTGTGGCGCCGGCGATATCGACGATGCGGGCGACGATGGACAAGCCCAGCCCGCAGCCATCGCCCTCCACCGACGCGCCGCGGGCGAAGCGGGTCAGCATCTGCGCCCGCTGGGCAGGCGGAATGCCCGGGCCGTCGTCGGCCACCCGCAGGCTGTGCCCGGCAGCGTCCAGCGTCACCACCACCCGCCCGCCCTCCGGCGAATAGCGCAGGGCGTTGTCCACCAGGTTGCGCAGCAGCACCGCCAGCCACCAGCGGTTGCCGGTGAGGGGGCAGGCCGCGGGCGCCTCCAGTGCCAGGGTCTGATCGCGCCGCAGGGCCTGGGGGATGAGCGCCGAACACACGCCCTCGGCCAGCTCGACCAGATCGACGACCTCCGCCGCCCCCCGCCCGGCATCCGGATCGAGCCGCGCCAGGGTGAGGAGCTGCTCCACCAGATGGCTCATCCGGTCCACGCCGGAGACCACCTGCGCCAGAGCATGGCCCCGGGTCGCCGGGTCGCCGGCCCGGGCCGCCACCTGGGCCTGGATCTTCAGGGCCGCCAGGGGGGTGCGCAGCTCGTGGGCCGCATCGGCGGTGAAGCGCCGCTCGTTGTCGAGCACTTCGCTCACCCGCGCGACCAGCGCATCGAGGGACGTGACCAGGGGCGCGATCTCGGCCGGCAGCGGCCCCGGCACCTGCACCGGCGCCAGCCGTCGCGGGTCCAGCCCGCTCACCGCGTCGGCGGTGGCGCTCACCGGGCGCAGCGCCCGCCCCACCACCGCCCAGATCCCCAGGGCCATCAGCGGCACGCCGATGAAGATCGACAGCAGCAGGTTGAGCGCAAAAGCGCCGGCCAGCCGGTAGCGCGCCCCATGGTTCTGGCCGACCATCACCCGGTAGCCGCTGTGGTCGTGGTCCACCGTAAAGAAGCGCCACAGCTCGCCGTTCAGGTCGTGCTCGTCGAAGCCCGGGGCGGCGGTCACCGGCTCGGCGGGCATCTCGGACGACCGCACGAGCAGCCGCCAGCCGCCGTGCGCGTCCTGCTGCCAGGCCTGGAAAGCCACCGGCAGCTGGTAGTCGTGCTGGTGCTCGGCCATCTCGCCGGCCACCATCGGGTTGCCGGTGGCCACGATGGCGAGCAGGGTCTCGGCCACCTGAACCATCTGGGCGTCGAACAGCGCGTCGGCCTCGGCGTGGGCGGTGCGGAAGGCCAGCAGCGCCGACAGGCCCCAGAACACCGCCAGCACACCGATCAGCAAGGCCACCAGACGCCGGCGCAGGGAATAAACCGCGCGCATGGCGCTCACCGGGGTGCCTCATCCACCAGATAGCCCACCCCGCGCACGGTGCGGATCAGCTCGGCCCCGAGCTTCTTGCGCAGGTGGTGGATGTGAACCTCCAGCGCGTTGCTCCCCACCGCCTCGCCCCAGGCGTAGAGCTGCTCCTCCAGCACCCGCCGGGTGAGCACCCGGCCCGCCGCCTCGAGGAGCATCTGGAGCAGGTCGAACTCCCGGCCGGTGAGCACCACCGGCTCGCCCCGCAGCGTCACGCTGCGCGCGGCCGGGTCGAGCACCAGCTCGCCGTGACGCAGACTCGCCTCGGCCCGGCCGTGGGCCCGCCGCAGCAGCGCCCGCAGGCGGGCCGCCAGCTCGTCCAGGTCGAAGGGCTTGACCAGATAATCGTCGGCCCCCAGGTCGAGGCAGCGCACCTTGTCGGCCACCTGATCCCGCGCCGTCAACACCAGCACCGGCACCTGGCTGCCTGCGCCGCGCAGCGCCGCCAGCACCGACAGGCCGTCCCGCCGCGGCAGCCCCAGGTCGAGGACGATGGCCGCGAAGCGCTCGGCCATCGCCGCCGCCAGCGCCGCCTCGCCGTCCCGCACCCAGTCCACGGCGAAACCCGCCGCGGCGAGGCCGGCCTTGACCCCGTCGCCCAGCAGGCGATCGTCCTCCACGAGCAGGAGGCGCATCGCTTCAGAAAGCCTTCACGTAGCGCACCCCGGTCGGGCCCAGCAGCCAGTTGCCGGTGCGCACGCCCACGTAGGCGCCGGCCGCGTTCCAGGCCATGTCCCGCCAGGAGAAACGGTTGCAGTCCTGGCCCGCGTCGTACAGCTCCTTGGCCAGACCGGGGATCAGCGCCAGCCCCACCGCCGTGGCCGTGTCGTCGCTCAGGCGCGAGGCGCCCACCCCCAGCGCGGCGGAGACACCAAAATGGGCGGCTTTGTCGCTCCCGCCCCAGCTATCGCGATAGGGGCCGCAGGCCTGGGCGGACACGGTGGCGCCGGCAAGCAGCGCAAGGCAGAACAGCTTCTTCAAGGCGAGACTCCAGAAGTTATGCATCGCGCACATGATACGGAAGGCGGAGCCGGTACGGGCTCGTCCGTGTCAGAATCCGGCCTGTCGAATGGCTGGAGATCGAAGCATGAGAAGCGTTCGCGTCTGGGATCTGCCCCTGCGGGTGTTCCACTGGCTGCTGGCAGCGGCCGTGGCCGGCGCGGTGGTGAGCGGGCAGATCGGCGGCAACCTGATGGTGTGGCACGGGCGGATCGGCATCCTGATCGCCGGCCTCGTCGGCTTTCGCCTGGCGTGGGGGCTGGTGGGCTCGACCCACGCCCGCTTCGCCAGCTTCGTGCGCGGCCCCGGGGCGATCCGCGCCTACCTGCGGGGTGGCTGGCACGGCCTGGGTCACAACCCCCTGGGCGCCCTGTCGGTGCTGGGGCTGATCGGCGTCATCGGCCTGCAGACCGCCGGCGGGCTGTTCGGCAACGACGACATCGCCTTCCAGGGGCCGCTTTACAACCTGGTGTCGAAGGAGACCAGCGACTGGCTCACCGGGCTGCACCGCAAGGGCTTCTGGCTGGTGGGCCTGCTGGTGGCGCTGCATCTGGCGGCCATCGCGTTCTACACCCGGGTAAAGAAGGAATCCCTGGTCGGGCCGATGCTCACCGGCCACAAGCGCGTCGAGAGCGACGTGCCCGTGCGCGACCCCACCGGTGGCGGGCCGCTGGCGCTGTTCTTCGCGCTCGCCATCGGGCTTGGCACCGCCTGGCTCGCCAGCGGCGCCTGGCAGCCGCCTCCGCCGCCGCCCACCCCCGCTGCGGCGCCGGCCTGGTGACAACAAAAAGGGGCAGCCCGCAAGCTGCCCCTTCTGCTTTCCGGCATGCGGAAAGCGCTTACTCGTCCTTGCGGAACTTGTCGTGACAGGCCTTGCAGGATTCGCCGGTCTTGCCGAACTGGGCCTTGATCGCCGCGGCGTCGCCGGTGGCGGCCACCTTCTGCAGCTCGTTGGCCTCCTTGACGAAAGCAACGGCCAGCTTGCGCACCTCGTCCTGCTGCTGGAAGAACTCCGGCTTGACGCGGGTCTTCTGGCTGCCCACGTCCTTGTCGGTGCCCGGCCCGTACAGCGCGCCCATGCCCGAATTGGCGATGGCCGCGATGGCGCTGGCGGCGCCGGCCACCTGATCCTTGTTGAAGCTGCCCGGGCTATCGATGGTCTGGGCCTTGATCTTGCCCATGTTCCACGACATGAAGCTGTAACCGGCCTTGCGGTACTTGATCTGGTCTTCGGGCTTGAGCTGGGCGCTGGCGCCCGCGGCAAGGCCCATGGCAACGACGGCAAACACCAGTTTGTCGATCTTCATCTGGCAACTCCCTTTCTGGGTTGAGGTGGGTGGGGTCGGGCGATTATTCCACAACGAGGCTGCGATCATCCGCACCGGTCGGGGCTCACAGCGGGCGCTTCACCGTCAGGCCGCCGCGGATCTGGCCCTTCTCGTAACCGAAGGCCGTGTCGTGGGGGTAGCTCTTGGCCAGCTGGCTCTTCAGGCTGGCATCGATCTTGTCGGGCGCGCCGTGGCACTTGAGGCACACATCGCCCACCGGCACCGCCCGGATGTAGCGATAGACTTGCTTGCCGTTCTCGGTGACGACCTCGCCGGTCTCCAGGGTCTCGATCTTCTCGCCGTTTGCGGCGCGGATGTTGAAGTCGGCGAGCTGGCGGGCCTCCCACACGTCGGGCGTACCGCGCTCGGGGTTGCGGGTGCGCAGGCTCACCCGGCGCATCTCCCAGCCGGTCTTGGCGGATTGCTCCTTGAGCAGCTGCGGGGCCTTTTCCTTGCAGACCGGGATCGCCTCGATGGGGCCCTTCTCGGCCACGGTCTCCTGCATCATCGCCACCACCTTGGGCAGCACCGGCAGGGCATTCTTGCGGGTATCGGCCTTGAGGGCGTCCAGATCCTGAGCCTGCACGGCGCCGGCGAGGGCGGCCAGGGTCGAAGCAACAACGAACGAACGACGGAACATGAGCCTCTCCTAAAATCAGAATTCTCTAATATACAGGATGAGCGCCCGGGTCAGCTAGCGCGATTGCGCCAGCGCCGCAGCAGATGAAGGCCCACGGCACCGACCGCGAGCCCCCCCAGGACGCCCTCCTCCACCTCCCGGAGCGCCGGCAGCAGCCGCTCGAGCACCTCGCCGAAGGCGTAACCCGCGCCGCCCACCGCACCGGCCCAGAGGCCCGCCCCGAGCAGGTTCAGCACCAGGAAGCGCGACGCCGGCACCCCGCTCCAGCCCATCAACACCGGGCCGGCGACCCGCACGCCCACCATGAACCGCACCCCGAGCACCAGCGCGTCCCGATGCGCCCGGATCATCGCCTGCACCCGCGGGATGCGCCGCCGGATCGAGGCGAAGCGTTCCACCAGCGCGCCCCCATGCCGCCGCCCCAGCCAGAACCAGAACTGGTCACCCAGGAAGCTCGACACCAGCGCCACCGCCAGCACCCCGGGCAGCCCGAGCAAGCCGCGATGGGCGGCGTAGCCGGCGATGAGGAGCACCGTCTCCCCTTCGAGGACGCACCCGACGGCCACCGCCGGGTAGCCGTATTGGGCAACGAGATCGCTGAGGTTCATGGCGTATCGAAAGCGGGCCGATCCGGGGCACGGAAACTTATCGTGCCCCGGGTGCGACAAACGAGGTGTCCGTATCCGCAAAATACACCAGCCCGCCCACGCCGGCACGCCCTTACAGCGCGCGCCGGGCCAACTCAAGGAGCCCCGCGATGGAAGCCCAGACCCACTCGATGAAACAACTCTTCGCCCAGCTGGGCCTGCCCGACGACAGCGCCTCGATCGATGCCTTCATCGCCGCCCACGCACCCCTGCCCGCAGCACTGCGGCTGGCCGACGCGCCGTTCTGGACGCCGGCCCAGGCCGCCTTCCTGCGCGCCGAGCTGGCCGAAGACGCCGACTGGAGCGCGGTGGTGGATACCCTCGACGCCCGCCTGCGTCACGGCTGATCAGGCCACCAGCAGAAAGCGCCCGGGGTCGACGCCCCAGCGCTCCGGCGCCTCGGCCGACACGATGCGGTCGCCGCCGCCGTGGCCCATCCGCCGCCCCAGGTCCACCACCTCCGGCTTGATGTAGCCGTTCGAGCGGGCGCTGAAGAACACCCGCAGGCGCGGCGTGAGCAGGTTCGATTCGTTCTGCTCGATCACCACCCCGAGCCGCCCGGATTCGAGCCGCACCAGGCTGCCCACCGGGTAGATCCCCACGCAGCGCATGAAGGCCTGGAGCAGCTTCTGGTCGAAATGGGCGGCACTCCACTCCCACATCTTGCGCAGCGCCTCGGCGGCCGGCATCCCCTTGTGGTAGCAGCGGTCGGCGGTGATGGCGTCGTACACATCCACGATGGCCGCCATCCGGGCCATCGTCGAGATCGCCTCACCGGCCAGCCGATCCGGGTAGCCGCTGCCGTCCAGCCGCTCGTGGTGGTGGCGGGTGATGTCCAGCGGCACCGGGCCGATCCCCTCGGTCTGCATCAACACCGCGTGACCGTCGCCCGGGTGACGCTTGATGAGCTCGAACTCCTCCTCCGTCAGCCGGCCGGGCTTGTTGAGCACCGCGTCCGGCACCTTCATCTTGCCGATGTCGTGGAGCAGCCCGCCGATACCCCCCTGCCGCAGCGCGTCGCCCTCCAGCCCGAGCGAGCGGCCGAAGGCGATCATCAGCGTGCACACGCTCACCGAGTGCAGGAAGGTGTAGTCGTCCTTGTTCTTGATGCCGATCAGCCCCATCAGCGCGCCGCCGTTGCGCAGCACCGAGCCGGTGATCGCCTCGACCACCGGCTCGGCATCGTCCAGCGACACCGCCCGCCCCAGGCGCACGTCGCTCATCATCGAGCGCACCACCTTGTGGGCCTGGTCGTGCACCTTGCGGGCGCGCTGCATCTCCTCCTGCACCGACGCCCTCACCGGCGCATCGTCGGCCGTCGCCATCGCCGCGCGGATCTCGTCTTCCAGCGCCGCCTGCACCTCGACGGCGGGCACCGCATCCTGGTCGTCCAGCCCCCGCCCGGTGTCGATGTAGACGTGGGCGATCCCCGACTCGACGATACGCCGCAGGTCCGCCTCGGCTTCGAGCAGGAAACGCGACCGCCAGAACGGATGGGACATCCAGTCGCCACAGAATTCGTGAATGAACATGCCTGGCCGGAGCCGGGCCACCGGGATCTTCTTGAGCATCGGGCGGAGGTCGAAATGATAGTTGTCCGGAATCTAACGGCGCCGCGCGCACGGTCTTGAACACCCATTCGTGAAGGATTCACACCCCGGCCGCGGGCGCTGAAATATTCGAAGGCTATAATGCGGCCTCTTTTTGCACCGCAAACGCTATCGTTCCATGGACATCATCCTGCTCCTCAAGGCGCTGATTCTCGGCGTGGTCGAAGGTCTGACCGAATTCCTGCCGATCTCCAGCACCGGCCACCTGATCCTCGCCGGCGATCTGCTGAACTTCAACGACGACCGGGGCAAGCTCTTCGAGATCGTCATCCAGTCCGGGGCGATCCTCGCCGTGGTGTGGGAATACCGGGCCCGGCTCGCCGCCACCTTCGCCGGCCTGGGCAAGGTGCGCGAAGCCAACCGGCTGGTGCTCAACCTGTTCATCGCCTTCCTGCCCCTGGCGGTGCTGGGCCTCGCCTTCGGCAAGGCCATCAAGGCCCACCTGTTCGCCCCCCTCCCGGTGGCCACCGCCTTCATCGTGGGCGCCTTCGTCATCCTGTGGGCCGAGCGCAAGAACCACCGCGTGCGCGTCGAAACCGTGGACGAGATGACCCCCCTCGACGCCGTCAAGATGGGCATCGCCCAGGCCTTCGCGCTGATTCCCGGCACCTCCCGCTCGGGCTCGACCATCATCGGCGGCATGCTGTTCGGCCTGTCCCGCAAGGCCGCCACCGAGTTCTCGTTCTTCCTGGCCATCCCCACCCTGGGCGTCGCCACGGTCTATCAGGTGTACAAAGAGCGCGCGCTCCTCAACGCCGACGACCTGGGCATGTGGATCGTCGGCTTCATCTCCGCCTTCGTCTCCGCCTTCCTGTGCGTGCGCTGGCTGCTGCGCTACATCTCCAGCCACGACTTCGTGCCCTTCGCCTGGTATCGCATCGCCTTCGGCATCGTCGTGCTCGCCACCTGGCACTTCGGCCTCGTGGAATGGACGGCCCACTGACCAACCCCGCCGCCGTCGGCCCGTGGCGGGTCGCCACCCGCCACGCCGACCTGCACGACACCCGGCGGGCGCGCACCCTGCCGATCAAGCTCTACCTGCCCGACACGCCCGCACCCCGCGGGCTGATCCTGTTCTCCCACGGCCTGGGCGGCTCCCGCGAAGGCGCGCGCGCGTGGCTCGCCCACTGGGCCAGCCACGGTTATGTGTTGCTGGCGATGCAACACCCGGGCTCGGATTGCTCCATTCTCCGCAACAACTCCCCCCACGCCCTGCGCAGCGCCCTCAAGACGGCCATGAACCCCGAGGCGCTCGCCCAGCGGGTGGACGACTTCCGCTTCCTCCTCGAACGCATCGGCCGCGACGCCAACCTGCCCGACGCCGTGAATGCCGCCAGCGCCATCGGCCTCGCCGGGCACTCGTTCGGCGCGGTCACGGTGCAGCTGATGGCCGGCGAACGACGCCCCCACCAGCCGCCCCACCCCCGCGATCCCCGCATCCGCGCGGCGCTCGCCCTCAGCCCGTCGGCCCGTCAGGCCGACACCGCACCCGGCCTCGACCACCGCTTCGGCCAGATCCACCTGCCCTTCTTCGGCATCACCGGCAGCCGGGACGACGGCATGGGCCTGTCCGACATCACCGCCGCCAACCGCGAGCTGCCCTACCGCCACATGCCCGCCGACGGCGGAAAATACCTGCTGGTCTTCGCCGGCGGCACCCACCTCGACTTTGCCGGCGAGGCCAGCGACACCGAAGGCGCCCTGTTCCGCATCCGCCGCCAACCCGCCGCCTTCCACCCTCAGCTCCTCGCCGCCAGCACCGCCTTCTGGCACGCCCACCTTGCCGGCGACGCCGACGCTCGCGCCTGGCTCCGCACCGACCTGGCCGCCCAGCTGCGGCCCGACGACCGCTTTGAACGCAAATGATTATCTATCTCCACGGCTTCCGCTCCGGCCCGCAAAGCTGGAAATCCCGCAGCCTCAAGGCGCGTATGGATCGACTTGGCCTGGGCGACGCCTTCTGGGGCGGGCAGCTGCCCGTCGCGGCCCACGAGGCCATGGCCCTGGCCGAAGCCCGGATCGCCCGCTCCAGCACCCCGCCCACCCTGGTCGGCAGCAGCCTGGGCGGCTACTACGCCACCTGCCTCGCAGAGCGCCACGGGCTCAAGGCCGTGCTGGTCAACCCGGCGGTGCTGGCGCCCCTGTCGCTGACGGCCTACATTGGCACCCAGACGCACATGTACACCGGCGAGCCCTTCGACTTCACCGCCGACCACGTGGCGCAGCTGCGCGCCATCGAGCCGCCCGCCCTCACCCGGCCCGAGCGCTACTGGCTGATGGTCGAGACCGGCGACGAGGTGCTCGACTACCGCCACGCGGTGGCCCGCTACGCCGGCGCCCGGCAAACGGTGCTGCCCGGCGGCGACCACAGCTTCACCCAATGGGACAACTACCTTGACCTGATTCTGGCCTACGCCGGACTACTGCCCACCCCATGACCACCCCCGACAACTTCGACGCCCGCCGCTTCAAGGCCCTGGAGCGCAGCGGCTTCAACCGCATCGCCGCCCGCTACGCCGACGGCGCCCCGCTGCGTGCCAGCCTGCAGGCCGCGCTCCTCGACGCCGCCCACCTCCAGCCCGGCGAACGAGTGCTCGATCTGGCCGCCGGCCCCGGCCTGCTCGCCCGCGACGCCGCCCGCCGGGTGCTGCCCGACGGCTGGGTGCTCGCCAGCGACATCGCCGAGAACATGCTCGCCGAAGGCCAGCAACGCGCCACCGCCGAAGGTCTGCCCGATCTCCTCGCCGCCGCCTGCGACGCCGAACACCTGGCCTTCGCCGACGGCAGCGTGGATGTGGCCTTGATCGGCCTGGGGCTGTTCATCTTTCCCGACCCGGCCCGAGCGCTGGCCGAACTCCATCGGGTGCTCCGCCCGGGCGGGCGCATCGCGCTGTCGGTGTGGGGCCCGCGGGACGCCGTGCCGCTCATCGCCCGCGCCCAGGACTGCATCGCCCGCCTGCTGCCGCCGCCCAAGGTGGCGCGCCCCCCGGTGTTCCGGCTGGGCGAGGCCGACGTGCTCGCCCCGCTGCTGGGCGAGGCCGGCTTTGGCGAGGTGAGCATCGCGCCGCACACCTTCGCCTGCCGCTTCGACAACGCCGACGATTACTGGCAGGCCTTCCTCGATCTGGCCGGCGGCGCGGCAGAATCCCTGTCGCGCCTGCCCGACGCCATGCAGGCCAAGCTGCGCGCCGCGGTAGCCGACGACCTCGCCAGCCACCTGGACGGCGACGGCTACCTGCTCGACTACACCGTGCTGGTCGCCACCGCCCGGCGTTAATCCGCCGCCGGCTCCGCGTCGCCGGCCGACTTCACCACGCCGAAGCGCGCCAGGGTGCGCTCCCGCGCCCTGGCGTGGTCGACGATGGGCGCCGGGTAATCCTTGCCGATCTCGCAGCCGGCCAGCTTCTGGTCGATGGGCGGCATCGTCCACGGGGCGTGGATGAACTTGTCCGGCACCTTGGCCAGTTCCGGCAGGTAGCGCCGGATGAAGCTGCCGTCCGGGTCGAACTTCTCGGACTGATTGACCGGGTTGAAGATGCGGAAATACGGCTGGGCGTCGCAGCCGGTCGAGGCCGCCCACTGCCAGCCCCCGTTGTTGGCGGCCAGATCGAAGTCGTTGAGCCGGTCGGCAAAGTAGCGCTCCCCCAGCCGCCAGTCGATGCCCAGATCCTTGGTCAGGAAAGACGCCACCACCATCCGCAGCCGGTTGTGCATGTAGCCGCTGTGGGCGATCTGGCGCATCGCCGCGTCGACGATCGGGTAGCCCGTGCGCGCCTCGCACCAGGCAGCAAACAGCGCCGGCGCGTCGTCCCAGCGCACCCGGTCGTATTCCGGCCGGAAGCTCGCCCCCACCACGTGCGGGTTATGCCACAGAATCTGGAAATAGAAGTCCCGCCAGATCAGCTCCGACAGCCAGGTGTCGGCACCCTCGCCGCCCCGGGCGTGGGCCAGCCGGGCCAGCTCGCGGATCGACACCGTGCCGAAACGCAGATGCACCGACAGGTAGGACACCCCCTTGCTGGCCGGGAAATCCCGCCGCGCCTTGTAGCGGTCGATGCGGCGCACAAAATCGTCGATCAGCTTGCGCCCGCCGGCCATGCCCGGCGTGATGCCGACCTCAAGCAGATCGGTCGGCGCAAAGCCGATGGCGGCCAGCGACGGGATCGACTCCCCCGCCGGCAGCGGCGCCAGATTTGCCGCGTATGTCCCGACCGGATAGGCCTTCAGGTGGAAATCCGTGAGCGCCGCCAGCCAGGCACGCTTGTAGGGCGTGAACACCGAGAACGGCGTGGCGCTCTTGGTAAGCACCTCGCGCTTCTCGAAGATCACCTGATCCTTGAAGCGTTCGAAGGCGACGCCCTGCGCGCGCAGCCGCTCGGCCACGTCGGCATCCCGCGCAATGGCGGCGGGCTCGTAGTCATCGTTGGCGAGCACGGCCGACACCCCCAGCGCCGCGGCAAGCGCCGGGATCGCCTCCCGCGCGGGGCCGTGGCGCACGATCAGCCCACCGCCTCGCGCCCGCAGCGCGGCATCAAGCTCGACGACGCTGGCGTGAATGAACTCCACCCGCCGGTCGGCCCGGCTCGGCAGCGCGTCGAGAATCTCGGTGTCAAACACGAAAACGCAGAAAACCTGCGGAAATCGCTTGAGCGCGTGATACAGCGCCGCATGGTCGAAGTCGCGCAGGTCGCGACGGAACCAGACGAGGGCAGCAGACATGGAAACCGGGTTCCTGGAAGGGAGATACAAGACCGAAAAGTTGCCGCTACAATCGGCGACCTCAGCTTAGAATACCACCCGTGACTACCACCACCATCAACCTCACCGATCACTTCCTGATCGCCATGCCTGCCATGGCCGATCCGAACTTTTCGCGCACCCTCACCTACATCGCCGAGCACAACGAGAACGGCGCGATGGGGGTCATCGTGAACCGGCCCACCGACATGCGCCTGGCCACGCTTTTCGAGCGCATCGAGATCCCCTTCGATCAACCCGCCTTCGCCGACCTGCCGGTCTACTTCGGCGGCCCGGTGCAGGCCGACCGGGGCTTTGTGCTACACCGCCCCGCCGGCAACTGGCACTCGTCCCTCAAGGTGGGTGAGAACGTCGCCCTCACCAGCTCCCGCGACGTGCTCCAGGCCCTCGCCAGCGACGGCGAACCCGCCCAGGTGCTGGTGGCCCTCGGCTACGCCGGCTGGTCCGCCGGCCAGCTCGAGCATGAACTCGCCCAGAACGCCTGGCTCACCGTGCCAGCCGATCTGGCCATCGTCTTCGATCTGCCGCCCGAAGAACGCCTCGCCGCGGCCATGCAACTCATCGGCGTCGACTTCGCAAAACTGTCCGACGTCGCCGGCCACGCGTGAGCACCCTGCTGTCCTTCGACTTCGGCCTCGCGCGCATCGGGGTGGCGGTCGGCGAGACCGAAACCGGCCACGCTCACCCGCTCGCGCCCATCGCCGAAGAAGCCAACGCCGCGCGCTTCGCCGCCATCGAAAAGCTTCTCGCCGAATGGAAGCCGTCCGCCCTCGTGGTCGGCCTGCCCACGCACCTCGACGGCTCCGAGCACGCCATGACCGCCCGCTGCCGGCGCTTCGCCAACCAGCTCCACGGCCGCTACGGCCTGCCCGTAGCACTGGTGGACGAGCGCCTGTCGTCCGCCGAAGCCGAAGGGCGGCTTGCCGAAGCCGGTCACCACGGCTGGCGCAAACAGAAGCCCCGCCTCGATTCCGCCGCCGCCCAGATCATCCTGCTCCAGTACTTCGAAAGTGCCAAACATGCAGCTACCTGACGCCGAACACCTCATCGCCGACCTGGCCGCCGCGATGCGTCCCCACGTCACGCCGGCCACCGCGCTCGTCGGCATCCACACCGGCGGCGTGTGGCTCGCCCAACGTCTCCACGCCCTGCTCGGCCTCGCCCAGCCCCTCGGCACCATCGACGTGAGCTTCTACCGGGACGACTACGCCGCCAAGGGCCTGCACCAGCAGCCCCAGGGCTCCAAGATCCCCTTCGACGTGGAAGACGCCCACATCGTCATCGTCGACGACGTGCTCTACACCGGCCGCACCACCCGCGCCGCCCTCAACGAACTCTTCGACTACGGCCGCCCGGCCCGGGTCGACCTGGCCGTGCTCATCGACCGCGGCGGACGCGAGCTGCCCATCGCCGCCCGCTTCTGCGCCCTCACGCTGCCAGAACCGCTGCCCGCCGGGCAAAACCTGCAACTCGAGCGCGACGACTCCGGCGCCCTCACCATGAGGCTGATCCATGCATAACCCTCAACTCAACAAGCACGGCGAACTCCAGCACCTGCTGACCCTCGACGGCCTGCCGCGCAGCATCATCACCCAGATCCTCGACACCGCCGCGCCGTTCACCGAGATGGCCGAGCGCGAAGTGAAGAAGCTCCCGCTGCTGCGCGGCAAGAGCGTCTTCAACCTGTTCTTCGAGAACAGCACGCGCACCCGCACCACCTTCGAGATCGCCGCCAAGCGCCTGTCGGCCGACGTCATCAACCTCAACGTGTCCACCTCTTCCACCAAGAAGGGCGAGACGCTCCTGGACACCGTGGACAACCTCTGCGCGATGCAGGCCGACATGTTCGTGGTGCGCCACGAATCCAGCGGCGCCCCGCACCTGATCGCCCAGCACCTCCAGAACACCGGCCGCGACCACATCCACGTGGTCAATGCCGGCGATGGCCGCCATGCCCACCCCACCCAGGGGCTGCTGGACATGTACACCATCCGGCACTACAAGAAAGAGTTCCACAACCTCACCGTCGCCATCGTCGGTGACGTGCTCCACTCCCGCGTCGCCCGCTCGCAGATCGCCGCGCTCACCACCCTCGGCGTGCCCGAAGTGCGCGTCATCGGCCCCAAGACCCTGCTCCCCACCGACGTCGAGAAGATGGGCGTGCGCTACTGCGCCACCATGCAGGAAGGCCTCAAGGACGTGGACGTGGTGATGATGCTGCGCCTCCAGAACGAGCGCATGAACGGCGCCCTGCTGCCCAGCCCGCAGGAGTTCTTCAAAGTGTGGGGCCTCACCGCCGACAAGCTGGCGCTGGCCAAACCCGACGCCATCGTGATGCACCCCGGCCCCATGAACCGCGGCGTCGAGATCGACTCCGCCGTGGCCGACGGCGGTCAGGCGGTCATCCTGCCGCAGGTCACCTTCGGCATCGCGGTGCGCATGGCCGTCATGAGCATGCTGGGCAGTCACTGATCTACAGGTTTTCGACCATGAACATCCACATCACGAATGGCCGGCTCATCGACCCGGCCAACCGCCTCGACACCCAGGCCGACCTCTACATCGCCGACGGCAAGATCGTCGGCGTCGGTCAGGCGCCGGCCGGCTTCATCGCCGCCCGCACCATCGACGCCGCCGGGCTGGTCGTCGCCCCCGGGCTGATCGACCTCGCCGCCCGCCTGCGCGAACCCGGCTTCGAATACAAGGCCACCCTCGAATCCGAGATGGACGCCGCCATGGCCGGCGGCATCACCAGCCTCGCCATTCCGCCCGACACCGACCCGGTGCTGGACGAACCCGGCCTCGTCGAGATGCTGTGCTACCGGGCCAAGAAGCTCAACCGCGCCCACGTCTATCCGGTCGGCGCCCTCACCATCGGCCTCAAGGGCGAGCAGCTCTCCGAGATGGCCGAGCTGGTCGAAGCCGGCTGCGTGGCCTTCAGCCAGGCCAACGTGCCCATCCTCGACACCCGCGTGCTGGGTCGGGCGATGCAGTACGCCGCCACCTTCGGCTTCCGCGTCTGGCTTCAGCCGCTCGATCCGTATCTCGCCCGGGGCGGCGTGGCCCACGACGGCGAAGTCGCCTCGCGCCTGGGCCTGCCCGGCATTCCGGCCAGTGCCGAGATCGTCGCCCTGTTCACCTACCTGCGCCTCGCCCGCCAGACCGGCGCGCGGCTGCACATCACCCGCCTGTCGTCCGCCGAAAGCCTCGACCTCATCGAGCAGGCCCGCAAGGATGGCGTGGATGTCACCTGCGACGTGGCCGCCCACCATCTGCACCTGTGCGACATGGACATCGGCTACTTCAACCCCCACTGCCACGTCATCCCGCCCCTGCGCAGCCAGCGCGACCGCATCGCCCTGTCCAAAGCCCTCGCCGACGGCCGGATCAACGCCATCTGCTCCGACCACACGCCGGTGGACGACGACGCCAAGCAGGCCCCGTTCAGCGAATCCGAGCCCGGCACCACCGGCCTCGAGCTGCTCCTGCCGCTCACCCTCAAGTGGGCTGCCGAACACAAGCTGCCGCTGCTCGACGCGCTGGCCCGCATCACTTCCGAGGCGGCAAAGATTGCCGGTATCGCCAAGGGCGGTCACCTCTCCGTGGGCGCCCGGGCCGACGTGTGCATCTTCGACCCCGACGCCTACCAGCTCATCGACCGCAGCATGCTCCGCAGCCAGGGCAAGAACACCCCCTTTCTGGGCCTCGAACTGCCCGGCAAGGTACGCTACACCCTGGTCGAAGGCAGCCCGATGTACGAAGCCGCACACTGAGGGCAAAACCCACTTTGAGCAAAGCGGCGCCTGCGGGCGCCGTTTTTCATTTCCCGGCTTGAAGTTCCGCCGCGCCCTGCCGATAACAACGGGTGCGGCCTAAGAGGTCGCGCCATGGGCCAGCCAGCCGACGGATGCCAGGCCAGCCCCCCTCGCCCCAACAGGAGGAACAGAGTGAATAGCGGTTCAGTTGAGGTAGCGGCAGAACGACTGCGCAAGGCCGTGCCGATCATGGTGAAGCACCAGATCCCGGTCACGCCCATCAACTACGCCCTCTGGTACACCTACGTCTCCAACGAGGACCCCACGCTCAACCAGCGCATCGACGAGATCGTCTCGGCCTACGGCATGATCCCCCTCACCAAGGCCGAAGACCTCTTCCGCGAACACGTCTCATCCACCGGCGACATCGAAACCGCCCTGCACCGGATGAAGGACAGCTTCGAGCAGATGGTGAGCGGCATCGATCACGACCTCACCGCCACCCTCGCCGGCACCCGCAGCTTTTCGTCTCTGCTGGACGAATGCAACCGCGATCTGCGCGACACCGCCACCGCGGGCAGCAGCAACGTGGACGACATCTTCGGCACCCTCGACAAGCTGCTCCAGGGCTCCACCGCCATGCAGCAGAGCACCTCGCGCTTCGAGCAGCGGCTGTCCGCCGCCAACGACGAGATCCGCCGCCTGCGCGGCGAACTCGAAACCCTGCGCCAGGACGCCATGATCGACGAGCTCACCGGCGTGTTCAACCGCCGCGCCTTCGATCTGGAGCTTGCCCAGTTTCTCGATCAGGGCGACCGGGGGCCGGTGATCCACCTGGCGCTGCTCGACATCGACCACTTCAAGCAATTCAACGACCGCTTCGGCCACGTGGTGGGCGACCGGGTGCTCAGTCTGGTGGGCAAGCAGCTGTCGGCGGCCACCCGGGTCGGCGTGTCGGTGTATCGCTACGGGGGCGAGGAGTTCGCCCTCATCTTCTGCGGCGGCACCGCCAAGCAGGCGCACCAGCTGGCCGAAACCCTGCGCATCTCCATCGAGCATCTGGTGCTCAAGGACAGCCGCACCGGCGATCGCCTGACCAACATCAGCGCCTCGATCGGCATCGCCAGCCGGCAGCCCGGCGAGAGCGGCGAAGACCTTGTCAACCGCGCCGACCGGGCCCTCTACGCCGCCAAGAACGGCGGTCGCAATCAGGTCGTCCAGGCCTGACGGCCCCGACACTGGATGCCGCAAACAAAAAAACCCGGGGGTCGCGCCCCGGGTTTTTTGTCGTGCATCCGCCGCGGCGGCTACTTTTTGTCGGACTGCAGCGCCTTCTCCAGCGCCTTGGTGGCGTCGTCCTCGGCGGGGGGCGGCGTAAGCTCCGTCCCTTCGGCCGGCTTGGCATCGCCTTCCTTCCCGTCGCCGAACTGAACCGGGGAATCCTCTGGCGCGTCGGCCTCGGGCACCACGATCTCGACGGCGTCGGTATCCACGTTCTGCTGAGCGTCCAGGCCCATGGTGACGAGCTGCGGGAAGGCGATGAGAATGCCCACCATCACGATCTGGATCAGCACGAAGGGCACCGCGCCCCAGTAGATCTGCGTCGTCTTGATGGCCGCCGGAGCCACCGAACGCAGGTAGAACAGCGCGAAGCCAAAGGGCGGGTGCATGAACGAGGTCTGCATGTTCACCCCCAGCAACACCCCGAACCAGATCAGGTCGATCCCCAGCTTCTCGGCCACCGGCGCCAGCAGCGGCACCACGATGAACGACAGCTCGAAGAAGTCGAGGAAGAAGGCCAGCAGGAAGATCAGGATGTTCACCACGATCAGGAAGCCAAGCTGGCCGCCGGGCAGTGAAGTGAGCAGGTGCTCGACCCACAGGTGGCCTTCCACACCGTAGAAGGTCAGCGAGAACACACGCGCGCCCACCAGGATGAACACCACGAAGGTGGTCAGCTTGGCGGTGCTCTCCATCGCCTGCTTGAGCAGCGACACGTTGAGCCGCCGGCGAATCACCGCCATCACCAGGGCGCCGGCGGCGCCCATCGCCCCACCCTCGGTCGGTGTGGCGATGCCCAGGAAGATGGTGCCGAGCACCAGGAAGATCAGCATCAGCGGCGGCACGAGGGAGGTGAGCACCCGCAGGAACAGCTTGCCGCCGCGCAGCGTCCGCGCCTCCGGCGGCAGGGCGGGCGCCGCTGAGGGCTTGAACACCGCCACCAGCGCCACGTAACCCACGTACAGGCCGGTGAGCACCAGGCCAGGGATCAGCGCCCCCTGGTACATGTCGCCCACCGAGCGGCCAAGCTGGTCGGCCATGATGATGAGCACCAGCGACGGCGGGATGATCTGCGCCAGCGTGCCCGACGCCGCGATCACACCGGTAGCGAGCCGCTGGTCGTAGCCGTAGCGCATCATGATCGGCAGCGAGATGAGGCCCATCGAGATCACCGACGCCGCCACCACGCCGGTAGTCGCGGCGAGGATCGCCCCGACGAAGATCACCGCGAAGGCCAGACCGCCGCGCACCGGGCCAAAGAGCTGGCCGATGGTGTCGAGCAGATCCTCGGCCATCCCCGACCGCTCGAGGATCAGCCCCATGAAGGTGAAGAACGGGATCGCCAGCAGCGTGTCGTTGGACATCACCCCGAAGATGCGATCAGGCAGGGCCTGGAACAGCGCCGGCGTAAGCAGGCCAAGTTCGATCCCGATCAGCCCGAACACCACCCCGTTGGCGGCGAGGGCAAACGCCACCGGATAGCCGAACAGCAGAAAGATCACCAGCGACCCGAACATCAGGGGCGCCATGTTGGCAGCGATGAATTCCATTTAGGCGCTCTCCCCACGCTGTTGCTTGATGGCCCGGGCCAGCTCCTCTTCCGCCGAAGGCGCGTCGACCTTGGCGTTCGGATCGGCGATCAGCCCCTTCAGGAAGGCCACCCGCTTGATGAACTCCGAGACGCCCTGCAGGATCAGCAGCGCGAACCCGAGCGGCACCAGCCCGCGCACCGGCCACACGATCAACCCGCCGGCGTTGGAGGAGTACTCCTTGTTGAGGAAGGAATTGACGAAGATCGGCCACGAGAGATACAGCACCGCGACCGCCATCGGCGCCAGGAAGAACAGCGTGCCGACGATGTCGATCCAGGCATGGACCCGCGGCGAGAAGTGGCTCGACACCACGTCGATGCGCACGTGCTCGTTGCGCATCAAGGTGTAGCCGGCGCACAGCAGGAAGATCGCCGAGAACAGGTACCACTGGATCTCCAGCAGACCGTTCGAACTGTAGTTGAAAGCGTAGCGCACCACGGCGTTGATGGCGCTGATGATGGTGACCACCAGTACGAGCCAGATTGCCGCCTTTCCGACCCGCCGGTTGAGCGCGTCGATGGCGCCCGATAGTTTGAGCAGGGCTTGCACGTCCCGCACCTCCTTTGGTTTGACTGAACGACCGTCTCTATTTTTCGAAAACATCCCGGGTTCCAGCGCCCGGATTATCGGCGAGAACAACCCGCCAGCAATAAGGGATTACGCCTACCGGGGCCGCTTTTCGAGCGGGCGCGCCAAACTTCCGCACGGCCGTCGTACCCGGGCCGCGCCCCGCGGGCTGCCGCACGCCGGAGACCCGTGCGATACTGCAGCCCCGACGATTCATCCACCGCACCGCAGCAATGGCAACCCGAATCTGCCTCGTCCGTCACGGCGAAACCGCCTGGAACGCCGAACGCCGCCTCCAGGGCCACACCGACATTCCGCTCAACGAAACCGGTCTCGCCCAGGCCCGCGCCACCGCCGCCAGCCTCGCCGCCGAACGCTTCGACGCGGCCTACTCCTCCGACCTCGCCCGCGCCCGCCAGACCGCCGCCGCGATCGCCGAACGCTGCGGCCTCGAACCGGCCTTCGACGCCCGGCTGCGCGAACGCCACTACGGCAGCTTCCAGGCCCTCACCTACGACGAAGCCCGCATCCGCTTCCCCGACCACTACCGGCGCTTCGAAACCCGCGACCCGGAGTTCACCTTTCCCGAAGGCGGCGAGAGCCTGCGCCAGTTCTCGGCGCGCATCCACGAGACCCTCGACGGCATCGCCCGCCGGCACCCCGGCGGCACGGTGCTGATCGTCACCCACGGAGGCGTGCTCGACGTCGTCCACCGCCTCGCCACCGGCAAGCCCCTCACCGCTCCGCGCGACTTCACCATTCCCAACGCCGCCCTCAACTGGATCGGCTGGGACGGGCAGGTCTGGTCGCTCATCGCCTGGGCCCAGCAAGCCCACCTGGGCACCGCGCTGGACGAACTGCCCAACGCCTGACCGCCCCGGCGCGGTGCGGCCAACCGGGGGTGGCCATCAAGTTTCCCGGAATCCTGTCGATGACCAAGGCGCACCAACCGCCCACTCGACCGGAGTCCGGAGATGTTCAAACTTCGCCACCTATCCCTCGTTCACCAGATGGCCATCACCGCGGCCGTCGCCAGCCTCTGCGTCTTTGCCGTACTCATCGGGCTGACCACCCACCTCTCCGAACGCGCCGCGCTTGCCAAGACCGAGGAAGAACTGAACAGTCAGGTCAGGAACATCTCCCGGCTGCTCGAACTCAGCCACGCCAACGCCGTCGCCGACGCCAACAAGGCGCTCCGCCGTTACAAGGACAGCCTGGGGCCGATCCGCATCGGCACCGACACCGTCGCCGCCGGCAACTACCAGCTGCCGGTCGTCCGCGGTGGCGACCGCATCCTGAACGACAACGTCGAGCTGCTCGACGGGCTGCGCCGGCAGATCGACGCCGACCCGGCGCTGCTGATCCGCGCCGGCGACGAACTCGTCCGCGCCGCCACCCTGCTCAAGGACAAGAACGGCAAGAGCACCGTCGGCACCCCGCTCGCCGCAGACGGCCCCGAGGTGAAGACCCTCCTGGCCGGCAAACCCTACACCGGCATCGTCAAACGCAACGGCAAATACTACGTCTCCGCCATCGAGCCGATCGCCGACGCCCAAGGCAAGGTGATCGCCGCCCTCGCCGCCCGGGTCGACGTCCACGGCGACATGGAGCGGCTGTTCAAGGCGCTCGGCGAGGTCAAGTCCGGCTCCACCGGCTACGCCTACGTCCAGGCCCCCAACGCCGACCCTGCCCAGACCGAGTTCGTCTTCCACCCCACCCTCACCGGCAAAAAACTCAGCGAGATGAACCAACCCCACGCCCAGCGCATCCTGGAAGAGCAAGCCAGGCTCAAGCAAGGCATGGCCATCTACGACTGGCCGCGGGAAGATGGCAGCATCGGCCAGAAGATGATGGTCTTCGAGACCATCCCCGAGTGGGGCTGGGTCATGGCCACCGGCAGCTACATCGACGAATTCACCGTCGAAGCGCGCAAGCTGCGCAACAGCCTGATCGCCCTGTGTCTGGCCGGCGCCGTGCTGCTCACCCTCGCCCTGTTCCTCACCGCCCGCCGCCAGATCGCCCCGATCCGCACCCTGCTGACCACCCTCGACCGCATCGGCGCCGGCGACATGAGCGCCCGTCTGCCGCCCGCCGACCCCACCAGCCGCAACGAACTCGACCTCATGAGCCGCGCCCTCGACGCCACCACCGAGCAGGTCGGCGCCCTCATCGGCGAGGTCAAGCGGGCCAGCGCATCCGTGCGCGAAGTGGCCGAATCCGTGCGCGCCAGCTCCGACAACGTGGTGGGCAGCACCGCCACCCAGAACGAAGCCGCAGCCAGCCTCGCGTCCGCCATCGAGGAACTCTCGGTGAGCATCACCCACGTCTCCGACAGCGCCGCCACCGCCCGCGACATCACCCAGCAGGCCCAGCAGCAAGCCGAGACCGGCGGCGACACCGTGCGCCAGATGATCGGCGGCATGGGGCGCATCTCCAGCGAGATCGACAAGGCCGGCGAAGCCGTCAACCTCCTCTCGGAACGCTCCGCCCGCATCTCCAACATCGGCAAGATCATCAACGACATCGCCGACCAGACCAACCTCCTCGCCCTCAACGCCGCCATCGAAGCCGCCCGCGCCGGCGAGAGCGGCCGCGGCTTCGCCGTGGTCGCCGACGAAGTGCGCAAGCTGGCCGAACGCACCGCCACCTCCACCCGCGAGATCAGCTCCACCGTCAGCGAGGTGCAGAACGAAGCCGACCGGGTCGTGGCGATGATCCGCGGCGTCACCGACGAAGTCCGCGACGGCGTGCGCCTGGCCACCGACTCGGGCGCCGTGCTCGAAACCATCCGCAGCGAAGGCGACCGCACCACCAGCGCCGTGAACGACATCGCCGACGCCACCCGCGAGCAGAGCATCGCCAGCCAGGAGGTGGCCCGCGGCGTCGAGCAGATCGCCCGGATGGCCGACCAGAACAACCAGATCACCCGCCAGACCAACGAACAGGCCGCCCTGCTCGAACAACTGGCGACCAACCTCCAGTCCAAGGTCAGCCACTTCCACGTCTGAGCCACGCCCCGCCCAGGCCCGCGCGCCGGCGACGGCCCGCGGGCCCGCTTGCGTTCTGCACGGCCCAAAGGGGCATGCTAAAATTCGAATTTGACTCAAGCCCACCTGGATCGCCATGTTTTCCAAGCAAAATACCCTTGCCAAGGTCGACCCTGAACTCTGGCAGGCCATCGAGGCCGAAAACCGCCGTCAGGAAGATCACATCGAACTGATCGCCTCCGAAAACTACGTCAGTGCAGCCGTGATGGAAGCCCAGGGCTCCCAGCTCACCAACAAGTACGCGGAAGGTTATCCGGGCAAGCGCTACTACGGTGGCTGCGAGTTTGTCGATCTGGCCGAGCAGCTCGCCATCGACCGCCTCAAGACCCTCTTCGGCGCCGAAGCCGCCAACGTCCAGCCCAACTCCGGCTCCCAGGCCAACCAGGCCGTGCTGATGGCCTTCGCCAAACCCGGCGACACCATCATGGGCATGAGCCTGGCCGAAGGCGGCCACCTCACCCACGGCATGCCGCTCAACATGTCCGGCAAGTGGTTCAACGTCGTCGCCTACGGCCTCGACAAGAACGAAGAGATCGACTACGACAAGATGGAAGCGCTGGCCCGCGAGCACAAGCCGCGCATCATCATCGCCGGCGCCTCCGCCTACGCCCTGCGCATCGACTTCGAGCGCTTCGCCAAGATCGCCAAGGAAGTCGGCGCCATCTTCTGGGTGGACATGGCCCACTACGCCGGCCTCATCGCCGCGGGCTACTACCCCAACCCGGTGCCCCACGCCGACGTGGTCACCTCCACCACCCACAAAACCCTCCGCGGCCCCCGCGGCGGCATCATCCTGATGAAGGCCGAACACGAGAAGGCGCTCAACTCCGCCATCTTCCCGGGCCTGCAGGGTGGCCCGCTGATGCACGTCATCGCCGCCAAGGCCGTGGCCTTCAAGGAAGCCGCAGAGCCCTCGTTCAAGCGCTACCAGGAACAGGTGCTGGCCAACGCCCGCGTGATGGCCCGCGTCCTGGGTGAAGAGCGTGGTCTGCGCATCGTCTCCGGCCGTACCGAAAGCCACGTCTTCCTGGTCGATCTGCAGTCCAAGAACATCACCGGCAAGGAAGCCGAAGCCGCGCTGGGCCGTGCCCACATCACCGTCAACAAGAACTCGATCCCCAACGATCCGCAGAAGCCCTTCGTCACCTCCGGCATCCGCATCGGCTCGCCGGCCATGACCACCCGCGGCTTCACCGAGATCGAGGCCGAGCGCATCGCGCATCTCATCGCCGACGTACTCGACAAGCCCAACGACGAAGCCACCACCGAAAACGTGCGCGCCAAGGTTGCCGAACTTTGCCGCAAGTTCCCGGTGTACGGCGCGTAAGCAGGCCCTGCCCAGCCAGCGCAAGCCATGCATTGCCCCTTCTGCGGCGCGGACAACACCCAGGTCACCGACACCCGTGAAAACGAGGACGGTGACATCGTCCGTCGCCGCCGGAGGTGCCTCTCCTGCGACAAGCGCTTCACCACCTACGAGCGCATCGATCTCAAGATGCCGCAGGTGGTCAAGAAAAACGGCAGCCGTGCCGAATACAGCCGCGACAAGCTCCTCGGCAGCCTCACCTTAGCCCTGCGCAAGCGGCCGGTCACCGCCGAAAGCGTCGAAGCCGCCGTCGACCGCATCGAAGCCAAGCTGCTCGCATCGGGCGAACGCGAGATCGCCTCGGAGCGCATCGGCGAACTCGTCATGCGCGAACTCAAGAAGCTCGACAAGGTCGCCTACATCCGCTTCGCCTCCGTCTACCGCGCCTTCGAGGACGTGGACGAATTCTCGGAAGTCATCCGCGAAGTCACCACCAAGCCCCGCGGCCGCCCCCGCAACACCCCTCAGTAATTCCCTGCCGATGACCGCCAGCGCCGACGACTACCGGTGGATGGCCCGCGCCCTCGTTCTGGCCGCGCGCGGCCTGTTCACCACCACGCCCAACCCCCGCGTCGGCTGCGTCATCGTGCGCGAAGGCAACATCGTCGGCGAAGGCTGGCACGTCCGGGCCGGAGAGCCCCACGCCGAGGTTCACGCCCTCGCGATGGCCAGCGAGGCCGCCCGCGGCGCCACCGCCTACGTCACCCTCGAACCCTGCTCCCACCACGGCCGCACACCGCCGTGCGCCGACGCCCTCGTCAAGGCCGGTGTCGCCCGCGTAGTGGCGGCAATGGAAGACCCGAACCCACTGGTCGCCGGCCGCGGCCTTGCCCGCCTGCGCGACGCCGGCATCGAAACGCTGTCTGGCGTGCAGGAAGCTCAGGCCCGCGAGCTCAACCTCGGCTTCGTCTCGCGCATGACCCGCGGCCGCCCGTGGCTGCGCCTCAAGGTAGCCGCCACCCTCGACGGCAAGACAGCGCTGGAGAACGGCGTCTCCCAGTGGATCACCGGCGACGACGCCCGCCGCGACGCCCACCGCTGGCGCGCCCGCTCCTGCGCCGTGCTCACCGGCATCGGCACCGTCCGCGACGACGACCCGCAGCTCACCGTGCGCGCCATCCCCACCGACCGCCAGCCCCTGCGCGTGGTGGTCGATGCCCGCCTCGAAACCCCCCTCAACGCCAAACTGCTCGACGGCGGCAAGGTGCTCATCGCCGGCGCCATCGACCAGCCCGAGCGCATCGCCGCCCTCCAGCGCCGCGGCGCCGACGTGGCGATCCTGCCCAACGCCGGCGGCAAGGTCGATCTCTCGGCGCTGATGCTCGAACTCGGCCGGCGCGGCATCAACGAGGTGCTCGCCGAAAGCGGCTTCAAGCTCAACGGCTCGCTGCTACGCGAAGGCTGCGTGGACGAACTCATCCTCTACCTCGCCCCCTCCCTGGTCGGCGACGCGGCGCGGGGCCTCTTCAACCTGCCCGCCCTCACCAGCCTGCAAGACAAGCGCGAACTCGCCTTCCATGACATCCGCCAGATCGGGCGCGATCTGCGCATCCTTGCCAGGCCTGCCTGAGCGGCCGTTCGCCGCGATTTGCAAACCTTTGAAATAGATCGCCGACAGGGTCAACGTCGGCCTCCTGCGGCCGTTAATCTGGGCACACTTACCCCTGCGCCCAGTTCATGAAGCTCCCGTCCCTGCCCGGCCTCGTCACCGCCGCTCTGCTGTTCGCCGCCACCGCCCACGCCGAAACCGCCATCGTTCTCAATTCGGTGGACGAGAACGTCAGCTTCGTCGACACCCGCACCTACACCGAGACCGGTCGCGCCCCGGCCTGCAAGGAGCCTCACCACCTGATGGCCACCCCCGACGACAGCTCGGTGATCGTCGCCTGCGCGGTGTCCAACGAGCTGGTGTTCTTCGACCCCCGCACGGGCAAGGAGCAGAAGCGCATCAAGAACATCTCCGACCCCTACCAGATCGGTTTCTCGCCGGACAACAAGTGGTTCATCGCCAACTCCCTGCGGCTTGACCGGGTCGACCTCTACCGGGCGGCCGACTTCTCCCTCGTCGCCCGCGTGCCGGCGGCCCAGACCCCCTCCCACATGGCCTTCGACAAGGCCAGCCAGTTCGTCTTCATCACCCTGCAGGATTCCAACGAAGTCCTCGCCATCGACCTCAAGACCCAGCAGCCCGCCTGGAAGGTGCCCGTCGGCCCGACCCCCGCCGGCATCCACATGACCCCCGACGACAAATACCTGCTGGTGGGCATCATGGGCGCGGATTACGTCGAAGTGATCGACTGGCGCGCCCGCAAGACGGTCAAGAAGATCGTCACCGCCAAGGCCGCCCACAACTTCCTGCCGCGGGGCGACGGCCGCCATGTGTTCGTCTCCAACCGCTCCCTCAAGGGCAGTATCTCCCTGGTGGACATGCAGACCCTCACCGAAGTCGAGAAGTACGACGTCCCCGGCGGCCCCGACGACATGGAGATCCGCGCCGACGGCAAGGAACTCTGGGCCACCGCCCGCTTCGCCCGCAAGGTGCAGGTCGTGAATCTCGAACAGAAGAAGCTCTCCCACTCGATCCCGGTGGGCCGCTCCCCCCACGGCGTCTCCTTCATCAGCCACGCCCCGAGACAGTGATGCCGCTCCGCACGGCCATGCGCACCCTCCTCGCACCGCTGCTCACCGCGGCGGGCATCGCCCAGGCCACCGACGCCACTTGCCAGGGAACGGTTTACCTCACCCTCGACACCGGCAACATGCGCCACGCCGAGGCCATCGCCGACATCCTCGCAAAGCACCGGGTCAAGGCCACCTTCTTCGTCGCCCAGGAAAAGACACTGCGCGGCGACATGGCCCTCGACCCCACCTGGGCCGACTACTGGAAAGCCCGCGCCGCCGAGGGCCATGCCTTCGGCAGCCACACCTGGCGCCACGGCAGCTTCCGCAAGGACGAAGCCGACGGCAAGGTGAGCTACCGCCTCATGGACGGCACCCAGACCACCCTCGACCCCGCCCAGCTCTGCGCCGAACTCAAGGCCCCCGACACCCGTTTCGCCGAACTCACCGGGCGCCGGCTCGACCCCCTGTGGCGCGCACCGGGCGGCCGCACCACCCCCAACACCCTCAAGGCCGCCGAAGCCTGCGGCTATCGCCACGTCGGCTGGGCACCCGCCGGCTTCCTGGGCGACGAACTACCGTCCGACGCCTACCCCAACGAAGCGCTCCTCAAACGCGCCCTGGCCCGCATCCGCGACGGCGACATTCTGATGGCCCATCTGGGCATCTGGTCCCGCAAGGATCCCTTCGCCCCCATGCTCGACCCGCTGATCGGCGGGCTCAAGGCGCGCGGCTTCTGCTTCGCCACCATCCCGACCCGATGATGCAGTATCTCACCGACCTTTTCGTTTCCTTCCAGGGCTGGCTGTTCGACACCTTCGTCCAGCCGGTGCTGTTCGCCCTTGGGCTTGCCAGCTACGTGGAGATGGGCTTCGAGGGTATCGAGTTCGTCCTGCTGGGCTGCATCGAGCTGGCCATCGCCTACGCCCTGATGCGCCCGCTGGAAGCCTGGTGGCCGGCCGAAAAATGGGCCGAGCGCCGGGCCGTACGGGTGGACATCGTCTACTCGGTGCTCAACCGGATGGGCCTCATCCCCCTCGCGGTCTTCCTGCTGCTCGCCCCAGGCTTCATGGAGCTGGAGCGCTGGCTACGCTTTCACGACGTCATCCCGCGCCAGCTCGAAGACTGGCTGCCGGGCCTCGACTCCAATCCGCTGGCCAGCTTTGCCATCTACCTGGTGATCCTCGACTTCGCCGAATACTGGCGCCATCGGCTGTCCCACACCTTCGGCTGGTGGTGGGCGCTGCACGGCATCCACCACTCCCAGCGGCAGATGTCCTTCTGGACCGACTCCCGCAACCACCTGCTCGACGACGTGATCGCCGGCGTGTGGTTTGCCTGCCTGTCGCTGCTGATCGGGGTGCCGCCAGGCCACTTCATCGGTCTGCTGATCGCCCTGCGGCTGGTGGAGAACCTCTCTCACACCAACACCCGGCTGGACTTCGGCAAGATCGGCGACTATCTCATCGTGGGCCCGCGTTACCACCGCTGGCACCACGCCATCGATCTGCCGGCCGATCCACGCTTCCGGAAGGGCTGCAACTTCGCCATCCTGCTGCCGATCTGGGACATCCTCTTCGGCACGCTTTACCTGGAGCCAGGCCTGCCGCCGACCGGCATTCACGAGCAGAGCGCAGAGGAGATCGCCGCCCGCGACAACTTCTGGGCGCAGCAGAAACTAGGGCTGGTGCTTTTCTGGAAAGCCCTGACGAACCCGCGCAAATCCCAGTCAGCGTGACCCGCAGACCGGGCACGCCGGATCGCGCCCAAGACGGATCGTCCGCCACTCGGCCCCCAGGGCATCCAGCAGCAGCAAGCGCCCCACCAAGGGGTCGCCGCAGCCAGCCAGCAGCTTGAGCGCCTCGGCGGCCTGGATCGCCCCGACGATGCCGGTGATCGGCGCGAACACCCCCATCACCGCGCAGCGCACCTCCTCCACGTCCTCGCCTTCGGGAAACAGGCAGTGGTAGCAGGGGCTTTCATCCTTACGCAGGTCGAACACCGACACCTGCCCGTCGAAGCGCACCGCCGCACCCGAGACCAGCGGCTTGCGGTGGCCGACGCAGGCCCGGTTGATGGCATGTCGGGTTGCGAAGTTGTCGGAGCAGTCGAGCACCACATCCGCCGCCGCCACCTCGGCATCCAGTTCGGCCCCATCCAGCCGTCTGGCCAGCGCCACCACGCGAACCTCGGGGTTCAGCCGCGCCAGCGCATCCCGGCCGGACTCCACCTTCAGCCGCCCCACGCCCTCCTGGGTGTGGAGAATCTGGCGCTGCAGGTTGGTCAGATCGACGGTATCCCCGTCGGCCAGCACCAGCGTCCCGACCCCGGCCGCAGCCAGATACATCGCCGCCGGCGAGCCCAGCCCACCGGCCCCCACCAGCAGCACGCGGGCCGCCACGATGGCGTCCTGCCCCTCGATGCCGATCTGGGGCAACAGGATATGGCGCGAGTAGCGCAGAAGCTGATCGTCGTTCATTGCAGAAATGGAAGTGCCCCACGCGCCGCCAACGGGCCCCGGCGGGCTATTTGAATTCGCGCAGATCGGGCGGCGTGTCGTCGCGATCACCGTGCGGGTGGTGGGCGTACGCCTGGATGTACACCTCGTGGGACTGCTTGATGAGCCGCTCGGGCGAACGCAGGTTGTGCACCTGCGTCTCCTCGACATAGTAGATCAGCGCCCGATGGAGCCGGGTGAGCAGCGAACGGTCGAGATGGAAACCCGCGCCCACCAGGGCCTCGTCGAGCAGCTGGAGGGTGAAGTCGAGCACGTTGTAATGCACGACCAGGGTCAGCTCGTCCCGGCCGGGCTCAACCCGCACGCCGCGCAGCGCGGCCAGCGACCGATGGGCCTGGACAACCTGCCCCGGCGGGAAATCCTTGAAGCGGATCTCCCGCGTCTTGGCGATGCCGCTGCCAGCGTGGTGCGCGGCGTGATCGTGCTTGCGCCCGGCCAGTTTGTACGCAGTCTCCCGTCGCATGTCGCCCCCGGCTTGTGGGTTATTTGCCGCTATTCTGGAGGATTTGCAGACCCTTGAGCAAATTCACTGCCTGGGCCAGCTGGTAATCGTCCTTGCCGGCGATCTCGAACGGCGGCTTCATCTCGTCGTCCGCATCCTTCGGCTTGTCCTTGCCCTTGGGCGCCTGATCCTTCCGGGGCGCGGCCGGCACCGCGTCGGCCGGCTTGGGGGCGGCGACCTGCTCGACCTCCTTCCCGTTGCCCAGGTGACGATCCAGATCCGCCTCACGCAGCCGCTCGCGGGACGACCCGCCCGGCGTTTCCTCCACGACGATGTCCGGCACGATGCCCTTGGCCTGGATCGAGCGGCCGTTCGGGGTGAAGTAGCGCGCCGTGGTGAGCTTGATCGCGGCGTTGCTGTTGAGCGGCAGGATCGTCTGGACCGACCCCTTGCCGAAGCTCTGGGTGCCCATCACCACCGCCCGCTTGTGATCCTGCAGCGCACCGGCCACGATCTCCGACGCCGACGCCGAACCGCCATTGACCAGCACCACCATCGGCACCGTCTTGATCGACGCCGGCACATTGCGGATGAAATCCTCCCGCGAGCCGCGCAGGTAATCCTCGGGCGAGGCCACGTACTTGCGCTTGGCGTCGTCGGCGCGGCCATCGGTCGACACCACCAGCGCCCCCGGCGGAAGGAAGGCCGCCGACACGCCCACCGCGCCATGCAGCAGACCGCCCGGATCGTTGCGCAGATCGAGCACCAGCCCCTTCATCTCGCCCTGCTTCGCCAGGCGGTCAAGGTGCTGCACCAGCGACGCTGCGGTCTGCTCCTGGAACTGCACCACCCGCACGTAGCCGTACCCCGGCTCGACCACCTTCGACTTGACGCTCTGAACCTTGATGACCTCGCGCACCAGCGTCACGACGATCGGCTTGGTCTCGCCCTTGCGCATGATGGTGAGCACGATGCTCGTCTTGGGCTTGCCGCGCATCCGCTTGACCGCGTCGTTGAGGGCCATGCCCTTCACCGCCGTGTCGTCGAGCTTGATGATGAGGTCGCCCGCCTTGATGCCGGCCCGGAACGCCGGGGTATCCTCGATCGGCGAGATCACCTTGACGTAGCCGTCCTCCGACCCCACCTCGATACCCAGCCCGCCGAACTCGCCCTGGGTGCCAACCTGAAGCTCCTTGAACGCCTCGGCGTCGAGGTAGGCCGAGTGGGGGTCGAGGTTGGACAGCATGCCGCTGATCGCGTAGGTAATCAGCTTCTTGTCCTCCACCGGCTCCACATAGCCCTGCTTGATCGCGTTGAACACGTCGGCCAGATTGCGCAGCTCTTCCACCGGGAGCGGCGCAAGCGGGGATTTGTCCGCATTGGCCGAGAAGTTGAGGCTGATGAGAACCCCGGCACACAGCCCGGAGAACACCAGGCCGGCTTGTTGCAGTTTGCTGCGCATAAAGTCTCCGTCGTGGCGTTGAACGCCCGGCCCGTCGCGATCGGGCCGTGTTGCCCGGGAACGGGCATATTCATGAACGGCAGGAAGTATAAACCTGAAATCCGTCCGTCTATCGGGCGGCGCCACGCCCCCGCCACCGCGCGCCGGACGATACCTTCCGTGACGGAATCGACGGTTTGCACTCTCCACACCGGCACCGCCGGCGGCCACCCGCCTCAGGATGGCAGGCGGGCCGCACCATCGGTTCAAAAGATGCTATTTTATAATATTGACTCCCGCATACCCGAATCTTCGTGAAGACTAGCACCGCCGACCTCATCGCCAACCAGGAGCACATCGAGACCGCGGCCAGGGCCCTCAAGGCGATTTCGCACCCCCTTCGGCTGAAGATCCTGTGCGTCATCGGCAGCGAAGAAGCCTGCGTCCAGGACATCGTCGAAGCCGTCGGCACCTCCCAGAGCAACATCTCCCAGCACCTCGCCATCCTGCGTGACAAGGACGTGCTGCTCACCCGGAAGGACGCCAACCGGGTTTACTATCGCGTGGGCGACCCGCGCACCCTCCAGCTCATCGCGATGATGCGGGAAGTGTTCTGCGGCGAGAGCCCGTAACCCCCTTCCCTTTCTCTTTTCCACCCCCTTCAGCACCGGAGTCCGTTTCGTGGAATTCATCCAGCAGAACTGGTACTGGGCGGCGCTCGCCGCCGTGAGCGGCGCGATGCTCGTCGTCACCTCCCTGCGCGGCGGTCGCGGCATCAGCCCGACCCAGGCCACCGCCCTCATCAACCGCGAGGACGCGGTCGTCATCGACGTGCGCGAGACCGCCGAGTTTGCCGCCGGCCACCTGCCCAGCGCCCGCCACATCCCCCTTGGCGAACTCGCCAAGCGGCTTGGCGAACTCGATAAACTCAAGGACAAGCCTGTTATCCTCAACTGCCAGAGCGGCGGCCGTTCCGCCAGCGCCTGCGCCATCCTCGCCAAGGCCGGCTTCAGCCAGGTGCACAACCTCGAAGGCGGCATCGAAGCCTGGGTTCAGGCCGGCATGCCCATCAGCCGTCAGAAGAAGAAGTGACCATGCAGCCCAGAATCCTGATGTACGCCACCGCCGTCTGCCCCTACTGCGTCCGCGCCGAAGGCCTGCTGCGCCGCAAGGGCGTCACCGAGATCGAGAAGGTCCGCATCGACACCGACCCCGAACGTCGCGACGAGATGATGGCCCGCACCGGCCGACGCACCGTGCCGCAAATCTACATCGGCGACTATCACGTGGGCGGCTGCGACGACCTGTTCGCTCTCGATCACGAAGGCAAGCTCGACGCCCTGCTCAAGGGCGACGCTGCCTGAACACCCCCCGAATCCCCGATTTCTCAACCGGAAAGACCACCATGTCCGAAAACGCCCAACCCGTCTTCTCCATCGAAAAGCTCTACGTCAAGGACCTGTCCCTTGAAGTGCCGAACGCGCCGAAGATCTACCTCGAGCGGGAAGCCCCCCAGATCAACGTTCAACTGCGCACCGAAGGCAACGGCATCGACGAAGGCGTGTTCGAAGTCACCCTGACCGTCACCGTCACCGCCCAGCTGCCCGAAGACAAGACCGTCTTCCTCGTCGAAGTCGCCCAGTGCGGCATCTTCCAGATCCGCAACGTGCCCCAGGAAGACCTGGAACCGATCATGATGATCGGCTGCGCCAACATCCTCTTCCCGTACGCCCGCGAAGCGATCTCCGACGCCGTGACCCGCGCCGGCTTCCAGCCCGTGCTGCTCGCCCCCGTCAACTTCGAGGCCCTGTTCCAGCAGAACCGCCAGCAGGCCCCCGGCACCGACGTTCCGGTCCAGTAATGACGATGCGCCGCCGCACCCCTGCGGCGCTGTTCGCCCTGCCGCTCGCCCTCGCGGCGGCAGGCGCGGGCGCCGCCTCGGACTTCCGCTCCCTCGCGGAGCCCGCCATTGTCTACGACGCGCCGTCCAAGCAGGGCAAGCCGCTGTTCGTGATCCAGCGCCACACCCCCGTCGAGATGGTCGTGAACATCGACCGCTGGGTGAAGGTCCGCGAGCCCGCCGGCAGCCTGCTGTGGCTCGAACGCCGCCAGCTCTCCGACAAGCGCACGGTGATCGTCACCGCCGCCCGCGCCGAGATCCGCCAGAAGCCCGATGCCGGCGCACCGCTGGCCTTCGAGGCCGTGAAGGACGTCGTGCTCGAACTGGGCGACAAGCCCCCCGCCGACGGCTGGGTGGGCGTCCGCCACCGGGACGGCAGCAGCGGGTTCATCCGCATCAACCAGATCTGGGGCCTGTAAACCGATGCGCATCGCCGTCTTTGGCGCAGGGGCCTGGGGCACCGCCCTCGCCCTCGCCTTCGCCCGGGGCCACGAAGTCGTCCTGTGGAGCCGCGAATCCGCCGAGATCGCCGCCCTGCGCGCCGACGGGGAAAACCGTCGCTACCTCCCCGGCATTCCGTTACCGGCCCCTCTGCAACTCACCGACAGCCTGCCCGACGCCGCAAAGGCCGATCTGCATCTGGTGGTCACGCCCCTCGCCGGGCTGCGCGCCACCGCCCGCGCCCTGCGCGCCGCAGCGCCCGGCACCCCGCTGCTGTGGGCCTGCAAGGGGCTTGAGGCCGGCACCGCCAAGCTGCCGCACCAGATCGTCGCCGAAGAGCTGGGCGCCGACGCCCCCTGCGGGGTGCTCACCGGCCCCAGCTTTGCCGCCGAAGTCGCCAAAGGCCTGCCCGCGGCAGTGACCATCGCCGCCCGCGACATCGATTTTGCCCGCCACTGGGTGCAAGCCCTGCACAACAACCGCCTGCGCCTCTACGCCAACGACGACCTCGTCGGCGCGGAAGTGGGTGGTGCCGTCAAGAACGTCATGGCGATCGCCGCCGGCATCGCCGACGGCATGGGCTTCGGGCTCAACGCCCGGGCAGCGCTCATCACCCGCGGACTCGCCGAAATCACCCGCCTGGGCGTCGAGCTGGGTGCCCGTCGCGACACCTTCATGGGGCTCGCGGGGCTGGGCGATCTCGTCCTTACCTGCACGGGCGATCTGTCGCGCAACCGCCGCGTCGGCCTGATGCTCGCCGAGGGCAAGACACTCCCCGACATCCTCGCCGCCCTGGGCCACGTGGCCGAAGGCGTCGGCACCACCCACGAAGTCGCGGCCCTCGCCCGGCGCCTGGGTGTCGACATGCCGATCACCCTGGCCGTCGAAGGCGTCCTGACCGGCACGCTGTCGGCCCGCAGCGCCGTCGAGCAGCTCCTGGCCCGCGACCCGAAGCAGGAATAAACCTAGCCGCCGCCGGCAAAGCCCGACTGGCGCCAGGCTTCATACACCACCACCGCAGCCGCATTCGACAGATTGAGGCTGCGGTTTCCCGGCCGCATCGGGATGCGCAGCCGGCGCTCGTCGCCGAACTCCGCGTGCAGCTCCGCCGGCAGGCCGCAGGATTCCGACCCGAAGACAAACACGTCGCCCGGCTGGAAAGCCACCTCCGCGTAACTCCGGCCGCCGTGGGACGTGAGCGCGAAGATGCGCTGCCCGTCGAAGCCTGCCCGGCAGCTGGGCCAATCCTCATGCACCGTCACCACCGCCATGTCCCGGTAATCCAGGCCGGCGCGGATCAGCTGCTTCTCTTCGAGCGTGAAGCCCAGCGGTTTGACGAGGTGCAGCCGGGCGCCCGAATTGGCACACATGCGCATGATGTTGCCGGTGTTCGGAGGAATCTCCGGCTGATGAAGGACGACATGGAACATGGGCGCGGATTGTGCACGCCCATCCCTGACCGATCAAGCCGGCGCAGGCGTGCGCGCCACCACCCGGTTCTCGACCCGCTCGGCCCCCGCCGCCTTCAGCGCCCGGGCAAACTCCGCCAGCGTCGCGCCGGTGGTCATCACGTCGTCGACCACCACCACCCGCATCCCCGCCAGCGGCGCCGTCACCCGGAAGGCCCCGCGGATGTTCGCCACCCGCGCCTTCCAGGGCAGGCTCGCCTGGGGCGAAGTATCGAGATCGCGCGCCACGCCATCCAGCCGCACCGGCAGCCCCCAGCGCTGCGCCAGCGGTCGCGCCAGCTCGGCGGCCTGATTGAAGCCGCGCGCCTGCAGCCGGGCCGGGTGGAGCGGCATCGGCAAAACAATGTCAGCCGCGGGAACCGGCGCCGCCGCCATCAGGTCGATGAGCAGCCGCGTGACGCTCAACCGGTGGCCGTATTTGAGCGCGTGGATCAGCCTGTCGGCCGGAAAGCCGTAATCGAGCGCCGCCACGGTCGCCTCGAAGGGCGGCGGCTCGCGCAGGCATGCCCCGCACACCTCGCCCAGCGGCTGACCGATGCCGCACACCGGGCAACGCTGCGCCAGCCGCCCCGGCAGTTCGGCCAGGCACGCGTCGCACAGCACGCCGCTTCCGCTTGCGGCGCCGCAGGCAAAGCACTGCTGCGGGAACACCGCCGTCGCCAGGGCGTCCCGGGCAACCGCCAGCCACCCGGGCCGGCCAAGCGCTTGATTTGACAAATCCAGACCCCTTCGGGGAAACTAAAAGGCTTCGTAATTTTGAATTACAGCCAAAATAAGGGTGCCTGACAATGACCGCCACCGCCACCTGCGCTGAAAGCGCGCCGTCCTCCACCCCCACGTCCAAGCGCAAGCGCTGGTCGGTCGCCGAGGTCGAAGCCCTGTTCGCCCTGCCGTTCAACGACCTGCTGTTCCGCGCCCAGCAGGTTCACCGCGAGCACTTCGATCCCAACGCCGTGCAGCGCTCCACCCTGCTCTCGATCAAGACCGGCGGCTGCTCCGAAGACTGCGGCTACTGCTCCCAGTCCGCCCGCTACGACACCGGCCTCGAGAAGGAAACCCTCCTCCCGATCTCCGAAGTGCTCGAGAACGCGCGCGCCGCCAAGGCCAAGGGCTCCACCCGCTTCTGCATGGGCGCCGCCTGGCGCGGCCCGAAGGAAAAGGATCTCGCCCCGGTGCTCGACATGGTCCGCGAGGTCAAGGCCCTGGGCCTCGAGACCTGCGTCACCCTCGGCATGCTGAAGGACGGCCAGGCCGAACAGCTCAAAGAAGCCGGGCTCGACTACTACAACCACAACATCGACACCTCGCCCGAATTCTACGGCCAGATCATCACCACCCACACCCTCCAGGATCGCCTCGACACCCTCGACAAGGTGCGCGACGCCGGGATCAACGTGTGCTGCGGCGGCATCGTCGGCCTGGGCGAGACCAAGAAGAGCCGCGCCGCGCTGATCGCCGAGCTGGCCAACATGACCCCGCCGCCCGATTCCGTGCCCATCAACAACCTGGTGCAGATCGAAGGCACCCCGCTGGGCAGCGCCGAAGCCATCGACCCGTTCGACTTCGTCCGCGTGATCGCCGCCGCGCGCATCACCATGCCCGAGAGCTACGTGCGCCTGTCCGCTGGCCGCCAGGAACTCGGCGACGGCTTCCAGGCCCTGTGTTTCATGGCCGGCGCCAACTCGATCTTCTACGGCGAGCGCCTGCTCACCACCGACAACCCGGACGCCGACGCCGACGACAAGCTCTTCGCCCGTCTCGGCCTCAAGTCCATCTAAGCCCGCCCGATGACCGCACCCGATTTCCAGCTCGACCCGCGCCTCGTGCGCCGTCGGGCCGGACGGGCCGCCGCCGGCTACGGCACAGTCGACACCCTCGCGCGGGAAGTCTCCCGCCGCATGGGCGAACGCCTCGACTACATCCGCATCGCGCCCCGCCGCATCCTCGACCTGGGCTGCGGCCCCGGGGCCGACCTTCCCGGCTTCGCCCAGCGCTACCCGGGCATTCCCCGCATCGCCGTGGACGTCGCGCCGGCCATGCTTGCCCAGGCCCGCGGCGAGACCGGCCTCCTCAAGCGCCTGATGCGCTTCGGCAAACCCGCCGAGCCCGATTTCGTCTGTGCCGACGCCAGCGCCCTGCCCCTCGCCCGGGGCAGCGTCTCCCTCGCCTGGTCCAACCTGATGCTCCAGTGGCTGCACGACCCGCTGCCGGCGCTGAAGGAACTGCACCGAGTGCTCGAAGTGGGCGGCATGGCGATGTTCTCCACCCTGGGCCCCGACACCCTCAAGGAGCTGCGCGCGTCGCTGCCGCCCTCGCAGGCCGAACACCTGCACCGCTTCATCGACATGCACGACCTGGGCGACGCCCTGGTCAAGGCCGGCTTCTCCGACCCGGTGATGGACATGGACATGATCACCCTCACCTACGCCGGGCTCGACGACCTGCTCAAGGCCCTGCGCGCCAGCGGCTCCACCAACGCCGCCACCAACCGCCCCCGCGGCCTCGTCGGCAAGGGCCACTGGCAGCACCTGCGCAGCCACTACGACACCCTACGCAAGAACGACCGCCTGCCCGTCACCGTGGAAGTGATCTACGGCCACGCCTGGAAGGCCGAGCCCAAGATTGCCGACGACGGCCGCGCCATCGTCCGTTTCCAGCCCAAACCCGTCTGACCGATGCATCCCGTCTGGCTGTTCGACCTCGACAACACGCTGCACAACGCCAGCCCCCACATCTTCCCCCACATCAACCGCAGCATGACGGCCTACCTCATGCGCGAACTCGATCTCGACGAGCCGGCGGCCAACCGGCTGCGCATGGACTACTGGCGGCGCTACGGCGCCACCCTGCTGGGTCTCATGCGGCACCACGGCACCGATCCGCACCACTTCCTGCACGACACCCACCAGTTTCCGGATCTCGACCGGATGGTCGTCTTCGACAGCGCCCTGCATCACCTGCTGCGCCGCCTGCCGGGGCGCAAGATCGTCTTCTCCAACGGCCCCCGGCACTACGCCGAAGCCGTCCTCCGGGCGATGGGCATCCGCCAGCATTTCGCCGACGTCTACTCGGTCGAGCAGATGCGCTTCCACCCCAAGCCCGGCATCCGCGGCTTCCGGCACTTGCTGCGCGACCACCGCCTCAACCCGGCCCGCTGCATCCTGGTCGAAGACAGCGCCGAGAACCTGCGCACCGCCAAACGCCTGGGCATGACCACCGTGTGGATCAGCCGCAGCCTGCGCACCCCGCCCTTCGTCGATCACCGCCTGCCATCGGTGCTCGGCCTGGCGCGTCGCTCGATGCAGCGCGGCGGTTCGAGGTAAAATGCCGGATTCTGCGCTCCGCGCGCACCGCTGACACACCGCCACAGCCATGACCGCCCAGACCGAAAACCTCAACATCGCGGCCTTCGACCGCATGCCCTCCCCCGAAGAGATCGTCTCCCGCGTGCCGCTTACCGACGTGGCCGCCAGCGTCGTCCTGGAAGGTCGCCGCACCCTGCAGGCCATCCTCGACCACAAAGACCCGCGGATCTTCGTCGTCGTCGGCCCCTGCTCCATCCACGACCCCGTCGCCGGTCTCGACTACGCCCGACGCCTCAAGCAGCTCGCCGACGAAGTCGCCGACACCCTCGTGCTGGTGATGCGCGTCTACTTCGAAAAGCCGCGCACCTCCACCGGCTGGAAGGGCTACATCAACGACCCGCACATGGACGACTCCTTCCGCATCGACGAAGGCATGGAGAAAGCCCGGCGCTTCCTGCTGCAGGTGAACGAAGCCGGCCTGCCCGCCGCCACCGAGGCCCTCGACCCGATCGCTCCGCAATACTACGGCGACCTCATCGCCTGGACCGCCATCGGTGCCCGCACCTCCGAATCCCAGACCCACCGCGAGATGGCCTCCGGCCTGTCCACCCCGGTCGGCTTCAAGAACGGCACCGACGGCTCCCTCGACGCGGCGGTGAACGGCATCCTCTCCTCCGCGGCCCCCCACAGCTTCCTCGGCATCAACGCCCAGGGCCAGTCGTCGATCATCCGCACCCGCGGCAACGCCTACGGCCACGTGGTGCTGCGCGGCGGCGGCGGCCGCCCCAACTACGACACCGTGTCCGTCTCCCTGGCCGAAAAGGCCCTCGCCAAGGCCAAGCTGCCGACCAACATCGTCATCGACTGCTCCCACGCCAACTCCTGGAAGAACCCCGAATACCAGCCCCTGGTGATGCGCGACGTCGCCCACCAGATCCGAGAAGGCAACCGCTCCATCGTCGGCCTGATGATCGAAAGCAACATCGAAGCCGGCAACCAGCCCATCCCCGCGGATCTGACGCAGCTTCGCTACGGCTGCTCCGTCACCGACGCCTGCGTCGACTGGGCCACCACCGAACAGATGATCCGCAACACCCGCGACATCCTGCGCGAGGTCCTGCCCCAGCGGAGCCCGGCTTGATGAATCTGGTCGTCCAGGGCCGCAAGCTCGAAACCCGCGCACTAAAGGATCTCACCACCCTGACCGGCTCGGAAGGGGTGGGCCGGCTGGGTCCGAACGCCGTGCGCCTCATCAACGCCAGGCCGCACCCGGAGCTCGCCGCCTACTGCGAAGCCCACGAGCTCGACTTCGCCTTCGTCCCCGAAGATCGACGCCTCGCAGATTTCCGGCTGTTCGTCACCGACATGGACTCGACCCTCATCACCATCGAGTGCATCGACGAGATCGCCGACATGCAGGGCCTCAAGGCCGAAGTGGCGGCAATCACCGAAGCCGCCATGCGAGGCGAGCTGGATTTCCGTGAATCCCTCACCCGCCGCGTCGCGCTCCTCGAAGGCCTGCCTGAAGACGCCCTCGGGCGCGTCTTTCACGAACGGCTGCAACTCAACCCTGGCGCCGAACGCCTGATCGAAGGGCTCAAGAAAGCCGGGATCGTCACCGTGCTGGTATCGGGCGGCTTCACCTACTTCACCGAGCGCCTGCAGAAGCAACTCGGTTTCGACTACGCCTTCGCCAACGAACTCGAGATCCGCGGCGGCAAGCTCACCGGCCGGGTAAAAGGCGAAATCATCGACGGGGAGGCCAAGCGCCACACCCTTGAACTCGTGCGCAAGCATCACGGCTTCGCACCCGAAACGGTCATCGCAGCAGGAGATGGAGCCAACGATCTGCCGATGCTGTCGGCCGCTGGCGTGGGCGTCGCGTATCACGCAAAACCGGTTGTCAGGGAGCAAGCCTCCTTCGCCCTCAACTACAGCGGGCTGGACGGCATCCTCAACCTGTTCGCCTGAACTGGGCGGGTGGTGCGACTGGCGCGGGTGCTTCGCCGCGAAAAGCCGAAGGGCCCTTTCATGAGAATGTGCCGACCGGTTCAGCCCATTCTCTGCGCGGCCTCCCGGGCGTTGCTGCCCGCGTCCAGTGCGGGTCGAATACTACCAATGTCATTGAACGCGGACTGTGGCGCAATGCACATTGCGCAATGCAACATCGATAGAAGTCGAAATTCTTTACACCGATGCCACCATTCGGTAGACTGATCGAATGCCTATCAAAAAGACCATCATCGGCTTTTTTGTAGCGGCGACGCTGTCCGGCGTCACCATCGCTGCGGAGCCCATCGCGCCGGTCCAGGAGGACGCCCCTGCATCCACGGTGCTCGAGCGTTACACCGACTCCATGCGCTCCCTCGTCACCCGCAGCCTGAATTTCCTCGGCGTCCCCTACCGGATGGGCGGAACCAGCCCCCTCACCGGCTTTGACTGCAGCGGCTTCGTCGGCAAGGTCTTCTCCGACGCCCTCGGCTTCGGCCTCCCCCGCACCGCCGCCGAAATGTCCCAGACCGGCGAGCAGGTCAAGATCAACGATCTGAAGCCGGGCGATCTGGTGTTCTTCAACACCATGCGTCGCGCCTTCTCCCACGTGGGCATCTATCTGGGCAATTACCAGTTCGTGCACGCACCGTCTGCCGGCGGCGTGGTCCGCGTCGAAGACATGCGTGTCTCCTACTGGGCAGCCCGCTACGACGGTGCCCGGCGCGTCCTGCCCAGCGCCTCGGCCCGACCGACCCAGTCCAACTGACCCCCCGCCGGCCCTGCCGGCAAGCTGGCTCGCTGCGACATGATCCCCTGGCTCGGCGACCAACCCGATTTCCCCCCCATCTCTCGCGCCCTGCGCAACCCCAACGGGTTGCTCGCCGCCGGTGGTGCGCTCACGCCCGACTGGCTGCTCGCCGCCTACCGCCGGGGCATCTTCCCCTGGTTCAACGACGGCGAGCCCATCCTGTGGTGGAGCCCCGACCCCCGCATGGTGGTCTTCCCCAATCGAATCCGAATCACCCGCTCGCTGCGCAAGACCCTCCGCAACGCCCGCTACGAGGTACGCCTCGACAGCGCCTTTGCCACGGTCATCCGCGCCTGCGCCCAGACCCGAGAAGCCACCGGAACCTGGATCACCGACGCCATCCAGGACGCCTACATCCGGATGCACGAACTCGGCTACGCCCACTCGGTCGAGACCTGGGTCGATGGCGAGCTCGTCGGCGGGCTCTACGGCATGGCGGTGGGGCGCGCCTTCTACGGCGAATCCATGTTCAGCCGCCGCACCGATGCCTCCAAGATCGCCTTCGTGCACCTGGTGCGCTTCCTTGAGCAACAGGATTTTGGCGTGCTAGATTGTCAGATGACCACCCACCACCTCGCCTCGCTGGGTGGCCGTGAGATCACCCGCGAGGATTTCGTGAAGCTGCTCGACACCCTCACCCATGACGGCCCGGCACCCGCCCGCTGGCCGCAGGATGGAGCCCAAGCCCCCTGGACCTGACGCGCGCGATGCTCAAGGACTACCCCTACTCCCTGCTGCAGTTCTACGCCACGGCCCCCTACGCCTGCTCCTACCTGCCCGAGCGCCAGGCCCGCTCCCAGGTGGCCACCCCCAGCCACCTGATCGACACCCCGCTCTACAGCGAACTCGTGCGCAGCGGGTTCCGCCGCAGCGGCATCTTCACTTACCGCCCCTACTGCGACGCCTGCCGATCCTGCGTGCCGGTGCGCATCCCGGTGGCCGACTTCCGCCCCAACCGCAGCCAGCGCCGCGCGTGGTCGGCCCACGCGCACCTGCTTCCCCGCGAACTGCCGCTCGAATTCACCGAAGAGCACTACGCCCTCTACCAGCGCTACCAGGCCAGCCGTCACGCCGGCGGCGGCATGGACCAGGACAACCGCGAGCAATACACCCACTTCCTGCTCCAGAGCCATGTGGACAGCCGCCTCATCGAGTTCCGCGAGAAGGGCGTGCTGCGCATGGTGAGCGTCATCGACTGCCTCACCGACGGCCTCTCCAGCGTCTACACCTTCTACGACCCGGACCTCACCACCGGCAGCCTCGGCACCTTCGGCGTGCTGTGGCAGATCGAAGTCTGCCGCGAACTCGGGCTACCCTTCCTCTATCTCGGCTACTGGATCCGCGACAGCCGCAAGATGGCTTACAAGGCCCGCTTCCGTCCGCTCCAGGGGCGCATCGGCGGCCAGTGGCGCACCCTCACCGACGCCGATTTCGCCCGCCTCGACTGACTCCACCATGACCCTCGCCACCCGGGCCCTCTGGGCCGCCGCGCTCGCCTGCTGCGCAGCCGGCGCCAGCGCCGCGCCCACCTTCGACGACTTCTCCGCCGCTCCGCACCGGGACTGGCTCACCCTCTCCGGCGCCTCCCACCACTTCCAGCCCGACCGCCGCGACTGGCGCGAGGCGAACCCCGGCGTCGGCATGGAGCGGGAGTTCACCGGCACGCCGTGGGTAGCCTCTGCCGGCTACTTCCGCAACAGCTACGACCGCAACACCTTCTACGTCGGCGGACGCTGGATGCCCATTGCAGCCGGCCCCTTCCGCTTTGGTGCCTTCGGCCTGCTCGCCACCGGCTATCCGTCACCCATCCTCGTGCTACCCGCCGCCTCCGCCCAGATCGGCCGCGTCGGCGCCAATCTGGTCGCCCTGCCCAACCTTCCCGGTTACAGCGGCTACCTCGGGCTTCAGCTGCGCATCGCCATGGATTGATTGAAGAAACAAGACTTTTCCGCACTGCGGTAGAATGGCGGATGCTCTACGAAATCGCCCGCCCGGTGCTGTTTTCCCTCGATCCGGAAACCGCCCACGAAACCACCCTCGCCGGCCTCAATCTCGCCGGTCGCCTGCTTCCTGCCGCCCGCCCGCTTCCGGCCAAGCCGGTCGAGGTCATGGGCCTGCAGTTCCCCAACCGCATCGGCCTCGCAGCCGGCCTCGACAAGAACGGCGAAGCCATCGACGGCCTCGCCCGCCTGGGCTTCGGCTTCATCGAGATCGGCACGATCACGCCCCGCGCCCAGCCCGGCAACCCCAAGCCGCGCATGTTCCGGCTGCCGGAAGTCAAAGGCGTCATCAACCGGATGGGTTTCAATAACCACGGCATCGACGCGCTGATCGGCAACGTCCAGCAGATGAAATACCGGGGCATCCTCGGCATCAACATCGGCAAGAACGCCGACACCCCCATCGAACGCGCCGCCGACGACTACCTCATCTGCCTCGACAAGGCCTACCCGCTGGCGAGCTACATCACCGTCAACATCTCGTCGCCCAACACCAAGAATCTGCGCCAGCTGCAGGGCGAATCCGAACTCGACGCCCTCCTCGGTCAGCTCAAGGCCCGTCAGGCCCAGCTCGCCGACAAGCACGGCCGCTACGTGCCCATCACCCTCAAGATCGCCCCCGATCTCGACGACGCCCAGATCGCCAACATCGCCGACGCCCTCCGCCGTCACCGCATCGACGCAGTGATCGCCACCAACACCACCCTCGCCCGCGACAAGGTCCAAGGCATCAAGTTTGGCGATCAGCAGGGTGGGCTCTCCGGTGCGCCCCTGTTCGAGGCCTCCACCGCCGTCGTCGCCGCGCTCGCCAAGGCGCTCCAGAACGAAGTGCCGATCATCGCCGCCGGCGGCGTGCTCAACGGCCGCCAGGCCCGCGCCAAGCTCGAAGCCGGCGCAAAGCTGGTCCAACTCTACAGCGGCCTCGTCTATCGCGGCCCGGCGCTGGTCCGCGAATCCGTCGCCGAGACCCGCGATTTCGCCTGATGTGTCACGCGCCGGCTAAAACCCTACTTATGGCGGGCTTGAGTCCCGGCCAGCCGGCGCGGGATAATCCCGCCTTCGCCCTGCCCTCCGGATTCATCCGCTCCCGGCAACCATGACAAGCTACCTCTTCGTGATCCTCGGCGCCGTTCTTGTGAACAACGTCGTGCTGGTCCGCATTCTCGGCCTGTGCCCCTTCATGGGCGTCTCGAAGAAACTCGAGACCGCCGTCGGCATGGGCGCCGCCACCACCTTCGTGCTCACCCTCGGCTGCGGCACAAGCTATCTGGTCGACCACTACGTGCTGATGCCCGCCGGCGTCGAATACCTGCGCACCCTCGCCTTCATCGTCATCATCGCCGCCATCGTGCAGGTGACCGAGCTGGTCATTCAGAAGAGCAGCCCCACCCTGCACCAGGTGCTGGGCATCTACCTGCCGCTCATCACCACCAACTGCGCCGTACTGGGCATTCCGCTGCTCAACGTGGCGCTGCACCACGACCTGCTCGAATCCCTGCTCTTCGGCTTCGGCAGCTCGGTCGGCTTCTCCCTGGCCCTCGTGCTCTTCGCCGGCATCCGCGAACGCCTCGACGGCGCCGACGTGCCCGCCCCCTTCAAGGGCACCGCCATCGCGATGGTCACCGCCGGCCTGATGAGCCTCGCCTTCATGGGCTTCGCCGGCCTCGACAAGTACCACTGACACCATGCTCACCGCGCTTCTCGTCATGACCGGCATCGCCCTCGTCCTCGGGGCGGTGCTCGGCTTTGCATCGATCAAGTTCAAGGTCGAAGGCGACCCGCTGGTCGACAAGATCGACGCCATCCTGCCGCAAACCCAGTGCGGCCAGTGCGGCTTCCCCGGCTGCCGGCCCTACGCCACGGCCATCGCCAGCGGCGAGGCGGAGATCAACCAGTGCCCGCCCGGCGGCGAGGAAGGCATCCGCAAGCTGGCCGACCTCCTCGGTCGCGAGTTCAAACCGCTCTCCGAAGAGCACGGCGTCGAAAAGCCCAAGTCGGTGGCGGTCATCGACGAGCAGACCTGCATCGGCTGCACCCTGTGCATCCAGGCCTGCCCGGTCGATGCCATCGTCGGCGCCGCCAAGCAGCTGCACACCATCGTCGCCTCCGAGTGCACCGGCTGCGAGTTGTGCCTCGCCCCCTGCCCGGTAGATTGCATCGCGATGGAGCCCATCGCCGAAACCGTCGACACCTGGAAGTGGCGTTACCCGGTCTTCGAGATCAAGGCGGCCGCCTGACATGACCCACACCGCACGCGCCTGCCCCCGCGAGGCCTGACATGCTGCGCAAACTCTTCAAGTTCCACGGCGGCGTGAAGCCGCAAACCAACAAGTCCGAATCCACCACCGCGCCCATCGGGCAGGTGCCGCTGCCCGACCGGCTGGTCATCCCGCTCCATCAAGCCGTGGGCGGGCATCCGCGCCCACTGGTGGCGCCCGGCGACAAGGTCTTCAAGGGCCAGCGCATCGGCGGCGCCGACGGCAACCTGTCGTCCGCCGTGCACGCCTCCACCTCCGGCATCGTCCGCGACGTGGCCCCGGCCCTCATGCCCCACACCTCCGGCCTCGAGGCCCTGTCGGTGATTGTCGAACCCGACGGCGAAGATGCCTGGGGCCCGCTCGAACGCGTCAATTTCCGCAGCACCCCGCCCGACGAGCTGCGCGACTTCCTGCGCGACGCCGGCATCGTCGGTCTGGGCGGCGCCGTGTTCCCCAGCTACGCCAAGCTCAAGCCGGGCAAGGAAGGGCACCTCAAGACGCTGGTCATCAACGGCGCCGAGTGCGAGCCCTTCATCACCTGCGACGACCTGCTGATGCGCGAGCGCGCCCCCGAGATGCTCAAGGGCATCGTCGCCATGCGCCACATGCTGCAGGCCGAAGAAGTGCTGATCGGCATCGAGGACAACAAGCCCGAAGCCGTCGCCGCCGTGCAGGCCGCCATCGCCGCCAGCGGCGAGACGGGCATCGAGGCCGTCGCCATCCCCACCCGCTACCCGGCGGGCGGCGCCAAGCAGCTCATCCGCGTGCTCACCGGCATCGAAGTCCCCCACGGCCGCCGCTCCACCGATTTCGGCGTGCAATGCTTCAACGTGGGCACCGCCTTCAGCATCTACGAAGCCCTCGAGTTCGGCCGCCCGCTGGTGTCCCGCGTCGTCACCGTCGCCGGCAACGTGGCCCACCCGCGCAACTACGACGTGCTGATCGGCACGCCGATGGATCACGTGGTCCGCCTCACCGCCCCCCGCGCCGACACCGACCGCTACATCATGGGCGGCCCGATGATGGGCGTGCGCCTGCCGCGCTTCGACGTACCCGTGGTCAAGGCCACCAACTGCATCCTGGTCGGCAGCCCGGCGCTCTTCCCGGCCCCCGCCCCCGAAATGCCGTGCATCCGCTGCGGCGAGTGCGCCAAGGCCTGCCCGGCCGATCTGGCGCCCTTCGAGATGTACTGGTTCTCCCGCGCCAAAAACTTCGGCAAGGCGCAGGAATACCACCTCTTCGACTGCATCGAGTGCGGCTGCTGCAGCTTCGTGTGCCCGTCGCACATTCCGCTGGTGGATTACTTCCGCTTCTCCAAAAGCGAGATCTGGGCCCGCGAGCGCGAGAAGGAAGCCGCCGACGCCGCCCGCGACCGCTTCGAGTTCAAGAACTTCCGCCAGGAACGCGAGAAGCAGGAAAAAGCCGAAAAGCTCGCCGCCAAGGCCGCCGCCACCCGCGAGAAGGTCGCTACCGAAGGTGCCGCCCCGGCCACGGACGCCACCGCCTCTGCCCCCCCCGCTGCCGCGCCGGCCAAACCCAAGCCCTCGGTCGACCCCGCCAAGCTCGCGCTGATCGAAGCCGCCATGGAAAAGGCCCGCCTCCAGAAAGCCCAGGCCGCGCCAAAGAACACCGAGGTCGCCACCCCCGAGATCCAGGCCGAGATGGCCGCCATCGATGCGCGCCGCGACGCCGCCACCAAGGCCGACAAGGCCCCCGACACCCCGCCCGCTGGCGACGCCTGAGCCCCAGCCGCCCAAACCCCGATGAACAATTCCCCCTTCGTCCGCAAACCGGCCAGTGTCCAGCGGGTCATGCTCAAGGTGCTGCTGGCACTCCTGCCCGGCATCGCCGCCTACGTGTGGTTCTTCGGCGCCGGCATTCTCGTCCAGCTCGCCATCGCCTCGGCCGCCGCCCTGGCCGGCGAAGCCGCCATGCTCGCCATCCGCGGCAAGCCCAAGGCGCTCTTCCTCACCGATCTCTCCGCCATCGTCACCGCCTGGCTGATCGCCCTCACCTTCCCGCCCATCGTGCCCTGGTGGCTCACCGTCACCGGCACCCTGCTGGCGGTGGTGGTAGTCAAGCAGCTCTACGGCGGCCTCGGCCAGAACCCCTTCAACCCCGCCATGGCGGCCTTCTGCCTGATGATCGTCGCCTACCCCGCGCTGATGTCCCAGTGGCCGGCCGCCGGCCAGCTGGATTTCGGCACCCAGCTCAAGCTGATCTTCGGCGGCCTGCGCGATGTGGACGCCATCACCGGCGCCACCCCCCTCGACGCCCTGCGCACCGCCCTGCGCGGCGCCGCCAACCCCGATTCCCCCTTCCACGGCCTGCGCGCCAGCCAGCTCATGGACGGCCCGGCCTTCGGCACGATGGGTGGCAAGGGCGGCGAATGGGTCGCCCTCGGCTATCTGGTGGGTGGCCTGTGGCTGATCCAGCAGCGCATCATCACCTGGCACATCCCCGCGGCCTTCTGCGGCGCGCTCTTCGCCGTTGCCGGCCTGATGTGGGGCCTGCACCCCGACGGCTTCGCCTCGCCGCTGTTCCATCTGGCGTCGGGCGGCGCGATGATCGGCGCCTTCTTCATCCTCACCGACCCGGTCTCCGGCGCCACCACCGCCCGCGGCAAGCTGCTCTTCGCGGCCGGCGCGGCGGTGCTCACCTTCGTGATCCGCGCCTTCGGCGCCTACCCCGACGGCGTCGCCTTCGCCACCCTGCTGATGAACATCCTCGTGCCGATCATCGACATGAAGACCCAGGCCCCGGTGTTCGGCCACAAGAAAGACTGACATGAGCGAGACCACCGCCCTCCGGCTGTCCGCCCGCACCGGCACCATCATGGTCGCCTTCACCGTGGTGTTCACTGCGCTGATGGCCTTCACCTACGGCGCCACCAAAACCCAGATCGACGCCGCCGCGGCCGACGAGAAGATGAAGCTCATCTCCGAAGTGCTGCCCGCCGGCACTTTCGACAACGTCCTGCTCGACGACTTCGTCGCCCTCGGCCCCACGCCTGCGCTGGGCCTCGACGAAGGCGGCCGCGTCTACCGCGCCCGCAAGGCCGGCGAGCCCGCCGGGCTGCTCCTCGAAACCGTCGCCCCCGATGGCTACAGCGGCCGCATCGACCTGATCGTCGCCGTGCGCGCCGACGGCGGCGTCTCCGGCGTGCGTGCCGTCACCCACCGGGAAACCCCGGGCCTCGGCGACTACATCGACCCCAAGAAAGACAAGAACAAAGCCTCCCCTTGGGTCGCCCAGTTCGCCGACCTCAAGGCCGCCGACCTGCCCGGCTGCAAGGTGAAGAAAGACGGCGGCCAGATCGCCTACCACACCGGCGCCACCATCAGCGCCCGCGCGGTGACCAACGCCGTGGCCCGCGCCGCCCGCTTTGCCGCCGACAACCGGGATCGGCTCTTCGCGGCGCAAAGCGGCGCCCAGTTTGCCGGCACCCCCTGACGGAGCCCCGCCATGGACATTCAAGCCTACAAAGACATCGCCTGGAACGGCATCTGGAAGCAGAACACCGGGGTCGTCCAGATCCTCGGCCTGTGCCCGATCCTCGCCATCAGCACCAACATCGTCAACGCGGTCAGCCTGGGCCTCGCCACCATCCTGGTGATGGCCATGTCCAACCTGGTGATCGCTGCGCTGCGCAACTTCATCCCCTACGAGATCCGCATCCCGGTGTTCATCCTCATCATCGCCGCGCTCGTCACGGTGGTCGATCTGGCCTTCAACGCCTATCTGCACGAGCTTTACCTGGTGCTCGGCATCTTCATCCCGCTGATCGTCACCAACTGCATCGTGCTCGCCCGGGTCGAAGCCTTCGCCGCCAAGAACGAACCCGGCGGCTCCACCGTGGACGGCATCGCCATGGGCATCGGCCTCACCCTGGTGCTGGCGGTGCTGGGCGCCATCCGCGAGGTGATCGGCAGCGGCACCCTGCTGTCGGGCATCGAGATGATCTTCCCCGGCATGCAGCCCATCGTGCTGTTCGGCGACGACTACCCGGGCTTTCTGGTAGCCATCCTGCCGCCCGGCGCCTTCATCGCCCTGGGCTGCCTGATCGCCGGCCGCAACTGGATCGAGGCCCGCAAGCTCGCCCGCGCCCACGCCGCTGCCCTCGCGGCCAAGGCCGCCGAAGCCTGACCGCCCCATGGCCGACATGCGCCTCGCGGCGGTTGCCGAAGTCTTCCGCCGGCTGCGGGACGCCAACCCCCACCCCACCACCGAACTCGAATACGCCACGCCCTTCCAGCTGCTGGTGGCCGTGGTACTGTCGGCCCAGGCCACCGACAAGGGCGTGAACATCGCCACCCGCAAGCTCTTCGCCGTCGCCCCCACCCCCGAGGCGATGGCTGATCTGGGCGAGGACGGCATCGCCGAACACATCAAGACCATCGGCCTGTTCCGCAACAAGGCCAAGAACACCGCGGCGCTCTCCCGCCTGCTGCTCGAACGCCACGGCGGCGAAGTGCCCAAGGACCGCGAAGCCCTCGAAGTCCTCCCCGGCGTCGGCCGCAAGACCGCCAACGTGGTGCTCAACACCGTCTTCGGCGAGCCCACGATGGCCGTGGACACCCACATCTTCCGCCTCGCCAACCGCACCGGCCTCGCCCCCGGCAAGGACGTGCTCGAAGTGGAAAAGCGCCTGCTGCGCCGCATCCCCAAGGACTACCTGCGCGACGCCCACCACTGGCTCATCCTCCACGGCCGCTACGTATGCGTCGCCCGCAAGCCCAAGTGCGACGAATGCATCATCGGCGACCTCTGCCTCTATAAAGGGAAGTAGGGACTGGGAAATGGGGAGTGGGACGCAACCACCTCCCATCTCCCGGCACCCACTCCCCATTACCCAATACCCACTCCCCAAAAACCATGTTCGATCCTTCCCGTGACCAAGCCCGCCAGTTCTTCGTCGACGCCTGGCGCAAGCACCAGAACCGCGAAGTACTCACCCAGCTCGAGATCATCGCCGCCGACCTCGTCGCCCATCACCCCGAGTACCACGCCCTGCTGGGCGACCCGGACGGCGTGCAGAAAGATTTCAGCCCCGACGACGGCCAGATCAACCCCTTCCTGCACCTCTCCCTGCACCTCGCCATCGAGGAACAGCTCTCCATCAACCAGCCGCCTGGCATCCGCGAAGCCTTCGAGCACGCCCAGGCCCGCCACGGCGACCGCCACGCGGCGCTCCACGACGTGCTCGAATGCCTTGGCGAAACCATCTGGCGCGCCCAGCGCGACAAGGCCCCCCTCGACGGCAAAGCCTACGTCGAATGCGTCTGGAAGCGCGCCGGCGCTTAAGCCCCCGCGCACCACCGCAGCGCCCCAGCCCCCGGCCCCGTCCGGGGGTTTGTTTTTTCCGGCCCCGGCGGGCCCCGGCGCCTTTCCCGATCCGGTGATTAGCTTCTTCCTTTTAATTGGTTCGGTCCTGGCCGCCACATCCCTAGACTTGGCGCATCCCGTCACCGACACAAAGGAACCCGCCATGCCCCATCGTCTCAAGCGCGGCCTCGCCGCCGCCCTGCTCACCCTGGGCCTCGTCACCCCCGCCCTCGCCCAGCAGACCCTGCTCAACGTCTCCTACGACCCGACCCGCGAGTTCTACCAGGATTTCAACGCCGCCTTCGCCAAGTACTGGAAGAACAAGACCAACGAAACCGTCACCGTCAAACAATCCCACGGCGGCTCGGGCAAGCAGGCCCGCTCGGTGATCGACGGCCTCGAAGCCGACGTGGTCACCCTCGCCCTCGCCTACGACGTGGACGCCCTCGCCGACAAGGCCAGGCTGATCCCCGCCGACTGGCAAAAGCGCCTCCCCCACAACGCCTCCCCCTACACCTCCACCATCGTGTTCCTGGTGCGCAAGGGCAACCCCAAGCAGATCCGCGACTGGAACGATCTGGTCAAGCCCGGCGTCGGCGTCATCACCCCCAACCCCAAGACCTCCGGCGGCGCCCGCTGGAACTACCTCGCCGCCTGGGGCTACGCCCTCAAGCAGCCCGGCGGCAACGACGCCAGCGCCCGCGAGTTCGTCAGAAAGCTCTTCGCCAACGTCAAGGTGCTCGACTCCGGCGCCCGCGGCTCCACCACCACGTTTGTAGAGCGCGGCATCGGCGACGTGCTGATCGCCTGGGAGAACGAAGCCTACCTCGCCATCAAGGAGCTGGGCCCGGACAAGTTCGACCTCGTCACCCCCTCCGTCTCCATCCTCGCCGAGCCGCCGGTGAGCATCGTGGACAAGGTGGTGGACAAGCGCGGCACCCGCAAGCTCGCCACCGCCTACCTCGAATACCTCTACTCCCCCGAAGGCCAGACCCTCGCCGGCGACAACTACTACCGCCCCCGCGACCCGAAGATCGCGGCGAAGTACGCAAAGCAGTTCGCGCCGGTCAAGCTCTTCACCATCGACGACACCTTCGGCGGCTGGACCAAGGCCCAGCAGCTTCACTTCGCCGACGGCGGCATCTTCGACCAGATCGCCACTGTCCGCTGAGGCCGCCCGCCATGCCCCACACCACCCTCATCGTGCCCGGCTTCCTGGGGAGCGGCCCCACGCACTGGCAAAGCTGGATCGAGGCGCAGCTGCCGGGCGCCCGCCGCGTCGCCGACATCGACTGGGAGCGCCCCATCCTCGCCCGCTGGGCCAACGCCGTGCGCGACGCCATCGACCGCGCCCCCGGGCCGGTGTGGGTGGTGGCCCACAGTTTCGGCTGCCTCGCCGCGGCGGTCGCCACCGCCGACCGCCCCGAGCGGGTGGCCGGCCTGATGCTCGTCGCCCCCGCCGACCCCGACCGCTTCACCCCCACCGGCCTGCGCGACACGGCAACCTGGCGCGACGGAGACAGCCTGGCCCGGTGGATTCCCCGCCACACCCTGGCGGTGCCCAGCCTGGTCGTGGCGAGCACCAACGACCCGTGGGTGCGCCTGTCCTCCGCCGCCTACTGGGCCGATTGCTGGGGCAGCCAGCTCGAAAACATCGGCCCCGCCGGGCACATCAACGTGGAATCGGGCCACGGCCCCTGGCCCGCCGGCCTCCAGCTCCTCCAGCGCCTCCAGGCCGCCAGCGAAGACCTGCCCCTGGGCAGCATCGAAGATGGCGCACCCCCCCGGCGGGGCCGCCACAGCGCCCTCGCCCGCCTGCGCCACCGCACCCGCCAGATCGCCGGCCTCTGACCCCGCGCCAGCCGGCGAATCCCTCTCACACCCTTGCGATATCGAATCGCACGGCTGCGAATCCTTCTCGCAGTGCTGCGAGATCGAATCACACACCTGCGAATCCTTCTCGCAGTGCTGCAAGATCGAATCGCACACCTGCAAATCCTTCTCGCAGTGCTGCGATATCGAATCGCACGGCTGAGAATCCTTCTCGCAGTGCTGCGAGATCGAATCGCAGGGCAAAGATCGTCATTCGCAGCCCTCGATGAAGCCGCACCAGGATCGTCTCCGTCACCCACGTCTCCAACGCCCTGGGCACCGTGGTGCCGGTCAAGGAGATCGTCGCCATGGCCCACCAGGCCGGCGCGGTGGCGGTCGTCGATGGCGCCCAGTCGGTATCGCACATGCGGGTGAATGTGCAGGAGATCGGCGCGGACTTCTTCGTCTTCTCCGGCCACAAGGTGTTCGCCCCCACCGGCATCGGCGCGGTGTTCGGCAAGCGGTCCATCCTCGAAGACATGCCCCCGTGGCAGCGACCATGACGGGGACAAGCCTCCGCAAACGAGCTCCTCTCGCACAAGTGATACAAAAGAATGGTGCTGGTTGATAGCCATAGCCATTCGCGCCGCCGGGGCTACGACTTTCTATTCAAATCGTATTTCCCTAGGTTATACTACCATTGATATCCCTAAACGAGGAAATTTCAGCAATGGCAATTGTTGATAGCGGGCACGAAGATGCGGCAGTTGAATACGGCGATCAATTACGCTATTCGACCAGTCTTGTAACACAAGGAAATCACCGTTTTTTCACACTTACCATGCCATCAGATGTGCTGGCTGGCTGTTGTTTTGCTACAAGCAGAGAGGAAGATCCTCTTGTAGGGTTTCAACGCGTTCTCGACGAACGTCGCGCTCAAGAAATTGCCGACTACATGGATTTAGGCTTCGGGACCATTCCAAGCTCCATCGTACTTTCCGCACAACCTGAAGCAAACCTTCAAGTGATCGGCAGGGGGAAAACTCTTGAGTTTTCGTTTCAAAAGTATTCATTCTTAATCATCGATGGGCAGCATCGCGTATTCGGCTTCGCAAAAGCCAACTCGAAACTCAGAGTTCCGGTAGTCATCTACAACGGGCTTACCAAACAACAGGAGTCAAAGCTTTTCATCGATATCAATACAAAGCAGCGACCAGTTCCAAATGAATTACTATTAGACATTAAGAAACTGGCAGACGCAGAGAACAATGACGAGGCGCTACTTCGTGAACTTTTTGACGCATTTGGCGAAGATAGTGATAGCCCACTAATTGGACTGACAAGCCCCTCTTCAAAGGCAAAGGGCAAGATCACTCGCGTAACATTTAACGCTGCAGTCAAACCCGTTCTTTCTTCATTTGCTGCATCATCTAGCTCAACAATATATCCGGCACTACGAAATTACTTAAAAGCCTTCTATCGGGGCCTAAGTGTAATAGACGCCCGAGAGAGTATTGTTAACCCAACTGTTTTTCGAGCGATTTTTGAAATATTTCCAGATGTTGCTCAGCGCGTAGTTGATCGTGCCGGCATCTCTTTCCTTGAGAGTGATTTCGCTAATATACTGACAGGAATCTTTGACAGGGTAAAGCCAGCGCGGTTTAAATCCCCCCCGCGATCCCCAAAAGATCTAGCCGGCGACATGCTTAAAGCTCTGAAATCAGGTTTCATAATAGGTTGATTGTGACAGCAATTGGAAATCTGTTTGCCGACTTCTTGCGTCCGCGATGGATAACTGGACTGAACAAAGTTAGCGTTCCAGGGCCAGGAGTCGAGCCATGGCTTCTAAGCGGCACATATTCGTGGCATTCCAGTCTTGCAGGAACATTGAATTTGGATGTTTCCACGGCACATGAGCGACTTGCCGAAGCAATGGCTGGAGAGATCGCAAGATTCAGTTGTGCTGCCTATGAATCACTTCTGGCTACAGGCTCACATACACACGATCCACGCTCGCTAGGATGGCCGCTGGTCCGGTATTACTACGCCAGCTTTTACACAGCCCATGCTCTGCTAAGACTGTCAGGCACAGGTGTAAATATGTTTTCAGGGCAAACCGCATCATTCTTGAATCAAATCGGCGGACAGTATCTAGGCATGCCACCAAGGATATCGCAAGGGCTTCATATCGTTAAAGTCGACAGAGCGAATCCCAGCATAGTGCAAGTAACTAAGATGGGATCGGGAGCGGGGGGCTCACACGAAGAAATGTGGAAGCTATTTCTCAACCTAATTCAAGACTTGGAAGACGAAATAACTCTGACCTTAGGCGGCGCACAGCAAGCACAAAACACTGTTCAATTATTATCCAAGCTTCGTAATCATCTATGCCGACAAGGGAAAAGTGGCGCATGGCCATCGACTGTTCGCAACAACATTAATTACAGGCATGATTACGGGGTATGGTATCCATACAACAAGCTTAAACCCAAAACCGGCACCAAACTGATCGCACGAATGACGCGCTGGGCCCCAAGAGATCCAGACGGATTTGAAATCGGTCAATCATCAGAAGATTTGACCTGCTTTATTGACGCTTGCAACGTTATGGTACAGCTACTAACAGCTGCATTATCTGACGTTGCACGGCGCACAAATCGCGAAAAATCAAGTTTTGTAGACCGATTACCATTCAAACTCTTGCGCTTAAACCGAGTTGCTGTGTGAAATTTTATTCTTCAAAAACACCACCTTCAAGTTTCACAGCAACGAATCAGGCTCCATTTATCCTAGAATAGCGATAAAGTTCGTCATCCCAACCGGGCATGGCGGCGGCAACATGATCGCCAACGTCACCTTCGAGAAGACCATCTACCACGGCCCCCAAGACTCCCGCAGCGACCCATTATGGATTCACGTCTTTGCCGCATCACCAGAGGAAGATGGAGCGCCCGAACAGATGCCACCTTCGCCGGCCTGGATGCAAACAGGCGATGGTGAGTTGGCAAGCGGCCTGAACTGGAAACCTTGCTTGCGTGCGAGGTCTTTTCGCTGGCGGGTTTGGTTTCCGTTCACCGGCCGTTGGTTACCAATCTGGCGTGAACAGAAACTGTTTTCGCCAGATTGGTAACCAACTTTTCTGGATTGGTTTCTGTTCACGCACGATTGGTTTCTGTTGCATCGAGCTTGGTTTCTTCACCGCGATGAATGGCTTCTGTGCGGGCTGCGTCGCGGACATCACCCGGGCCAGTTCAGGGTGCGCTTTGCCAATCGGCCATCAGCAGAATCAACGGTTTGCGTTACGGAGTGCCGATCTTGAGCAGGAGTTGGGGATTGGCGCCCGGCGTGGGGCGGCGTGGGATAAGGCCGGCCCCCGCAGACAAGAACGGCCACCCGATTTCATCGTGGTGGCCGTTTTGTTGTGGCGCCTGCGTGGTGCAGGTGCCGGGGGCGGGCGAACGCCTTAGTACACTACCGCCTCGCTCTCCGCCTCCGGCCGCAGGGCCGCGCGGACGACGGCTTCGGTGAGGGTCGGCGAGCACAGTTCGATGAAACAGTAGGCAAAGCCGCGCAGGAAGTGGCCCTTGCGCACCGCGATGCGGGTGACGTTCTCGCCGAACAGGTGGCTGCTGGGCAGCATGCGCAGGTTCTGGTCGCGGATCGGGTCGTAGGCCATCGAGGCCACGATGCCGATGCCCAGCCCCAGTTCCACGTAGGCCTTGATGACGTCTGCGTCCAGCGCCGACATCACGATATCCGGCGACAGGCGGGCGGTGGCGAAGGTCTCGTCGATCCGGGCGCGGCCGGTGAAGCCTTCGTGGTAGGTGATGATGGGGTGCTCGGCCACCGCCTCCAGCGTGAGGGGCTCGACGGATTCGAGGGGATGCCCGGCCGGCACGATCACCGAGTGGTGCCAGCCGTAATAGCTGAAGGAGACGAACTCCGGCACCGCGGCCAGGGCCTCGGTGGCGATGCCGATGTCGGCACGGCCATCGAGCAGCATCGCGGCGATCTCGCCGGGGCTGGCCTGGTGCAGCACCAGATGCACCTTGGGGAAGGCCTGCTTGAACTGGGTGACCACCTGGGGCAGCACGTAGCGTGCCTGGGTGTGGGTGGTGGCCACGGTGAGCTGGCCGTGGTCGCGGGCGCTGAACTGGGCGGCGATGGTCTTGATGTTGCGGGCGTCCATCAGCATGCGGTCCACCACATGCACCAGCTCCTGCCCCGGCTCGGTGAGCCCGAGCAGGCGCTTGCCCTTGCGCACGAAGAGTTCGAGCCCAAGCTCGTCCTCCAGATCCTTGATGTGCTTGGAGACGCCCGACTGGGAGGTGAACAGCGCGTTGGCCACCTCGGTCAGGTTGAAGTTGCGCCGCACCGTTTCGTGGATGATGCGCAGTTGCTGGAAGTTCATCGCTCAGATTTCCCAGTTGGGTGCCGGCACCGGGGCGGCGCCGGCCGGATCGCGCCCGAACACGCTCAGGCGCGACGGCACGAGGCGCACCACCTGCCCTTCTTCAACCCCCAGCCGGGCCACTTCGTCGCGGGTGATCTCCACCTCGAAGACCTGCCCGGTAGAGCCATTGAGCCCGTCGAGTTCGACCCGCGCGGTGACGCCGAAGGCGAGGATGCGATTGACCCGCGCCGATACGCCATCGGTGGCCTTGGGGTCGACGACGATGGCGAGTTCATGGGGTCGGGCAAAGGCGACCACTTCGCTGCCGTGGGTCAGATCGACCTTCTCGGCCGAGAGGCGATTATCGGCCACATGCACCGCATCGCCTTCCACCCGGCCGTGGAACAGATTGACCGAGCCCAGGAAGCCATACACGAAGGGCGAGGCCGGGTGGCGATACACCTGCTCGGGCGTGCCCACCTGCTCCACCTTGCCGTGGTCCATCAGCACCACGCGGTCGGCCACTTCCAGGGCTTCTTCCTGGTCGTGGGTGACGAAGATGGAGGTGATGTGCAGCTCGTCGTGCAGCCGGCGCAGCCAGCGGCGCAGCTCCTTGCGCACCTTGGCATCCAGCGCGCCGAAGGGCTCGTCGAGGAGCAGCACCCGCGGCTCTACCGCCAGCGCCCGGGCCAGCGCGATGCGCTGCCGCTGGCCGCCGGAGAGCTGGGCCGGGAAGCGGTCCGCCACCCAGTCGAGCTGCACGAGCTTGAGCAGTTCGGTGACCTTGGCCTTGATCTCGGCCTTGGAGGGGCGCTGGGCGCGCGGCTTCATGCGCATCCCGAAGGCCACGTTGTCGAACACGGTCATGTGGCGGAACAGGGCGTAGTGCTGGAACACGAAGCCCACCTGGCGCTCTCGCACGTGGGTGTCGGAGGCGTCGGCGCCGTCGAGCAGCACCTGGCCGGCGTCGGCGGTCTCCAGCCCGGCGATGATGCGCAGCAGGGTGGTCTTGCCGCAGCCGGAGGGGCCCAGCAGGGCCACCAGCTCGCCGGTGGGGAAATCGAGGGATACGTCCTTCAGCGCGGTAAAGCTGCCGAACTCTTTGCGGATGTTCTTGACTTCGATGCTCATTTCATTCGTCCTCGGATGCTGCAGCCTTGCCGGCCTGACGCTCGACCCACACCTTGATGACCAGCGTCACCAGGGCCAGAAGGGCCAGCAGGGATGCCACCGCAAACGCGGCCGCAAACTGGTATTCGTTGTAGAGAATCTCCACGTGGAGCGGCATGGTGTTGGTCTGGCCACGGATATGGCCCGACACCACGCTCACCGCGCCAAACTCGCCCATCGCCCGGGCGTTGCACAGGATCACCCCGTACAGCAGGCCCCACTTCACGTTGGGCAGCGTCACATGCCAGAAGGTCTGCCAGCCCCGCGCGCCCAGCACCACGGCGGCCTCTTCCTCCTCCTTGCCCTGGGCTTCCATCAGCGGGATCAGCTCCCGCGCCACGAAGGGGAAGGTCACGAAGACAGTGGCCAGCACGATGCCGGGCACCGCGAAGATCACCTTCACGTCGTGATCCGACAGCCACGGGCCAAACCAGCCCTGGGCGCCGAACACCAGCACGTAGATCAGGCCCGACACCACCGGCGACACCGAGAACGGCAGGTCGATCAGGGTGATGAGGAAGTGCTTGCCCCGGAACTCGAACTTGGTGATCGACCACGCCGCGGCCACGCCGAAGACGAGGTTGAGGGGCACCGAGATCAGCGCGGCGGTGAGGGTGAGCTTGATCGCCGACAGGGCGTCGGGGTCGAGCAGCGCGCCCCAGTAAGTGTCCCAGCCCTTGCGCAGCGCCTCGTAGAACACGGCGATGAGCGGCAGCAGCAGGAACACCGCGAAGAAGGTCAGCGACACCCCGATGATGGCCCACTTGACGAGGGCCGGCTCGCGGGTGGCGGCCTTGGATTCAAAACGGGCGGCGTGATCCGCCGACCCGTGCAATGCAGCAGCGGCGCCAGCCATCAGCGGGCCCTCCCGGTACGTTTGGCCGTCCAGGCCTGCAGGCCGTTGATGATGAGCAGCAGGATGAACGAGAAGATCAGCATCACCACCGCCACCGAGGTGGCGCCGGCGTAGTCGTATTGCTCCAGCTTGGTGATGATCATCAGCGGGGTGATCTCGGACACCAGCGGAATGTTGCCGGCGATGAAGATCACCGAGCCGTACTCACCCACGGCGCGGGCAAAGGCCAGCGCAAAGCCGGTGAGGAGCGCCGGGAACAGCGTGGGCAGCACCACATGCACGAAGGCCTGCCAGCGGCTGGCGCCCAGGCTCACCGCGGCTTCCTCGTATTCGGTGTCGAGGTCTTCCAGGATGGGCTGCACCGTGCGCACCACAAAGGGCAGGCCGATGAAGATCAGCGCCACCAGAATGCCCAGCGGGGTGAACGCCACCTGGATGCCCAGCGGGTCGAGCAGGCTGCCGACCCAGCCGTTCTTGGCGTAGAGCGCGGTGAGCGCGATGCCGGCCACCGCGGTGGGCAGCGCGAAGGGCAGATCCACCAGCGCATCCACCAGCCGCTTGCCGGGGAAGGAGTAGCGTACCAGCGCCCAGGCCAGCAGCAGCCCGAACACCGCGTTGATCGCCGCGGCGATCAGCGAGGCGCCGAAGGACAGCTTGTAGGACGCCAGCACCCGCGGCGAGGTGGCCGCATCCCAGAAGTGCTCGAAGCCCAGCGAGCCCGCCTTCAGGAACACCGCCACCAGCGGGATCAGGACGATCAGCGAGAGGTAGGCCAGGGTGTAGCCCAGGCTCAGGCCGAAACCGGGCAGCACGCGATGAGTGGCGGTAGTCATCGTTTCACCGCGATCTGGTCATAGATGCCGCCGTCGGCAAAGTGGGTCTTCTGCACGGCTTCCCAGCTGCCGAATTTCTCCTCCACCGTGAAGGTGCGGATCGCCGGGAAGCGCGCCGCGTACTTCTTGGCCACCGCCGGGTCACGCGGGCGGAAGTAATGCTTGGCGATGATCTCCTGCCCTTCGGGCGAGTACAGGTAGTTGAGGTAGGCGGTGGCCTGCTTGCGGGTGCCCTTCTTGTCCACCACCTTGTTCACGATGGCCACCGGCGCCGAGGCGTCGATGGAGAGGGACGGGTACACCACGTCGAACTGGTCGCCGCCCACTTCGTTGTCGATCAGCACCGCCTCGTTCTCGAAGGTGACCAGCACATCGCCAATGCCCCGCTGGGTGAAGGTGGTGGTGGCGCCGCGGCCGCCGCCGTCGAACACCGGCACGTTGGCGAACAGCTTGCCGACGAAGTCCTTCGCCGCGGCGTCGTTACCCCCCTTCGAGAGCGCGTAGCCCCACGCCGCCAGGTAGGTGTAGCGGCCGTTGCCGGAGGTCTTGGGGTTGGGGATCACCACGCTCACGCCGGCGCGGGCCAGATCGTTCCAATCCTTGATGCCCTTGGGGTTGCCCTTGCGCACCAGGAAGATGGTGGCCGAGGTGTAGGGCGCGGCGGCGTTGGGGAAGGCCTTGCGCCAGTCGGCCGAGGCGGCGCCGGATCGCGCCAGCACATCCACGTCGGCCGCCTGATTCATGGTGACCACGTCGGCGTCGAGGCCGGCGATCACCGACTGGATCTGCTTGCTCGACCCGCCGTGGGACTGGTTGATGGTGAGCTTCTCGCCGGTGGTCTTCTGCCAGTGGGCGACGAAGGCCGGGTTGATCTCCTTGTACAGCTCCCGCGACACGTCGTACGAGACGTTGAGCAAGGTGGCGTTGGCCGCCGCGGGGCCGGCCGACACGATCGACAGGGCCGCCAGCAGGCCGAACACGGGACGCACGGAAAATTTGGGGAAGGACATTCGGGCTCTCCTTGGGATGGGTTATTGGCCCAAGTATAAAAACCGTCTATCCCCTTCCCAACGAATAAAAAAGGCTTTGTTTATTCCGAAAAAGAAAATAGAAGCACAAGCGACAGCCCGGCGGATCAGTTCAGCCCCGCCAGCCGCGCCCGCAGTTCGGTGGCCGAATGGCGGCAGAACACCATCGGCACGCCCAGCTCCCGAGCCTGCCGCCGCACATGCTGCATCAGCATGTGGCTGGCCCGGTCGCACACGAACACCACCAGCCGGGTGCGCCGCGACAGCTGCCGCCTGCCGTCTCCGGCCTTGCGCCCGGGCCAGTGGTCCACCTCCCGGATTCCCAGCCGATCCGCCACCCGATCTATCTCGGCGCGGATCGTCTCGACGCGATCGGCGCCCACGATCAAGGCCTGCATTCTGAAACCTCCCGTCGGTTCGGTGACTCAAAGCCACGACGGGGCCAGTCTCGCGCGCTGCCGCGAATGACGGAACCAAACATTTTCGCAAAGCTAATCCGACGGCCTGGAATAAGCTTTCCAGGCCCCGGATCACCTGGAGCCCACGCCATGCCTCACCCAAGCCCGACGCGAACAAGCCTGAGCACCATCGGCGTGCTGGCGGCCCTGGCCCTGTCGGGCTGCGCCAGCCTGCTGGGCCCCGGCCTGCAACCCGGGGTCAGCACCCGGGCCGATCTGGACGCGAGCATGGGCGCCCCGGCCATGCGCTGGGCAGAGGCCGACGGCGGCGAGCGTCTCGCCTACCCCTTCGGGCCGGCGGGGTTTCAGACCTGGATGGCGGTGGTGAGCCCGAACGGGCGGCTGGTGAGCATCGAGAACGTGCTGGAGGAAACCCACTTCGCCCGCATCCAGGCCGGCATGAGCCAGGACGAGGTGCTGCGCACCCTGGGGCCGCCCTACCCGGGCTGGACGATCTACTACAAGGCCCGCGACGAGCTGGTGTGGGAATGGCGTTACTGCGATGTGTTCCGCGAGCCCGCCCGCTTCGACGTGCTGTTCGACGGCACCACCGGCAAGGTGCGCAGCACCCTCAGCAGCCCCGAACGCCTGTCGATGCCGTGGGGCCGCGGCAACCGGCGCGACTGGTGCAGCCGCTAGCAGCGGCGGCTCATTCCGGTACGCGGGCCAGGAGCACCTTGTCCACCCGGTTGCGGTCCATGTCCATCACCTCGAAGCGCCAGCCAGCGGCCACGAAGTGATCGGTCGCCATCGGGATGCGCCCCAGCACGTGCATGATGAAGCCGCCCACGGTGTTGAACGAGCGCTCCTCCTCGCCCGGCAGGTCGTCGCCGATGTCGAGCACCGACTTGAGCCGCTCGATGCCCACGTCGCCATCCACCAGCCACGAGCCGTCCTCCCGCTGGAGCATGTCGCGGTCTTCGGGCGCCTCGGGCACCGACAGCTCGCCGACGATGGCCGCCAGCACGTCGGTCAGCGTCACCAGGCCCTGCACCTCGCCGTACTCGTCGACGATCAGCGCAAACTGCAGCCGGGCGCGCCGGAAGCTCTCCAGGAGCTGTTGGGTGGTCACCGACTCGGGCACGTAGAGCGGCGGGCGCAGCAGGCACTCCAGATCCGACACCGTCACCCCGCCGCCGGGCAGCGCGGCCTTCAGCAGGTCGCTCTTCTGGAGCACGCCCACCACGTGCTCCAGCCCGTCCCGGCACACCACCAGCCGCGAGAACGGCGTCTCGACGATGGTCTGCCAGCAGCTGGCCTCGTCCTCGTCCAGATCCACCACCACCATGTCGCGGCGCGGGGTCATGATCGCGGAGATGCGCTGCTCGTCCAGCCGCAGCACGTTGGAGACGATCTCCTGCTCGCTCTCGTGGAACACCCCGGCCTCGGCGCCCTGCTCCATCAGCACCTTGATCTCGTCGTCGGTGACCGGCGGCTCCTCCCGGCGGCGGGCACCCAGCAGGCGCAGGATCACCGAACAGGAGCCCGACAGCACCACCACCAGCGGGTGGGTGAGGCGGGCCAGGATCATCATCGGGCGCGACATCAGCGACGCGATGCCCTCCGGCGCCAGCAGCGCCAGCCGCTTGGGCACCAGCTCGCCGACGACCACCGAGAAGTAGGTCAGCGTCACCACGGTAATGGTCAGCGCCACACCGCGGGCGTAGGGTTCCATGACGGAGAAGCTGCCCAGCCAGGCAGAGAGGGGGTCGGCCAGGGCGGCCTCGCCGATGGCGCCGCTCAGAATGCCCACCAGGGTGATGCCCACCTGGATCGTGGACAGGAAACTCGACGGTTCCTGGTTCAGCTTGAGGGCGGCCTCGGCCCCCAGGCTGCCATCGTCGGCAAGGTTCTGCAGCCGCGCCTTGCGGGACGAGACGACGGCCATTTCGGACATGGCGAACACGCCATTGAGAAGAATCAACAGGACAATCAGCAATAAATCCATTGAAGAGGCCACCCCAGGATCGACACGACCGGTGGCCCGGGAACCGGAACGGCGCCTATTGTAGCGTCACCCGCCCCGCGGCACGACCCGTTGCGCCGCCAACCCTCCCGGGCCGGCCGGGCAAAAACCGCCACGCCCGCGGCCCGGCCGTCTACAATCCGGCCGATGTTTGCGCCGCAACCTTCGTCCCACCGCCTCACCCTCGCCCTCGCGGCGTCGCTCCTGATCCACGGGCTGCTCCTGCTGATCCACATCCGGCAACCCGAGCCAACCGCCACCCCGCCGCGCCTGGAAGCGCGCCTCGCCCCCCGCGCCACCGCCCGCCCCGACGCCGCCCCGCCCCCGCCGCCGCCCAAGGCGGCCCGCACCGAACCCCGGCCTCGCCCCAAGGCCGGCAACACCCCGCCCGCGCCGCGCATCCTCACCGCCCGCAAGCCCGACCCGGCCGTCGCCCGCCCCGACGAATCCACGCCCAAATGGAGCGTCGCCCAGAAGGAAGAGATGGATCGCTTCCTCGACGACCTCGCCACCGAAGCCAGGGCCCGCCCCGCTCCCCAACCCCAGGCCAAGCCCGATCTCGCCGAACGCGCCCTCGGCATGGCCCGCGAGATGGCCCGGGACAGCGCCCGCCAGGGCAGCCGGCGCCGCGCCGACGACCCGCTCGACCTCGTCGAGCGCATCCCCGACAGCCCGCCCATCGACCCCCTGAGCCTGGAGTTCTACCTCGACTCCCTGGTCAAGAAGCTCAACCGCAGCGCCGGCTTCGTGAAGAACGACCCCCGCGCGCGGGGCCTTCAGCCGGCCTCGGTGGAAGTCCGCCTCAACCCCGACGGCAGCCTGAAGAGCTTCGTCGTCGTGCGCAGCGGCGACCAGCACGAGGAGATCGGCTTCGTCCGCTCGGTGGTCAATCAGGCCGCGCCCTTTGCCGCCTTCCCGCCGGACATCGCCCGCTCCGCCCGCTCCCTGGCGCTGATGATCTGCATCCAGCCCCCCAGCCTGGGCGGCGGCGGCTTCGGCTTCACCCGAAAATCCGGCAGCGGCTGCTAGCGCCTGCGGCCCCGAAGTGCGTAAGCTGCAAGCCTGACGCTCGCGCCGCTCGGCGCCAACTCGGGAGCGCATGCCATGCCCGTCCTTCTCGCCCTCGACCAGGGCACCAGCAGCAGCCGCGCCATCGTCTTCGACGAATCCGGCACCGCCCTCGCGGTGGCCCAGCAGGAATTTCGGCAGTATTACCCCCAGCCCGGCTGGGTGGAGCACGACGCCCTCGAGATCTGGCGCACCCAGCTCGACTGCGCCCGCCGCGCCCTCGCCAGCGCCGGCCTCAGCGCCCGCGACGTGGCCGCCATCGGCATCGCCAACCAGCGCGAAACCTCCGTGCTGTGGGACCGCCGCAGCGGCCAGCCCCTCGCCCCCGCCATCGTCTGGCAAGACCGCCGCACCGCGCCCGCCTGCGAAGCCCTGCGCGCCGCCGGCCACGTGGGGCCGATCCGCGCGCGCAGCGGGCTGGAGCTTGACGCCTATTTCTCCGCCACCAAGCTCGCCTGGCTGCTCGATCAAATCCCGGACGCCCGCCGCCGGGCCGAAGCCGGCGAACTCGCCTTCGGCACCATCGACAGCTGGCTGGTGTGGCAGCTCACCGGCGGGCGCCGCCACGTCACCGACCCCAGCAACGCCGCGCGCACGATGCTCTTCGACATCCACCGCCAGCGCTGGGACGACGACCTCCTCGCCCTGTTCGACGTCCCCCGCATCTTGCTGCCCGAGGTCGTGCCCACCAGCGGCGTGCTCGGCGCCAGCGACCCCGCGCTGTTCGGCGCCGCGATCCCCATCGGCGGGCTCGCCGGCGACCAGCAAGCCGCCACCTTCGGCCAGGCCTGCCACACGCCCGGCAGCGCCAAGAACACCTACGGCACCGGCTGCTTCCTGATGCTGAACACCGGCGCCCAGCCCGTCGCCTCCGCCAACCGCCTGCTCACCACCGTCGGCTGGCGGCTTGGCGACGCCGCACCCACCTACATGCTCGAGGGCAGCGTCTTCATCGGCGGCGCGGTGGTGCGCTGGCTGCGGGACGGGCTGGGGATCATCCAACGAACCGACGACGTGGAAGCCCTCGCCGCCAGCGTGCCCGACACCCACGGCGCGGTGCTCGTGCCCGCCTTCGCCGGCCTCGGCGCGCCCTATTGGGATGGCGCTGCCCGCGGCACCCTGGTCGGCCTCACCGCCGGCGTCACCCGCGCCCACATCGCCCGCGCCGCGCTGGACGCCATCGCCCTGCAGACCGTCGATCTGGTGGACGCCATGAACCGCGACGGCGCCGGCCCCCTTCGCGAGCTGCGGGTCGACGGCGGCGCCGCCCGCAACAACCTGCTGATGCAGACCCAGGCCGACCTGCTGGGCGTGCCGACGATCCGCCCCCGCCAGATCGAGACCACCGCCCTGGGCGCCGCCTACTTTGCCGGGCTGGCCGTGGGCGTGTGGCGCAACCCCGCCGAACTCGCTGCCCACTGGCAAGCCGAGCGCGTCTTCGAGCCCGCCCGCGGCGACGACTGGCGCCAGGCCCGCCTCGCCGAGTGGCGCCGGGCGGTGGAGCGGGCACGCCACTGGGCCGCCTGAGAGCCACGCCCCGCTGGGACGTGCTGGTGATCGGCGGCGGCGCCACCGGGCTGGGCTGCGCCGTGGATGCCGCGGCCCGCGGCCACGCCACCCTGCTCCTCGAAGCCCACGACTTCGCCCAGGGCACCAGCTCCCGCTCCACCAAGCTGATTCACGGCGGCGTGCGCTACCTCGCCCAGGGGCGGATCGGCCTCGTCCGTGAAGCCCTGGCGGAGCGCTCGATCCTCCTCGCCAACGCGCCTCACCTCGTCCATCCCCAGCGCTTCGTGGTGCCGGTGTATCGCCAGTGGGACAGACTGATGCTCGGCGTCGGGCTCACCGCCTACGACTGGCTGGCCGGGCGTCACAGCCTGGGCCCCAGCCGGCTGCTGTCGCCCGCCGACACCCTCGCCGCACTACCCGGCGTGCGTCGCGAGGGCCTCGTCGGCGGCATCGCCTACCAGGACGCCCGCTTCGACGACGCGCGCCTCGCCGTCAGCCTGATGCGCACGGTGTTCGACCTGGGCGGGCTGGCGCTCAACCGCCTGCCCGTCACCGCCCTGCGCCACGCGGCGGGCCGCATCGCCGGCGTCGACGCGCGGGACGCCGAAACCGACGAGGTCTTCGCCGTCGCCGCCAAAGCCGTCATCAACGCCGCCGGCGTGTGGGCCGACGACGTGCGCCACCTCGACGACCCCGCCTCGCCGCCCCAGCTCACCCCCAGCCAGGGCGCCCATCTGGTGATCGACCGGGATTTCCTCCCCGCCGACACCGCCCTGCTGATCCCCAAAACCCCCGACGGCCGGGTGCTGTTCGCGATCCCCTGGCAGGGCAAGGTGCTGCTTGGCACCACCGACACCCCGCGCCGCGATACCCCACTGGAACCCCAGCCGCTGGCCGCGGAGATCGACTTCATCCTCGCCACCGCCGGCCGCTACCTGAGCCGCCCGCCCAGCCGGGCCGACGTGCGGAGCGCCTTTGCCGGGCTGCGCCCGCTGATCGGCGCCGGCCAGGGCGGCAACACCGCCGGACTGTCGCGGGAACACCTCATCCAGGTCTCGCCGGCCGGGCTGGTGTCGGTGGCTGGGGGCAAATGGACCACCTACCGGCACATGGCCCGGCAGATCGTCGACCGGGCCGAAGCCGTCGCCGGCCTGCCCCGGCGCCCCTGCGCCACCGCCACCCTGCGCCTCCACGGCGCCACCGCCGGGCCGTGCGACGACGTGCTAGGCACCGACCGCCCGCTGGCCGACGCCCTGCCCGGCGCCGGTGTGCGGCTCCACCCGCGCCTGACGCTCACCGAAGCCGAGGTGCGCCACGCTGTGCGCCACGAACTGGCGCGGGACGTGGACGACATCCTCGCCCGCCGCCACCGGGCGCTGTTCGTCGACGCCCGGGCCGCCAGCGAAGCGGCCGACGCGGTCGCCGCGATTCTGGCCGACGAGCTGGGCTGGCACGACGAACGCCGCCGTGAACGCACAAAAGCCTTCCACCGGCTGGCAGAAGGCTTTTGTGTGAAACCGGCGCTGTGAAACCCGCGCAATCGGGGCAACGATCAACCGGCCATTATTGCCACATCGGCAACAATGGCCGGCCGTGACGATCAACCCAGTTCGGCGATGCGCTTGGCGATGTGCGCCAGCGCCTCCTCCACCTGGTCGATCAGGATCAGGCACAGGTCGCCGTTGCCGAGCTTGCCCAGCGCGGTGTCGATGGCCAGGAACTCGCCGCGGATCTCGCACACCTCGCGGGTGCGCGGCGCGCCTTCGAGACCTTCGCGCAGCAGCGCCAGCACCTCGCCGTCGGCGCGGCCGCGCTGGCACTCGTCCTGATACAGCACCACCTCGTCGAAGACCTTGCCGAGGATGCGGGTCTGCTCGCGGATGTCCTCGTCGCGACGGTCGCCCGCGCCGCTGATGACCACCGAGCGACGCTTGGCCGGCATGCTCTCCACAGCCTGCACCAGCGCCAGGATCGCGTCCGGGTTGTGGCCGTAGTCGGCGATCAGGGTGGCGCCCTTGTAGTCGAACACGTTGAAGCGGCCCGGTGCGTTGGCGGCATCGTTCACAAAAGTGGCCATGCCCCTGCGGATGGTCTCCACATCCAGCCCCAGCGCCCAGCCGGCGGCCAGCGAGGCCATCGCGTTCTCGATCTGGAAGCCGATGGTGCCGTTGCGGGTGATCGGGATGCCGGCCAGGGACACGCGGAACTTCTCGCCGCCTTCAAAGGCCACGATGTCGCCGCCATCCACGAACACCACCTTGCGCCCCTGGGCGCGGTGGGTGGCCAGCACGTGGTTGGCCGGGTCCGCGGCAAAGAACATCACCGAGCCCGGGCAGGCGCCGGCCATCTTGACGACCATCGGGTCGGCCGCGTTGAGCACCGCGGTGCCGTGGGGTGCCACGTTCTGGACGATCACGCGCTTCACCACGGCGAGGTCTTCCACCGTGCTGATGTAGGACAGGCCCAGGTGGTCGCCCATGCCGATGTTGGTCACCACCGCCACGTCGCAGCGGTCGAAGGCGAGGCCTTCGCGGAGCACGCCGCCCCGGGCGGTCTCGAACACCGCGGCGTCCACGTCCGGGTGCAGCAGGATGTTGCGGGCGCTACGCGGGCCGGAGCAGTCGCCGGTGTCGATGCGCCGCTTGCCCACGTACACGCCGTCGGAGTTGGTCATGCCCACGGTGTTGCCCGCCACGCCCAGCAGGTGGGCGGTGAGGCGCACGGTGGTCGTCTTGCCGTTGGTGCCGGCCACCGCCACCACCGGAATGCGACCGTTCTCGCCCGGCTTGAACATGTTGGCGACGATCGCCTCGCCCACCGGACGCCCCTTGCCGTACGAGGGCTGGAGGTGCATCCGCAGGCCAGGGGCGGCGTTGCATTCGACGATGCCGCCGCTCTGGGCCTCGAGGGGCTCGAGCACGTTCTCGCACACCACGTCCACGCCGCAGATGTCGAGGCCGATGTTCTTGGCCGCGGCGATGGCCCGCTCGGCAACCTCGGGATGCACATCGTCGGTCACGTCGGTGGCGGTGCCGCCGGTGGACAGGTTGGCGTTGTTGCGCAGGATCACCCGCTTGCCCTTGGGCGGCACGGATTCGGCGCTGAAGCCCTGCTTCTCGAGGGTGGCGATGGCGATCTCGTCGAAACGGATCTTGGTGAGGCTGGTGGCGTGGCCGGTGCCGCGGCGGGGATCGGCGTTCACCTTGTCGACCAGCTGGCGGATGGTGAGCTTGCCGTCGCCGATCACCAGCGGCGGCTCGCGACGAGCGGCGGCGATCAACTTGTCGCCGATGACGAGGAAGCGGTAGTCGTGACCGGGCAGGTAGCGCTCGACCATCACGTCGTCGCTGATCTCGTAGGCCACCTTGAAGGCGGCCTGGACTTCTTCCTTGGTGCGCAGCTTGACCGCCACGCCCTTGCCCTGGTTGCCGTCGCGGGGCTTGACCACCACCAGCCCGCCGATCTCGCGGGCGGCCAGCCAGGCGTCGTCGGCGTCGCTCACCGAGCGGCCCAGCGGCACCGGCACGCCGGCGGCGCGCAGCAAGGTCTTGGTGAGTTCCTTGTCCTGGGCGATGGCCTCGGCCACCGCGCTGGTCAGGTCGGTCTCGGCGGCCTGGATGCGGCGCTGCTTGCTGCCCCAGCCAAACTGCACGAGGCTGCCTTCGGTCAGGCGACGATACGGGATGCCCCGGGCCACGGCGGCCTGGACGATGGAGCCGGTGGAGGGCCCAAGGCGCACGTCCTCGTCGAGTTCCTGCAGGCGGGCCAGCGCCCCGGCCAGATCGAACACGCCCTCTTCGGTGGCCGCGGCCTTGATGAGTTCCATCGCCAGTTCGAAGGCGAGGCGGCCCACCTTTTCCTCGGTGTACTCCACCACCACCTGATAGACGCCCTTCTCGACGGTGGCCGAAGTGCGGCTGAAGGTCACCGGGCAGCCGGCGCAGGCCTGCAGGCCCAGCGCGGCAAGCTCCAGGGCCTGGGCCATGGAGATCGAGCCCTGGTGGCCGTCGGTCTCAAGGAAACCCATTTCAGGGAACAGGTTGCGCAGACGCGGCTCGTAGCCGGGAATCGAATCGATGTCACATTCGCTTTCGGTGCACGACACGATGGCTTCGATCGCGGTGTGCCGGCTCCACAAGTTGGGGCCGCGCAGCGCACGGATGCGGGAAACTTCCATGGATGACTATCCTTGTCTCTGTGTTCTGGCGGCCGCCAGCCCGGCGGCCGCATGTCTCGTAAGGCCGGCCGGGTTCAGTCGGCGCGCAGCGGCGCGGCGGGGTCGTAGGGCTTGACGCCGGCGCGGATGATCTCCGGCGCCACGCCCAGCGCCCAGGCCGCCGCGACGGAAGCCAGCAGGTTCGACAGCACGCCGGGCTGCTCGCCGGCACCGTTCGCCAGCATGGCGATGCGGGCCAGACGGGCCGCCGGCACTTCGTCGGCACCGGTGGCGAGGACGATCGCGCCGTCCTTCACGAACACCGCGCGCTTGCCTTCGGCGCGGGCGGCGACGATGGCCTCGTTGTTGCCATCCACCCCGTAGAGGATCACCTCGCCGTCGCACAGGGGCGCCATCTCCACCACCGCCGGGTCTTCGGCGTTGAGCACCGCCACGCCGTAGGAGAGCACCAGGTCGACCTGGGTGCGGAAGACGTTCCAGACCTTCTCGGCGGAGTCGATGTAGAACTCGCCGAAGTGCAGCTCGGGGTCGACGTTGGTGACCACGCCCACCAGGCAGCGGTCGTACACCGTGCCGTCGGCGAGGATGCTGCGGCAGCCGTTCTCGAACACCGCAGCCTCGACGGAGCGGTTCATCAGCACGCGCTCGGCGGCATCCCAGTTGGCGCCTTCGGGCGGCTCCACCTGACGGCCGTCGAGGAACACGCCCTCACTGCAGGCCAGCCCGGTGTACTGCCCCGACAGGCGCAGCAGGTGGGCGATCAGGCGGGCGACCGGGGTCTTGCCGCGGCTGCCGGTGACGCCGACCACCGGGATGCGGGAGTCCTCGTCCTTCTCGAACAGGTGCGCGACGATGGCCTCGCCCACCGGGCGCGGCTGGCCGACGGCCGGCTTGATGTGCATCAGCAGGCCCGGGCCGGCGTTGACCTCGACGATGGCGCCGCGCTGCACGTCCAGCGGCTTGGAGATGTCCTCGCACACCAGATCGATGCCGGCGATGTCGAGGCCGACGATGCGCGCCGCCAGACAGGCCAGCTCGGCGGTGTCGGGGTGCACCTCGTCGGTCACGTCGAAGGCCATGTTGCTGGTGCGCACGATCATCACCTCATGGCCTTCCGGCGGCACCGAGCTGCCGGTGAAGCCCTGGCGCTCGACTTCCATCTTCGCGGCCGGAAAGCGATCCAGGCTGATGACGTACAGCGGGAACTCGTGCTCGACGCCGCGGCGCGGGTCGGTGTTGATCTGGGTTTCGATGAGCTGGTCGATGGTGGACTTGCCATCGCCGATCACCGACACGGCCTCGCCCATGTTGGCGGCGACCATCTTGCCGCCCACCACCAGGATGCGGTGCTCGGTGCCCTTGATGAAGCGCTCGACCATCACCTCCGAGCCCTCGGCGGCAGCCAGCGGGAAGGCGGCGGCCACCTCTTCGGGGGTCATGATGTTGGTGAACACGCCGCGGGCGTGGTTGCCGTCGGTGGGCTTGACCACCACCGGGTAGCCGATGTCCTCGGCCGCCGCGATGGCCTCCTCGACGCTGGCGACCACCTCGCCCTCCGGCACCGGCACGCCGCACGACGAAAGCAGCCGCTTGGTGAGATCCTTCTCGCTGGCGATGCCTTCGGCGATGGCCGGGGTGCGGTCGGTCTCGGCCGTCCAGATGCGGCGCTGGCGGGCGCCGTAGCCCAACTGCACGAGGTTGGCCTCGGCCAGCAGGCGGATGTACGGGATGCGCCGGTCCTTGTCGGCCGCGGCCTCGACGATGCAGCGGGTGCTGGGGCCCAGCATGTAGTCGTCGATCAGGTCGCGCAGCCGGGCCACGGCGGCGTCCACGTCGTAGGGGCGATCCTCGATGGCGGCCATCAGCAGATCGCGCCCCATGTGGAGCGCGGCCAGCGACACGTCCTTCTGCCAGGCGCGGATCACCACCTTGTATACCCCGCGCTCGGAGGTCTCGCGGGCCTTGCCGAAGCCCCCCGGGATGCCGGCGAGGTTCTGCAGTTCGAGGGTGACGTGTTCGAGGATGTGGCCGGGCCAGGTGCCGTCGTGCAGGCGCTTCACGAAGCCGCCCCGCTCGCCGATGCTGCAGCGGTGCTCGATCAGCGTTGGCAACATCTTGGTGAGGCGGTCGGGCAGGCCGGGGATGACGTTGGACGGGCAATCTTCCAGGTCGTGAATATCGACCCAAGCTTCAAGAACCGAGCGGTAGGTCCAGATGTTCGGCCCGCGCAGGTGGAGGATTTTGAGGAAGTCGATCGTTTTGTTGGTCATGGGCAAGGAATGAGGATAACGAACGTGCAGGCTTGGCTTTCCGGTTCGGGCCTGATCCGGGCTTAACGCAGCAGCGGCCTGCCGGATTACCGACCGAAAAAATATTCGCAACCTGGGGCTGCCGCGCCCCACTGCGGGTATACGCGCTTGTAACGAGTCAGTAAACTTCGCTCGCAATTTTGCCCTACGCTGGCCGTTTGCTGTGGCCTTATCGCGTCTCCCACGATGAATTCCGAGTCCTCCCCCCGCGTCAACACCGCTCCTGCCTACTCCGACTATCTGGGGCCCGCCGTGCCCGAAGCCTGGCGCGCCCGTCTCGACGCCGCCCTCGGGCCCGACGAGAAGGTGCTCGCCAGCCTCGCCGTCGATCTCGACACCCGCCTGCAGTTTCGCAGCGGCCTGGTCGCGCTCACCTCGAAGCGGCTCATGGGCTGGGATCACGACGCGCAGGACTGGCGCTCCTGGGCGTTCCGCGACGGCATGCAGCTGCGCCACCGGGATCAGGCCGGCGTCGCCAGCCTCGACCTGATCGACGCCACCGCAAAACTCGACGGCTGGCGCTTCACCCTGGCCCTCGACCCGGCCGCCCATAATCTGGCCGACCGCTTCAAGGCCCAGCTCGAATGCGTGCTGGCAGGCCGCCAGCCGGCCCCGCCCGAACCCCTCACCTGCCCCACCTGCGACGCGCCGCTGCCCCCGGGCAGCGACGAATGCCCCACCTGCGCCCGGGAGATCCACACCCCGCCGTCCACCTGGACGCTGCTGCGCCTGTGGCGCTTCGCCCGGCCGTACAAGGGCCAGCTGCTGGCCGGCTTCATCCTCACCCTGCTGTCCACCGGCGCCACCCTGGTCCCGCCCTACCTCACCATGCCGCTGATGGACGAGGTGCTGATTCCTTTCCAGAACGGCGTGCCCATCGACACCCACAAGGTCATGATGCTGCTCGGCGGCCTGTTCGCCGCGGCGCTGGTGGCCTGGAGCCTGGGCTGGGCCAAGACCTACATCCTCGCCCTGGCCAGCGAACGCATCGGCGCCGACCTGCGCATCACCACCTACGAGCACCTCCAGGGCCTGTCGCTCGAATACTTCGGCGGCAAGCGCACCGGCGACCTCATGTCCCGGATCGGCGCCGAGACCGACCGGATCACCCTGTTCCTGTCGCTGCAGCTGCTGGATTTCGCCACCGACGTGCTGATGATCACCATGACCGCGGCGATCCTCATCTCGATCAACCCGTGGCTGGCGCTGGTCACCCTGGTGCCGCTGCCCTTCATCGCCTGGCTGATCCACGCCGTGCGCGACCGCCTGCGCTACGGCTTCGAGCAGGTCGACCGGGTGTGGTCGGAGGTCACCAGCGTGCTCGCCGACACCATCCCCGGCATCCGCGTGGTCAAGGCCTTCGCCCAGGAGAAGCGCGAGGTCAATCGCTTCAAGGACGCCAACATGCACAACCTGCAGGTGAACGACCGGGTCAATCGCGTGTGGTCGGTGTTCTCGCCCACCGTCACCCTCGCCACCGAAGTCGGCCTGCTCATCGTGTGGGGCTTCGGCATCTGGCTGGTGGCCGGCAAATCGATCACCGTCGGCGTGCTCACCGCCTTCCTCACCTACATCTCGCGCTTCTACACCCGGCTGGATTCCATGAGCCGCATCGTGTCCTTCACCCAGAAGGCCGCCGCCGGCGCCAAGCGCATCTTCGACATCCTCGACCACGTCTCCAGCGTGCCCGAGCCCGCCAAGCCCCAGCACCTGCCCGCCGTCACCGGCGCCATCGAGTGCCGCAAGGTCGGCTTCCGCCACGGCAACCGCACCATCCTGCGGGGCGTCGACCTGTCGATCCAGCCCGGCGAGATGATCGGTCTGGTGGGCCACTCCGGCTCGGGCAAGAGCACCCTGGTCAACCTGATCTGCCGCTTCTACGACGTGACCGACGGCTCGATCCGCATCGAAGGCATCGACGTGCGCGCGGTGCCGGTGTCGGAATATCGCCGCAACATCGGCCTGGTGCTCCAGGAGCCCTTCCTGTTCTTCGGCACCATCGCCGAGAACATCGCCTACGGCAAGCCCGACGCCAGCCGCGAGGAGATCGTCGCCGCCGCCCGCGCGGCCCACGCCCACGACTTCATCATGCGCCTGCCCCACGGCTACGACTCGCTGGTGGGCGAGCGCGGCCAGGCGCTGTCCGGCGGCGAGCGTCAGCGCATCAGCATCGCCCGCGCGCTGCTGATCGACCCGCGCATCCTGATCCTCGACGAAGCCACCTCGGCCGTGGATACCGAAACCGAGATGGAGATCCAGGCCGCGCTCGAAAACCTCATCCGCGGCCGCACCACCATCGCCATCGCTCACCGCCTGTCCACCCTGCGCAAGGCCGACCGGCTGGTGGTGCTCGACCGCGGCCAGATCGTCGAGATCGGCAACCACGACGCGCTGATGGAAAAACAGGGCGCCTACTTCCGCCTCTACGAAGCCCAGACCCGCAAGCTCGACGATGTCGCCATCGGCGGCGACAAGCCCATCGTCCCGCCGCACCGCGAACACGCCAACGCCTGAGGCCCGCCATGACCCACGCCATCACCCTCGAACGCAACAGCTTCGGCCAGCTCGTCTTTGTGGCGCCGGACGGCACCCGCCAGCAGGTCAACCCGGTCCGCTCCTTCCCCATCGCCGCGCCCACCGAAGGCATCGGCCTCGTCAATGCCGACGGCGAGGAGGTCGCCTGGGTCACCCGCATCGCCGATCTGTCGCCGGCCAGCCGCGAGGTGCTCGAAGCCGACCTGGCCGGCCGCGAGTTCATGCCGGTGATCGAGCGCATCCGCTCGGTTTCCAGCTTCGCCACCCCCAGCACCTGGGAGGTGGACACCGACCGCGGCCCCACCAGCCTGGTGCTCAAGGGCGAAGAGGACATTCGCCGACTGGTGCGCCCGGCGCTGCTCATCGCCGACAGCCGCGGCATCCACTTCCTGATCCGCGACCGCTACGCCCTCGACGCCCACAGCAAGAAGATGCTCGACCGCTTCCTGTAAGCAGCCACCGACCCGGACCTCGCGCCCCTCAGAAGCGCGTCGTCCACACCCCCTTCAGCAGGTAGCGCTCCGGCGTCTCCTTGAAGCCCTGGCCCACGCCCAGGTGCACCGCCCCCGCCCGCGTCTCGAACTCCGTCACCAGATACACCGTCCGGTCGCCCTCCCCCGGCCGCAGGCGATTGACCCGCCCACCGTCGGTGTACGCCTCGACCCCCCACGCGAAAGCCTCGGACACCTTGTAGAGCGCCTTCAGATCCAGGTTCAGATCGGGCGAGCGGGGGCTCCCCTCGCGGCCCCAGCCCCACATCAGGTGCGGGTTTGCGGTCAGCCGGACCCGCTCGCCGTCGAAGCCGACGATGCCGCGGAACTCCGCCCCCCGCGGATCGCGCACGTAGCGACGGGCGTTGATGTCGTACTCGGCGTTGAAACCGTAGAACCACCCCTCGCCGGCCTGGCGGATGTGCTTGAGCCGGAACATGATGGCCGACGCGCCCCAGGCCCCGTTGTCCGACACCTCGCTATCCACGCCGCCGCGCATCACCGGCAGATGCAGCCCCGCCTCCCAGCCCGGCGCCAGCCCGGTGGCGAACTCGGCCATCAGGTAGGTCAGCCGGTGTGCCGGCCAGGTGCCGTCGTCGGAGCGCCGCTGCCCGTGCCAGGCATGATTGGCGTGGATCGAAGCGACCAGCTCGTCCCGGTCGGCGAGATCGGCCTCGTGGACCATGATCTCCGGATCGGCCGCCGCCATCCCCGGCAGACACCCCAGCAGCACCCCCAGGGCAAGGCGCCAAGCGCATTTCAACATCCGGTTCAGTCCTGTGATTGCGTTACAGTAATGATAATCATTGTCAAGACGATGACACTGAGCCAGATCAAAAGCGCGAAAAGGGATGCCGCTGCAAAAATGCCTGCAAACGCAAAAAGGGACTGCATTTCTGCAGTCCCTTTTACGTTCTGGCGCGCCCGGCAGGATTCGAACCCACGACCCCTTGGTTCGTAGCCAAGTACTCTATCCAACTGAGCTACGGGCGCTAAACTCACATTTTGCCGCTAACGCGGCGGAGAGGCTTGCCCTCCTTCCAGTTGAAAAGAGCCGCATCGAAGCGACCCGTTTTCAACGTCTCAAACCAGCGGTGAAACTGGCGCGCCCGGCAGGATTCGAACCCACGACCCCTTGGTTCGTAGCCAAGTACTCTATCCAACTGAGCTACGGGCGCAACTGAGAGATCGAGATTATACACACCCTTTCAGAAATTGGAAGCCCTTCGATGAAATTGGCTGCATTTCGTCGAAGTCTGTCCGCGGCCGCACTTCGAGCCGGCCCGCCGGTGGGCAATAATCGATGCTTTCAAACCCCGTCGAGCCCCCATAACAATGAAAACCCTGCGCATCAACGACACGGATCTGGAGATCGTCCGCCTCGTCTCGGCCCACCCCCGCCCCGGCGCGCCGGCCATCGTCTTCCTGCACGAAGGGCTCGGCTCGATCTCCATGTGGCGGGATTTCCCCCAGCGGATCGCCGATGCCACCGGCTGCGAGGCCGTCGTGTATTCCCGCTACGGCTACGGCCGCTCCACCCCTCGCCGGGGCGAGGCCCGCACGCCGCGCTACATGCACGACGAGGCGCTGGTGGCCCTGCCGGCGCTGCTGGACGCCCTGGCGCTGGAAGCCCCCTTCCTCTTCGGCCACAGCGACGGCGGCAGCATCTCGCTCATCAACGCCGGCGGCACCGCCCGCGCGCTGTCGGGCGTGATCGCGATGGCGCCCCACGTGCTGGTGGAGGACGTGACCGTCGCCGGCATCCGCCAGGCCGGCGAGGCGTGGACGAGCACCAACCTGCCCGCCCGCCTAGGCAAGCATCATCTGGATGTGGACTCGGTGTTCATGTCGTGGCTCGACATCTGGCTGAGCCCGGCCTTCCGCGACTGGAACATCGAGGAATACCTGCCGGCCGTCCGCTGCCCGATCCTGGCGATCCAGGGCGAAGACGACGAGTACGGCACGATGGATCAGCTCGACCGCATCGCCCGGCAGGCGCGGGACGTGGATCTGGTGAAGCTGGCCGACTGCCGCCACTCGCCCCACAAAGACCAGCCCGACGCGGTGATCGAGGCCGTGGCCGGCTTTGTGGCGCGCATCCTCGACGCCCGCGAATCGGCCTAGAAGGCCATCCACCAGTCGCCGTGAATGTCCGGCAGATCGCAGATGGCCTCGATCTCGTTGATCGAGTTGCGGGCCAGGATCACCTGATCGGCAATGCACAGGAAGGCATCGACGACGCGCGGGTCGAACTGCTCGCCCCGCCGCTCGACGATCATCGCCAGCGCCTGTTCGTCCGACACCGCCTTGCGATAGCAGCGATCCATGGTGAGCGAGTCGAAGAAATCCGCCAGCCCCACGATCCGCCCGGCCAGGGGGATCGCGTCGCCCGCCAGCCCGAGGGGATAGCCGGCGCCGCTGAAATGCTCGTGGTGGGAGATCGCGATCTCGGCGGCCATGTCCATCAGCGGCGACGGAAAGGCCGACAGGATGCCGGCGCCGATGCGCGAGTGCTCGCGCACCAGCTTCCACTCGTCGATGGTCAGCGCCCCGGGCTTCGACAGGATGCTCTCGTGGATGCCGATCTTGCCGATGTCGTGGAGCTGGGCGGCGTCGCAGATCGTCTCGCAGTACTGCTCGGTGCAGCCCAGGGCCTCGGCGATCATCCCCGCGATCACGCCGATCCGTCGCATGTGCTGGCCGCCCTCGCCGTCTTTGTGCTCGGCGGCCTTCGCCAGCTGGAACATGGCGTTCTGGTTCGAGACCGCCAGCGCCCGCACCGCCTCGTCGCGCTGGGCGCGTAGCTGCTGCACCTCGCCGGAGAGGCGCTTGAGGTGGATCTGGGCGTCGGCCTTCTCGCGCTGCTCCCGCTCCAGGCGCCGGCCCAGTTCGTCGACCCCGAGAACCAGATCATTGCCACGGCCGCACTCCAGGGGCGCCGAGTGATAAAGATCACTGTGATGGGTTGGCATGGTGGTCTCCTCCTTCAGGATTGGACGACGCCTGCGCCGGCGGCGCGTGGGGGGCGATGCGGTTGGTTCATGGTCGGTTTCAAGCGAACGGGGCTTTGAGTGAATTACGGACCATTCTATTTAATTTGTTATTTTTACTATTTTAGATGTTTCCGATAATTATGTAGGAAATTTCCTTATGTTGAAGCCTTGCGTGCGCTTCGTCACAAAAAGACAGGCGCAAGCCCGGCGCGGGTTTCGGCGGGGACAAGAAAAAGGAGGGCCGCAGCCCTCCTGTCAAAATTGAAAAATTTCTTGCGTCACTCGTGGCGCAGGGCGTCGATGGGATCGAGCCGGGCCGCCCGCCGGGCCGGCACATAACCGAACACCACGCCGATCGCCGCCGAAAAGAAGAAGGCCAGCAGGTTGATGCCCGGGCTGAAGAGGAAAGGCATGTGCATCAGGGCGGCGAGCCCGATGCAGGTGACCAGCGCCAGCACGATGCCCACCAGCCCGCCGAAGGCCGACAGCACCACCGCCTCGATCAGGAACTGCAGCAGCACCTCGCCTTCCAGCGCGCCGATGGCCAGCCGGATGCCGATCTCCCGGGTACGCTCTGTGACCGACACCAGCATGATGTTCATGATCCCGATGCCGCCCACCAGCAGGCTCACCGCCGCCACCGCGCCAAGCAGCCCGGTCATGGTTCGGATGGTGCCCGACAGGGTCTCGGCGATCTGGCGGGTATCCATGATGTTGAAGTTGTCGGCGTCGTTCGCGGCCAGCTTGCGGCGCTCGCGCAGCAGCCCGCGGATCTGGGCCATCACCGCCGGGGTGTCGGCGCCGTCCTTCAGGGCGATCATCACCGTCGAGATGTCCAGGCTGCCGGTGATGCGCCGCTGGACGGTGCCGATGGGCATCAGCACGATGTCGTCCTGATCCATGCCCATCGCCCCCTGCCCCTTCGAGGCCAGCAGGCCCACCACCTGGCAGGTGAAGGTCTTCACCCGGATCTCGTCGCCCAGCGGGCTGCGGCTGCCGAACAGCTCCCGCCGCACGGTCTCGCCGACGATGCACACGGCCTTGCCGGCGCGCTCCTCGTCGTCGAGGAAGGCCCGGCCGGCCGCCAGCTTCCAGTTGCCCGCCGCCAGATAGGCGTTGGTGGTGCCGCTCACCGTCGCCGACCAGTTGTTGTTGCCGGCCACCAGGGTGACCGAGCTGCCCACCACCGGCGCCACCTCCTGCAGGCCGCTCACCTGAGTGCGGATCGCCTCCACGTCGGCCTTGCGGAAGTTGGGCGCGCCTGCGCTGTCGCGTCCCGGGCCCAGGCGCTGGCCGGGCCGCACCATCAGCAGGTTGCTGCCCAGGCTCGAGATCTGCTCCGACACCATCCGCGTGGCGCCATTGCCCAGCGTCACCATGGTAATCACCGCCGCCACCCCGATCACGATCCCCAGCACGGTGAGGAAGGAGCGCATCAGGTTGCGGCGGATCTCCCGCAGGGCCAGCAGCAGCGCGCTCAGGAGCATGGCGCGGCCTCCCCGGCAAGGCCGGTGCGCAGCTCGTCGCTGGCCACCTTGCCATCCACGAATCGTACCACCCGGCGGGCGTACCCCGCCATGTCGGGCTCGTGGGTGACCATGATGACGGTGATGCCCTGGTCGCGGTTGAGGGCCACCAGCAGCGCCATGATCTCGTGGCTGCGCTGGCTATCTAGGTTGCCGGTGGGCTCGTCGGCCAGCAGCACCAGCGGGTTGGTGACGATCGCCCGGGCGATGGCCACCCGCTGCTGCTGGCCGCCGGAAAGCTCGGCCGGGGTGTGGCTCTCCCAGCCCGCCAGGCCCACCCGCGCCAGGGCCGCGCGGCCCGCCGCGTGGCGCGCCTCGGCCGGCTCGCCCCGGTAGAGCAGCGGCAGCTCCACGTTCTCCTGGGCCGACGTGCGCGCCAGCAGGTTGAAGCCCTGAAAAACGAAACCCAGGCAATGCCGTCGCAGCAGCGCCCGCTGGTTGCGCTCCAGCGCCTCCACGTGCAGGCCCCTGAAACGGTACTCGCCCGACGTGGGCGTATCCAGGCAGCCCAGGATGTTCATCGCCGTGGATTTTCCCGACCCGCTCGGCCCCATCACCGCCACGAACTCGCCCGCCTCGATGACCAGATCCACCCCCCGCAGGGCCTGGAAAGCCGCCTGCCCGCTGCCGTAGGTCTTGGTGATGCCGGTCAGCTCGATCAGCGGCGGTGCGCCGGCGGCGCTCATTTCTTCGCCTCCTGGTATTCGGTGACCACCGCCATGCCGGGCGTCAGCTCGCCACCCAGAATCTCGGTGAAGCGCCCGTTGCTCACACCGGTCTTCACCGGCACCGCGCGGGGCTCGGCGCCCTCCAGCACCCACACCTGCGGCGCGCCGGGGGCGGCCGTGGCGGAGGCGTGTTTTGCCTCGGACGGCGGGCGCGGCAGCAGGCTGGACACCAGGCTCCGCTCGGCCTTCGGCCCGGCCTTGGGGGGCACGAAACGCAGTGCGGCGTTGGGCACCAGCAGGGCGTTGTCGCGCTGGGCGGTGACGATGGTGGCGGTGGCGGTCATCCCGGGGCGCAGGGCCAGGTCGTCGTTGCTTACCGTGAGCACGGTTTTATAGGTCACCACGTTGTCGGTGATCGTCGAACCCAGCCCGACCCGCTCAAGGGTGGCCGGAAAGTTGCGGCCCGGCCACGCCGCCACGGTGAAGCTGGCCGGCTGACCCAGCTTCACCGTGCCCACGTCGGCCTCGTCCACCTTCACCTGCAGCTCCATCCGGGCCAGATCCTCGGCCAGGGTGAACAGCACCGGAATCGTCATCGCCGCCACCACCGTCTGGCCCGGCTCCACCTTGCGGGTGAGCACCACACCATCCACCGGCGAGCGGATCGTGCCCTTCGAGAGATTGGTCTCGTCGGTCTTGAGCACCGCCTCGGCCTGCACCACCGCGGCCCGGGCGCTGGCCTCGTTGGCGATGGCCCGGGCCAGCGTCGCCTCGGCGGTCTCCAGCTCGGTGCGCGCCGGCACCTTGCCCCCCGAGAGTTCGGCCACCTGACGCATCCGCGACAGGGACGCCTTCGCTTCGGCCACCGTCGCCCGGGCCTGGGCCACCGCCGCGTTGGCCGCTGCCAGCGCCGCGCGGCTCTTGGCCACCGCGTCGCGCAGCTTGGCGGTGTCGAGCTGGGCCAGGAGCTGGCCCTTCTTCACCCGGTCGTTCTCCTGGGCCAGCACGGTGGCCAGGGTGCCGGACTGCTCGCTGCCCACGTCCACCGACTTGGTGGGCTGCAGGGTACCGGTGGCCGACACCGTCACCGTCAAGGTGCCCCGGCTGACCGTCTCGGTCACGTAGCGCCCCGCGGCCCCCGCGTCGCCCCCGCCGATGAACGCCAGCGCCGCCAGCACGGCGGCCGCGCCCCCCCCCACGAGCAGCCCCCCCCC
>NZ_JAYRMI010000058.1:0-26450 GCF_041904905.1 Zoogloea sp. | reverse complement strand
GCGCGGCCTCGCTGCCCTTGCCCACGGTGGCGATGGCGAGGCTCGCCGGCCACGGGGCGACGGGCAGCATCGCGTCCAGCGCCAGATTGACGGCGTTGGGGCTGACGAAGAAGGCCAGCGAGAAATCCGCCAGCCGCCGTGCCACGGCCTGCAGCGGGGCCGGATCGGCCACCGGCGCGATGGTGAGGAGCGGGAAGCGCAGGGGCTCGGCGCCCAGCGCGGCGAGCGCCGCGCACAGGCTGTCGGCCTGCCCGGCCGGGCGGGTGACGACGACGCTGCGCCCGGCGAGGGGCTGACCGGCCATGCTGCAGGCCTTACAGGCCGGCGAGGATTTCGTCGGCGCCGTCGGCCCGCAGGTCTTCGGCCAGCGCGAGGCCAAGGGCTTCGGGCTGGTCGATGGGGCCGCGGCGCTCGGCGCGGGCGATGCGCGAGCCATCGGGCAGGGCCACGAAGCCGCGCAGCCACAGTTCGCCGCCCTGCACTTCGGCGTAGGCGCCCAGGGGCACTTCGCAGCTGCCGGCCAGCACGCGGGAAGTGGCGCGCTCGGCGCGCACGCAGGCGGCGGAGTGGGCGTCGGCGAGCGGCGCGATCCAGGCGGCGACTTCGGGCCGGTCGGACAGCGCCTCGATGCCCAGGGCGCCCTGGCCGGCGGCGGGCAGGGAGACGTCGGACGGCAAGGTGCTGCGGATTCGGCTGGCGAGGCCAAGGCGGGTGAGGCCGGCGGCGGCGAGGATGATCGCGTCGTACTGGCCTTCGTCGAGCTTGCGCAGGCGGGTGTCGAGGTTGCCGCGCAGGCTGGTGACGGCCAGCATCGGGTACTGGGCGTGGATCTGGGATTCGCGGCGCAGGCTGGAGGTGCCCACCACGGCGCCCGGCGGCATGTCGTCGAGGCTCTCGTACTTGTTGGAGACGAAGGCGTCGAGCGGCACCTCGCGTTCGGCGATGGCCACCAGCGCGAACTCGGGCGCGAGGGTCATCGGCACGTCCTTCATGGAATGCACGGCGATGTCGGCGGCGCGGTCGAGGAGCGCGGTTTCGAGTTCCTTGACGAACAGGCCCTTGCCGCCGACCTTGGCCAGCGGCCGGTCGAGGATCTGGTCGCCGCGGGTGGTCATGCCCAGCAGTTCGACCTTGCAGGACGGGTAGAGGGCTTCGAGGCGGGCCTTGACGTGCTCGGCCTGCCACAGGGCGAGGCGGCTTTCACGGGTGGCGATGACGATGCGGTCGGGCGTAGGGGCGCTCACGGTATTCGGGCTCGGCGTGCGTTGATGGGTAGCGGGGGGATGGACACAGGCGGGGGCGACACGGCACGCTGCGGGTTGCGCAATGCAGCATCAGGGTTGCCACCTATGGCGGTCATCCGGCCCGCGATTCTAGCATGGCCCCCTGCTGCGCCTCCCGCGCCGACCGCAACCGACTGGACAGGATTTCCGATGAGCGAACATAACAAGAGCGACGACAAAGACCTCCCCCTGCGCGACGACATCCGTCTGCTTGGCCGCATTCTGGGCGACACCGTGCGCGCGCAGGAGGGCGAGGCCGTGTTCGATCTGGTCGAGGCGATCCGCCAGTGCTCGATCCGTTTCCGCCGCCACGAAGACCACGCCGCCCGCCGCGAGCTGGAAGCCACGCTCGATTCGCTCTCCCGCGACCAGACCATCGACGTGGTGCGCGCCTTCAGCTACTTCTCGCACCTGGCCAACATCGCCGAAGACCAGCACCACATCCGTCGCTCCCGCGCCCACCAGATCGCCGGCTCCGCCCCGCGCGAGGGCAGCCTGGCCCACGCCCTGGCCCGGGCCTTCGACGCCGGCATGGGCAGCGCCGAACTCACCGCCTTTTTCGAGACCGCCAACGTGGTGCCGGTGCTCACCGCCCACCCCACCGAAGTCCAGCGCAAGAGCATCCTCAACTGCCAGATGGCGATCGCCCGCCTGCTCGACGAGCGCGACCGCATGCAGCTCACCCCGGAAGAGCAGGAGGCCAACGACGAGGCCCTGCGCCGCGCGGTGCTCACCCTGTGGCAGACCCGCATGCTGCGCACCGAGAAGCTGTCGGTGATGGACGAGGTGAGCAACGGCCTGTCGTACTTCGACTACACCTTCCTGCGCGAGCTGCCGCGGCTCTACGCCAGCGTCGAGGATCGCCTCGCCACCCGCGACCGCAGCTGGGGCGCGCTGGAGCTGCCCAACTTCATGAAGGTGGGCAGCTGGATCGGCGGCGACCGGGACGGCAACCCCTTCGTCACCGCCGAAATCCTCGAGAAGGCGTTGGCCGTGCAGGCCGAGAAGGTGCTCACCTACTACATGGACGAGGTGCACACCCTGGGCTCGCAGCTCTCCATCGCCCAGGGCCTGGTGAGCGCCTCCGACGCGCTGCTGCGCCTTGCCGAAGCCTCGCCGGATGGCTCGCCCCACCGCGCCGACGAACCCTACCGCCGGGCCCTCACCGGCGTGTACGCGCGCCTCGCCGCCACCTACGCGCGCCTGCTGGGCCACCAGCCGCCGCGCCACGCGGTAGCCGCCGCCGCGCCCTACGACAGCCCGGATGCCCTGGCCGACGAGCTGGAAGTGATCCACCGCTCCCTCACCGCCAACGGCCTGGGCAGCCTCGCCCGCGGCCGCCTGCGCCTGCTGCGCCGGGCGGTGTCGGTGTTCGGCTTCCACCTGGCGCCCATCGACCTGCGCCAGAACTCCGACGTGCACGAGCGCGTGGTGGCGGAACTCATCAAGTCCATCGACCCCACCCGCGACTACCTCGCGCTCGACGAAGCCGGCCGCACCGAGATGCTCCTCGAAGAGCTTGCCACCCCGCGCCTGCTCGCCTCGCCGTGGCTCGACTACGCCGACGAGACCCGCGGCGAGCTGGCTATCTTCCGCGCCGCCCGCGCCGCCCACCTGCGCTACGGCAAGGCCGCGGTGCCCAACTGCATCATCTCCAAGACCGACGACGTCTCCGACCTGCTGGAGGTCGCCGTGCTCGCCAAGGAAGCCGGCCTGCTGCGCCCCGCCGAAGGCGTGCTCGACGTGAACATCATCCCGCTCTTCGAGACCATCGGCGACCTGCAGAACGCCGCCGGGGTGATGGACCGGCTGTTCGCCATCCCCGCCTACATGGCGCTGCTGGAATCCCGCAAGCTGGAGCAGGAGGTGATGCTCGGCTACTCCGACAGCAACAAGGACGGCGGCTTCCTCACCTCCGGCTGGGAGCTTTACAAGGCCGAGATCGGCCTCGTCGACACCTTCGCCCGCCACCACGTGCGCCTGCGCCTGTTCCACGGCCGCGGTGGCTCGGTGGGCCGTGGCGGCGGCCCCAGCTACCAGGCCATCCTGGCCCAGCCGGGCGGCGCCGTGCAGGGCCAGATCCGCCTCACCGAACAGGGCGAGGTCATCGCCTCCAAGTATGCAAACCCCGAAGTCGGCCGCCGCAACCTGGAAGTGCTCGCCGCCGCCACCCTGGAGGCCACCCTCTTCGCCCCCCGCGACCCCGCGCCCCGCCCCGAATACCTCGAAGCGATGGACGAGCTCTCGGAGGCCGCCTTCAAGGCCTACCGCAACCTGGTGTACGAGACCGACGGCTTCGAGCGCTACTTCTGGGAATCCACCGTGATCTCGGAGATCGCCGCCCTCAACATCGGCAGCCGCCCGGCGTCGCGCAAGAAGTCCACCGCCATCGAAGACCTGCGGGCGATCCCGTGGGTGTTCAGCTGGGCCCAGTGCCGGCTGATGCTGCCGGGCTGGTATGGCTTCGGCTCGGCGGTGCAGGCCTACATCGCGAAGCACGGCGAGGCTGGCAAGGCGCGCCTCGCGGCGATGCACAAGGAGTGGTCGTTCTTCGCCACCCTGCTCTCCAACATGGACATGGTGCTCGCCAAGAGCGACATCGCCATCGCCAGCCGCTACGCCGATCTGGTGAAGGACGCCGCCCTGCGCGAGGCGATCTTCCCGCGCATCGAGAAGGAGCACGCCGACACGCTGCAGGCCCTGCTCGCCATCACCGGCCAGCAGGCGCTGCTCGATGCCAACCCGCTCCTCAAGCGCTCCATCCACAACCGCTTCCCCTACCTCGACCCGCTCAACCACGTGCAGGTCGAACTCCTCCACCGCTACCGCGACGGCCACCAGGACGAGCGCGTGCGCCGCGGCATCCTGCTGTCGATCAACGGCGTGGCCGCGGGGCTGCGCAACAGCGGCTGAGGCCGCACCGGCCAGACCCGGGTCGCCGCGCCGGAGGCGACCCGGAATGGGAACCGGCCATCCCATGCAAATAGCCCCGGCGATAAAATGGTGTTTTCATCCCCCCGGAAGGAAGCGCCCATGAACCGCCTGCTCGCCAGCCTGATCGGCGGCGCCATCGCCCTCGCCGCATCCACCCAGGCTTTTGCCTCCTTCGCCATCGTCGTGCCGTTGCCCGGCTCGAACGCGCTGAACCCGCTAATGCCCATTTCGAACGACGGCGCACCGGGCAGCGGGTTCACCTTCGCGGTGCCGGGCGCCACCGGCTGGTGGTTCATCGATCCACTGGTGGCCACCGGCTACGACTACGCCATCGCCACCCCCGGCGTGAGCTTTGCCGGCGTGCAGGTGAGCACCAACGCCGGCGACGGCATCTACAACCTCTACGACACCACCGGCGGCGGCGAGGTGCTCCTCAGCACCACCCTCGCCACCGGCGCCCCGTTCACCTTCGGCAGCGGCGTCACCACCTTCCGGATCACCGGCATCGAGACCAGCGCGGCGCTCGACCCCAGCAACCCGCTGGCCTTCGTCACCGGCATCAGCTTCAACTTTGCCGGCACGCCGCCGGCCAACGTCAGCCTCACCCAGACGCCCATCGTCACCGACACCGGCACCCCGGTGCCCGAGCCCGCCACCGCGGCCCTCGCGGCGCTGGGCCTGGCGGGCATCGGCGCCTGGCGTCGTCGCGGCTGAACGGCCCGCAAGACAAAACGGCCAGGCGCGATGCCTGGCCGTCTGCGTTCGGCACCGCTGGCGTGGCCCTCACACCCCCAGCGCGTTCCTCACGTCGCGGACGAACGGCTTGATGTCCTTCAGGTTCCACACGTAGTAGCACACCGACGGGCGCAGGAAATCGCCCAGGAAACGCAGCACCTCCCGCACCGGGCGCACCTGGAAGGTCCGGTCGCGGATCAACCCGGGCTGCAGCAGGATGCGCCGGAGCCGCTTGATCTCGGTGGCCACCATCCGGCAGCGCAGGTTCTCGCGCAGAGCCGGCAGCGGCGGCATCGCCCCCTGCCCCTGGAGGCTGTAGGCCAGCAGCGCAAAGCCCGCGCCGCTGTACATGGCCAGCGGAAAGCTGCCCCAGAAGCGGCCATTCACCTCCATCAACACCGCGCGCCCCGAGGCCGGGTCGTAGCGGTATTCGACCATCGCCACGCCCTCCCAGCCGATGGACTGGAGCAGGCGGATGGATTTCTCCTGCAGATCCGCGAACCGATCCAGCGGCACCCCGTCGCAGACGCTGGAGAACCCGCCTTCGGGCGGCCACTCCGCCACCCGCAGGTGCTGGAAGCGCCGCACGGCCTTGCCTTCGTGCATGAAGAAGAACTGGCCAAGACCCACGCCGGGGCAGTATTCCTGCACCAGCGGCCACATCTCCACCGGTCGGTAGCGGGCGGCAACCCGCAGGAACTCGTCGGCGGTGTAGACGTACTCGGCCTTCACCAGCTCGATGCCCGCCGCGCGGAGCGCCGGCGCCACGCCGTTGGGGTCGGACCACTTGAGCACCGCCGGGAAGGGGAAGCTCGCCGCCACCCGCTCCACGTCGGCCCAGGTGGCCGGGCTGGCGCTCCTGGGCACGTCGATCCCCACCGCCACGGCGGCTTCGAGGGTGCGCCCCTTGTCGAGCACGATGGCGAAGGATTCCCGGGAGGGCAGCAGCGGCACGATCGCGCCCAGCCGGTCGCGGTGGTCGATCAGCCAGCTGGTGTTGGCCTCCGAGACGGTGAGCAGGTAGCCCGCGCCGTGGCGCTCGCCGATGGCCCGCAGCTCGGCAAGGCCGGCATCGGTGCGCGGCTGCCTGAGGATCTCGCCGTGGGTGAGGTAGCGGGACACCAGGCCGATGGCGTGCTCGTCGGTGGCGATGCCGACCACCGGCACGCCGGCCTCACCCAGCTCGCGAATCAGGCTCAGGCCGATCTGCGTCTCGATGCCCAGCACGTAGCACGGCGGGCGGGCTTGTTTGTCTGTCATTCGAAAAGGCTCATTCCTGCCCGGATCGGGCTCCGCCGCGCACTCTGCCAGCAACGGCCAGCACGATCAACACGACCAGCGCGGCGATGGAGATCCAGCGCGCCCGGGCGAACAGCGGGGTCTCCGTCCACACCAGCCGCACGGTGTGCACCCCGGCCGGGAGCGACACCTGGATCAACCCGTTGGCGGCGTCGAGATCGGTCGGCACCGGCTGACCGTCCAGCTCCAGCGCCCACATCGGGAAGTAGAACACCGGCAGATGCACGCGGGTCTCGGCCTGCGCCTCGATGCGCCAGGTGACGGTGTTGGCCACATGCTGCGCCGGCCCGCAGCTGGCGCCCTCGCTCCGGCACGCCTTCTCGAAGCCGGCAATGGCGTAGTCGGCCCACGCCGCCGGGGTGAAGCGGGTGATGTATTCGGAGGTGCCGCGGAACGCCCCGGCGCTGGAGGGCAGCGCCTCGCAGTCGGCCGGCGCCGCGGTGCAGGTGAAGCCGCCGTTGGCGGTGCGGGGCCACTGGGCGAACTGGGTGAAGGTGTATTCGTCGCGGATCACCGTGGAGGGCAGCGGGCCACCGTCGAGAAAGGTGGCCTTGGCCGCCACCAGCACCCCGAGCACGCCGATCGCCGCCACCGACCGCACCAGCCCGGCCGCCCAACCCGGCCGCCCGGCGTTGCCGGCGACCTGGGCGCCAATGGCACCGATGACGATCACCATCACGAAGCCCACCGACAGGAAACGGTAGGGCAGCTGGATGCGCAGCAGCGGCCACTCGAACGTCCACAGCGGGTACGACAGCTCCGAGGCGAAGAACACCGACACGCCCAGCACCAGGAACAGCCGGATCATCAGCGGGTTGAGCCGATGGCCGGCCCCCGCCCGCAGGCGGAAGAGGAACCAGCCCTCGACGACCACCAGCGCCAGCACTGGCAGGGCCAGCGGCCACTGGAAGGAGAACCACTGCACGCCGTTGAGCAGCGCCGAGAAGGTGGGCCAGGCAAAGGACTGCAGGATGTGCGGCCCGGTCCAGCCGCCCACGTTGATGAGCGAGGTGGACCCGAGCGCCGGCAGCAGATAGATGGCGCCCAGGCCAAGCCCCAGCGCCACCGTGCCCGCCCACGCCAGCAGGCGCCGCACCAGCCCGGCGAAGCTCACCCCGCCCCACGCCGCGGGGGCGACGAACACCGCCGCCGAGTAGGAGATGAGCATCACCAGGGTGCTCATGGTGTGGCCGACCACCGCGATGCCGAGGGCCGCGGCAGCCCACAGGTTGATGCGCTCGAACGGCGCCTGCGGGCGGAACATCGACCACAGCAGCATGCCGTGGGCCGCATACCCTACCGACGCCCAGGCGAACCCCTGGAACTTGTAGTGGAGCATCATCAGGAACGGGTTGGCCGAGGCGGCGAAGGCCGCCACCAGCGCCAGCCGGTTCGAGGTGTAGTAACGGCAGGTGAGATAGACGAAGTAGCCGAACACCGCGTTGCAGAGCACCTCCACCACGTGCATCGCCCCCCAGGTGCCCAGCCCGGCCAGGGTGAGCAGGGCGGTGAACAGGTAATACAGGGGCGAATAGAAGACGAAGACCGGCTCGCCCAGGCCATAGCGGGCGAAGAAGGTCCAGCGCGGGTAGAGCCAGCCTTCGGCAAAGCGCTGGGCGTACTCTTTGGCCCAGTGGTAGTGCAGAAAGAAGTCGAAGTTCGGGTCGCCGACCTGGGCGCCGAAGTGGGGGAAATGCAGGATCAGCGCCAGAACGAGGAGCAGGCCGAAGGCCCCCACCCGCTGCCGATTGCTCACCGGCGCGGGGGCCTGGGAGGAATACATCATTCACCGTCTCCGAAATCGCGCCCGCCGGCAATCACCAGGGGTGGGCGCTCGGGGTTGCCGCCCAGGGTATGCCGCGGACGCGGGCGGCGGATGATGAACATCGGCCGCTGCTTCTGCTCGTCGTACATGCGCGCCAGGTAGATCGAGATCACCCCCAACGCGGTGAGGATCATCCCCCCGAGCATCACCTGCACCGCGATCACGGTGGTGAAGCCGATCGCCGCGGTGCCGGTGAAGTAGCGGTAGAGCGTCTGGAGCAGCAGCAGGCTGCCCAGCCCCACCGTGATGAAACCCACGTAGGCCACCGCCACCAGCGGCAGCGACGAGAAAGCCAGCAGGTTGTTGATGGAGTAGCGGATCAGACCACCGAGCGACCACTTGGTGCTGCCCACCTCCCGCTCCTGGACGTCGAACTCCACGTCGGCCACCCGGTAGCCCACCCAGGTGACCATGCCGCGGAAGAAGCGGTTGCGCTCAGGGAACTGCAGCAGGGTGTTGATGACCTGACGGTCGAGCAGTTTGAAATCGCTCGCCCCCGCCATGTCGCCGCCCACCGCCCGGCTCATCAGGCCGTTGAAGAGGCCCGCAAACCCGCGGTAGAGCGCCGGCTCCTGGCTGCGCCGCCGTTTGCGGCCATTGACCACGTCGTAACCTTCGCGCCACCGGGCCAGCATCTCGGGCAGGACCTCCGGCGGGTGCTGGAGGTCAGCATCCATGAACACCACGCACTCGCCGCCGGCCACCGTCAGCCCGGCGGCCAGCGCCGCCTCCTTGCCGAAGTTGCGCGAGAAGTTGACCGGCACGATGTCGTCCCGCTGGCGGGCCAGTTCGGCCAGCACCTGCTCGGTGCCATCCCGCGAGCCGTCGTTCACGAACACCAGCTCGACGCGGAGGTTCAGCGGGCCGAGCACCCGGTCGATGGCCTCGATGAAGTGGGGCAGCCCCTCCGCCTCGTTGAAGGCAGGGACGACCACCGACACATCCACCCTGTCCGCACCGAGCTTCATCGAAACACCCTACTGAGGCAGAAATAATTGAACGCCACCATCACTACCTCGGTGCCCAGCTTGGCCACCACCAGGTTATCCATCAAAGACAGCAGCGCCAGCAACACCAGCGGCGAGATGCCGATCGTCACCGCCGTCACGAGACCGTACTGCACCGCCTGACGCAGCGGCACCGCCGCGCCCCGGCGGGCGTCGCCCCCGTTGCCGAACGAAAAATACTTGTGGCCGAAGAAACCCGCCACCGCGCCGGCGGTCCGCGCCGCCAGCTGGGCCAGCGCCGGCGCCACCAGGAAAACCTTCGCCAGCACGAAGAAGACCGCCATGTCGAGCACCAGCAGCCCCACCCCGGTCACCGCGTAGCGCAGCACCGTGAGCCGCCGTTGCGCCCGCAGCAAGGGCTGGGGGCCGCTCACGCGCGCCCCCGGGGGCGCTGCCTTGAATTCACGATGCCCCCCGACAGAAAGCGACCGCCGGCCCGCCCATTGCGAGACGGCCCACGACGGCGGCCATGACTCCGGCGCATCACCCGGCAAACCGCCTGACCAGCTGCTCGCCGTGGCGCCGCAGAGTGGCCGACAGGCCGACGGTGGGCAGGCCAGCCTGCTCCGGATCGCCTTTGGATGTTGTCAGCATGGCCGTGGTGGCGACAGTAAATCCGTCACGCCGCGCCGCCAGAAATTTGCACAACGTTTCAAAACGCCTCGCCACGATTCCATCCGGGTTGCTGGAGCCGCTGCGGAGCATCTCGAAGTTGTGGGACAGCAGGATGAACTGGCCGATGCCCTGCGCCTGGCTCGACAGCAGCGCCTCCTCCAGTTCGGCGGCGCTGCAGCTCCCGAGCTGGGCCGGACGCAGCCGCCCGGTGCCGTCGCAGAACACCGTGATCGGCAGGCTGTTCACCGTGCCTACCCGGGACGGGTGGACGAAATCCGCCTGCCCGCGCAGGTCGGGCGCGCAGTCGGGGCAGGTCTCGTTGAGGCTGAAGTCGTAGGCGATGCCGCAGGCCTCCAGGGCCCGGAAGGTATCGCCGCTGGCGGCAAAGCTGCCGGCCCGGAAGGCGACGGGGTGACACCCGACCTGGGCCATCAGCTCCAGCCCCTTGCGGATCAGGACGATCTGCTCCTCCAGGGTGTAGTAGGCGAGGTGCTGGCGCTTGCGGGCGGCCCCGGGAAAGGGCAGCGGCCGCAGCTCGTCGGCCCACTCGGGGTGCAGGTGCAACTGGATGTCGTGCCCGCCCGCGCGGATCAGGTCGACGATGATCGCCAGGTGCTCGACCCCAAAACGGGCGGCGAACAGGGGCTCGATGAAGAACACCCCCTTCAGCCCGTAGCGGTCGAGAATCTCGAGGGTCTTCGGCAGGGCATAGTCGCCCGCGGGCGAGCGGCCATAGACGTAGCGCTGAAAGCTCGCGGGGAACCTCCGGTCCAGATCGTGCCAGCCCCCACACCAGATCTCGATGTCGAAGGTCAGGTAGACCTTCACCGGCGCAGGCACGGACTTCCCCCTTCGCGCAGCTCCTCGACCAGGTTGGCCACCGCCGAGTGGATGATCGCGAAGCACGTCCGAAAATACTGGTCGGTGTGCCGGTGCGGGTCGTGGATGTGGATGCGGTGCGGACGCGACCAGTGCCCGAGCAGGGCGATGGCGTCGGCCGGAATGCCGCGGCGGATCAGCTCATGGACGTGGCGGACCTCCATCGCCAGCAGCAGATCGCCGGGCTGGTAGCGGAAGTCGGTGAAGTTGGTGGCCCGGTGGGCGGTGAGGTCGTAGCCGTAAACCGGCGCGGTGCTGATGGCCTTCTCGAAGGCCGGCGCACCGGTGGTGGTGGAGAGCCCGAGGGAGACGGCGTGGGCCCCGTAGCCGTCGGCCACCGCGTGCCCGAACGCGCTGCGGTTGATGTTGCCCAGGCACACGAAGACCAGCCGCCTGACCGCCTGCGGACGGATCTGCACGTAGGGCGCGAGGCGCCCGCTCAGGAACTCGAGTTCGCCGAGGAGCAGCCGCACAAAGCCGCGGAAGGTTCCGAAACCCACATCGACCAGCGAGGCCAGACGTCCGCCGAGGCTCGGGCGATAGACAAGCTTATCCACTCTTTCACCACCGATATTGAAAGGACATGAACTTCGCCCTCAAACAATCGTAACAATAATTAACGAATGAGAATGAGCGTTACTCACCCCCGCTGCGCATTACGTCACGGAACATCGGCCCCCGAAACTCACCCGACATCGCCCGCGGGACGACCCCGCCGGGGCGCGGTCCAGGCTCAACGCGACGGCCGGCCACCGCGACGGGGCGGCGGAGCGCGACGGGCGCCCACCGGGCTCGCGGCCTTGCCGGTGCGGCGCGGGCCGCCGGCGCCCGGCCCGCCGCGGTCGAGCACCACCGGCTGGTCGCGGGGCACCAGATGGCGCGGCGAGGCGCCGATCAGGTCGGCCCGCCCCATCGCCCGCAGGGCTTCGCGGATCAGCGGCCAGCCTTCGGGGTCGTGGTAGCGCAGCAGCGCCTTGTGCAGCCGGCGCTGACGGCCGGACTTGGGCGTCGCCACCGCTTCGGAATCCGCCGACACCTTCCGCAGCGGGTTCTTGCCCGAGTGGTACATGGTGGTGGCCATGGCCATCGGGGTGGGCAGGAAGGTCTGCACCTGATCCAGCTTGAAGTTGTTGGCCTTCAGCCACAGGGCCAGATTCACCATGTCCTCGTCGCTGGTGCCCGGGTGGGCGGCGATGAAGTAGGGGATGAGATGCTGCTTCTTGCCGGCCTCCTTCGAGAAGCGCTCGAACATCTCCTTGAAGCGGTCGTAGGTGCCGATGCCGGGCTTCATCATCTTGCCGAGCGGGCCTTCCTCGGTGTGCTCCGGCGCGATCTTGAGCAGGCCGCCCACATGGTGGGTGACCAGCTCCTTCACGTATTCGGGCGAGCGCACCGCGAGGTCGTAGCGCAGGCCGGAGCCGATCAGCACCTTTTTGACGCCTGGGATCGCCCGCGCCTTGCGGTACAGGCGCACCAGCGGGCCGTGGTCGGTGCCAAGGTTCTCGCAGATGCCGGGGAACACGCACGACAGCCGGCGGCAGGACGCCTCGATCTTCGGGTCCTTGCAGGCCATGCGGTACATGTTGGCGGTGGGGCCACCCAGATCGGAGATGGTGCCGGTGAAGCCCGGCGTCTTGTCGCGGATCTCCTCGATCTCGCGCAGGATCGACGCCTCCGAGCGGCTCTGGATGATGCGCCCCTCGTGCTCGGTGATCGAGCAGAAGGTGCACCCGCCGAAGCAGCCACGCATGATGTTGATCGAGAAGCGGATCATGTCCCACGCCGGGATGCGCGCCTCGCCGTAGGCCGGGTGCGGCCGGCGGGCGTAGGGCTGGCCGAAGACCCAGTCCATCTCCTCGGTGGAGAGCGGCACCGGCGGCGGGTTGAGCCACACGTCGCGGCAGCCTGGGCCGACGCCGTGGGCCTGGACCATCGCCCGGGCGTTGCCGGGGTTGGATTCGAGATGAAAGGTGCGGGAGGCGTGGGCATACATCACCCGGTCGTCCTTCACCACCTCGTAGGCCGGCAGGCGGATGACCTGCCTGGCCCGGTCGGCCTTGCGGGCGGCGACGCGCTCGGCGGCCGGCACGATGCGCACCGGCTGGGCGCCGTCGGCGGCGGGCGCCGTCTGCTGGGGCTCCATCGCGTAGGGGTCGGGGTGGGGCTCGACGGGGCCGGGGCGGTCGATGGCGAGGGAGTCTACCTCCACGAAGCCCTCCGGCCGCCAGCCGGGCCTGACCATGAAGGCGGTGCCGCGCAGGTCGCGGATCGACTCGATGGGCTCGCCCGCGGCGAGGCGGTGCGCGAGGGCGATCACCGCCCGCTCGCCGGAGCCGAACACCAGCAGGTCGGCCTTGGAATCGGGCAGCACCGAGCGGCGCACCTTCTCGGACCAGTGGTCGTAATGGGCGATCCGGCGCAGGCTGGCCTCGATGGAGCCGATCACGATGTTGGCGTCCGGATAGGCCTCGCGGGCGCGCTGGGCGTAGACCACCACGGCGCGGTCCGGCCGCCTGTCGGGCTCGGCGCCGGGCGTGTAGGCGTCGTCGGAGCGGGGTTTGCGATCGGCGGTGTAGCGGTTGATCATCGAATCCATGTTCCCGGCGGTGATGCCGTAGAACAGGCGCGGCTTGCCCAGCGCCCGGAAGGCGTCGGCCGAATGCCAGTCGGGCTGGCTGATGATGCCCACCCGGAAGCCCTGGGCTTCCAGCGCGCGGCCAATCAGCGCCATGCCGAAGCTGGGGTGGTCGATGTAGGCGTCACCGGTGACGACGACGATGTCGCATTCGTCCCAGCCAAGGGCGTCCATCTCTGCCCGGGTCATGGGCAGGAAAGGTGCGGGCTTCAGCCCGGGCCGGTGGCGGGGATACGAGAGCAGGGAGGGTGCGGTGCCAGTGGGTTCCATGGGGGGCGATTGTACGGGAGCCCCAAAGCGAACACCCGCGAAAGCAGACGTCCGGCAGGACGCGCGGCACACCGCGCCCCACGCCTCACACGCCCAGCGCGTCCTTCACCGCGGGCCACTGGCGGCGACTCACCGGCAGCTGGTCGGGCAAGCCTTCGAGGAGGATCACCCAGTGGGCCTCGCCATCGACCCCGGTGGTCGCCCGGGCCACGCCGCGCACGGCATCCCGGGCGATCAGGCAGTTGCGGTGGATGCGCAGGAAGCGGCCGGGGAACTCCTCCTCCAGCTGCACCAGGGATTCGTCCAGCAGGTACTCCCGCTCCAGGCTGCGGGCCACCACGTACTTCTGCTCGGCCTTGAGATAGAGGACGTCGGCCACCGGCACCAGCAGGATCCGCCCCCGCTCGCTCACGCTGAAGTGGCTGCGGGTGGTGGGCGCGATCCGGCGCAGCACCTCGTCGGCCGGCGGACGCAGCCGGCGGGCCTTGGCGACGGCCTCGGCCAGTCGTGCCGCACGCACCGGCTTGAGCAGGTAATCCACCGCCGCCAGCTCGAAGGCCCGCACCGCGTATTCGTCGTAGGCAGTGGTGAAGATCACCGCCGGCGGGCGCTCCAGCCGCCCCACGTGGCGGGCCAGCTCGATGCCGCCCATCACCGGCATCTGGATGTCGGTGAGGATCAGATCGACCGGCGCCGTCTCGAGGATCGCCAGCGCCTCCACGCCGTTGGCCGCGGTGCCGGCGACGCGGGTGGGCTGGGTGTCGGCGATGTCGCCGAGCAGATCCTGCAGCCGCTCCCGGGCCGGCGCCTCGTCGTCGACGATCAGCACCGACAGCGGGGCGAAAGCGTGGTCGGCCGGCTCGCTCATGGCGCGCTCCGGAAAGGCAGGCGGATGCGCACGCGGAAGGCGTCGGCATCCTGCTCGGTATCGAGGGTGGCTTCGAGGTCGTAGAAAAGCATCAGTCGTTCGCGGATGTTGTCCAGGGCCATGCGGTTGCCGGCGTGGTGGCTTTCGGCGTCGAGCAGCGGGTTGGCGACGGCGATGAACACCTCCGCCCCGCGCCGCACGATGGTAATCGAAACCGTGCCCGGCGCCGCACCGGGCTCGATCCCGTGATAGACGGCGTTCTCCACCAGCGGCTGCAGGAGCAGCGGCGGCACCAGCGCCTCGCCGGCCGACACGTCGCGCTGCCAATCCACCTGCAGGCGCTCGCCCAGGCGCAGGCGCTCGAGGTTGAGGTAGCGCTCGCACAGGGCGATCTCGTCGGAGAGCGGCACCAGCTCGCGGTTGTCCTGCATCAGCGCCCGGAAGAGATCGGCGAGTTCCTCCAGCCCCTCCTCGGCCCGCCGCGGGTCGCGCCGGAGCACCCCCAGCACGCCGTTCAGGCTGTTGAACAGGAAGTGCGGCCGGATGCGCGCGGTGAGCGCCAGCAGCCGCGCCTCGGCCAGCACCGGGGCCAGGGCCGCGCCACGCTGGTGAAAATACACCAGCACCAGCGCCGCCACCGTCAGCGACCACACCAGCGGGCGCCCCCCCTCGTCCGCCTCGACCGGCGCCAGCAGGTGCCCGCTCAGCAGCGCCACCGCCACCACCACCCCCAGCACCGCCGCCACCCCGGCGGCGTACGGCAGGCGCTGCAGCAGCGGCTTGAGCAGGAACAAGGCCGCCACGCACAGGATCAGCGGAAACTCCACCTGAACCGCCATGTCGAGGAATTCGCCGAACAGCGCCTCGATCTGCCCGTTGCGCACCAGCACCGCGGCCAGCCCGAGGGCATTGACCAGCACCACCGTGCGCAGCACGACACCGAGGTTGCGAAAGTCTGGCAGGCTCGCCGCGTGGCCGCTTCGGCCGGCGGGGCGCGCCTTTTGCTTTATACTCATGAATCGAAATCCGGGCCAACAGCTTGAATCCACGGGGTTCTCGCCGCAGATAGCCCCCCTTTATCGCAGAGAGCATTTCAATTATGGCAGATCAATCCGTATCGCAGGACGGCGCCGCCAAGGCCTGGTCCGGTCGTTTCTCCGAACCCGTCTCCGACCTCGTCAAGCGCTACACCGCCAGCGTCTTCTTCGACAACCGCATGGCCGCGCAGGATATCCGCGGCTCGCTCGCCCACGCCGCCATGCTGGCCCGCCAGGGCATCATCGGCGCGCAAGATCTAGCCGACATCGAACGCGGCATGGCCCAGATCGCCGGCGAGATCGAACGCGGCGAGTTCAACTGGAACCTCGACGACGAGGACGTCCACCTCAACATCGAGAAACGCCTCACCGCGCTGGTGGGTGACGCCGGCAAGCGCCTGCACACCGGCCGCAGCCGCAACGACCAGGTCGCCACCGACATCCGCCTGTGGCTGCGCGACGCCATCGACACCATCCTTGGCCTGATCCGCGAATTCCAGCTGGCCGTGCTCGACCTCGCCGCGCACCACGCCGACACCCCGCTGCCCGGCTTCACCCACCTGCAGGTCGCCCAGCCGGTCACCTTCGGCCACCACCTGATGGCCTACTACGAGATGACCCGCCGCGACGCCGAGCGCTTTGCCGACTGCCGCAAGCGCGTCAATCGCCTGCCGCTGGGCTCCGCCGCGCTGGCCGGCACCACCTACCCCATCGACCGCGAGTACGTCGCCGAGCTGCTGGGCTTCGAGGAAGTCTGCTTCAACTCGCTGGATGCCGTCTCCGACCGCGACTTCGGCATCGAATTCTGCGCCGCCGTGTCGCTGCTCATGACCCACCTGTCGCGTCTGTCGGAAGAACTCATCCTGTGGATGAGCCCGCGGGTCGGCTTCATCGACCTCGCCGACCGCTTCTGCACCGGCAGCTCGATCATGCCGCAAAAGAAGAACCCCGACGTGCCCGAACTCGTCCGCGGCAAGACCGGCCGCGCCAACGGCAACCTGATCGCCCTGCTCACCCTGATGAAGGGCCAGCCCCTGGCCTACAACAAGGACAACCAGGAAGACAAGGAGCCCCTGTTCGACTCCGCCGACACCGCCATCGACACCCTGCGCATCTACGCCGACATGATGGGCAGCCGCGTCGAGAACGGCCAGAAGGTCTTCAACGTCCGCGTCAAGCGCGAGGCCATGCAGGCCGCCCTCACCCAGGGCTACGCCACCGCCACCGACCTGGCCGACTACCTCGTCAAGAAGGGCCTGCCCTTCCGCGACGCCCACGAGGCCGTGGCGCTCGCCGTGCGCGCCGCCGACGCCAAGGGCTGCGATCTGCCGCAGATCGCCCTGGCCGAACTGCAGGCCGCCATGGCCCACGTCCCCGGCGCCGTCGAACGCCTCGCCGACGACGTGTTCCAGGTGCTCACCGTCGAAGGCTCGCTGGCCTCGCGCAACCACGTCGGCGGCACCGCCCCGGCCCAGGTCCGCGCGGCAATCGCCCGGGCGCGCCAGCGGCTCGGCTGAGGAGACAGGCATGGACAGGATCGGCAAATACGAGATCAGGCGGCTGCTGGGCGCGGGGGCGACCAGCAACGTCTATCTCGGCTACGATCCTTTCGCCCAGCGGGAGGTGGCCATCAAGCAGCTCCACCCGGAGATGCTGCGGGTCACCGACCACACCACCCTCTACCACCACATGCTGCTCAACGAGGCCTCCCTCGCCGGCAAGCTGCAGCACCCCCACATCATCCAGATCCACGACGCAGTGATCGACGAGCGCGACGCCTACGTGGTGATGGAGTACGTCCCCGGCGGCACCCTCGAAGCCTTCACCCAGCCCGACCGCCTGCTGCCCTACGAGCGCCTCGTCGAGATCGTCTTCAAGTGCACCCGGGCCCTCGACTACGCCTACCTGCACGGCGTCACCCACCGGGACATCAAGCCGGCCAACATCCTGCTCGTCTCCCCGGAAGGCCAGGACATCAAAATCTCCGACTTCGGCGCTGCGATCTTCACCGCCACCGAAACCACCCAGCTCGCCACCCTCGGCTCGCCGGCCTACATGTCGCCCGAGCAGGTCCGCGAGCAACCCCTCGACCACCGCACCGACATCTACTCCCTCGGCGTGGTGATGTACCAGCTCCTCACCGGCCGCCTGCCCTTCGAGAGCGCCAGCAACGTCGGCCTGATCTACCAGATCGCCCACGAGACACCGCCGCCGCCATCCAGCCTGCGCCCCGGCATTCCGCCCGAACTCGACGCCATCGTCGGCAAGGCCATGCGCCGCGACGTGGCCGCCCGCTACACCACCTGGCTGGAGTTCTCCCACGACCTCGCCCAGGCCTACCGCAACCGCAGCCTCTCGGCCGCCACCCGCGAGATGCCCGAGAGCGAGAAGTTCGAGCGCCTGCGCGCCTTCCGCTTCTTCCGGGAGTTCAGCGACGTGGAGATCTGGGAGATCGTCCGCTTCGCCGAATGGCGGCTCTACCCGCCCAACACCGTGGTGATGAAGGAAGGCGAGCCGGGCAACTACTTCTGCTTCGTCGTCGAAGGCGACATGCGCATCGTCAAGAAGGGCCACCTGCTCAACACCCTCAGCCCCGGCGACTGCTTCGGCGAGATGGCCCTCTTCGCGGCCGGCCGCGGCGCCCGCACCGCCTCGGTCGAAACCATCGGCGAGACGCACATCCTCACCATCCGTGCCCCGGCCCTGCTGCGGGCCACCAGCACCTGCCAGATGCACTTCTACAAGGGCTTCCTCGAAGTCCTGGCAAGCCGCCTGTCCCTGGCCAACAGCCGCATCGCCAACGTCTGAGCCCCCGCGCCTCCGCCCCGGCGGGCCGCTGATTTTGTCGGCATTTTTTACACGCCGCCGCCGTTTCAGCCCCGCGTTGCGACGCAGCAGGATTATCCCTTTACGAATCATGGCCATAACACCCCGGTGGCAAAGCGGAATGAAATTTGCTTGACCTAATCTGACCAAGAAGCGGGCCCATGTCACACCCTTGACCCGGGCATCTGCCTATACTGCTATCAACCGCGCCCCCAGGGCGTCAGTTCAACGAGGTTTAGGATGAATCTGGAACACCCCGAAAAATCTGCCGAGCTGCAACCCAGCCAAGACGGCCAGACGCCCAAGGCCAACCGCCGCAAGCTGATCCAGACCGGCCTGGCCGGCGCTCCGCTGCTGATGGCCCTCAAGAGCGTCCCCGCCCTTGCCGCCGACTGCAAGCAGCCGTCCGGTTTCTCCGCCTCGGGCAACCTCAGCCAGAACGGCACCACCCCCTGCGCACCCAAGATGAACGGCGTCAGCTTCTGGCAGGGTCAGGCCGCCGTGGTGCCGGCCACCAACCCCGATTTCGATCTCCAGTTCGGCGGCGTCTTCACCGCCTCCCCCACCGTCACCGACACCCTGCGCACCGTCCTCACCACCGGCACGGCGCTCCAGAAGAAGATGGTCGCCGCCTGGCTCAGCGCCAAGGCCGGCAGCCCCCTGTTCAACGCCACCCAGGCCGTCGCTATGTGGAACGACGGCGTCGTCGGCGGCGCCTGGATGCCCAACCCGAGCATTCCCAGCGTCACCTGGGGCCCGGTGCAGGTCGAGCAATACCTGGATTACGTCCTCAACGCCTGATCCCCGCACGTCTTGCTTCAGGCCGGAGCCCGCTACATCGCCGCAGAAACCCTGCTCGAGGGCCTGGCCGAAGTACGCTGGAAAGAAGTCGACGAAGGGTGGGTCCGCTACGACCCATCCGCCGGCGAAACCCTGCTCCTCGCACCGCTCACCCGCTTCGTCCTCGAGCGCCTGTTCCAGCCCGGCGACGGTCTGAGCGCCGACGACCTTGTGGCCGCGGTGCTGAATGAAGAACCCGACACCGCCCCCGACGCCTGCCGCCCCTTCGTGGCGGTCGCCCTGGAGGCGCTGCTCGGCGCACGCCTGATCCGGCCCCAATCGAGCCCGCCCCTTGAGAATCCGTGACCTGTCCCCCGCCGAGTTCCGCAAGCGGCTGACGGGCGACGGCATCCGGCTCGCCGCCGGCCCGTTCAACTGCCGGCTCCAGAGCGGCATCCCCGAGATCGCCGACGAACTCGCCCGGCTCTACGCCCACCACCCGCTGGTCGACCGCGACGACTTCACCGACTTCCACGTCGGCGTCCAGCCTGGGCACGGCCTGCGCCGCTGGGCCAGGCCCCAGGCCCGCTTCGTGGTCGACGCCGTCGAGCCCTTCACCCCACTGCCCCGCGCCCAGGCCCTGCCGATGCTCGAGTGGGGGCTCAACTGGTGCGTCACCGCCTACTGCCACCACATCCTGGTGATCCACGCCGCCGCCGTCGCCCGGGGCGACCGGGCCGCGATCCTGCCGGCGCCCCCCGGCTCGGGCAAGAGCACCCTGTGCGCCGCGCTGGTCAACCGGGGCTGGCGCCTGCTGTCCGACGAACTCACCCTGATCCGCCTGGACACCGGCGAGATCATGGGCCTCGCCCGGCCGGTCAATCTCAAGAACGCCTCCATCGACATCATCCGCGCCTACGCGCCGGAGGCCTTCCTCACCCAGCCGGTGCGCGACACCTCCAAAGGCACCGTGGCCCTGATGGCGCCCACCCAGGCCAGCGTGGAAGCCGTCGGCGACTGGGCCCGGCCTGCCTGGATGGTGCTGCCCCGCTACCGCGCCGGCGCCGACGCCGTGCTCACCCCGATGGGCAGCGGCGCCGCCTTCATGCAGCTCGCCGACAACGCGATGAACTACCACACCCTCGGCCCCCGCGGCTTCGACGCCGTCGGCCGCACCATCGACCGCTGCCGCAACTACAGCTTCGAGTACAGCCGCCTCGACGACGCCATCGCGGTGTTCGACCGCCTCGCCGCACACGACGCCCGATGAACCTGCTCCTCCCGGCCTACCGCGATCCGCCATCGGTGCGCCAGCTCGGCCCCGCCCAGTGGGATCTGCTGATCCGCCAGGCCCGCCACGCCAACCTGCTTGGCCGCCTGTGCCTGCGCCTGCAGGCCGCCGGTATCGAAGCCGACGTCCCCGAACGCCCCCGCAACCATCTGCGCTCCGGCGCCCAGATGGCCGGCGAGCAGCGCCACGCGATCCGCCGCGAGGCCCGCTTCCTGCGCGAAGCGCTCGAACCCTTCGGCATCCCGGTGATCCTGCTGAAAGGTGCGGCTTACGTGGCCGCCGGGCTGCCCGCCGCCCAGGGCCGGCTGTTCTCGGACGTGGACATCCTGCTGCCCAGGGCACGCCTCGCCGACGCCGAATCGGCGCTCCAGCTCAAGGGCTGGATCAGCAGCGCCGGCGACGACTACGACCAGCGCTACTACCGCCAGTGGATGCACGAACTGCCGGCGATGCGCCACGTCTTCCGCGGCTCGGCCCTCGACGTGCACCACACCATCCTGCCGCCCACCGCCCGCCTCAAGCCGGACGCCAGGCTGCTGATCGACGCCGCGGTGCCGCTACCCGACCTGCCCGGCGTGCGCACCCTGGCGCTGCCCGACCTGATCCTGCACAGCGCCTCCCACCTCTTCCACGAGGGCGAGCCGAACAACCTGCTGCGCGACCTCACCGATCTCGACCTGCTGCTGCGCCACCTCGCCCGCGATGCGTCCGCCTGGGACCACCTGATCGACCGGGCCGACCAGCTCCAGCTCGCCGGCCCGCTGCGCCTCGCCCTGCGCTACTGCCACCGGCTGCTCGACACCCCGCTGCCCGAGCGCGTCCAGGCCCGCACCCGCTGCCTCGAAGGCGGCCTCGGCCAGCAGCTGCTCGACGCCATGTACGCCCGGGTGCTGCGCCCCCAGCACCCCAGCACCGCCGACGCCCTCACCCCGCTGGCCCGCCGCAGCCTCTACATCCGCGCCCACTGGCTGCGGATGCCGCCGCTGCTGCTGGCCTACCACCTGGCCCACAAGGCCATCTTCCCGCCCAAGCAGGAAACCCACCCCCTCTCCACCGAGAAGGTCGAGCTGCCGGCAGACGTAAAAAAAGCGGCCTGAGCCGCTCTTTTTACTGACGAGCCACGCCCGCTCAGGCGGCCAGCATCTGCTGGAGTTCGCCCGACTGGTACATCTCGCGCATGATGTCGGACCCGCCGACAAACTCGCCCTTGATGTAGAGCTGCGGGATGGTGGGCCAGTTGGAGTATTCCTTGATGCCCTGGCGGATGCCCTCGTCGGCCAGCACGTCCACCGCGAAGATTTCCTGCGCGCCGCAGGCCTGCAGGATCTGCACGGCGGTGGCGGAGAAGCCGCAGCGGGGCATGGAGGGCGAGCCCTTCATGTACAGCACGACCGAGTGGTTTTTGACTTGTTCGTCGATGATTTTCTGGACGTCCATCGTGGTCTCGCAAAAATAGTTGAGCAATTCAGTCGGAAAAGTCTAGGCCCGCTCGCCGGCCACGTCAAGGGCGGCAGCCAAGGGTGATGCGTTCGATCCCCGCCAGATCCCGCGCCGACGCCACCTGGGCAAAACCGCCGGCCAGCAGCAGCTCGCGCACCGCCGCGGCCTGATCGTAGCCGTGCTCCAGCAACAGCCAGCCGCCGGGCGCAAGATAAGCCGGCGCCGCATCCACGATGCGCACGATGTCGTCCAGCCCCGCCGGGCCCGACGCCAGCGCGCTGGCCGGCTCGAAGCGCACGTCCCCTTCGGCCAGATGCGGGTCGCCGTCCGCCACGTAGGGCGGGTTGCCGACGATCGCGTCGAAACGCTCGCCGGCAGCCAGCGCGGCGAACCAGTCGCTTTCAACGAAACGTACCCTGGCGCCCAGGGCTGCGGCGTTGGCCCGCGCCACCGCCAGCGCGGCGGACGAGAAGTCGACGGCCGTCACCGTGGCGGCCGGCAGTTCGAGGGCCAGCGTAACCGCCAGCGCGCCGCTGCCGGTGCCCAGATCGAGGATTGCCGGCGCAGCGCCCGCCGGCACGCGCTCGCGCACCAGATCGACGATCAGCTCGGTCTCGGGCCGGGGGATGAGCACCGCCGGACTCACCTGGAAATCCCGCCCGTAGAACTCCCGCACGCCCAGCAGGTAGGCCACCGGCTCGCCGGCCGCGCGGCGCGCCAGCAGCTCGGCAAAACGTTCGGCCTGCTCGGGGGTGAGGGTGTCTTCGGGATACGCCGCGATCCGGGCAGCGGACACCCCCAGGATCGCCCGCAGGAAAAGCCGCGCCTCGCCGGCCGGGATGCGCCCCCGCGCGGCGGCCAGCGCGGCGCCGACGGTGGCGGGCAGCTCAGCCATGCTCGTCGGCCAGCTGGGCAAGGAGTTCGGCCTGGTGCTCGGCGGTGAGCGCTGCGATCACCTCACCCAGCTCGCCCTGCATCGCCGCGTCCAGCTTGTACAGCGTGAGGTTGATGCGGTGGTCGGTGAGCCGGCCCTGGGGGTAGTTGTAGGTGCGGATGCGCTCCGAGCGGTCGCCGCTACCCACCAGGCTCTTGCGGGTGGCGGCCTCCTTGGCCTGCTGCTCGCGCACCTGGATGTCCTTGATCCGCGCCGCCAGCACGCGCAGGGCCGACGCTTTGTTCTGGTGCTGGGAGCGCCCGTCCTGGCATTCGGCCACGATGCCGGTGGGGAGGTGGGTGATGCGCACCGCCGAATCGGTCTTGTTGATGTGCTGGCCGCCGGCACCCGACGCGCGGAAGGTGTCGATGCGCAGGTCGGCGGGGTTGAGTTCCACGTCGCCCACTTCGTCCGCCTCGGGCATCACCGCCACGGTGCACGCCGAAGTGTGGATGCGCCCCTGGGTCTCGGTGGCCGGCACGCGCTGCACCCGGTGGCCGCCGGATTCGAACTTGAGCTTGCTGTAGGCGCCGTTGCCGGCGATGCGGGCGATGACCTCCTTATAGCCGCCCAGCTCGGAATCGCTGGCCGAAATGATCTCGACCCGCCAGCCCTGGCCTTCGGCGTAGCGGGTGTACATGCGCAGCAGGTCGCCGGCGAACAGCGCCGCCTCGTCGCCGCCGGTGCCGGCGCGGATCTCGAGGAAGAGGTTGCGCTCGTCGTTGGGGTCGCGGGGCAGGAGCGCGGTCTGCAGTTCGGCGTCGATGCGGGCCTGGGCAGCCTGGGCCGCGTCGAGTTCGGCGGCGGCGAGTTCCTTCATCTCCGGGTCGGCCAGCAGCTCACGGGCGGTGGCTTCGTCCTCCAGGGCCTGGCAGTAGTCGCGGTACAGGCCCACCACCGGCGTGATCTCGGCGTGCTCGCGGGTGAGCTTGCGGTAGTTGTCCATGTCCGCCGCGGCTTCGCTGGTGGCGAGCAGCCGGTCGAGTTCCTGCAGACGGTCGGCGAGGTTGTCCAGCTTGTCGCGGATGCGCTGTTTCATGGGGATTCGGCCCGCGGCGGCGGGCAGGTGAGGCGCCCGGGCGGGCTAGTGGTTCTTGTCGAGGTTGAACAGGCGCTGCACCAGCTCGGCGCAGTCGCCCGGCGCCCCTTCGGCATCGTTGAGGAAGCGCGTGGGGGCGTGGAGCAGCTTGTTGGTGAGGCCGTGGCTGAGGGCCTCGAGCACCCTGGCCGGGTCTTCGCCCCTGGCGAGCAGGCGCAGCGCCCGCTCCACCTCGGCCTGACGCAGCGCGTCGGCGTGCTCGCGCAGGGCGCGGATGGTGGGCACGGTGCCGCGGGTGTCGAGCCAGTGAAGGAAGCCATCGACCCGCTGGTCGATGATGCTCTCGGCCTCCACCACCGCCTGCTGGCGGGATTCGAGGCCGGAATCGACCACCTTGGCGAGGTCGTCGACGGTATACAGGAAGACGTCGCCCAGGGCCGCGACTTCGGGCTCGATGTCCCGCGGGACGGCCAGATCGACCATCACGATGGGCCGGTGGCGCCGCGCCTTGAGCGCCCGCTCGACCATGCCCAGGCCGATGATGGGCAGCGGGCTGCCGGTGCACGACACCACGATGTCGTAGCCGGCCAGCGCCTCGCCCACCTGATCGAGGCGCAGCACGTCGGCCCCGAAGCGCGCCGCCAGCGCCTCGGCCCGGGCCGGGGTGCGGTTGGCGATGGTCAGCTTGCGGGGCTTCTCGCCCCCGAAGTGGGCGGCGCACAGCTCGATCATCTCGCCCGCGCCCACGAACAGCACCCGCTGGTCGCGCACGCTCTCGAAGATGCGCTCGGACAAATGCACCGCCGCCGCCGCCATCGACACGATGTTGGCGCCGATGGCGGTGGTGGAGCGCACCTCCTTGGCCACCGAGAAGGTGCGCTGGAACAGCTTGTGCAGCGTGGAGCCCAGGGTGCCGGCCTCTTCGGCGTGGCGCACTGCGTCCTTCACCTGACCGAGGATCTGCGGCTCGCCGATCACCATCGAGTCGAGCCCGCTGGCCACGCGGAACACATGGCGCACCGCGTCGCGCTGGGGGAAGGTATACAGATAGGGCGACAGCTCCTGCAGCGCCACCCGGTGGTACTCGGCAAACCAGTCGGCCGCGTGCTGCGGCTGCTGGGTGGCAAAGTAAAGCTCGGTGCGGTTGCAGGTGGAGAGGATCGCCGCCTCCTTCACCGGTTTTGCCCGCACCAGATCGCACAGCGCCTGCCCCAGCAGCTCCGGCCGAAAGGCCACCTGCTCCCGGATCGAGAGCGGCGCAGTGTGATGGTTGAGTCCGAGGGCAAACAGTTGCATGCGCAACACCGGGGGGCGGGCAGAATTTTTCAGCGGGCGATTATAACACCCGGACTTTTAACGCAAAGCTGAGGCAGCTCAAGCCACGGCAGCGATGGCGCGCGCCCCGCGGCCACCGCCCGGCAGCGTGCAGCAGGGCGCCGCGACGCGCTAAAGTAGCGCCCCACCCCCAACGCAAGCCCGCCCCGCCGCCCATGATCGTCCGCCCGCGCCCCCACATGCGGGAGCTCTTCTTCATCTGGAAGGGCTCCATCATCCCCCTCATCCTGCCCCAGGTGCTGTTGGTGACCCTGGTGGCCGCGGCGGTCACCGGCGTCGCCGAACTCCTCGGCCCGCGCTTTCCGGATTTCGCCACCGGCCCGTTCACCTTCCTGGGGCTGTCCCTCTCGCTGTTCCTGGGTTTCCGCAACAACGCCTGCTACGACCGCTGGTGGGAGGCCCGCAAGCACTACGGCAACCTGCTGGTGTCGATGCGCTGCCTGGCCCGCGACAGCGCGCTCCTCGACACCGACGCCGCCGGCCGCGCCCAGCGCGACGCCCTGCTGCGCCTGGCCACCGCCTTCACCCTGGCCCTCACCGCCCGCCTGCGGGATCGCCCCATCGCCGCGGCCGCCGCCCCCCAGCTCGACACCGCCGAGCACGCCCAGGTGGCCGCCAGCCACAACGGGCCCGACGCCATCCTGGGCCTGCTCACCGCCCTGCTGTGCGACGCCCGCCGGGCCGGCCGGCTCGATTCGGTCACCTACTGCGCCCTGGCCGCCCACATCAACCAGCTCACCGCCATCCAGGGCGCCTGCGAGCGCATCCGCCACACCGCCCTGCCCTTCGCCTACACCCTGCTGCTGCACCGCACCGCCTACCTCTTCTGCTTCCTGCTGCCGTTTGGCGTGGTGCAATCGCTGGGCCTTGCCACGCCGCTGCTCACCGCACTGGTGGCCTACACCTTCTTCGGGCTCGACGCCCTGGGCGACGAGCTGGAGGAACCCTTCGGCACCGCCCAGAACGACCTGCCCCTCGACGCCATCACCCGCACCATCGAGATCGACCTGGCCAGCTACCGCGGCATCGCCCCGCTGCCCGAAGCGCTGCGTCCGGACGGCTTCGTGCTGATGTGTCACCGACCGGCACATAGGAGCCACTTGATGATCGGCACAATGGAGCCAGGGCGTGACCGGCACAATGGAGCCACCCCGTGATCGGCGTAATGGAGCCACCCACGGATCGGCACATTGGCGCCAGCGCCGGATCGGCGTAATGGAGCCAACCTCACTCTGACGGACGTCTCGACCTTTCGCGGCTCACCGCTACCCTGCCGGGTTTGGCAGGAGAGAGCCGGTGGCCCGCAGGAGCATCGAGATGCACGAGTACCGCCAGGCCCTGATGCGTTTGCGTCAGGGCGATTCGGAGCGCGAGATCGCCCGCTCCGGTTTGATGGGCCGCGCCAAGGCGGCCCGCTT
>NZ_JAYRMI010000057.1:0-26576 GCF_041904905.1 Zoogloea sp. | reverse complement strand
TGCTCGCTGCGCTGCTCGAACACCATCCGCACTGAACGCTCGCGCACTTCCGGGGCGTATTTCGTTGTCTTCTTCATGGCTCCATCTTCTCAAGAGTGGGAGCCTCCGCGAAACCCGGGGCGATTCACGATGCGCGCCCAAGGGGTGGTGAGCTATGGCAATCGTCTGCATTGCACTTGGGATGCAATGCCAAGTATCAAACCCCGTGCGAAATTTTCGTGGGGCAACAGCCGCACCTATCGCCAGTATTTTCAGGACTATCGTACCTTTCTGGCACGGCCGCGCCGGGTTTGTGCCGAGTTGATGCCTCAACTCGCCGCCCGGCGAGAGTTGTTCGTAGTGTCTCTCGACATCAAGTCATTCTTCGACAAAGTTGACCGAGAGGCCCTGCTAAACGAACTGCGCGGGTTAGAGGCCGCACACAGGAAAACATACCGCTTGCCAGACCGCCTGACCGCAGACGAGCTATTCTGGCAGCGAGCAGCCAGTGTCTTCAGTTGGAAGTGGCGGGAGGATGACCAGTGTCATGCCGAACTGGTTAGTGGTGACAGCCAGGAAGAACTTGCACTCGGCTTACCGCAGGGGCTGGTAGCTTCAGGCTTTCTCGCCAACGCTTACCTAGTCCAATTCGACCGCAAATTACATCAGGTGGCAGCGCAAGGAAAAGACATCCACGCAGACATCAAGCTGCTGGACTACTGCCGATACGTAGATGACATGCGATTGGTTGTCGAGGCCCCTAGTGGTCCAAGTGGATTCGGTCAGGGAGCCGTTCTGGCACAGGTCAAAGACTTCATAAGCAATGAGCTGAAAGAACACTGCCGGCTTATTGGCGCGCAGACAACCTTAGAACTGTCACCGTACAAATGTACCGTAACATCGTATCGTGCAATCTCCGCCCAGAGCCACATGTCGGCCTTGATGGAGATGCTCAACGCAGAACTGAGCGGGACCTTCGACCTCGAGTCACTAACGCAGGCGGCAGGAGGGCTTGATGGACTGCTCTGGATGTCAGAGGAAATTGAAGGTGCCGACGAACCCCGCCCTTCACGTTTAACCCTTGCGACCGTGGCGGTGCCCAATACCGATGTGCGAGACGACACGGTGAAGCGCTTCGTCGCAACTAGGCTCGCTCAGCTCATGCGCCATCGATTGGCGATGACTGACACCGACAGTCGAGCAGATTCGGACGAGGCATTGAGCGAGCGGGTAACGCAAGGAATGGTGCTGGCCCATGAATTCGAATCGACCGCCCGGAGGCTTATCAAGTGCTGGGCCGAAAATCCAGCCTTGGTCCTGCTGCTGCGATGTGGCCTCGACCTGTTCCCACATCCGCGTTTGTTGGCTCCAGTAGTTGAGGCGTTGTGCGTGAAGCTTTTCTCTGCACCGGCGAGCTTGAATGCAAACCAGTCAAGAGAAGTGAAGGTCGTCGAGTATGTCTTGGCGGACCTCCTCCGCGCAGGGGCCGTAGAGACCGGTTTCCGAGATGCTGAAGAATACCCAGAAGCGGTTGATATTCGTGGGTACAGAGAGGACCTAAGCGCTCTAGCCAGGCGCATTCTTTTGGAGCATCCCACGTCACCTTGGTACCTGCGTCAGCAGGCACGACTGTTCTTGGCATCGATTGACGACGTTTCGTTGGCTTCCGCCTCAGAGAACGACGCGTTGTTAGAGCCCTATATGCTGCTTCAGCGCGCTGCTATGTATGAGCCGGCCTGGGGGACTAAATTGAAGGAGGTTGTCCCCTTGGCTCTTGTGGTACAGCAACTCCATCCCAATGCGCGTCGGTTCGGAGCGTGGCTGACCGATGAATTACGGCAATCGAATGACGAGACAACTGAAGCTGATGTAGTGCGAACAGTCGCGCTCCATCGCCCAGACCTGATAGTAGCCGCACTGAATGGACGCAAAACCCCAACATGGCGAGGATTTGTTCCACCCGGGTTGCTGGAAGCAAGCCGGCACAAGGGGACTTTACGTCGCAGCAACGGGGCAGCCAAAAGCGTTAGACCCCTGCTGCATCTTATGAACGAGTCAGACAACCTGTTTGCCCAAGAGAACGGAGTCCTCATGCTCGCCGCAGCCCTGCTACGGCATCGTGATATCGAGACTCATCTCGCTGAGGGGTTGAGTGCCTGCCGCATCGAGCTGAAGTGCGAGGACTGGTCTCGCCTCCATGCGATGCCGGACTCGGATAGTTTTCTTTCAATTCACCTCTTACCGCCCGTTAAATCGTCAAACCCGCTCTACGCCAATCCTCCGTGGGTGACGAAAGAGCGTGCATGGCTTTATGGGCTCGGACGCATTCTACGCGCTGCACTCACGGGTGAATTCGACTTCACAAGTCGTCGCTACCTCGCCACCGAGGACATAGGTAAATATACGGGCTTGCGAAGCACTTGGTTCAAGCGGCGATTCGGATTGTTAAACTCTGGTCGAGGATTGCACGAGGAGCCTGCACCCTTGTCTCCATGGCTGTCAGGGTTCTTGTCTACTTTGCTTCAATGGCCTGGGGTTGATTTCCGCGCTAACGACGCAGCGGCCGCTGGCGACGTGCAAACAGCCGGGGAACTGCTTGCCCTAGTGGAAAAGCGTATTGCCGTGCAGCGAACCCTTTTCGGCAGCCGAAGCAATACGCCGATGTATGTTGTGCCTGTCGACGACGATGCACCTTTGGTGGACCGCAAGCTGCGTGTAGCTATCGTCCAACCGATGCGACCTCGCCTCGATGAGTTCGACGTCAAGGACCCGCTGCATTGGACACAGGGGGTGCTTGCAGAACATCGGCGCCACTTGGCGGAGGTCTGTCGACTAACCTATCAGAAGCTGAAAACCTGGGCGTCTGCTAGGCCTGCAGGCAGAGGCTGCTCTGAGGATGGTGGCCCTATCGTGGACATTGTTCTCTTTCCAGAACTAGCGGTTCATCCCGAACATGTCCGCCTGTTGAGAAGGCTCTCAGACAAGCTGAAGGCGACCATCTTCACAGGCCTGACATTTGTGCATTCAACCAAGGCTGGCGGCACCGTAAACCAAGGGCTGTGGCTCATTCGCACCGAATCACCGGGCCATGGGCGCAGCTTCCAGTACGTCTGGCAAGGCAAGCGTCATCCAATGAAGCTGGAAGACAAGATGGGCATCAAAGGCTATCGTCCTCATGTAACGTTGGTAGAACTGCCGGTCGGAGCGAAAACACGCACCAGAATCGCGGCCGCGATTTGCTTCGACGCCACTGACCTCGACTTAATCGCGGACCTTCGAGACCGGTCGGACATGTTCTTGGTTGCGGCACTTAATCAGGACGTGCAGACTTTCGACAATATGATTGCGGCGCTGCACTTCCACATGTACCAGCCCGTAGCGTTAGCTAATTCAGGCGAGTTCGGTGGGTCGACAGCGCAGGCGCCATTGCCAAAGCATGAGCGCCTTATTGCCCACACACATGGCAATCATCAAGTAGCAGTGAGCGTCTTCGAAGTTGACCCGTCGCTCTTCAAGTCAATAGCGCCTACCAAAGCTCCCAAAGAGCCAAAGTCTCCTCCGGCTGGGTATAGGGGTCGGCCCTTGTGAAGGATGCGGGTGCAGCTTTTGGCCGGTTGCCGCCGGATGACTTGAAGATGGTCAGGCAACCGATTTCCCTGGACAATTGTGGTGCGAGTCAGTGGTCAACTAGCGCGATATTTCGCACTCATGGCAAAGTTCTCTGGCGCCCTCAAGGACGACTGTGAAAGATAGGCACCCAGATTCATCTGACGAAAGGCATGGAGTCGAGAAAGTAGCTTGTCGCCGCCAACAGCTTCAAGCATGCCCCCTTCGACGAATATCGCCGGTGGGCCTGCACTTGGCTAGGTACGCTCTTGCTTGAGCTGCGTTTAGCCCCCATCGGGGAGTTCCTGTCTTGCAAGGCATCGCAGATGAGGGAACCTTGTCCTCACTTTGCCCGCACTACCGGAAGTCCATGCCAGTCTGTCGTGTAGCCAGGGGATAGGTTTCCACGACGCATTTTCCAGGATTTCTCGATACCTTCTGCTGCCAGACGCAGCGTTCCCCGGCCATAGCGAGCATTGATAGCATCAAGGGCTCCCATGAGCTGCCTCGACTGCACATCACCTGCGCCTCCTTCACCGGAGAGCAGGGAAAACTGCTGGTTTGCGGTTTGCGTGAGGTTCAGCAACGTGATTCCAGCCTTGTGATAGCCAAAACCAGGGCGGTAGATTCGCTTCAGGACACGCAACGCCCATTGCGTAAGCACGCGAGTGTCAGAGGTGGCTTCTGGGAGCGGAATAGCTATGCAGCGCTGATACTGCGGCACCTCGGGTTTGAAGACGTTCGTACGGATGTAGACCTGCACAGCGCCCGCCAAGGAGCCTTGATTGCGGAGCTTCTCTGCGGCCCGACTGATGTAGGTGGCCACGGCCTCTTCGAGCTCCGCGAGGTCGTAGATGAGCGTCCCGAACGAGCGACTGCTCATGATTTGCTGCTTGTCCGGAACAATCTCTTCTAGGCTCAGGCAAGAGACCCCTCGTAGCTCTCTCACAGTGCGTTCGAGCACCACGGAGAACCTGGCGCGGATTGTTTCAGCATCCGCGGCATACAGCTGTTGAACCGTCTCAATGCCCATGTCGGCCAAACGAGCACTGAGCTTTCGGCCAACACCCCAGACTTCGGACACATCGATTCGACTGAACAGGGCCGTCAGGTCAGGAGCCGTCATCGCGGTGAGGTCGCAGACGCCCTCGGCACCAGCCAGCTCTTTCTTGGCGCAGTGGTTGGCCAGCTTCGCAAGCGTCTTGGTCGGACCTATACCAACGCAAACTGCCAGCCCAAGCCAAGCAGCGACCCGCTGTCGTATCTGCTGGCCATACGCTTGGTAGCCCACTCGTTCAAAACCGGAGAGGTCCAGGAAGCTCTCATCAATGCTGTACACCTCCAGGTTTGGGGTAAACGCGGATAGAACCTCGACACAGCGATTGCTCATGTCCGAGTAGAGCTCGTAGTTCGAGCTGCACGCGACTATCCCGTGACGCCTAGCTTCGTCTTTCAACTTGAACCAGGGCGCGCCCATAGGGATGCCTAGGGCCTTTGCTTCGGCTGACCGGGCTACGACGCAGCCATCATTGTTCGAAAGCACGACCACGGGTATGTCGCGCAGCTTCGGATTGAACAGCTTCTCGCAGGAAGCGTAGAAATTATTGCAGTCGACGAGCGCAAACACTGACATGCCGGCTCAGACCCCGAAGCGTTTAAACTTCCCCACGACGACGCCCCAGACCTGCAACTCCTGACCTTCGGCGACTTCCAGCGTCGGATACGCGGGATTCTCTGCTACAAGCGCAACGCGACCAGCTCGTCGGTAAAGCCGCTTTACAAGGCGCTCCCCGTCGATGAATGCGACAACGATGTGGCCATGAACCGGCCTAACGCTCTTGTCGACGACCAGGATGTCGCCATCGAAAATCTCAGCCCCCTGCATGGAGTCCCCTTCCACCGCGAAGAAGAAGGTGCTGACTGGGTTGCGTACGAGATACACGTTGATGTCGAGCCGTTTTTCTTCGTAGTCGGCCGCGGGGCTGGGGAAGCCCGCAGAAACCTTTACCGTGTCGAGCGGCAGCTCCAACTGAGGTGGTTGTGCCAAGGGGACGAAGATGCCCGGCCCAACCTGGGCCCCCAGCTCAAGCATGTGACAAGGCTTCCTCTTGGTGCTGGGTTAGCTGCTCATCGGCAGGCTCAGTCAGCAGAACCATCAGACACTCCGGGCAGACGAAGCAGTGACGCCCATCGATGGTGGCTTGCTCAAGTTCATTGCTGGATAACGGGCTGTGGCAGCCCGGGCAGACAGTGCGAATCATGGCTCGCCCCCTTTGTTGGATACTGTATTTTTATACAGCATCCAACAAGAAGCAATACCGTAGACCAAGACTTGGCTGGCCAGGGCAGCTAGATGGCGTAGATGGCTCCGTTTTGGCGAGGGTTCTTTATAGACAGCGACTTGTAAGTAGCGTTTGACTCACCAAACGAGCCGGCGGCACGCCGCAGGTGGAGGGTGGTGGTTAGCCAATGAGTTCATCTTGCCGCACGAGCCAATCTCCCGTGTCTCGTAGTTGCGTGCAGTACAACTCTTTCCGCCCCTGACGAACGACGATTCTCGCAGCCACCGCAGCCGAGAGTTGAAGCTTGAGTCTGTCGAGCGTTGCCCTGACTTCATCAGCACAACCACAATGACAACGCGTCTCGCTGGAAACCAGGCTCCCGCTGATGCTCTCCCACCACACCGCATAGACAGTGTAGGCAGCGGCCGGAAGATTTTGAAACAATGCCAGACTATCGGCCAAGGCCACGATGAACTCTTGTTCATCCGTTCGCGAAGCAGTCAAGTTGCAAACCAAGGCGCGCGCTGCACCCAAGCGCATCTCCATCAGTTTCGCGCCGATGCCAGACCGGGTGCCTGACGCACCCCGACGGCTCCGTACTCCTGCCGCTTTCTGCCGCCCGCCCGGCAGTGGAGCCTCATCCTCCGATGCACAATCATTCGTGGCTAGCCAATCTGCAATCTGAAAGAGGTCCACACACTTTTTTCCCCCGAGCGACTTCACCTGGAATGGGAGCTGCTGTCTAGCGATGAGGTGCGAGAGCGCCTTCTCAGACTTACCAAGTACCTGAGCGAGGTCAGGCGCGAAGAGCACATACTGCCCAGGAAACTGTAACTGTAAGTGCTTCAGGACATCGTTTGCGTCCACGAGAAGGCTCCTTTAAAAACCACCAGAAAACCACCAAAGCTTGGGATTTGATGGTTAAAAATGGGGGAGTCTGGGGAAAGCGATGAAGTATACTCATCGAGCCAAGCAGACCTATAAAAGCAAAAAGCCCTGATTTCTCAGGGCTTTGCGCTTGAAGCTAGGTCTTGGCGGAGAGTGAGGGATTCGAACCCTCGATGCAAGTTTTGGCTCGCATGCTCCCTTAGCAGGGGAGTGCCTTCGACCTCTCGGCCAACTCTCCGCAACAGCCCGCCATTATAGGCAACAGCGGGGTGTCTGTCAAATCAAGCAGCAGCCTGATCGAGGCCGAACGCGCGATGCAGCACGCGGACGGCCAGTTCGAGGTATTTCTCGTCGATGGCGACGGAAATCTTGATCTCCGAGGTGGAGATCATCTGGATGTTGATGCCCTCTTCCGCCAGGGTGCGGAACATGCGGGAAGCCACGCCCGGGTGGGAGCGCATGCCGACGCCGACGATGGACACCTTGGCCATCGTGCGGTCGCCGCTGATCTGGCGGGCGCCGATGTGGGACTGCACCCCTTCGAGGATCTTCATCGCCTTGTCGTAGTCCGGGCGATTCACCGTAAACGAGAAGTCGGTGGTGCCGTCGTGGCCGACGTTCTGGATGATCATGTCCACGTCCACATTGGCGTCGGCCACCGGACCGAGGATCTGGTAGGCGATGCCCGGCTTGTCGGGGACGCCCAGCACGGTGATCTTGGCTTCGTCACGGTTGAAAGCAATGCCGGAGATGATCGGCTGTTCCATGTTCTTGTCTTCCTCAACGGTAATCAGGGTGCCCTCGCCTTCCTCCTGGAACGAGGAGAGAACCCGCAGCTTGACTTTGTACTTGCCGGCAAATTCCACGGAGCGGATCTGCAGCACCTTGGAGCCGAGGCTGGCCATTTCCAGCATCTCTTCGAAGGTGATGGTGTCCAGCTTGCGTGCCTCCGGCACGACGCGCGGGTCGGTGGTGTAGACGCCATCCACGTCGGTGTAGATCTGGCACTCGTCGGCCTGGATCGCGGCAGCAAGCGCCACACCGGTGGTGTCGGAGCCACCGCGACCGAGGGTGGTGATGTTTCCGACCTCATCGACACCCTGGAAGCCCGCCACGACCACCACTGCGCCGGCATCGAGATCGCGGCGGATGTTGTCGCCGTCGATGTCCAGAATGCGGGCCTTGGTGAAGGCGCTGTCGGTGAGGATGCGCACTTGGCCGCCGGTGTAGCTGCGCGCCTTGATGCCCATTTCCTCAAGTGCCATGCACAACAGGCCGATGGTCACTTGCTCGCCCGTGGAAATCACCACGTCGAGTTCGCGGGGGCTGGGATTCGCGCTGACCTCCTTGGCAAGGGCGATCAGACGGTTGGTCTCGCCGCTCATGGCGGAGAGGACGATCACCATCTTGTGTCCCTGGGCATGGAACTTCGCGACCCGCTTGGCCACGTTCTTGATCCGTTCGGGGTTTCCGACGGAAGTGCCGCCATATTTCTGAACTATGAGCGCCATCTTGACTTCTAAGAAGATGAGGATGTGGAAAGCGCGTGATATTAGCGGATAACGCGAACTCTTGCAGCTTTGACGTTTTGCTGGATCGATGTGCATCTCGTCACATAAAATCCGTGTGGTAAACCCTAGCCCATCCAAATATACCGTTGTATGTGTTGCGAGTAGTAATCTATACTTTCCGACATATAACGAAAGTTATAGAAAACGACGGCGATGCCGTTGTTAATAACGAACAGAGTCAAACCCTTGAGGAACAAAGAGATGAAAACCACCGAAAAAGTCGATGTCCGTGAAATCCGCCGCAAGCTGGGCATGAACCAGTCCCAGTTCTGGTCCAAGATCGGGGTTACCCAGAGCGGTGGCTCGCGCTACGAGAGCGGCCGCAACATCCCCCGCCCGGTTCAGGCCCTGCTTCGCCTGGTGCACATCGAGCAGGTCGATATCACCAAGATCAAGAAGGACGACGTCGAAGTTGTCGAGTACCTGAAGGCCACCAACCCCGAGCTTTTCAAGACCCTGAAGAAGGAAGCTCGCGCCAAGCGCAAGGAGCGCGTGTCGCACTGAGCGCCTGATTTTGACGGGATCAAGGACTGACCGTCACGGTCAGTCCTTCCTTCCCCAGCCTGGATTTCACCTGACTGGCGATCGACTCCAGTTCGTCCAGTGAGAGGCGTTGAATCCGTTCGGCCTCTGGCTGGAAGGATTGCCGTGCGACGCCATACAGCAGGATGCCCTTCAGCGCAGCTGAAGGCGTTATCTTGCGCGCTTCGTCCAGGGCGAACTCCAGCATTTCCAGGTAATTCTCGATCTGATCCTGCGATGGCGGCGCGCCATCCCAGCCGAACAGGCACGTCTGTACCCAGGTTGGGCACAACGACATGCTCAAGGCCAGCCGCCGGGCGTGGCTGCGCGGCTCCACCTCAACGCCGTTGATTCGGCGGATGTCGTCGCTCGTCCCGCCGTCGAGCTTGAACCACACCTCGCCGCCCGCCGCTGCCAGGCGCCTCAGCGCCGCCTGCACATAGGGTCGGTCGAGCAGACTGCCATTGCTGATGAGTCGCACCGGCACCGAAGCCAGCCCGGCCTCGTCCCGCGCCACGATCACCCGTCCGACGATCTCCTCGAAGCGCTTGCTGCCGGTGGGTTCGCCGTTGCCCGAGAAGGCAATGTCGCGAATCGCCCGCGCCTCGGGCGGCACGTGCTCCTCCATGAAACGGCCGCTGCACAGCTCCGCCAGAAACCCGCGCAGCTCCGCCTCCAGCAGCGCCACATCGATCTCCGGCGCAGCCCCGCGAACCAGCCCGGGCACCTGACAGTACGCGCAGCGCCAGTTGCAGGCGTTGTTGGGGTTGAGGTTGATTCCCACCGACACCCCGCCGGCCCGGCGCGACACCACCGGATACACGTAGGTCAGACTGCTGAAACTGCGATTGTGGTCGGTGACCGTGAGCATCTGCCCGGGGGTTTTCATGGCGCTATCCAGGTGCAAAAACGAGGCGCGTATAATACGGGACCTTTTTTCCTGCCCGGAACCTCGCACCCGGGCCCCCGCCCATGCAGATCACGCGCCGCCTTGAGTTCGACGCCGGCCACCGGATTCCCGACCACGCCAGCCAGTGCCGTCACCTGCACGGCCACCGCTACGTGCTGGAGATCACCTTGTCGGGCGACATCATCCGCGCCGACGGCCTGCCGGCCAACGGCATGGTGCTCGATTTCGGCGACGTCAAGGCCATCGCCAAACGGCACGTCGTGGACGTCTGGGATCACGCCTTCCTGGCCTACCGGGGCGACACCGCGGTGGTGAGCTTCCTCCAGTCCATCCCGGGCCACAAGACGGTGATCCTCGATGTGGTGCCCACCGCCGAAAACCTGGCCGTCGAAGCCTTCCGCATCCTCGACCCGCTCTACACCGGCGCGTACAACAACCACGTCCGGCTCGAGCAGGTGCGCATCTACGAAACCCCCAACTGCTGGGCCGACGCCCACCGCAGCGATCTGGGCTGACCCTCAGCTGCCCATCAGGCAATCGCCAGCGCCAGCCGCCCCACGCCCTCCACCCCCGCCTCGATCGCATCGCCCGGCACCACCGGGCCGACGCCTTCGGGCGTGCCGGTGAAGATCAGGTCGCCCGGCTCCAGCCGGAACAGCGTGGACAGCCGCGCCACGATCTCCGCCACCGACCAGATCATCTCCCCCAGATCGCCCTGCTGACGACGCCGGCCGTTCACCGTCAGCCAGATCGCCCCCGCCTGCGGATGGCCGCAGGCTGCCACCGGCACCAGCGGCGCGATGGGCGCCGAACGGTCGAAGGCCTTGGCGGCCTCCCACGGATGCCCCTTCGCCTTGAGCGCCGCCTGCAGGTCGCGGCGGGTCATGTCGAGCCCCACCGTGTAGCCCCAGATGTGCCCCGGCACCGCCTCCACCGGGATGTCGGCACCGCCCAGGCCGATGGCCACCACCAGCTCCGCCTCATAGTGAAAATCCTTCGTGCTGGCCGGGTACGGCAGCGCGGTCGGCACCCCGGGCACCACCGGCACCGCCGCGTCGGCCGGCTTGCAGAAGAAGAACGGCGCCTCGCGGCTCGGGTCGGCGCCCATCTCGCGGGCGTGGGCAGCATAGTTGCGCCCCACGCAGTAGATCCGCCGCACCGGAAACACCGCCGCGCTCCCCGCCACCGGTATCGCCGCCTGCGCCGGCGGCACAATCGCAAACTCCATCATCCTCGCCCTCCCGAAAACGCCATGATGCGCACCCGCCGCCCGGCTGGCAAACCCTCGCGCGGTAACCGGCTACCACCCGCCCCGGCCAGCGCACGGCCACACTTTGCTCACAGTTTCCCATCCACCCCGACGGAGCAAGACATGGCCAAGAAAATCCTGATGATCTGCGGCGACTTCTGCGAAGACTACGAAACCATGGTGCCCTTCCAGGCCCTCCAGGCGGTCAGTCACACCGTGCACGCCGTATGTCCGGACAAGAAGGCCGGCGACACCATCGCCACCGCCATCCACGATTTCGAAGGCGACCAGACCTACACCGAAAAGCGCGGCCACAACTTCACCCTCAACGCCAGCTTCGCCACCATCGACCCGGCAGACTACGACGCCCTGGTGATCCCCGGCGGCCGCGGCCCCGAATACCTGCGCATGAACCCCGCGGTGATCGCCGCCGTGCGCCACTTCTTCACCGCCGACAAGCCGGTGGCCGCCATCTGCCACGGCGCCCAGCTCCTCGCCGGCGCCCGTGTGCTCGAAGGCCGCACCTGCTCTGCCTACCCCGCCTGCCAGGCGGAGGTCGAGCTTGCCGGCGGCACCTACGCCAACATCCCGGTGGACCAGGCCATCACCGACGGCAAGCTGGTCACCGCGCCCGCCTGGCCCGCCCACCCCGCCTGGATCGCCCAGTTCCTGGCGGTGCTCGGCACCCGCATCGACTGAAGCACGCCACCGCCGCAAGCAGCCCCCGCAGCACCTACAATGGGCTGACGGGGGCTTCCCGTGTCTCGAGCCGAATCGATGTGCCAAGTCTTCATCAACGCCGACCCTGAGCTCTACGCCACCCGCAGCCGCTCGATCCGCCTCCACGGCGTAGCCACCAGCCTGCGCCTCGAAAACCTGTTCTGGCAGGTGCTCGGCGAGATCGGCGCCCGCGACGGCCTGAGCGTCCCCCAGCTCCTCGGGCGGCTCTACGACGAACTCACCCTCAGCGGCCGGCTCGACGAGAGCACGAACTTCACCTCCTTCCTGCGGGTCTCCTGCCTGCGCTACCTGCAGTTGCAGCTGGCCGGGCGCATCCCCGCCGACCCCCGCGTGCCGATCCGCGACCTCGACCCTGCCTGGGTGCTCGCCGCCGAACGCCGCCCCTCCGCCTGAAGGACACCCCCGATGATCGACCTCTACTACTGGACCACCCCCAACGGCCACAAGATCACCCTCTTCCTCGAAGAGACTGGCCTGCCCTACACGCTCCACCCCATCAACATCGGCAAGGGCGAGCAGTTCCAGCCCGACTTCCTTCGCATCGCCCCCAACAACCGCATCCCCGCCATCGTCGACCACGCCCCGGCCGACGGCGGCGAAGCCGTCCCGATCTTCGAATCCGGCGCCATCCTGCTCTACCTCGCCGAAAAAACCGGCCGCTTCCTCTCCACCGACCTGCGCCAGCGCGTCGACACCCTGCAGTGGCTGTTCTGGCAGATGGCCGGCCTTGGCCCCATGGCCGGGCAGAACCACCACTTCACCCAGTACGCCCCCGAGCCCGTGCCCTACGCCATCGACCGCTACGTCAAGGAGACCGCCCGCCTCTACGCCGTGCTCGACCGCCGCCTCGCCGACCGCGCCTTCATCGTCGGCGACGACTACACCATCGCCGACATGGCCTGCTACCCCTGGATCGTCCCCCACGAGCGCCAGCGCCAGCACCTCGACGACTTCCCCAACCTCAAGCGCTGGTTCCACGCCATCGGCCGGCGCCCGGCCACCGCGCGGGCCTACGACATCGCCCAGCGCATCAACCCCAACCAGCCGCCGATGAGCGACGAAGCCAGGAAAGTGTTGTTCGGACAGGACGCCGGCACCGTCCCAAAGCGCTGACTTTCCTCAAGCAACGGGACGGCGGGGCGCGCTTGCGGTAAAATTGAGTGTTTTGCTGAAGCCGCCTTAACGCCCCGGGCCCAAGACCGCTTCACCCTCCACCCGGCCCGCGCCCCCCGCTCCCATGACTGCTCCCATCGAACGCTTCGATCAGCTCGACCTCCAGGCGCCGATTCTGGCCGCCCTCACCGAGATCGGCTACGAAACCCCCTCGCCCATCCAGGCCGCCTGCATCCCGCACCTCCTCGCCGGCCACGACATCCTCGGCGAAGCCCAGACCGGCACCGGCAAGACCGCCGCCTTCGCCCTCCCCGCCCTCGACCGCGTCGACCTCGCCCAGCGCAACCCGCAGGTGCTGGTGCTCACCCCCACCCGCGAACTCGCCATCCAGGTCGCCGAAGCCTTCCAGCGCTACGCCAGCAAGATGCCCGGCTTCCACGTGCTGCCCATCTACGGCGGCCAGAGCATGGTCGTCCAGCTGCGCCAGCTCCAGCGCGGCGCCCACGTGGTCGTCGGCACCCCCGGCCGGGTCATGGACCACCTCGAGCGCAAGAGCCTCAACCTCGACAACCTCACCACCCTGGTCCTCGACGAAGCCGACGAAATGCTGCGCATGGGCTTCATCGACGACGTGGAGTGGATCCTCGAGCACACCCCCACCGCTCGCCAGACCGCGCTGTTCTCGGCCACCATGCCGGACGCCATCCGCCGCGTCGCCCACCGCTACCTGCGCGACCCGAAGGAAGTGAAGATCAAGGCCGCCACCGCCACCGTCTCCACCATCAAGCAGCGCTACCTCCAGATCGCCGGCGCCCACAAGCTCGACGCGCTCACCCGCATCCTCGAAGTCGAAGACGACTTCGACGCCGCCATCGTCTTCGTGCGCACAAAGACCGCCACCGTCGAACTCGCCGAAAAGCTCGAAGCCCGCGGCTACGCTGCCGCCTGCCTCAACGGCGACATGACCCAGCAGCTGCGCGAGCGGGTCATCGAACAGCTCAAGAACGAAACCCTCGACATCGTCGTCGCCACCGACGTGGCCGCCCGCGGCATCGACGTGCCCCGCGTCAGCCACGTCATCAACTACGACATCCCCTACGACACCGAAGCCTACGTCCACCGCATCGGCCGCACTGGCCGCGCCGGGCGCGCCGGCAACGCCATCCTGTTCGTCGCCCCGCGCGAGAACCACCTCCTGCGCCAGATCGAGCGCGCCACCAAGCAGCCCATCGAGCTGCTCAAGCTGCCCAGCCGCGAAGCCGTCGCCGACAAACGCGTCGCCGCCTTCCGCCAGCAGGTCAGCGAAGTCCTCGAATCCGAAGATCTGAGCTTCTTCCTGGATGTGATCGCCGGCATCGAAGAAAAGCACGACGCCAGCGCCCACGAGATCGCCGCCGCGCTCGCCTTCCTCGCCCAGAAGGATCGCCCGCTGCAGATGCCCGATACCGGCAGGCCCGACATCGCCCAGCTCGCCGCCGGCAAGCCCGACCGTCCGGCCCGCGAGCCCCGCGAGAACCGCGGCGAGATCCTCGAGCGCCGCCGCGACTACGCCGAAGGCCGTCTCGCCCGCTACCGCATCGACGTAGGCCGCGAGCACATGGCCAGCCCCAAGGACATCGTCGGCGCCATCGCCAACGAGGCCGGCATCGAGAGCCGCTTCATCGGCCAGATCAACCTGTTCGAGGACTACAGCACGGTCGAGCTGCCCGCCGACCTGCCCAACGACATCGTCCAGATCCTGCGTCGCGCCCGGGTCCGCCAGCAACCCCTCAACCTGCGCCTCGCCAGCCCCGAAGAGGCCGGCCGTGAGCGCGGACGCCCCGCCGGCGCCGGACGCGGCGCCCCGCCGAAGAAGCCCTTCCGCACGGACGGCCCGCCGGGCGGCTTCTCCGGCGGCTTCAAAGGCCCCAAAAAGCCCAAGTTCTGACGAGGATCAGAAGCCCCGCCTCATTCCGGTGCATCGAAGCGGCGGGGCTCTGTTAAAATTCAGATTACAGTCATCCTCCTGCAACAAATAAACTATGTTCGGACGCCTGCTGCCCCAAGAGGGCCGTTTTTTTGAACTTTTCAACAGCCACGCCGAGCAGATCGTTCTTGGCGCTCAGGAACTGGTCGCCCTGATGGACGACCTGGGCGGTGCCGACAAGCACATCGCCGCGATCGAAGAGATCGAACAACTCGCCGACAAGATCACTCACGAGACCGTCGCCCAAGCTCACAAGAGCTTCATCACCCCCCTCGACCGCGACGAGATCCACAGCCTCATCAACGCCATGGACGACATCCTCGACACCGTCCAGGACGTCGCCGAGTGCACCACGCTCTACCACATCCAGCGCATCACCCCCGAAGCGCAGCAACTGGCCAACGTCAGCCTGTCCTGCTGCACCCGGGTCAAGATCGTCGTCGGCCTCATCTCCAACATGGACAACGCCAGCGCCGTGCTGCAGACGTGCCAGGAGATCGACCGCCTCGAGACCGACGCCGACCGCATCATGCGCAGCGCCATGTCGCGGCTGTTCCGCGACGAGCGCGACGCGCTGCAGGTCATGAAGCTCAAAGCCATCTACGAACAACTCGAATCGATCACCGATCGCTGCGAGGACGTCGCCAAGATCGTCGAAGGCATCGTGCTGGAAAACGCCTGAGCATCGCCATGGAATCCGTACAGATCGGTTTCTGGGTCATTGCCGGCCTGGTTGTCGTCGCGCTCGTCTTTGACTTCATGAACGGCTTCCACGACGCGGCGAACGCCATCGCCACCGTCGTGTCCACCGGCGTCCTCAAGCCCCATCAGGCTGTCGCCTGGGCCGCCTTCTTCAACTTCATCGCCCTCTTCATCTTCCAGCTGAAGGTGGCCAGCACCGTCGGGAAAGGCATCATCGACCCCTCGGTGGTCGATCACTACCTGGTCTTCGGCGCGCTCCTCGGCGCCATCGCCTGGAACATCGTCACCTGGTACTACGGCATCCCGTCCAGTTCCTCCCACGCCCTCATCGGCGGCATCGTCGGCGCGGCCATCGCCAAGGCCGGCACAGACCCGCTGATCGGCGCCGGGATCGGCAAGACAGTCGCCTTCATCATCATCTCCCCCCTGTTCGGCTACATCCTCGGCTCGCTCATCCTCGTGATCGTGGCCTGGATCTGCCGCAACAAGACCCAGCGCAAGGTCGACAAATGGTTCCGTCGCCTCCAGCTGGTGTCGGCGGCGCTCTACAGCCTGGGCCACGGCGGCAACGATGCGCAGAAGACCGTCGGGATCATCTGGATGCTGCTGCTCGCCGCCGGCGTCACCGCCCAAGGCGACCCGGTTCCGTCGTGGGTCGTCGTGCTGTGCTACATGGCCATCGGCCTGGGCACCCTGTTCGGCGGCTGGCGGATCGTCAAGACGATGGGGCAGCGCATCACCAAGCTCAAGCCGGTCGGCGGCTTCTGTGCCGAAACCGGGGGCGCCATCACCCTGTTCCTGGCCACCGGCCTGGGCATTCCGGTCTCCACCACCCACACCATCACCGGCGCCATCGTCGGCGTGGGTTCGGTGCGCCGCACCGCAGCCGTGCGCTGGGGCATCGCCGGCAGCATCGTGTGGGCCTGGGTGCTCACCATCCCCTGCTCGGCGCTGATCGCAGCCGGCGGCTACTGGCTCGGACGCGCCCTGTTCTGACCCACCGATAGCCGGCTTGACGCTCGGGGCCGGAAGCCCGATCCTCGCGCGTCAAGCCGGCTTTTCACCGAACGACGCCCCATGGCCACGCCCACCCTCAAGCAACAGAAGACCTTTGCCCTCGTCCGCATCGTCGGCGGCTTTGCCGCTGCGCTGGTGCTCGGATACTCCTTCGTCGCCAACGTGATCGCCGGCCAGCCGATGGAAGGCGCAGTGCTGCTCACGGGAATCATGGCCCTCGTCGGCCTCGGCTACGCCGCCTTCTACACCCGCAGCCTGAGCCGCATCGCCGAAGCGGAAAAGTCCGCCGGCGGATCGTGATCCGCCGCATCGCCGCGCGCGCCGCCCTGGCCCTGGCCGCCGGCACCATCCTGCTGGGTGGCTGCGCGAGCCCAGGCCCGGTCGAATCCCGCCCATCGCCCAGCCTGCCGCCCCCGCCCGGCCGCCCCGCCCTGCCGCCGGTCGCCTCTCCTCAGCCCGAAGCGCCCCGCCCGGCCCCGCTGCCGCCCGCCACCTTGCCACCGCAGCCATCGCTGCCGCCGCTGGCCCTGCCGCGTCCGGCAATGCCACCAGCCCTTGGCGAGCGGGAAGGCCGCGCCCTGGTCGCCGGGTTCCTGCCTCCCTACGTCAAGGATCGGGACGGCTGGGCCGCCGACATCCACACCGCCTTCGCCAGCCTGCGCCTGCCCCTCACGCCGGACACCATCTGCGCGGCCGTCGCGGTGATCGAGCAGGAATCCACGTTCCAGGCCGATCCCGCGGTGCCCGGGCTCGCCCAGATCGTCTGGAAAGAGATCGACGCCCGCCGCGAGAAGCTCCACCTGCCCCGCCTGCTGGTGGACGCCGCCCTCCTCAAGACCAGTCCCGACGGCCGCAGCTACAAGGCGCGCATCGACAGCCTGCGCACCGAGAAGCAGATGAACGCACTGTTCGAGGACATGATCTCCGAGCTACCCAACGGCCGTTCCCTGCTGGGCGGCTTCAACCCCGTGCGCACCGGCGGGCCGATGCAGGTCAGCGTCGCCTTTGCCGAAGAGCAGGTCCGGGAGAAGCCCTACCCCTATCCGCGCCGGGATTCCGTGCGCAACGAAGTCTTCACCCGTCGCGGTGGCGTCTACTTCGGCATCGCCATCCTGCTCGACTACCCCGCCCCCTACAGCAAGCTCCTCTACCGCTTTGCCGATTTCAATGCCGGCCGCTACAGCAGCCGCAACGCCGCCTTCCAGTCGGCGGTCGCCCGCCTGAGCGGGCAAGCCCTGGCGCTTGATGGCGACCTGCTGCGCTACAAGGATGGCGCGCCGGCCGCCGAGCCCAGCGCCACCCTGTCGGCCCTCGGTGCCATCGGCAGCCGCCTGGGCCTGCCCCGCGAGGCCCTGATCCGCGACCTGCGCCTGGAGAAGACCGCCGCCTTCGGTCAGACCGCGCTGTATGCCCGGGTCTTCGCCCTGGCCGACACCGCCGCCGGCGCACCGGTGCCCCGCGAGGCCATGCCGCAGATCGACCTGAAGAGCCCGAAGATCCAGCGCAAGCTCACCACCGGCTGGTTCGCCGAGCGCGTGGACAGCCGTCACCGCACCTGCCTCGGGCGCAACCGTTCGGCCCTGCCCTGAACCCCAGAAACCCACTCCATTTCCTTGATCCAGGCCAGATTCCAGGCCGCTCCCGAGCTATACAATCGAGTACAAATCGCGGCTTCAAGCCGTGGTTTAATGCTGCGCTATAACGATGACCATGGGAGATAAACAGATGACCGTCCAGGCGCAATACGCCGCCAAGCGCGTGACTCCGGCCGAGGCAATCCGCAACGTTCATAACGGCGACACCATCGTCGTGCCGACCGCGGTAGCCGAACCGCCCGCACTGCTCACCGCGCTGTCCGAACACCGTCGCGATTTCCGCGACGTGAAGGTGTCCCAGATCCTGGCCGTACGCAAGTTCGGCTACCTCGATCCGACCACCGCCGATCACGTCCGTCACGTCGCCTACTTCTTCAGCGGCGCAACCCGTCCGGGCTTCCGCGAAGGCGTGGTGGATTTCCACCCGAGCTACTTCTCGGAGATGCCGCAGCTCATCGACCGTGGCCTGATGCCCGCCGAGGTGGTCTTCACCCAGGCCTCCCCGATGGACGAGCACGGTTATTTCTCCCTCGGTCTCGCCCCCGACTACACGATGGCCGCCGTCCGCAAGGCCCGCGCCGTCATCATCGAAGTCAACCCGAACGTCCCCTTCGCCTACGGCAACTGCCACATCCACATCTCCCAGGTCACCGCGCTGGTCGAGAACGATGAGCCGGTGCTGGAAGTCGGCCTGCCCACCATCGGGCCCGTCCAGGAAGCCATCGGCAAGTACGTCGCCGACATGATCGACGACGGCTCCACGCTGCAGATCGGCTACGGCGGCATCCCCGACGCGGTGGTGATGCAGCTCACCCACAAGCACGACCTGGGCATCCACACTGAGATGGTCGGCGACGGCATCCTCACCCTGCTGGAGTCCGGCGCGGTCAACAACCGCCGCAAGAACTTCATGCCCGGCAAGATGGTTGCCACCTTCGCCCTCGGCTCCAAGAAGCTCTACAAGTTCCTCGACCGCAACCCGATGGTCGAGATGCACCCGGTGGACTTCACCAACGACCCGTACATCGCCGGTCAGAACGACAACCTGATGTGCATCAACGCCACCCTCGAGATCGACTTCCTCGGCCAGTGCGGCTCCGAGAGCCTGGGCCCGCTGCCCTACTCCGGCACCGGCGGCCAGGCCGATTTCGTGCGGGCTGCCAACCGCTCCAAGGGCGGCAAGGCCTTCATCGTGCTGCCCTCCACCGCCAAGGACGGCACCATCTCGCGCATCGTTCCCACGCTTACCCCGGGCACCCACGTCACCACCAGCAAGAACGACATCAACTACGTGGTGACCGAGTTCGGCGTGGCGCAGCTGCGCGGCAAGACCGCCAAGCAGCGCACCAAGGAGCTGATCGCCATCGCTCACCCGGACTTCCGCGGCCAGCTCACCGAAGCCGCCAAGAAGATGCACCTGCTGTAAGGCCGCCGGGGCAGCCCCGCGCTGCCGATTGCGTACTTCAACAAGAAGCCCCGGTCGCCCGGGGCTTCTTGCTTTCTGCGTCCGGCCGGGCTGGGTCGTTCAGGGGATCTCGGATTCCAGCTGGTAGCCGGCGCCCTCGTCGAGGCCCAGCACCTGCACCAGATAAGGCATCACCTTCTTGAGCACGGGCGGCAGCGTCCACGGCGGGTTGACGATGAAGAGCCCGCTGCCGTGCATCCCGAAACCGTCGTCCGACGGCTTCTGCACGTCCAGGCTCACGTGCAGCCAGCTGGTGATGGGCAGGCGCTTGAGTTTTTCGGGCAGCTCCCGCGAGGCCATGCTGTGGAGCTTGGGGTACCAGACGATGTAGGTGCCGGTGGGAAAGCGGCGCAGGCTCTCCTTCATCATCGTCAGCACGGTACGGTAGTCGGTCTTCACCTCGTAGGGCGGGTCGATCAGCACCAGCCCGCGGCGGGTGGGCGGCGGGAGGAAGGCGTTGATGCCGGTGAAGCCATCCTGCTCCAGCACCAGCGTCTGGCTGCCCGCGTTCTCGAAGGTCTTGGCCAGCAGGCGGCTGTCGGCCGGGTGCAGCTCGAACAGGCGCATCTTGTCGTCCGGGCGCATCAGCGGCGCCGCACAGCACGGCGAGCCCGGATACAGCCGCAGCTTGCCGCCGGGGTTGAGGTCGCGCACCACGCGCAGGTATTCCTTCAGTTCGGAAGGCACGTCCTTGCGCCCGAGCAGGCGGCCGACGCCCTCTTCGTACTCGGCGTTCTTGCGGGCAAAGGCCTCGTCCAGCGCGTAGCAGCCCGCTCCGGCGTGGGTGTCGATGTAAAAATAGGGCTTGTCCTTCTGGTTGAAGTACTCCAGCACCTGGACGAGGACGAAGTGCTTGAGCACGTCGGCGTGGTTGCCGGCGTGGAAGGCGTGGCGGTAACTCAGCATGGCGGTTGCACCCGGGCGAGCGGGCGGCAAGGGTCGAAAGATCAGGGGCGCGATGCTAACACCTCGGCCGGCGGCACGCCTCCCCGGCGTTCATTCGGGCGCGTCGTACTTCCGGCGCGAACCCCGGAAGCGCGCCACCGGATACTTGGCCTCGTTCTTGGCGAGCTTGGCCCGGGTGGCGGCGTCCAGGTCGATGCCAGCCCGGTCGGCAATCAGCAGCAGATACAGCAGCACATCGGCGCACTCGTCCTCCAGCGCCTCCCGGGCGTGGAGATCGGCGGGGATGGCGGCGATCTCGTCGTCGGTTTTCCATTGGGTCAGCTCCAGAAGCTCGCCGGCCTCCAGGTTGAGCGACACGATGAGATTGCGCAGGGAATGGAACTGGGACCAGTCCCGCGCGTCCCGGAAGGCCGTCGCCAACCCTGCAAGGGTATCGAGATCACCCGCCATCGCCCTGCCTCCCATCCACGCCGTTCCCGAACATGTCGATTCCTCCTTCCCCTGCCCCGCCGCGAGCCCGCGGCGCCGCATCTAAGCCCTTATTTCGCTTACCGAAAGTGTGGCAAAAAGGCCGCCCGTCCCCTTGCACTCGAGCGTCACCCTGTTATTATGGCGCGCTCTTCACCCGGCCATTCGGCGGCACGGGTGGAATTCAACCATAACAGGATAAAAAAGATGCCGATCTACCGCCTTGGAGAGCACACCCCGCAACTGCAGGAGGGCGTCTGGGTTGCCGATACTGCCACCCTGATCGGCGACGTGCACCTCGCCCGCAACGTCAATGTCTGGTTCGGTGCGATCCTGCGGGGCGACAACGATCCGATCTCCATCGGCGAGAACACCAACATCCAGGACGGCTCGGTGCTCCACACCGACGACGGCGTGCCGCTCACCATCGGCAGCAACGTCACCGTGGGCCACAAGGTGATGCTGCACGGCTGCACGGTGGGCGACGGGTCGCTGATCGGCATCAACGCGGTGGTGCTCAACCGCGCGGTCATCGGCAAGCACTGCCTGATCGGCGCCAACTCCCTGATCCCCGAAGGCAAGGTGATCCCCGACCGCTCGCTGGTGTGCGGCTCGCCCGGCCGGATCATCCGCGAACTCACCGACCACGAAATCGCCAAGCTCCAGGCCAGCGCCGATGGCTACGTGAACAACGCCCAGCGCTACCGGGAACAGCTCGCCCCCCTGTAAACGCCCGACGGCCCTGCCGCGGCAGATGCCGCACGCAAGGCCGTCGTTCCGTGGCGGGCTGCGCCGGGGCGCTCAGTTCAGCGTGAGCTTGATGGGCTGGTGGTCCGACGCCGCCGTGGCCTGATCCACCGCCACGGCCTCCACCCGGTCCACCAGGTCGGCGCTCACGAAGAAATAATCGCAGCAGTAAGGCCGGTCCGGCCACTCGGCGCCGTTGAGGCCCACCGTGTTGAGGTGGGGGATGTCGCCGTAGCATGCGCGCCAGGCGTCTTCCCAACCTGATACATCTGCGCCGATCGGGGCGATCATTCTGTAATACTCGGGGCTGCCCGGCTCGCAGTTGAAGTCGCCGCAGATCACCGCCGACACCGGCCGCGGCCACACCGCGAAGGGGGAATCCTCCTTGTCCTCGTCCGGCGCCGGGGCCTCGCCGGCGGCAAGCCGCATGGCGTCGCACTGGAGCGCGTGGAGCGCGGCGATCTGGGTCATGCGCTGGACGCGGGAGTAGTACTCCAGGTGGGTGTTGAGCACCCGCACCGGTCCGCCGGGGGCATCGACCACCACCTCGAGGCAGGCCCGCGGCATGCTGGGCACGCCCTCTTCCGGCGGGCGCGGCAGGCTGTGACGGAACACCTGCCCCACCGGCAGGCGGCTGAGGGTGAGGTTGCCGAACTGGCTGCGTCCGCCGGAGCCATCCGGGAAATCCACCGCCGGCACGAAATGCGCGCTGTAGCCCGGAAAGGCCTCGCTCAGGCGCGCCACGCCATCGACGGCGATGCCGCCCTGGAGGCCGGCAAACCCCACCGCCACTTCCTGCAGGCAGATCACGTCGAAATCACCCAGGGTGCGGATGGCCGCCACCGTGCGGGCGAGGGTCACCTCGCCGTCCGCACCGCGTCCCCACTGAATGTTCCAGCTCAGTAGCTTCATCAAGAAAACCTTCTCTTCTAGCTCGACGAACCGGGCCGGCCCCGCGGGGCATCGACCATCGCCGGAAAGCATAGCAAGCCGACCCGACGCGCTCGCCGCCTATCGGAGCGGCAATGTGCGCAATTGCCGGTCGCCGGACGGCCGAAGTCGGCCGCCTGTGGATTATCTCCCCCATTTTGGGTTGTGACCATGGTGCCACCCCTAAAGCGGCCTGCCGGACCGCCGTAAATGACTTCGTCTCCCGCACTCGCCTGCCGCCAACGATCATGTCTACCCCCCAGGAACTCGTCGCCTGCATCGAAAAGCTCGCCAGCCTGCCGGCCGCCTACCACCGCATCCGGGAGCTGCTGGACGATCCGGACAGCTCGATCCATCAGGTGGCCGACGCCGTGGCGGGCGACCCCGCCATCACGGCGCGGGTGCTGCGAGTGGTGAATAGCGTGCTCTACGGTTTTCCGGGCAAGGTGGAGACGGTCGCCCGGGCGGTGAACCTGATGGGCATGCAGCAGGTGCACGATCTGGTGTTGAGCACCGCGATCATCGGCGCCTTTGCCGGCATCCGTCCGGCGCGGATGCACATGACCCGCTACTGGCAGGACTGCATCTTCCGGGGGCTGGCGGCCCGGGCGGGCGCCAAGCAGTTGGGCATGGGCGACCCGGAGCGGATGTTCGTGGAGGGCCTGCTGGCCGACATCGGCCATCTGGTGATGTACCAGGCCAACCCGGAGGGAGCGTCGGCGGCGCTCGAGACCGCCCTCATCCGCCAGATCCCCCTCCACGAGGCCGAACTTGACCACATCGGCTGCAACCACGCCGAAGTGGGCGCCGCCCTGGCGTCGGCATGGCACCTGCCGAACGGTTTCGCCACCGCCATCGGGGCGCAGCTCCGGCCGGCGATGGGCGGGCAGCACGTCACCGAAGCCGCCCTGCTCCACCTGGCCAACCGGGTGGTGGCCACCGAAGGGCAGGACGACCCCGACCAGGCGGCCCTCGCCGGGATGGACCCGATGACCGCCGCCACCCTGGAGATGACCGTGGAACGGATCGGTCAGATCCGCGCCGCCGTTCAGGCGGAGATGCCGGCGGTGATCGCCCTGTTCTTCCCGCAGGCCTGAGCGCGGCTCAGATCCGGCGCAGGATCGTCTCGACGCCCATCCCCGGTTCAAGGGTGCCGCGCCACTCCACGGTGGTGCTTGGCGATCTGCGGTCGTAACCCCGGGAGACCCAGCCGGCCAGCGGCTCGTCGGCGCCGTGCAGGATGCTCACCTCGCCGTCGGCGGGCAGGATCATCGACAGGCACACCGGCCCGTTGGTCACCAGCAGCCCGTCCGGCGTGCAGGTGACGTTGCAGGCTTCGCTGAAATGCCAGTGGAGCGTGACCCGCTGGGCACAGCCCGCGTGCACCTCGTCGCGGATCGTGACCCGATCGCCCAGCCGGTCCAGCTCCCAGCTGCGCCGGTGCACCGGCCGCCCCGGCAGGCGCCGGTAGCCGTCGTGCTCCGCCACCAGGCGGTCCACCAGACGGGCGGATTCCCGCTCGATCACCGTGGTCCGGTACTTGCGCACCCACATGAACTTGCCCCCCGACACGGCCTGATCCTCACCGGCGATGGACAAGGTGTTGTGCATCGCCGTGCCGCGGAAGCCGTCCCGCCAGGCGCGCGGCCCGTGGTAGGTGCCGGTGCCCGGATCGACGAGGAACTCCCGGCCCGCCACCGACAGGGTGAACGACAGGGCATCGGCGTGGCCGTGGGCCGCGATGCCGCCCAGCCCCAGGGGCCCGGCGTCGGCCACCAGGCGCAGCTCGTCGGGGGTGTCCAGATGGCAGCCCAGCACATACACGCCGCCGTCCGGGAAATCCACCCGGGTGGTGGCCGGCGCGGCCTTCAGGAGCAGGCCGTCGAAAGGGGTGCAGGCCTCGCTGCCCAGCAGCCAGCGGGTGCGCGGGTCCACAAACCCGGCCTTGCGGGCCAGGGAGGGGTTCTCGAAGAGCAGCGCGCCGGTGGCCAGCTGGCTCTGGAAGGCGCAGCCGCCGGCGCCGAGGGAGTAGCCCGAGACCCGCCCGTCGTCGGCGTCGCCGAACATGGGCACGTTGCCGCTGCTGTCCATGATCGCGGCCACGTACACCAGCATCGCCTCCATGCGCGACCAGTAGGCGTCGGAGAACGGCTTGCCGGTGGCGCGGGCGGCGAGCCCGGCAAGCAGCAGGAAATCCCACACGAACTGCTGATAGGCGGTGGTCTGCTCGCGGTTCACCCCGTCCGGGGCGTTCTGGATCAGCACCTCGCGCTCCAGCCCCTCGCGGGAGACGCGGCGCCACAGCTTGGCGTCTTCCCAGTAGGGCCAGGTGGAGCCGGCCACGAACAGCCCGGCCAGCTCGCCGATCAGGTGGTTGTTGGCCGACGAGTGGCGCGACAGGTGGCCGCGGATGAACTCGGCGTGGCGCCAGATGCTGTTGAGCCAGTCGGCCCGCAGCACCTTGCCCACCGGGTGCTGGAACAGCGGCGACGAGAGCCCGCCGATGAGCTGCCAGGCGATGGACCAGTTGATGAGCCGGATGCCGGCCTCCAGCGCGCTGGCCCAGTTGGGCCCCAGCCCGCAGGGGCACTGCACGAACCAGCTCTCCAGCAGCGTGCCGATGCCTTCCAGGTAGCGCATGTCGCTGGTGAGCTGCCAGGCCTGGGCGAGGCACACCAGCTCCAGGTGGCGGCTGGGCTCCCACAGGTATTTGATGTCGCCGGTCTGGGCCGGGTCGCGGAAGGACATGGTCTTGCCGTAGCTGAGCGGCAGCAGCGCCCCGTTGGCCGGGTTGCGGTTCCATTCGGGCGGAAAGCCCAGGTTCACCGCGTCGTTGGCGAAGATCCGCCAGTGGCCGGAGAGCACCTCGTTGGCCCGCTGCAGGATGGCGGCGGTCGGCTCCGGCAGCTCCCGGGGCAGCCAGCGGGCCCCCTGCCGGTCGAGGCGGAAGGCCGGCACCTCGGCGGGCGCCTTGCGGCGCTCCATCGCCAGCGTGGCGCTGGAGCTGGCCCGCCCCATGATCTCGGCGATGGACATACAACGCAGGCGGTTCCAGTACCACCCGACCTGATTAAGATTGGACATTGACTTCTTCACTCCCACCGATCCGGCTCACGATCTGCCGGAACTTTCCATTGCGCGTGCGCGGAATGTCCGCCACACGCTCGATTCTCACGATCACCTGCTCGCCCAGGCGCTCCCGGGCGCGCTGCAGCAGCGCCTGCTCGTCGCGATGGCCGAACTCGGCGCCGGCCACGATGCGGATCGCCACTTCGTCCAGGCGCTCCTGCACCACCTGGGCCTCCACCAGCCCGAACAGCCCGGAGAAGATCCAGTCCAGCATCACCACGTGGCGCCCGTCGGGGGTGCGGATGGCGTCGTCCACCCGCCCCAGCACCTGCTTCACCACCCGGAAGCTGCGCCCGCAGGGGCAGGCGAAATCCGGCTCGGCGAGCACCACCCGGTCGTCCGCGCGATAGCGCAGGAAAGGCATCAGGCGGTTGCCGAAGCCGGTGGCGATGAGGTTGGCGGTGCCGTCGCCGTTGGGCTCGAACTCCACGCAGCCGTAGTCCTCCATCACGTGCAGGTGGCCGTGCTCGCAGGTGCCGATGGCGGCCACCCGCTCGAAGGCGCCGTACCAGTCGAACACCTGACAGCCGAAGCGCTCGACGATGATCGCGCGCTCTTCGGGGCGCAGCGTCTCCGACGAGGTGACGATGCCGCGCAGCGACTTGCCGCGGTAGTGGCGCCCGTGCTCGGCCAGCCAGCGGGCCAGGTAGCCCACCGACGAGGGGTAGGCCTGGATCATCGCCGGGTCGAAGCGCTCCAGCGCCTCGATGTAACCCGCGCCGTTGCCCGGCGTGAGGTGATAGGAGGACAGCATCAGGGTGTTGTCGGCGCGGTTCATCCGCCACAGGGG